>CAYMUW010000022.1:0-49665 GCA_964393865.1 uncultured Lachnospiraceae bacterium
TCCTATGATAGATTTTGGATATTTCCAATGTCTACCATATGGGGAGCATATCAAATTCAAGGATTTCTACATATCCTTTCTTTGTAGCAACACCACAGTCTCCACATGCACCGTCATCGGAAACATATCCACCGCCCTTATCCTCCTTAGCTCATACCCGCCATCACACAGCACCCTCAAATCCCTTGCCAGCGTAGCGCTGTCGCAGCTCACATACACGATCCTGTCCGGCTTCATCTTCAGCATGGTGGCAAGGCACGCCTCATCGCAGCCCTTCCTTGGCGGGTCCACCACGATCACATCCGCAGATATTCCTTCCTCCTCATACTTTCGGGGAAGTACCTCCTCTGCTTTTCCCACAAAGAATTCTGCGTTACGAATGCTATTATGAATAGCATTTTTCTTAGCATCCTCTATGGTCTGAGGGATGACCTCCACCCCGTAAATCTGCTTTGCGCCCTTTGCCAGAAACAGGGAGATTGTCCCAATTCCGCAATAAAGATCCCACACCGTTTCCTTTCCCGTGAGCCCTGCATAGGAAAGCGCCAGACTGTACAACTTCTCCACCTGTACCGGATTTACCTGATAAAAGGACAGCGGTGAAATGGAAAACTCGATTCCCTTCCCTGTCACATCACCCATGGACGCAAAGTTATTCTCTACATCACGCATGTGAATGGTATCGTGAATAACATCCTCTCCCCATATCGTGTATATTTTTTCTCCCATAATTACATTGGTCTTTTCCGTATTCAGGCTTACCGATATACTTGTCATGCCTGCTATCTGCGTCAATGCCGAAATTAACTCCTCCTGCGCCGGCAGAAAGCTTAATGCTCTATTGCCCTTAACATGCATCTTCTCAGCAGAAGCTCCTCTTCCTTCTTTTCCGGCCCCGGATTTCTTCTCTCCACAGTTAATTATCAGACACACCATAATTTCCCCGCTATAGTATCCCTTACGGATTAACACATGACGGACCAATCCCTTTCCGGTAACTTCATCATATGCGGAAACATGATGCTTTTTCATATAAGAAAGTATTATCTCAAGAATTTCCTTATTCTCCGAAAAGCCCAGACTGCAATCGGTGTTGGCAATAATATTGTGAGTGCGGCCCGCATAGAAACCGGCCACAGGATTTCCCTCCTTGTCGGTTCCGACGGGATACTGTGCCTTATTCCGATAATGGAAAGGCTCGTCCATTCCCACAATAGGCTCCATCCTCTTTGTAATCTGCTTCTCGTCAAAGCCTCCTATACGCACCAGGTTATTCTTCACCTTAGACGCCTTAAATTCCAATTGGCGGTTATAGCTCATTGCCTGAATCTGACAGCCTCCGCACTGCTTATGAAAGCCGCATGTCGGTTCCACACGAAAAGGAGAAGGTGTAACCACCTTCTCTAATCTTGCATAAGCATATTTTTTCTTTGCCCGAACCACTTTTATCTGAGCCACATCACCTATAACCGCATCCTTGACAAAGAAAGGGTAACCATCTATCTTACCAATTCCCTCTCCCTCAGATGTGATATCTACGATCTCTACCGTCAGAATTTGATTTTTCTCAAAATCCATTTTTCCCCCTGCCAACCTCAAACATCATTTTCGTTCCATTAATACGCCACGCTCTCTAAAGCTACCTCTGAACTCTCCGGCTACTCCAGTCTTGTTCCTCTTACATTGGAGTCAAACAGACGATTAAAGCCCAGCCACCCTGTTTCCGTAGTGCCCTCCAGCATCTCTGTAAAGGTCTGCATCTTAGCATCCGTGTTATCCGCATAAAACAGTGCCACCGCCTCCATGATTGCAGGTTTTTTTGGCGAACCATATTCATATTCACCGTGATGAGCCAAAATACAATGCTTTAATTCATTGGCAAGTAAAACCGGAAATCCCGGAATTTGATTAATTTTTTCTCCCACCATTTCTGCACCTATAACAATGTGACCTAAGAATTGGCCTTCATCTGTATAATCATTCTGCGGGAAAAGAGAAAGCTCTCTGGTCTTTCCGATATCGTGGCACATTGCCGCACTGATCAGCAAATCCCTATTTAAAAGAGGGTATGCCTGGCAATAATACCCGCAAAGACGCACTACACTTAAGGTATGCTGCAACAGACCGCCCACAAACCCGTGATGAACGGTTTTGGCGGCGGAAGACTTTTTAAAGACACTGATAAAAGCTTCATCCTCCACGAAAAATGCCTTCAAAAGCTCCTTTAAATAGTAGTTCTCCACCTTATCAATATAGCCAAGCAGCTCCTTATACATTTCTTCTATATTGAACTTGCTTACCGGAAGATAATCAGCGGGATCAAATTCTCCCTCCTGACATTTCCTGATTCTTTTTACATTCACCTGCAGGGCTCCCTGAAAACAGGTAATATCACCATACACCTCAATATAGTCCAACACATCAAAGTCCGCTATCCCTGCATTATTGGGGTCCCAGATTTTGGCATCCAAAGTTCCTGTTTTGTCCTGCAAAATAAGACTTTCATAGGGTCTCCCGTTCTTGGTCACTGCCGAAAGCTTATGCTTGCACAAATAAATATCAAATATCCTGTCCCCGTCTTTATAATCCTTAATATATTTCATCGCTAATTACACTCCTGTCATTTTACTCTTCCTTAAGGCCCAGTTCCACATTTACTTCCATTTCCGTATAGCCTTCCGGACCCTGGCGCATCAGTCCCACCGTCACTGTCTGCTCCGGCTTCAGCTGCAGTAACGCTTCTACCATACCCTGATATCCCAATATTTCCGTATCCTCTATGCGGATTATTACATCCCCACTTTGAATCCCGGCATTCATTGCCGGAGCATCCATATCCACTTCTGTGATATATGCACCAAAAGGCACTTCCATCTCCTCATTTGCTTCTTTGGACACATCCGTACCGTAAACTCCGAAATAGGCAATCTCCTTGTCATTGGAAAGCCTTTCCACAACCTTTTTCAGCTCGCTGATACCTACCGCACTGATGATGTTCTTTATGTCGCCTGTATTATAGGACATATCAATCATCCCAATAACCTGACCGCGAAGATTAATCAAAACCCCGCTGGCTGCAGTACTTCCATAAATATCAGTAGTTAAAAATTTATAGCTGGAATCCGGCAGCCGAATACTGTTCCCCGTGGAAGTGATATTCCCATAGCACATGGAATTTTCCGTACCCATAGGTCTTCCAAGTGCAATGACCGGAACTCCCACCAAACTGCTGCTGGCGGATGATCCAAGATTTACAGGCTTTGCCATGCTGACAGTAGTTTCCTTCATGATCGATTTTTGAATAGCAATAATGGCATATCCTGTGTTATTGTCCTTCTTTTTAATAAATGCATCATATTCCAAATTATCGGCAAAGGCAACCTTAAGAGAATCTGCACCCGTAATGCTGTTGACATTTGCCAGTATAAGCAATTCTCTTCCGTTATCTGCCACCACCACACCGGATACCACGCCCTCGTTTTCATATTCGTTATCCAGCCAGCCTACATCAGATGTAACTCCTACTACGCTGACAACGGATTTCTGTACCGCTTTGGCCACGCTGCTCAAACCGCTTATCAGAGAAAGATAATCCTCCGTTCCCAGCTTCATCTCGGAAAGAACCTGCGCGATCTGCTCGTCTTCCAACGCCGGCGCTTCTGTAACCTCCGGCTGCATCTGAGATTCATCCGCAATCATATCCTCCGGCAGTATTTCATCTTCCTCCGTTTCTTCCGGGAATACTACCGTATCCGGCTCTTCCTCAGGATATAGCCTGTTGCTGATTACCGGTTCCAAAAGCAAAAAAGTAAAACATGCCACCATACCGAAAATAACTGCCATGGCCGCAGTGATTAACGTACGGCGAACCAGCTTCCTTCTGTTTAAAGGCCTTTGCTTGATGGTCTCTTTCATAAAATCAGAATTGTTCTGATTTTGTTTTTCTTCCATTTATTCCTCATTTCCGCCGACTTACGACCTGTTTGCTTAAATATGATACAAAAACAGCCATCTCCTTTTGAAGATGACTATTTAAAATCGGCGTGACAGGATTCGAACCTGCGGCCTCTACGTCCCGAACGTAGCGCTCTACCAAGCTGAGCCACACGCCGATATCTATTTTTCAAACTACAAGACAATGTTCATAATACAATTTTTACAGCTAATTGTCAATGTTTGTACCGCAATATTCCGCAATATTTTCCCTTCTGTGTAACAGTTCAGCCTTCACACACCGACTCAGCTGCCATACTGCTTTTGAAAAGTCAGACATAGATAAAAGCACCATAGCCTTACAGGATCAAGTGCTATTATCTATGATTGACTTTAATCTTGCCAACAGGGCAGCTAAATTACACTATAGCAAAAGATAAACCACGGTAATAATCAACCCCACACAAAACAGCAGCAGTCCAAAGGAAAGGCTTCTTGCAATAATGGTACTGTCCTCTGACCATTCCTGATGCATCAGCGCATATTTGTGCTCATAATCCACATTTTGGGGCTTTTTACGACATACGGTGGCATTGGCCGTCCTTCTCAAACCATTCATAAAGCATCCTGCCATATGGGTAAACATTGTTCCCTCCTCCAGCTCATGAGGAAGCTTGCTGTCCCTGTATATGGTCTTACGAAGCAGAACTACAACCGTATCCACCAGGCTATCCATTACTCTGCACAGCACTCCCAACACAAAAGGAAGAAATTGAAGCAGGATCGGTCTGTAAATCAGATCCTCCAGATCCAGATAAGAATACCATCTGTTCACATAAATCCTGATACCGTTCTCTTTCTTCATAAGCCACAATCTCACGATCAAAGAGTAGATCAAAGCTCCTGCACAGATAGAAATAGCGGCTCCCTTTAAATTTTCACCGGAAAACCATGCTATACTATGAGCAAATTCCTCCACCTGCATAAATCCCTGACTCATATCCGCAATTCGTCCCATCACCTGATTGGGCAAAAATCCCACAATAGGCAGAAGTGTGGCGCAAACGGCAAGAACCGTACCGCTGACTTTATTCATATATTTTCCTTTTAAAGAATCAAACTGTTCCTGCACTGACGCATTAGCATTTTTCTCTATGAACAATGCCACATACAGCTTGGTCATATATGCTACCGTAAGACCTCCGCTTAGCAAAAATGTCCATTCAATTCCTTTCATTGCGCCCGCACTCAAAAATCCTGCTGCGCTGCCCTGCTCCACCATCTCTGAAAATTCCACAATACTCTCATGGATCAGTGTCTTGCTCACATACCCGTTCCAAAGTGGAATACCGCCAATTCCAAGAGCTCCCATCAAGAAAATATAGTTAAGCAGAGGCTTTTTCCTTCCAAATCCTCTTATATCATTCAAATTGAGCTTATGCACATTCATAAAAACAACCCCTGCTGCCATAAACAACGCCAGCTTAATCAAAGAATGATTCACCATATGAAGAAGGCTGCCCCTGACAGCAAGCTGATTTTCTCCGCCTAAAAGCCCTGACATTCCCACTCCAACCAGGATAAAACCAATCTGCGACACGGAAGAACATGCCAATGTACGCTTTAAGTCTATCGAAAACAGCGCAAGCACTGCACCTACTACCATGGTGCATACACCCAAGAGCAAAATTAAAGTTCCCCAGCTGCTGTTTCCCAAAAAGATATAAGCAGTAAGAACTAATATTCCAAACATGCCGGCTTTGGTCAAAATACCGGACAGAAGCGCTGAGGCAGGTGCAGGAGCCACAGGGTGAGCCTTTGGCAGCCATATATGCAGAGGAAATGCACCGGCTTTAGCACCAAAGCCAAAAAGCATACATAATCCTGCCGCTATCATTTTTCTTTCGGGAATTACGGAGGAGCTTACCACATGATAATACTCATAGCTTCCCACCAGTTCATCAAACATCAATGTTCCGGTTACACTGTATAAAAGGAAAATGCCCATCAGCATTACCAAACCGCCGATCACCGCAACGCCTAAGTAAGTACCCGCTGCCCGTAAGGATTCCTTTCTTTCATCATGGGCTACCCACACATAGGAGGTAAAGGACATGATTTCAAAAAAGATAAAGGTTGTATAAAAATCTGCGGACAAAAAGACACCCATGGTTGCCCCTAAGGTCAGCAAAAGGAAAAGATAATAGCGGTTCCTGTTCCGGTAATGTGCAAAGTACTCCCGTGAAAACAGGGTGCTCATAAACCACATAAACGCCGCAATACTTCCATACAAAGCACGAAATCCATCCAGCACAAAATGAAGGCCCATACCGCAAATCTCAGGAATATTACATACGATGTTCTCCCCCTTTTTAAGCATAAAGAAGAACAAAAACAGAGAAATGCCAAATTCAATGCCGGTTACGGCATCAGCCAGATAATCTCTTGCACTTTTGCTTGCTCTGCCCGTCAAATAGCTGATTATGGCAGATACCATAGGAAAAAATACCATAAAACCAAGCAGTATACTCATACCATAACCTCCTTTTAATAAATTCCTGCTGCCACATCGCCAAAAAATTTTACGATGGGTGCGGAACGCAGACCAAACAATACAATAAACAAGGTAAACACAAACAGCGGTACCAGCATCTTCCAATTAGGATCTGTAATGCCCTTCAGCGTTGCCGCATCAAAGTCCTTTCCCGGAAAGAAAGCCCTCACCACAATCGTCAACATATAAATTGCCGTCAGAAGAGCCGATATCAAAAGACATCCAATTCCCACATACGCCAATATATTTCCGCTTTCCACCGCAGCGGATGCCAAATTCCATTTACTGACAAAGCCTGAAAGACCCGGAACACCCATAAGGGCAAAGGCTGAAACCGTAAAGATACCAAACACACAGGGCATTTTATAACCCAGTCCGTCAAGCTCATGAACATAATGCCTGTCTGTCTGATGCATAATTGCTCCCGCACAGAAGAAGGAGCTTATCTTCATCACCGCATGAAAAACCAAATGGCTTAATGCTCCAACCAGCCCAAGGGGCGTCATAATGGTTACGCCGAACAAGATATAGGACAGGTTACTGATGGTGGAATACGCCAGTCTTCTTTTCAGATGGGTCTCCTTTACCGCCCGGCTGCACCCATACACAATGGTAAACATGGTAATGGCCATAACCACATTCTGCGCCCATGTTCCCTTCAGAAAATCCGTTCCGAAACTATAATAGGTCAGACGGATAATCGCAAAGGCACCGGACTTAACCACCGCCACCGCATGAAGCAGTGCGGTTACCGGCGTAGGCGCTACACCTGCGTCCGGGAGCCAGGAATTAAACGGGCAAATGGCAGCCTTAACACCAAAACCCATAAAGGCAATCACATAAATTAACAAAAGAATATTGGTTCTGTTACCGATCTTATCCACATCCAGCACACCGCCAAGCACAAAGTTTGTGGTGCTTCCGTAAATAATCACGAAAATCAATCCTATAAACGCAAATGCGGCGCCACCGAGAGAATAATATAAATACTTTCTGCTGGCAAGAATTGCTTCTCTGGTCAGCGTATGCATCACCAGGGGAACCGTTACCAGTGTCAAAAGCTCATAAAAGAAATACATGGTAAGCAAATTGCCTGCCAGGGAGATACCAAGCGTTACCCCGTAAGTCATGGTATAAAACATAAAGAATATTTTCTCATGTTCCTCTTTCGTCATATACTCAAATGCATACAATGTTGCAAACGGCCACAACGCCGACACCAGTCCTGCAAAAACCATACTCATTCCGTCCACCTTAAAGCTGATGGACAGATTACCCGTAAAATTCGCCAGTGTAAAAATACTTTCCGGTCGGTGAAGCAGCATATACCAAACCAGCAGGCTGTTTAAAACCACCAATGTCTCCAAAAAGATTTCCATATGATTTCTTTTCTTAAAAGGAATAAGAGGAACCAGTATTCCGGCCAATATCGGAAGTAAAATAACTATCATAATCATCACTGCTTCTCCTCCTTCCTAAACAATCTTCTCAATAATCTGTGACAAATACTGAACTACTGTCCCGGGGAATAATCCGATCACAACCGATAATACGGTGAGGATCAAAATCGGAACTGTCATAAGCGCCGACGGCTCCTTCTTTTGGAGGCTGCTATAATCATAATCCGCCCCCGGGAAAAATCCCTTAATCGTAACAGGCAGTAAATACCCTGCCGTCAGCAATGCGCTGACCAGTAAAACTACAGGCCCCAGCCAATCAAATACCGGTATTCCGGAAGAAAGCGCTCCCTCCGCCAAATACCATTTACTGATAAAGCCTCCCGTAGGCGGAATTCCGATCAGCCCCAGAGAAACAATGGTATAACACCAGAGTAACAACGGCATTTCCTTGCCAATTCCCCGAAACTCCTCCACTCTGGTTTTGCCGGTTGTATAAATGATGGCTCCGGCACATAAGAACAATGCAGCTTTAATAAATCCATGGCAGAGAACATGAAGAAGACCTCCCGTCACAGACCCTGCATCCATCACCGCAAGACCAAATAAAATGTAGGAAAGCTGACTTACCGTAGAATAGGCCAGCCGTTTTTTCATTACCGGTTCCCGGTATGCCAGCATGGACCCCATAAATATGGTTAAAAGAATCAAAATCATCCATGCAGTTTGAACCCATGTACCCTTTAAAAAGGAGCTGCCGAATATGTAATATACAACTCTTACCATCGCAAGCACACCTGACTTAACGATAACCGCTGACAGCACTGCCGACGCAGGCGCAGGCGCTACCGGATGAGCCGCAGGAAGCCATGCATGCATGGGAAACATACCCGCCTTAACGCCAAATCCAAGAAGCATCAGGAATGCAACCAACAATAATATTCCTCCATGAGCGGACGCTGCCTGATCACTGATTACTCCCCCTGCACTAAAGGTCAGGGTATTTCCGTATCTCTCCACGAAATAAAGCCCAAACAGCGCCATATAAGCACCGCACAGGGAATAAAATAAATATTTCAGCCCCGCCATAATCGCTTCCCTGCTTCCGTTATGAAGAACCAGAGGCATGGAAGATAATGTCAGCATTTCAAAGAACAGATAAAAAGTAATTAAGTTCCCGGCAAAGCACAGTGCAATCAATATGCCCAAAACAATCAGATAAAATCCGTAATATCTTTTTTCCTTTTCCTCATGCTTCATATATTCAAAGGAAAAGAAACCGGCGCACAAAAAGATAATAACCGTCATCACCGAAAAGATTACGCTGATTTCATCAATCTTAAATAAAATGGGAAGCTTGTCCGTCAAATTGAACAGGGTGAACATTCCTCCCCCTGTCAGGCATAAAGCCATAACCACAAGCACAGCCGCAATTACCAGAAAAGCACCCGTACACAGCAATAAATTTTTTCTGTTTCCCATCTCTTTCCTTATTAAAAGATAAATCCCCGCAAGGATCGGAAAGAATATGGATAATATGATGTATTGCATAAAAGCACCCTCCTTAGGAGAACATGGCAAGTCCCTGCTCAATCAAATCTACAACAGGCTGGGAGCTTACACCCAAAATAATATTTAACACTACGAAGCATACCAGCGTAACCGCATACAGCTTCATATTGCGAAAAGTGACACAGCTTCCGGTGCCATTCGTCGGCGTATAAATGCGGATCACGGTTTTCATGAAATAAATCGCATTCAATATGGTACTGATGCCCAACACAATCAATGCAGGCAGCATTTTACCGTTATTCTGCACCGCGGCCTGCGCAAACAAAAGCTTGCTGATAAAGCCTGAAAACAGAGGCACGCCCACCATGGAAAGAGAACCCACCGTAAAGGCAACTCCCGCCCATTTATTTCGATACGCCGCACCGGTCAAATCTACAAATTTCCTGCTGCCGTCTGATACATCCGTAAGACCAATTGCCGCAATAAATAACAAAGATTTTGTCGCTGCATGGGATAAAATATGGAACACACTTGCTGACATACCGGCCGCAGTTCCCATTCCAATACCCATGTAAATATAACCGATCTGTGCTACCGAAGAATAAGCAATCATTCTTCTTATATCATTTTCCTTAATGGCGCTTAAGGAACCGAATATCATTCCCATAAGGCCGAAGACAAACAACACGTCAATGATTCTGCTGTTATCAAATATTTCAAAGCCGATTACCCTGTAAATAATTTTAATCAGCAGGAAAATATATCCCTTGGAAACCAGACTGGACAGGATTGCCGCAGAGGACACCGTGGAATACCCGTAAGCATCCGGAAGCCATGCATGGAAGGGGAACAATGCACTTTTAATGGCAAGTCCCACGCTCATCAGCGCAATGGTAACCAAAAGCGGTATTCTGTATTCTCCCGAAGCAACCAGCAGTGCTACCTGCTCACTGATATTGCTCATTAACAAATGCCCAGTCAAATCATAGAGCATGCAAATACCCATAAGAAGCAAACCAGATCCCAGAAGGCTCATAATCATATATCTAGTTGCCGCCTCAATAGTTCTTCCGTTTTGTCTGATCATAATAAGTCCGCAGGCAGCAATCGTATTAATTTCCACGAATACATATGCGGTAAATAAGTCGTTAGTATAAATTAATGCCAGCAGGGAACTAAGCATTAAATCCATCAGAATATAATAAAGATTGTGTTTATAGCCGTCAACCTCCTCCTCCAGCTTCTTACGGCCACCAAACAGAGAGAGCAGCATAATAACACAGAAAAACAAAGCCATACCTGCTTCTAAAATTCCCGCCCGTATTTCGTTTCCCCATGGAGCCGGAAAGTGTCCCATCATATATGTATAACTGGCGCCTGTTCCCATCAGGTAAATCAACAGCGTCAATGATAATAAACCTACCAGAAAAATCACTGCTGCATTTAGCCTTTTGGCTGCTTTCCCTGAAAGAATAGAACTTATTATACCCGAAAACATAGACAAAATAATGGAAAAGAAAGGAAAATTCTGTACAAAATCCATTACAATCCCTCCTTTCTCAATCTCATTGAAATTTCATCAAGATCCAGTGTATGATACCGCTTGTATAAACGAATAGTCAGCGACAACATCAATGCAGAAACCGACACCGATACCACAATACCTGTCAACACCAGACCGCTGGGGATTGGATTGATATATGCTTCCACATCCTGGATACCATTTACCACAATCGGAACCGTTCTTCCGCTTATATATCCTTTTTCTGCCAAAAATAAATAAACTGCGGAATCCATAATATTTAAACCGATTATTTTCTTTATGAGATTTTTTTGAAGCAACAAATTCATAAATCCAATTACAAAAAGTATCATTGCCACTTCTTCACCATAGTTGGCAACCAAATTGACTCCCATCTCAAAAATCTCCTTTACGAAACATTGCATAAAACGTATACATGGTACAGGCAACCACTAATCCGACACAGATGTTTAACGGTAATATCAATCCACTGCTCAAAATGTGTCCTGCCTTTCCGAGGGGAATATGACTGTTCAAATGATTGGCTCCCGTAAAAAAGGAATAGCTTTTGGCAATACAATAAAATGTAAGCGCAACAAAACATATTATCTTGTAGGTCTTTTCCGTAAACATTCTTTCCGTCTTTTTAAATCCAAAGGCATTTAAATATAAGATAAGACCTGCTCCGATAATTGCACCGCCAGAAAAACCGCCGCCGGGAGAAAGATGTCCGTTCAAAATAATATAAATCCCGAACATAATGATTACCGGGACCAAAACCTTAGCACAGGCCTGCAATATAGCATCATTTTTCGGTTCATAAATACGGTCATTTTCTTCTTCTTCCGCTGATTTTTTCTTATTATGGAGTAAAATCAACACAGTAATCGTTGCAATAAAAAGCACATTTGATTCTCCGAAAGTATCAAAGGCCCTGTAATCCAAAATCATTCCCGTTACTATATTAACCGCTCCGGTTTCTTGCAGACCGCTCTCTATATATCGCTCAGGTACCTCATTATTGGCAGGATTATCGGCATTTCCCACTGGGGGAAGGCAGGATACCGTATACAAAAGCAGTCCTGCTAAAATAATGGAAAACAAAATTGCAGAAGCAATATATATTTTGTGGAATAAACGAAGCTTTTTGTTTTTTTCCACATTATATATCTTATCACGCATCATCTGCTTTTCATTCATTCTTTCCAGGATCGTGGACTCTGGGATGACCATTTCCTTTTGAGGCTGCATCTCTACCTCTCCGACATAAGGATCCTTACTCCCGGAAAGCCACCTGAAAAACCGATATGCAGCTGTCCTTTCATATTCCTTTTGAGACCGTAACTTACTCATGCTCGCCGCCCTCCTCTTTTGTTTCTTTCAATTGACTGTCCTTTTCCTTCTCTATCTGAATTGCATGGATTTTTTTCAGGGTTGCAAAAAACAAAATACTTGTAACGCCTGCGCCTACTGCGGCTTCTGTAATTGCTAAATCCGGAGATTCCAAACATACCCATATTAAAGACATTACCAAACTAAAAGACATATAAATCAAAATTGAATTTAAAAGATTCCGGGAAAAGCTTACCGATATTGCACATACAATCAAAAATCCCATTAAAATACCTTGAAACAACGTCATATGCTTTTCCCTCCTGTTTCTGTATCTGCCTTGCTCTCTCCAATCTCTTTTTCAAGCTCCTCAAGCTCCGGATAAATCCTGCAATGCTCTTTCAGGTTTTCATTGGTTGTCACCTCAAGTCTGGCAAGCATATGAGAAGATACCGGAGATGCAAACCATAAGAAAATAACTATCAAAGCCATTTTCAGCGTAGTAAAATTAAGCCCTGAAAAAATCATCAGTCCAACCAAGGAAAAACTGATGCCAAGGGTATCACCCATAGCCGCGGCATGCATTCTGTTAAGCACATAGTCCAAATGGAAGATTCCGTATAATTCAATTAAAAAGATACTAAGTCCGCAAAGCAGCAGCGCTCCGCCCACGATCAATTTTAACCACTCAACGATTTCCATCGACAGCACCTCCCTCTTCCTGAATTTTCTTCTGTTCTATCTTTCCTTCCTGCTCCTTCTCCCTGTATACACCCATATAAACCTTGGAGATAACAACTACCGCCAGAAAGCTTACCATAGCATAAATCAAACAAATATCCACCAGAAAGCCTTCCTTTAAAAGCAATGATAAAACCGCAATCATAACCATAACCATGGTTCCCATCATATTAACCGCCACAATACGATCTGCAATTCTTGGCCCCTTTACAGCCCGAATTAAACAGGCAAACAGCATCAGTGCAAGAAGTACTAAAGTTGTTATGTACATACCATGATAAATTTTGTCCAGCATTGTTAAATTCTCTGCCATTTGCACATCAATCCACCCTTTCCAGCCTCTCTAAAAGCGTCACAAACAAAGAGCTGTTGATTCCTTCCGCCAGCTCCTTATCCAGACAATGAACCACATACTCATCCCCCTCCAGGGAAACCGTAATGGTACCCGGCGTCAGGGTAATGGAATTGGCAAGCAAGATTCTTGCTGACGAAGATTTCAACGTTGTTTTAAACCTTACTACTGCCGGCTCAATCTCGTAACGCGAAGACATAATCATTCTGATAACTGCAAAATTTGCCTTAATAATCTCTTTTACCAAAACAAATACATACTGTATAATCAGAAAAAATTTCTTACACAAAACCAAATCCGTCTTGGGATTATAATTCATAAACTTACAAATAAACAAATACATAAGACCTGCAATCACCACGCCAAAAGCGGCAATTTCCAATGTAAGCTGTCCGTTGAAAATAACCCAGATCAGAAAAAAAATCAAAAACATTATGATTCCTCCCTTTTTCATGCATAAGCAGGTGCGGCTTAAGCCAACACCTGCTTGATTTTTTCCTCTAAAACTGTTTTGGAAACTGCGCCTGTCACCGTGTCTACAGCCTCTCCGTCTTTAAAAAAGATAAAGGTAGGGATAGACATTACTCTAAATTGCGATGCGGTTCCCGGGTTATCATCCACATTGCACTTTCCTATTTTACATTTTCCGCTGTATTCATCTGCAAGCTGTTCTACAAGAGGCCCCATCATTTTGCAAGGCCCGCACCAATCGGCATAAAAATCTACCATAACCGGCAGCGTGCTTTCCTTTACCTCTGTCTCAAAATTTGTATCTGTAATTTTAAGTTCCATATTTGCTCCTTTCTCCTTTCAGCATATAGCCTCCTGCTGAAAAACCTTTTACCTTTAAACTCTAATATTCCCTACCTTTTAATGATATATTTACAAATCGGATTTCCCTGCGCAGAAAACCTTTCCTCATACTCCGTCATAATATTTCCTGCATTCATTTCCTCATCATGATGCAGATCATATGTGACACTGACTGCCTCCCAACCTGCAAAGGGAAGCTCCTCAAGAGCAAAGTCAAACAATCCCCGATTGTCCGTCTTAAATTCCAGTACACCGTCTTTTTTCAAAAAGCTGTCGTACCGGTTTAAAAATTCTCTGGAGGGAAGCCGCCGTTTCGCATGGCGGTCCTTAGGCCACGGATCAGAAAAATTCAAATAAATCCTGTCAACTTCCTCCCTGCCGAATACTTCCCCGATTTCTTCTGCATCCATTCGGATAAACAGCAAATTCGGCAAAGGCTCGTCCTCCATCTTCTGCAGAGCGCGCAGTAAAACACTGGAATACTTTTCAATACCTATGTAATTAATGTGGGGATTAAGCCGGGCAAGCTGATGAATAAACTTTCCTTTTCCCATTCCTACCTCAATCCTGATAGGATGGTCATTTCCGAAAATTTCCTTCCACCTGTCCTTGTATTGCTTCGGCTCATGAACCACCAGAGAACTTTGTGTAATCACATCCCTGGAACCCTGAATATTCCTGAGTCTCATACTAACAATCCTTCCTTATTCTTTGCGGCTACTAGTTTACACCTTTTCTATTTAAAATGGAAGTATATTTTTTAAAAATTCAGGCTGACATTTTCGGGGTTTTTGTTCAGATTTTAGCAAAAATAGTGTATGATAATAAAGAACGCTTTATTTAAAGAGAAAAATTTTATCAAAACCGGGAGTAATCATGCATTTTTATACACCAAACCAAAAATTTATACGAATTTTATCAGCATTATTGTGTGCCTTTCTTCTCATTGGAGGAAGTTCTTTTCATACATTGGCCGCGCCCGAGGTGCAGGAGGATTATGCTGCCGAGGCAGAGGAACGCAAATCCCTTTCTATTCAAAGCAACCAAATCGAAAACTGGCCTTCAGGACCCGCTATCGGCGCACAGGCAGCTATTCTTATGGAAGCCAATACGGGGGTAATTCTCTATGCCAAAAATATTGACGAAAAGCTTTATCCCGCAAGTACCACCAAGCTTCTTACCTGCCTGATTGCCGCTGAAAACTGCCAGTTAAATGAGACCGTCACTTTTTCACATGACGCCGTTTTCAATTTAGAGGCCGGAAGCTCCAATATCGGAATCGATGAAGGGCAATCTATGCCCTTAGAGGAATGCCTTTACGGTATTTTAGTAGCCTCTGCCAATGAAGTGGCCAATGCGGTCGCTGAGCACGTTGCCGGAAGTCAGGAGGCCTTTGCAGAAATGATGAATGAAAAGGCTGCCTCTCTTGGCTGCACCAACTCTCACTTTGTCAATGCGCATGGTCTTTATGATAATAATCACTATGTTTCCGCCTATGACTTGGCACTGATTGCAAAGGCATTCTTTCAGGACGAGCTTCTCTCCAAAATCGGAAATACAAGCTCTCATCATTTTCAGGCAACCGCCACCCAGCCCGATGATTTTACTACCCGAAACAAGCATCAGCTGATTACCGGAGATATTCCTTACGAGGGAATTAAGGGCGGAAAAACAGGATATACGGATGAAGCAAGGCAGACCCTGGTAACCTGCGCCGAACAGAACGGCATGAAATTGATCTGCGTCATTTTAAAAGAAGAGTCCCCGGATCAATTTTATGATACTGTTAAGCTTTTTGATTATGGATTTACCAATTTTTCCGTAGCAAACGTTTCCGAACATGAAACCCGGTATTCCATACAAAATTCCAATTTCTTTAATACCTCCAGCGATGTGTTCGGAAACTCAAGCCCTATCTTCTCCCTGAACCCGGACAGCTATTTAATTATGCCGAAAACAGCGGAATTTGAGGATCTTGATTCTGAAATATCCTACGAAACATCGGAAGAAAATGAAGTTGCCGTTATTCAATATTATTACCATAATGCCTATGTAGGAACCGCTACTTTAGATTTGGCGCAAACCACGTCTCTGTCTTATGAGTTTACGGAAAGCAGCGATGTACCCGTGGATGTAAGCCAGAAAAAGGTGATTGTGGTAAATGTTAAGCTTGTGCTTTTGGCTGTTTTGGCTGCGGCTTGTCTGATTATTGCCATTATTGTCCTGCGCTCTATTATCAACAGCTACAATATTACAGACAGATACAGAAGCTCACATAAGAGAAAAAGAAACAGAAGAAACCGGAAAGACGGTCCTCATTTCTCATCTTCCCGGTTTAAGGATTTTGATCTTTAATTTTTAACGGTTTTCTTTGATTTCCGGTGCTCCTTTGCCATGTCCCTTTTTTGAATGATTTTCTGGCAATCCTCCTCCGAAATGAATTTGGAGGTTTTAACCACGTAGACGCCGTTATTTTCCGATTTGCGGATTCTGATTTTGGCTTTCATATATCCATGTACAGGGCAGCAGGAAATGCTGTAATAATGCTTACCGTTAGGCGAAAACCATCTGATCTTTCTTTTAATGTTTTTATGACAGATATAGCATTTGGTGCTGATGACCTCTCTATCCTCCAAAGCCCTTTGCTTATCAGGAAACTCTCTGGATATATATTTCATATAATCATGAAACATGACATGGATTTCATTCTGCCGGGTTGAAGGTAATACATAGGTGTCTATGGAATAGTTTTCCAAAACCCCGGCCTCAAGACAGGATAATATTCTGGCTGTATAATAAGCGTCGCTGAAAGCCCTGTGAAAAGGGATATCCTTCTCTATCTTCAGATAATCAATGGCATACTCCAGACTTCTTCGGGATTTTTTGTCCTCGTAGGCAATACTGAACAGCTTCTGCACATCCAGAAATCGAATAGGCTCATCGCTTAGAGCCGGCATACGATAATACTTCATATTTCTCTGCAGTTCGAACAGATCAAGGGGCCCCCAGGTACAAAAAATATAATCCTGTCCGCACCAGGAAAGAAATTCCTCCATGACCTCTGTAAACGGTCTTCCCTTTTGTAAATCCTTCATATGAAGATGAATCAGGTTGCTGGTAATTTTATGCATATGCTGATAGACAGCGGGTTTTACCAGTTGATTAAACTCATCAATCATAGCTCTGCTTTCATTTAATTTAATTGCACCGATATCAATGATCTCAAAGGGAATCTCCTTTACCTCCGGTTCCTCACCGGTATTACTTTGGTTCCATTCCAGATCCACTACGATATAATTCATTTCGTGCTTCCTCTTTTCTTCCACGTCAACTCACTGCCCTTAACGAAAGATATGTGTTCTAAAGGGTGCCACGGGAAGACCATTTGCACCGAATACCGTTACCTCTCCGTAATTGGTCCATAAATATCTTGCCATAACCGGCTCCTTAACCTCATCAGATCGCAGGAATATCTTATCTTTCTCAAATACCGCTTCCGCCTCCCGGAAAATGCCGTCATCCCCGGCCAATTCAAAGCCTGTCGGCTTTTCCCGGCTGCAGACAAAGCCTTCCCCGGCATAATCAAACACAATTTCCATTCCGTTATCCCGATACAGGAAATCACGATAGACAGGCCCGAAAGCTTCCTCGGCGGGTATCAGGTGGTACACACCGGAAAGTGCCTGCAAAGCAAGCCTCTCCCCTACAGGTCTTTTATTCTTCGGGTGAATTTCGTGGAACTGACCGCAGTCAATAGCCACTGCAATTCCGGTATTTTTCACGGTCTGAAACGCTCTCATCTGGCTTTCCCTGATGATGCACCAGCTTTTGGTGTCGGGATCATGCTGGTATCTGTGCATAGGCAGCTGTACCGTAAGAAAAGGCAGCGTATCGTCTCCCCAGTCCTGCCGCCATTGCCTGATCAATCCTGTCAACAAATCATAATAGCTTTCCGGTTTATGTTCGTCACTTTCTCCCTGATAATAAATAAATCCTCTAAGTGTATAGGGCGCTACTCTTTGAATCATGGTTTCATACAAGCCTGCCGGTCTGGTAAAATTAGCATCATTCATAGGACCGGGGTATTCGCATGGTCCGATCAGCTCCTGTATTTTGTCAAAGGCTGTCATAGGCTCCTTCTCATAAACTGCCGCCGCCTTCTTGTCCCACTCCTCCTGATACCGCAAATACTCCTGATATTCCCTGATCTGCTCTTCCATTGGCTTATCTATCAGTGGAGAGCTTTCAAACTCCTCTACATAGCTGCGGGTTGTCTTATAAGCCAGAATACTGTCCCGGCTCATCCAACAGCTGGCAGAGGTTCCTCCCCAGTTACAGCCGATAATACCTATGGTAATCCTGCCTTCTGCTTTTTCCAGCTTTTGTGCAAGCTCTCTTGCATAAAAAAATCCTACCGCAGACCATTTGGCCGCATCCTCTTCATCAAAAAGCTCCCAATGAGACTTTCTTTCCTCTGATTCAAAGCTTTCACCCTTATAAGACTGCTTGGGCGTATAATAAAAACGGATTGCTTCCGTAATACCCTGCTTTAAAATCTCTTTTCCTTCATCGGCATCTTTAATCTCCAGCTCCATATTGGACTGTCCCCCGGCAAGCCATACCTCGCCTACTGCCACATCTGTAAACCGAACAAGCTCCTGCCCATCGGTAATTTCCATGATTAAGTTTTCCTGTGCCCCTCTGGGCGGCAGGTAAGCTGTCCATTTTCCCTGCCTGCATCGGGCAAAGGCCTTGTCATTTCCCAAAGTAACCGTAATCTTACTTCCCTCTGTTCCTTCACCGAATACACAGATTTTTTTATCTCTTTGAAGAACCATATGGTCACTGAATACCGCTGCTGCCTTTAACATTTCTTCTTCCTTCTTTATTATGATACTTATCCATAAAATTAATTATCATTTATTTTACCATATTTTCTTTTGCTTCTCCACCTGTAATGTGCTAACATTGTAACAGTTTAACCATGAAATAAATAAAAAGGTTAAACTGATACTAAAGCTGGTAATATTAATTATACGGAGGAACACCATGGAAAACGAAAAGTGGAAAAAATTCTTTTCTTATTATAAGCCTTACAAGAAGCTGTTTTTTGCAGATATGTTTTTTGCCTGCATAGCTGCTGCCATTACATTGATTATACCCTTAATCATTCGATATATCACCAACGATGTGATACATCGGGAAGCCGGCGAATCTCTTCATTTGATTTTTATACTTGTAGGTGTGATGCTGGCTTTGATTGCACTGGAATTTTACAGCAATTTCTTTATCACCAATTACGGACATATGATGGGAGCAAGGATGGAATACGACATGCGTAATGAGATTTTTGCACATTATCAAAAGCTTTCCTTCAGCTTTTTCGACAATCAAAAGGTAGGACAGCTTATGAGCAGGGTCACCAATGATCTGTTTGAAATCAGCGAGCTGTTCCATCACGGACCGGAGGATATTATTATTTCCATTATTAAGCTTATCGGCTCCTTTGCCATTTTGCTTACCGTTAACTGGAAGTTGGCTCTCACAGCCTTTGTCATTGTACCCGTTATGCTGGCCTATGCTTATTATTTTAATGTGCAGATGAAACGAATTTTCTTGAAAAACAGGGCAAGAATTGCAGACATCAACGCTCAGATTGAAGACAATCTCTCCGGCATCCGTGTGGTGAAATCCTTTGCCAACGAAGAGATTGAAATGGATAAATTTAAGATAGGCAACGATAATTTCCTTGAAAGTAAAAAAGAAAATTACAAATATATGGGGCTGTACCACTCCGGGCTGACCGCCTTTACCACACTGATTACGGTAATTGTTATTGCCACCGGCGCTGTTTTTATTACCCGCAGCATTATTTCCATTACCGACCTGATTACCTTCCTTTTATATATTAACAACTTTACAGAGCCTATTAAAAAGCTGATTAATTTTACGGAACAGTTTCAAAACGGCATCTCAGGCTACACCAGATTCTTGGAAATGCTCAATATCCGCCCCGATATTATGGACCGTCCCGATGCCATAGAGCTGAAATATGCAAAGGGCGATATTATTTTTGAAAATGTTTCCTTCCATTATGAAGATCACGCGGAAATGGTTCTCTCAGGCTTAAATCTGCATGTGAAGCCGGGTGAATACATTGCTCTGGTAGGCACCTCCGGCGTGGGAAAATCAACCCTTTGCAGCTTAATTCCCCGTTTTTACGAGGTCACCGAAGGAAAAATCACCATTGACGGAAGGGACATCCGGGATTTTACCTTAAAAAGCCTTCGAAACAATATCGGAATCGTACAACAGGATGTATATCTTTTCACCGGAAGCGTGATGGACAATATCCGCTACGGACGGCCTGATGCCACAGAAGCGGAAATCGTAGCCGCCGCCCAGAACGCCAACGCCCATGATTTCATTATGAATCTGCCCGACGGCTATGACACCTACATCGGCCAGCGGGGCATCAAGCTATCCGGCGGCCAGAAGCAGCGTCTCTCCATTGCAAGAGTATTCCTGAAAAATCCGCCTATTCTTATTTTTGACGAAGCCACCTCGGCTCTTGATAACGAAAGCGAAAAGGTTGTACAGGACTCTCTGGAAAAGCTTGCCAAAAACCGCACCACCTTTGTAATTGCCCATAGACTTTCCACTATTCGCAATGCGGAAAAAATTCTGGTTCTCACCGAAAAAGGCATTGCCGAAAGCGGAAGCCATGATGAGCTGCTTGCCAGAAACGGAATTTATGCGGAACTCTATAATATGCAGTTTGCAAAACAGTAAATTTATAAAGCAGCACCGGGGTTGGCAATTCGCCGTCTCGGTGCTGTTTTATATATACTACTGCTCCCACCTGACCACATCTCCCTTACTGATTTCCTTTGTGGAAGACGTAATGATTCTGCTTTCCTGATCCAGCGCGCCTTCCGCAATGGCTGCCCAATTCTCATTTTGATCCAGCACCTTAACATTCACTTCTTCAACATAGTATTCGGCCCCCAGAATTCCTTCCCGTTCCTTCAGCACATACACATAATACCTGTCGTCCCTTTTGTACAGCGCTGTGGGTGGTATGCATAATTTATACTTTTCTCCCGGTTCGGATCGGGAAATCGTTCCCGATACTCCCGGCACTCCGGTATTTTCGGGAAGGTTAATAAGCGCCTCAAAGCCCTCAGGCACACTTTTGCTTTCCGCAAGGTAATCTATTGTCGCTTCCAGCTCTTTGCTCTGCCCCTCCAGTTTCACCGTAACCTGATCCTCCAGACCGATATATTTCTTTTGATCCTTAGTGATAGTCACCTTAAGCTGACAGGGAAGCGCTTCATCGGAGATAAGCAGCACAGCCGTATCCGGAATCCTGTCTCCTGCACCGAGGAAAATTTCTGTGACAATCCCGCCGGAGGAAGCAGTTACAATTCCCTGGCTGTCCATAATCCTTTGAAGCTCCGCCAAACTGTCCTGTAACCCGGACAATTCCAATTGCGCCGCTTCCAGATCGGAAGCTGCCGTATCCGGTAAAAGTGCGTCCTCCACTCTTCGGCCTGCCTGCTTGACGGCCTCATCCCGCTCCGCCTTCGCATCCGCCTCATCATAGGCCGCTCTTTGCAGTGCATCTGCCGCCTCCTCGTCATCTCCGTTTTCCTGCATATCCTTCTCCGCCTGCACATAACTTTCGGCCGCCCGTCCCACCTCTGTATCCTGTAATCTTGAGGTTGTGTCATAATCCTCTCTGGCCCGGGCAAGCTCCAGCTCCTTTTTTTGCCGGGCAATCTCCTGATTTTCCAGTATGGTATTGATACTGAGGAACACCTTAGCTATCTCACTCTGCTTTTCCGCCATCAGCTGCTCCAAATCTGCAAGATCAATCCGAAACAGCACATCGCCTTCTTCTACTCTGTCACCCACATGAACCTGAACAGAGTTAACCCGAAGGCCCGGCAGGCAGGTCACAGGCTTTTCACCTCCTGCCACAATAATTCCATCAACCTCAACTATATGCTCTATATATTTTGATTCAGGTACTATTGTGCTAACCATCGGAAGTCTATACGCATAAATACTTTTGGAGATCAAAGTACATGCCAGCATGAACATCATAAAGATTGCAAATCCGATTAACAGCTTTTTCATATTTTGACTTTTCAATTCCTTACTCCTTTAATCCCGAATAAATAATTCCCTGCTCTAAATAGTCCTGTCCCAACACAAATACGAACACCGCCGGTATCAGCGTGATTACACCGGCACTAAAGGCATGCCCCGCCTGCGCCCAGGTAATTTCCGGCAAATACAGGGATAAGGGCCATAACGACTTATCCTCCAAAAACGTCATAGGCTGCTCCATCATATTCCAATATTCCAAAAAACCAAGCACCACAGCAGACGAAAGACCGCTTTTCCCAAGGGGAAGTCCCAGTCTTAAAAATATGGTCAGCTCCCCTGCTCCGTCTATCCGCGCCGCATCCAAAAGCTGCGGCGGAATGCCTCGAAACCCCCCATAGGACAAAAATACCGGAAATGTGGAAAACACAGCCGGAAAAATAATTGCCTTATGGGTATTTAAAAGCGATAATTCATTAAGTACCAGATAACTTGACAGCATAGTCACCTGAAAAGGTAACAGCATAAGCACCACATAAAGGGCAAAAAGTACCCTGCTCCCTTTCACCTGATATACCGCAAAGGCCCATGCCGCCGGAACCGCTATAAGGAGCTGTCCCGCTAAAATACAAAATACCAGCTTCATGGAATTCCAGAATAATACGAAAAATTGAGGCGTTTCAAAAAGCAGCTTTCCGTAATTTGCAAAAGTGGGAAACTCAGGTATCAGTCTCCAGCCGATGAAACTCTTTCCATCTGTAAAAACAGCACTTAAATATCCCTTTAACTCCCATGTATCCATAAGAGAACCCGACATAAGCAAAAGCACCGGCATAATCACGGTCAGGCCAAGTAAAAGCAGAAAACAAAAAATGAATCCTTTCATAAACAGCTTCCAAACCCTCTGCATGTTCAGCCTCCATTTCTTTTATATCTCATTCTTATCCCACAAAGCCTGTAAAACTAATATAACTGCCATCAAAAATCCTCCGGTGCATACTGCCGCCGCAGCCATTTTGTCAAACTCCAGATTGGTAAACCAGTTATTAAAAAGGTGCTGCAAAAGATAAATACTTTTATCAGGATAAGCCCCCGCGGTAAGATATGCCTCCCGGTAGATTTTAAAAGAGTTTAAAAAAGACAAAATCACGATTGTATATAAGCTTCCTTTTAAATTGGGAAGCACAATATACCGGATGCGCTGCCATCTTCCCGCTCCATCCACTCTCGCCGCTTCCAAAAGCTCCGCAGGTATTCCCATAAGGCCCGCAAGCCAAAGGATTACCGTATAGCCTGTATTTTTCCAGATATAGCTTCCAACCAGTACCCAGAACGCTGCCTCGGAACCAAGATAATCAATATGTACCTCACTCCACAGATGAGACCATTCTCCGATTCTGGTAAGAAACAAATTTAAAAAACCCTGTTTGTAAAATATCATTTTCCAAACAATCACAATGGTTGCGGTAGGCATGGCAAGGGGAAAAAGATAAAGCAATTTCATTATTTCCCTGCTTTCTATTCTGCTAAGCAACAGCGCTATCACAAATCCTATAAAAACAAGCAGGGGAATGCACACCAGCGTAAACTTAAGCGTGTTTCCTACCGCCAATCGAAACGCCTGATTGTAAAAAACAGTCTGATAATTTTTCATCCCGTTAAACTGCCCTGTTATGGCAGTGGTAAAGGAACGCTTTACCACGTCCATAAAGGGAAGTAATACAAAAACCGCAATTCCCAAAAAGCTGGGAAGCATAAACAAACAAAAAAACTTTCTTTTTCTTTTCAACATAATGCTCTCTCAATTATTCCGCCAGATAAATGGCTAGCTTTTGCTCAATGGCATCTACTGCCTCTTCCAGACTCTGATTTCCCAAAATGAACTCGGAGCCTTCTTCGAATACCGCACTCTCCAGCACCGTGTCCTCGATATAAGGCGTATCCGCCGCTTCCATCCAGCCTTTAAATATATTAATCTCCTCCTCTGTAGGGAAATAAATAGCCATTTCTATCATGAGTCCATCACCAGTCGACATAGCTATACTGCCATATGTTCCATCCTCCTCCAGATCCTGCTCAGGTGTAAACAATTCATCAAGGGCCATTTTATTGATGGTATAGCCGCCTAAGGAGCTTTGAACCTCCTTGCTAAGAAACAGCTTTAAGAAATCCTTGGCCTGCTCTGTTCTGGCGGAGGCAGCATTAATACCCATCATATTCTGAGGAAGATATATGTTACTGCTCTGTCCTTCCATAGGTATCAGCATAGTATCCTCAAAGCCTTTCCTCTTGGCGACAGATGTCAGATCATAATAACCATATGGATAGGTGGTCGGCCCAATGGAAAGCTGCCCAAGCTCTCCCACATAGCAAAGTCCATCGGGAACATAAAATTTCAGGTCATACATCCAGTTTTCTCCCTCTTCTGCTATCCAATAATCCTCTTTTATACTGTAATAATCTATGGCTGACTGATCTAAACCGTCCATCTGTGCATCATAGATACGCTTTGTCTGGGTAAGAAATTCTTTTATGGCTTCTCTGTCAATCTCCCCGTTGTCTGTCTTCCATGCAGGCGCCGAAGAAACAGCAAAAACCTTCATAACTCCCTTCTCCGAACAAATCTCCAAAAGATCTTTTCCCGGGATATCGGCTCTCATCTGCTCAATGGTATCAGCCGTGCTTTTAAGATCCTTCATCTGAGAAACATACTGATCTTTTCCCAGTATAACGGGAAGGTATACCTGCCCGGGAATTACATAAGCGCTTCCGTCTATCCTGAGCGCATCAATCATGTTTTCATATAGTGCCTCTTCCCTGCTAAGGTCCTCTACCAACTCATCCAGATTAAGAAGTACACCCTTTTCCACATAGGAATCTATGGAAAGTCCGTCCATCATTAAAACATCGGGTCCTTCACCTGTCATAATCTTTGTGTTCAGCTTCTTTAAAGCATCATCCTTTGTAATGGAAGACCCTTCTTCCATTCCTATCTCATATTCAATATAAACCTCAGGGTTTTCTATCTGATAAGAAGAGATTACCTGCCGAAGAACGGAGCTTTCCTCAAGAGAATAAATTTTTAATCTCTCGCTTGGAACAGAAGGCACATTGCGATCATAAGTAAAATGTATCAGCTTTCCGCCATTGAAAACGGCCAAAAACTCCGCATTATCTAATGAAATCATCCCTACCAGACCATAAGCGGGATTTCCCAGCCGGGACAAATTACCGTCAATAATCTGCTCCACAGTGCTTCCGCCGATCACATGACGATGCAGACCCTGATCACCTGCCAGATAAATTACCTGATCCTCTCCCGGAAAGATATAAAGATCATACCAGCTTGTTCCGTTATAATCCCTGTCACCATAGTAATCCCTTACAAATTCCGACAGTACATTATCCTCAATATATTCTTTTTCCTCCATATCATAAAGAAGCGGTTCCATATAATTATAGCCGTCCAGAATCATAATATCTCCCTGAAACGAAATCAGCTCAGGGCTGTTTTCCACGGTGAGAAACAACTCACTTGTTCCGTCTTCCCATACTTCATAAACATGATTTCCTACAGTACTTACAAAATATCGGCCCGAATCCGTCATCCAAATATTTCGTGGATATATATCTTCCTCTGTAAGCGCTAATTCTACTGTAACCACCTCTCCATCGGGCTTTACCAATACGCACTGTGTACCAAATTCCTCCTCTGACTGATCACTGTGGATAATTCCCAAAACTCCATCAAATGACATATTGATATCATATATATAAATTTCCTGTTCTAAAAGCTCATTATAATAGGGAATGCTTTTTGCTTCCCATGTAGCGCCGTTATCCTTTGACACGCATAACCCTGCATAACGGCCCACAAGTAAAAGACTTCCGTCTGAAAGCCTGCTCAAAGCTTTTGCACCATCCACACTTTGTGATAGATCAGTTTCTTCCTCCGTATAACGGCCCATGGCTGTATTTTCATTTCCTCCATTTAACGCTTCGCCGCCGGAACTATTCTCCTCCTGATTTCCCACGGCTGTTATATTTTCCTCGCCAGCCTGATTTTGGCTGCAGCCGGAAATCATAATTATCACCATAGTAAGCACCATCACAATAGACAAAAGTTTTTGAAATTTGTTTTTTTGCCTCATAATATCCTCCTTCCGTTTACTTTTTAAACTCACAGTCTCTCCTTATGGTTCTTTATCATAACAGGTAAATCTCTAAACATTCTCTAAGATTTATTTATCAGGTACTTGCTTGTGGTCTGTTTCCCATCATGCTAGAATAAACAATAATAATCTGAATGGAGCAGCAGACTATGACAAAGGTTACTTACATTGAACACAGCGGTTTTTTATTGGAGACGGAACATGCCAGCCTTTTGTTTGATTACTACAAGGGCGCCATTCCGCAGATTGATTCCGAAAAGCCTCTTCTGGTCTTTGTCAGTCATAAGCATGGCGATCATTATAATCCGGAAATCTTTGAATTAATAAACAAGTATCCCCATATCCAATATGTACTTTCAAAGGATATTCCTGTGAAATGGTTACTGGCTAAGTACATAGAACAGGGAATTACACCGGATGAACATATTCATATCATGAACAAAAATACTTCTTTGGATATTACCCTGCCTGACGGCAGAGCACTTACCGTAGAAACCTTAAAATCCACGGATGCAGGTGTTGCATACCTGATCAACGATAACGGACAAATTTACTATCATGCAGGGGATTTAAATCTCTGGATATGGGAAGGCGAGTCCAGACAGTATAACAACAATATGACCAGCGCTTACCACAGAGAATTGGAAAAATTAAAGAATAGAAAAATTGATGTGGCCTTTGTTCCCTTGGACCCAAGGCAGGAAAAGGATGCTTTTGCGGGAATAGAGTCTTTCTTGCAATACACTGACAGCAGCTGTGTATTCCCCATGCACTTTTGGGGGGATTTTGACATTATCCGTCGTTTTCTTACAAAGCATCCTGAATATCAACAAAGAGTAATGTGTATTGAAAAAGCTGGGCAGGAATTTATTATACCGTAACCTCCGGCATCATGCTCATATCTATAATCAGCTTACCATCATAAATGCCTACAGGGATGGTCTGCTCCCATCCATAAATTACGGGATATATCTCTGACTCAAACCGGTAAACAATCACCTTTTGCTGTTTGATGTCTACCAGCCAATACTCCCGCACTCTTGCTTCCATATACTTATCCAGCTTTTTGACGCAATCCTTGGATCTGGTAGCCGGAGACAATACTTCAAGCACAAAATCCGGTGCACCCATAACGCATCTGTCTGTAATTTTATCCCTGTCACACACAATAATGATATCGGGCTGCACCATGGTCCTATCATCACAATCAAGCTGCACATCCACAGGAGATACAAAGGGTTTACATTGTCCGTTATTTTCAAAAATAAAGTTGGCAATCTGCCTGTATATTTCCCCTGTAATAGCTTGATGTGTCAAAGTAGGGGCATTCATATCATATATTACACCGTCTATTAACTCTATCCTGTGATCATCAGGAGACGCATAATAGTCCTTCAAGGTATATTCACCCGGCTTCTTTGCGCAGTAATTTAATGCTTCTTCCCTTACCAGAAAATCACATTTGTTTTCCTCAGTAAATAATTTTTCTAAAGCTAAAAGTGTTGCATATCTTGGCGCTGTGGTTTCACTGGAGAATATCTTTTGCACAGTCAACCGAAATATTTCCAATTTATTTCTAAAAGCAGGTTACCTGATTTTAGAGAATTCTTAAAGATTTCCATGATAAAATAATCTATAATATCCATATGGACATAAAAAGGGGACTGCAATGAGAATTTTACTGGTAGAAGATGATGAGTCATTAAACGAAAGCCTGAGCTTTCAATTACAATCGGAAGGCTTTGCCGTTGACTCCTGCTTTGACGGGGAGGAAGCCTGCTATTACAGCGAACAGAATATTTATGATGTGATACTTTTAGACCGGATGCTTCCCCATATGGAAGGAACAGAGGTTTTAACCGCACTGCGGGGAAAAGGCATTGCCACGCCTGTTATCCTGCTGACGGCTCTGGGCACCTTATCCGATAAGGTTATGGGACTGGATCTTGGTGCAGACGATTACCTGGTAAAGCCCTTTGCCATTGAGGAACTGCTTGCTAGAATCCGCTGTATTACAAGACGTCCCAACACTTTAAGCAATGACAAATCCATAACTGTTTCAGACATCATCTGGCAGACCGATCAGGACAGGCTGACAGGCCCTTCCGGAAGCTGTACCTTGTCGAAAAGAGAAGCCTCCCTTATGGAAACCTTCCTTAGAAGACAAAATCAGACCTTATCCAGAAGCCTTTTGCTTTTAAAGGTATGGGGACCGGACAGTGATGTAGAGGACGGTAATCTGGATAATTACATTCATTTCCTTAGAAGAAGGCTGAAAGGGGTCGGAAGCTGCCTACAAATCAAAACCATTCGCGGAATCGGTTACTGTCTGCAGGATGAAAGGAATACTTAATATTGGGAGACGATCTATGTACCGAAAAGTTCATTTGCGTTTAACGGTTCTCTGTGCGGGAATCACTACTGCCATTATTATTATCATGTCACTTAGCTATCTCCATGTTTCCGAAAAAGGGCTTTATACCAATCAGTATAATTCCTTTAAAAATGATATCAATACCATTGCAACCAATTTGGAGCAGCAGTCTGTTATCACCATGGAATGGCTTTCCAAAATGGAGGCTCAGGGGAGCTATACCTTTTTTGTGTTGGATAACGGAATTCCTTTTCTTTACAATCAGCTCACCGGTTTTGCAGATGAGTCAAGACACCTTCTGCTTGATGAATGTCTGGATGCTTATAACAGTACTTTTTCCGTTTCCCAAACAGAGCTTTTTACCTATAATTCTTATCATCTGGAATTTCGATTTCATTCCTCCTCTACCTCAAAGGACTATTTTGGAGGTGTAATCAGCCTGAAAAGAGATTCTTCCTTGTTGGAGGTTGTTATTCTTTCTTCCCTGGATGCTTTGGAGCATCAAATATTTGAGCAGCGTATTCGCTTTCTTGTTATTGATATTACCGCTATTGTTCTGCTTACAATCTTTTCCTTTGTTTTTACAGGAAAGCTGTTAAAACCCATTTTGGAAAACCAGCAAAAGCAGGCTGCCTTTGTGGCTTCCGCTTCTCATGAGCTTCGCACGCCTCTTGCGGTTATTCTGTCCTCTGCGGAATGCTGCACGGATGCTTCCCCGGATCAACAGGCGAAATTCTTGAAAACAATTAAAAACGAAGGGCTTCGTATGTCTTCACTGATTAATGATATGCTCACCCTGTCCGGATCGGACAACCATAGATTTTCCATACAAAAAGAGGCCGTGGAGCTGGATACCCTGTTGATGAACAGCTATGAAGGCTTTGAACCCCTTGCAAAGGAAAAAAATCTTACTCTTTTCATAAAGCTGCCGGAAAACACTCTGCCCACGTGTACCTGTGATCCCAATCGCATCAGTCAGGTGATTTCCATTCTCCTGCATAATGCCATCAGCTATACCCCAAAACAGGGAAAAATAGTTTTGTCTCTTTCCTTCAAAAAGGGAAATTTCCATATCTCTGTTAAAGACAATGGTATTGGCATTTCTGATGAGGACAAAAAGAAAATTTTTGACCGGTTTTACCGGGCAGAGAAATCCCGAAGCACCAAAGGGCACTTCGGGTTAGGATTATCAATTGCCTATGAAATTGTAAGTGCGCACCGGGGCAGCATCTGCGTTGCCGATGCCGAAAAGGGAGGCTGCATTTTCACGGTTACTTTTCCTAAAGACTAATCTTCTGCTCCCAATTAAGATCATGAAACTCTGCCCACCTGTTTTCTTCATCCACCGCATACAATCCCATGAGAACGCCTGTAAAACCACCGGCCACCTCCGAAGATAAGTATTTGGTTCTTGCGCTTCCGAGAAACTCTCTGCCGCTGTCGGTCTGACAATAAAACTCATATTTTTCAGCAGTGGATATTACTTCAAGCCGAATCTTTTCACAATTTTGACCACATTCTATGCATTGAACCACAGCTTCCGCATCTCCTGTCCGCAGGCGAAGCATCACCTTCCGTTTCTGACCAGTCCTGATAAGCGCCAGATCATAATGCTGATCCTCGTCCATGTAAAAAGTAACTCCCGCCTCCCTTGCATCTCCCGATACGGTAACAATTAAATGTGTGTCAAACTCCGACTGGCGTACTCCCGCAAAGGTAGGGGAATCCACCTGATTTAAGCTGATACCTGTACCCCGAAGCCTTAATCCGTTCTCAATAAATTCATAATTTTCCTTATGGTAATCTCTTAAATAGCTCCAGCGAAGCCTGCTTTCCTCTGAGGCTTGAAAGGAAACGTTATAGACATCCGTATCCTGCTTTCCGTTAAGCGGCAGTTCCATCCACTCTGTAACAACACCATAATCCCCGGCGGTAAACCAGCCATCCTGCTGCCAAAACACAGGTGCAAGAAACACCTCTCTTCCCAGATGATGATAGGGCTGCCATACCCCGCTTTGACGAAAGCCCAGGCACACAATATAGTAATTTCCCTGCCGGTCACAAATTAAATCTCCATGACCAATACCCTGTATACGGCTTTCATTTCCACCCAGATTGCGGTTGGTAAGCACCGGATTATGCGCATATTCCTCAAAAGGGCCAAAGGGACTTTGGCTTCTGGCATAAGTAATCATATGACCGTACTCCGTACCGCCCTCCGCCGCCATTAAATAATACCATTCTCCGATATGATACAAATGGGGAGATTCCAGATATCTTCCGCCGCTGCCATGCCATACCGGGATACTTTCCGTCAGCTTTTTTCCTGTTTTGATATCAATCTCACACTGTAAAATGCAGCCCTTGCCTGCTTCATCATTTCCGTTGCTGGTAAAATACACCTTTTCTCCGTCAAACAAAAGAGACGGGTCTATCCCCTCCTGATCTACAAATATGGGGTCGGACCATTCACCCCTGATATCCGTAGTGAAGATATAAAAATTTTTTCCAAAGGTATTATTGTTCGTCACCATGTAAAAGGTTCCTTCATGATACCGCAGCGTAGGCGCAAATACGCCTCCCGAGCTTGGTACCTTATGCAGCTCCACCTGAGTGGTTCTGGTAAGGGCATTTGCTACCTGCTTCCAATTCACCAGATCCTCACTTTCAAAAATCGGAACCCCCGGTAAATATTGAAAGGAGCTGCATGCTATATAATATTTTCCCTCTGCCTGACAGATACTGGGATCGGGGTAAAATCCCCTGATAATCGGATTCTGTATTTTCATTTTTAAACTTAACCTTTCCTTCTCCATAAAATTGCCACACCGGCTTTGTCCAAGGTAATCTTATCTCCTGCCTGATAATCTTTATCTGTAAGAATATCCCGGCCTTCACTTTCCAGAAGCACCTCTACGGCCTCCTCCTTATGATTTAACAGGAATAAAAAGGTTCCGTTTTCATTTTCCCGAAGAGCAGCCTCTACGCCCTCCGGTGTTTTTGCCGCAGGATAAACGGAAAGCTCCTTACACAAATCTCCCAGAAAATCCTTGTAGAACGCTTCATTGGATCTGGCAGCCACATAAAACGCTTTTCCTTCTCCAAAGTGATTTTCGGTAAGAACCGGCATTCCCTCATAAAAATCTTTTTCATAGGAAGCAAGCTCCTCCGCTCCCTGCAAATGTAACAGATCACACAAAAGTCCTGCAGGGTAAGTCTTTCCCTTATAGGTAAAGGAATTTTCCTCCCCTTCGGGAAGCGCATCGGATTCCTCCACCCAAATACCTAAAATGTCCTTCAATCTTCCCGGGTATCCGCCGGTTACCACCAAATCATGATCCTCAACATATCCGCTGAAATAGGTGGTCAGGAAAACGCCGCCCTGCTTTACATACCTGCGTACTTTTTCATCAAAACCATCCTTGCACATATAAAGAAGAGGCGCGATAACTAATTTATATTCTGAAAGATCATCCTCCACACTGACCAGATCAGCGGAAATGTTCTGTCCATGCAAGGCTTTGTAATACTGCATAACCTCCTGGTGGTAATTGATTAATCTGCTTGGTCCTGCGGAATACTCTGCGGCCCACCAGTTATCCCAGTCAAAAACAATTGCTACCTGCGACTTTGCTCTTGCCCCCAGAGTCAGGCTTCCTATTTTCTCAAGCTCTTCTCCAAGAGCTGTAATTTCCCGAAATACTCTGGTGTTTTCCGTTCCCACATGATCGATAACCGCTCCGTGATACTTCTCACAGGCGCCGATACTTCTTCTCATCTGGAAAAACATAATGGTGTCGGCGCCGTGGGCTGCTGCCTGATAGCTCCACAGGCGCATCACGCCGGGACGTTTCAGCTTACAGTAAATATGCCAGTTACTTACGCTGGGGGTCTGTTCCATCAGGGCAAAAGGCTTACCCTGCTTCAGACCTCTCATTAAGTCATGATTCAACGCTGCCTGTGCCGGGAAGCAGTCATAGGCAGGATAATTATCCCATGACACAAAATCCATATATTTTGCCCACTTTTGATAATCCAAAAGCTTATAAGCGCCCATCAGATTGGTAGTCACCGGAACATCAGGCGTATACTTCTTTACGGCTTCATATTCCAGACGATAGCACTCCAGCATACTGTCGGAATTAAAACGGGCATAGTCCAGAGAAATTCCCTGAAAATTGGTTCGGATTCCGTCCCAGTTAAATTCCTCGGAACGCATATCGGGAACAACCACATCCTCGAAATCATAAAGCGTATGCCCCCAAAAGGACATATTCCATACCCGGTTCAGCTCGTCAATAGTTCCATACTTTTCTTTCAGCCAACTGCGGAAAGCCTTCTCACAGTTGTCACAATAACAGGCTCCACCATACTCGTTGGAAATGTGCCAGGCCACAATATTGTCATAGCTTTGATAGCGCTGTGCCAGCTTTTCCGCCAAAGCCACGGAAAACTTGCGGTATGTAGGGGAATTAGGGCAGGAATTATGCCTGCTTCCAAACTTTCTTCTGATACCATTATGCTCTGTTCTTAAGATATCGGGATGCTTTCTTGCCATCCATGCAGGGTGGGCGGCGGTAGATGTGGCCAGACATACCTTTAACCCATGATCCCTTGCCATATTCATAATTTTATCCAGTCTTGAAAAATCGTAGGTTTCCTCATCTCTCTGCAGTGCAGCCCAGCTGAATACATTTAAGGTAACTACATCAATATGCGCCAGCTGAAACAAACGCATATCCTCCTCCCAAATCTCCTCCGGCCACTGCTCCGGATTATAATCTCCGCCATATAAGATTTTCTTTACCTTGTTGTTTTCTATCATTTTCCGCTCATCCTTTCTTTGTTTTATTCCTGATTCCCATATTTTTCTACAGCTTCCCAGCGCGCCTGTTCCTTTGCCCTGGCATTTACCATATCCATCTCCAGAATTTCTTCATATCCCAGGCTGACCGCTTCCTCCTGCATTTCCTTAAGAAGAGCATAAAACTCTTCCTCGGTTTGTGCAAAAATCATTTTCCAGGAATAATTCTGAATTACGCTCCGGCATTGCTTCCGAATAGCCGTCTGCTCCGAAGTTTCAGGCGGAGACGTATATCCGCATCCCGGCGAAACCAAAAGCTTATTATTTTCTGTCAAATAATCCATAGTCGTTGCGGCTCCCATGACTTCCTGCCAATCCGCATCCAGCTTTGTATCCCCCATACCGCTGACAGAATCCCACATGGAATAGGTATAAGGATACCCCCGCTCATCCAATTCACACTTGGTCACCGGCATGAAATTCAACATGGAAATACCATCTCTCCAGCTGCCGCCGCCCCATTCCTCAGGCATTTCGGCATCTCCTTCAAGAAGCGCTTTCTTTCCAAATTCCGTAAGGTATGGACCGTCCTCTCCATATTCCCAGCATAATCCTTCCGGGCCGGCAGTATCTGCCATACTGGTTACGCTGTTGGACGCAATTCCCTCAGGCGAATAAAGCCAGTTGATAAAATCTACCATTCTCTCTGGGTCCTTACACTGGGAGCCTACAGCAAGAATGGTTTTATGATTGCCATCCGGACTGCATCCGTAAGAATAAATCTGCATGTCCTCAATATCCGCCATCATGAAACCTTTTCCCGCTTCCTTGTTGGAAATCGTATTGTAATACTGCTGTGCCACCCAAGGCCAGGGAGAATATAAAATCTGTCCCTTCTCATACTTCTCAATAAAACCATCAAAGTTTAAAGTAGGAGATTCCGGATCTACCAATCCCATCTGATTGGCTTCAAAGTACCATTTTAAAACTCTGATGTAAAGCGAATCATCGTCAATAATACTTTGATAATCACTGCTGTCCGCTTTGACAAGCACAAATCCGCTTTCATCATATCCATAAAAACAGCAGGGCTGTTTAGCCGCATTCATCAAATTTGCGTCCCAATCCTTAAAAAAGGCAAAAGCATAGGTCTTTTCCCCTGTTTCCGTAACCGGCTCAAGCTCCTGCATCTGCTTCAAAACGGGAAGCAAATCTTCCAATGTTTCTATTTTCGGATATCCGATTTCCTTGTATAAATCCCATCGAATGTAAGGTCCATAGGTAGGCTCCTTGCTTTCACTGGGTACGGTAGGTGCATTGGAGGAGAGCTCCGTGGGAATTGCGAAAATTCCCTCCGGCATAATGGAACTGTTTACATTTCGGATAGCCGTCTCAAAGCGCATAATATTTTTATCCTTCAAGTATGGCTCCATATCCATAATAAGTCCCGCCGTCACCATGTTCTGCAGAATCTGGTTCTCACCACTGAATATAACCAAATCCCCCAAATTACCTGCTGCCGAACGGATTTCAAACAGGGTATCGCCGCCTCCCGCCACGTTGGGCGCTATAATATTCAACTCCATGTTAAACTTATCTTTTACAAGCTTTGCAAACCAGCCAGACTGTATTCCCTGAAAATTAGCCAGACTGTCAAATACATCCACAACCAGAAATTCTTCATAGGGACATTCTTCCTTTTCCTTACTGCTTAATCCGCAGCCTGATAAGATCAGAGAAATCACAAACACCACCGACATAGTTTTCTTTATTATGTTTTTCATAGTTTTCCTTATTTCCTGTACCATCCTGTTGTCTATTTTTTGTTTACTGAAATTATAGCATAAGAAAACCTTTATTTTATACTAAAACAATTGAAGATACTTTGCCTGCGAAATTAGATTATTGCTAAGAACAGCGAAAAATGCTAAACTGTTGAGAACCAAAGACAGTGTATTGCTGAGGAGAAATATGAATATTGTAATTTGTAAGATCACAAGGACGAGGCTTTATGGCTTCAAAAGCAAATTGAACACTGGGGCTTACATAAAAATCTGCAAATCAGGATTTCTTTATTTGAAACTGCCGAACAATTTTGGTTTCATTATGATTCGGAAAAATTCTATGATGTTCTTTTACTTGATATTGAAATGCCCGGAGAAAACGGTATTTCACTTGCCAGAGAGCTCTGTAAAAAGCATGATGACATTCCCATTATTTTTGTTACCGGAGCAGACGAGTATATTTCCGAAGGCTATGATGTACAGGCAGTTCATTACCTTTTAAAGCCTGTAAACAAGGATAAACTGGAAGAATGCCTTAATCGCGTACATGAAAAAAAGAAGGATAAAGAGCCTTTTGTGCTCCTAAACACAAGCAGCGGTACGATAAAGCTCCTGCAAAAGGATATCTTAAAGATAGAAAGCTTTTCTTATTCCCACAGAGGCATTCTGGTTAATCTGCAGCATGTGGAAGCCATCACTCACGAACAGGTAATTTTGACAGGAGGAAACAAGGCTCTTGTCAGCAGAAGGCAGTATGGCAGCTTAAACAAAGCATTTATTGATTTTTATAATGGAGGCAGACAATACTAGTACTCATACCTGTAGTTCTTATTTTGATACTTTATGCTTTGACCGTATTTTTAATCCTTCCCAAAATGATGGACATCAGATTGGAAACCTGGCAGAACAAGCTTGCCGAGCGTCAATTTGAAGAAATGCGCAGTACCTATAAGGAAATGCGCGGCTGGCACCACGATTACCGGAACCATATGCAGGTGCTTAAGGTCTATCTGTGTAATGGGAAAGTGCCCGAAATTAACGGAAGGTTTTTACTTATGAATAAATTGAAGATAGACACTTGTGTCAAAGGAAATGAGATTCTTACGGAACTGCCTAAAATAATTGCTGCCGGTTTCGAAACAGTTGAACTATATTTTACTGACTATCTGGAGAATTTTGACTTAAAGGAAAATGCGAAAAACAGAAGAGATAATCGGTGATTCCGGTGTTAAAATAACAAGCATCGGACTATACTGTAATCCTCTTTTATATAAGGAACGACGAAAGGAACTGGAATATTGTATTGACAATGCACACTTATTTGGAGCCGGAATCGTAGGAACCTTTGCCGGTGCAGTCCCGGGAAAAGGTGTAACTGACACCATTCCCATTTTTAAAAAAGTATTTTCAGAATTAGTAAAAAGAGCTGAAAATGCAAACATTAAAATTGGTATAGAAAATGCCATATGTATGGCCATTGGTACCTTCCAACCTGTAATATCGGTTTTTCTCCAAGAGCCTGGGAGCTGATGTTTGATGCGGTTGACAGCAAATATCTTGGCCTGGAATGGGAACCTCCACCAATTGGAACAATTAATCAATCCTATAGAGCAGCTGCAGTCATGGGCATGGAAAATAGTTCATGTACATGGAAAAGATGCTAAAATTGATCCGGACTACATTCGCACATATGGCAGCTGGATTGGTGAAAAATACTGTGTACACCGCTTTCCGGGCTTAGGGGAATGTGACTGGTCGGAAATCATGTCTATATTGCTGAATAATGGATACACAGGTGATATTTGTATAGAAGGCTTCCACGATCCGGTATTGAATGGTGAAAGAGAAATGGAAAGTCAGATTCAAGCATTACATTATTTAAAGAATTGCAGGAACAAATTATGAATGGGGAAAAAGACACATACAGCTTCAGGCAAAGCATCCACTCTTTTACAGAACTGCTTATTTATATCTGGAAAAAGAATAAAATGGTATATGTCTTTACTCTTCTCTATTTCCCCGCCTACATGCTGGTAAATTTCTTACAGGTATGTTTGCCGAAAGTCGTGTTGGCGGAGCTGGAAAACCGGCAGACCATATTACATTTTACCATGACTCTTACTATCATTTTTTTGTTGCTCTTTACTCTATCTGTTGCGTACACCTTCATTGACATTCCGCATTATCAATAATAAAATGAGCTTATGGAAACAGTACTTATTGCGGATGATGAACAGAATATCAGAGAAGGTCTTAAATGTATTGTAGACTGGCAGGCTTTGGATTTTGAGCTTTGCGGGGAGGCTTCTAACGGTGAAGATACCCTGCAGGCTATCCTGAAACAAAACCCCAGTCTTGTTTTGTTGGATATCCGTATGCCCAAAATGTACGGAACCGACATTATTCGTATTGCCAGAGAACGAGGCTACAAGGGCAAGTTTATTATTTTAAGCGGTTATTCCGATTTCACATATGCTCAAACCGCCATCCGTTATGGAGTGGATTTTTACCTCACCAAACCTATTGATGAGGATGAACTGCTGCATGCACTTCAAAAGATTAAAAAAACTCTTGAAGAAGAAAAATTTAAATCCGACAATTTTGAATTATTAAAGCATAAGGCTAAAAACGTTATTTTACATGAAATAGTAACAGGCATTTATGAAGCTTCCGATATTACAGCTTTATCTTCAGACGAATTACATGAAATGAATTTAAGCGCTGACGTATATCAGGTAGTCATCTATGAAAAGTTCAGCACCAATCCGGGAGATACATGCTATAGCTTTGCAGACCTGCTTAAAATTACCAACAAAGGAAACCATACCTTTGAGCACTTTGAAGAAGAGGGAAATGAGGTAATTCTTTTAAAGGGCAGCTTTGCTTTGTCCAAATTCCAAAGCTTTTTATCCCACTATGAGCAAAACCCTCCCCAGCCCGGGAGCCCGCTGGACTCTTTATTTCTTGCTTTCGGACGTCCTGTCCACAGCCTGGATGAAATATATTTATCCTATGAGGAAGCTTCCACTCTCTGCAAACGAAGATTTTTCTGTATGCAGGGTCAGCATACCCTCGGTTATGACGAGCTTCCCGATGTGCGGAGTTGTTATTTGGAAATTACCAATGTTAAACTGGAAGAATATTGCAATTTATTGACTGATTATTTAATGGCTTTTAACAGAAACAAGGTGGCGGAAACTCTCTTTGATTTGGAAGAATTTTTATATAATGTCAAAAACGATATTACTTCTGTCAGATTGTTTTTAACAGATTTATATCTTCGCATAAAAGAAAAAATCAATCACACCTACAGTACGGTTGAAATTCCTTTTCCAACTAATGCAGATGCAATTGACCATATTGAAAATTGTCATTATTTATATGAGATCATCCTGTATATTTCCGAACAAACGGAAAAGGTTCTCTGCACTGTTGGCAGCTCATCCAGAAGTACCGTTTTAGATGATATTTTATATTACATAGATCATAACTATCAAAACAATATCAAGCTCGAAGGTATTGCACCATTATTCGGCTACAATAGTGCATATCTCGGAAAGATTTTCAGTAAAACGGTAGGCGAGAACTTCAATGCTTATGTAGACCATAAGAGAATTAAACAATCCAAAGAGCTTCTTAAGGAAAACCGTCTGAAGGTATATGAAATTGCCGAACAGGTAGGTTATAAGAACGTAGATTATTTCCACAAAAAATTTAAAAAATATGTGGGGATGAGCCCTGCTGAATTCCGTAAAGATTTGCTGGATCAGAGTTTCACCCCCCCCACGAATAATTTTTAACTATTTATTGGATATTTTTAACAAATTGCTGTGCCAAAGAAATCCATGTGCTTACCTCCGGCTGTATTTCATTACCCTCCGGAGAACAGGTAAGCTCATTTCCGAGAGCCAGACCATGGGCGCCTTTGGGATAAATATGGCTTTCAAAAGGAATACCCTTTTTTCTTAATGCCTGCATAAATAAAATCGAATTTTCTACAGGAACAAGCTCATCCTCAAAGGTATGCCACAGAAACATTTTGGGTGTATCTTCATTTACCTGATTTTCCAGTGACATATCCTGAACCAGCTCATCATACCTGTCTCCCAGCAGCTTTACAAAGGAATCTCTATGAGCGTACTCTCCCGATGTAATAACAGGATAGCTTAAAATCAGCCCGTTTGGACGAATAAGTTCATTGTCACCGCCTGCTGCCTCACTTAAAAACTCCCGTTTCCAAAAACATCCGAAAGATGCCGCAAGATGTCCACCCGCAGAGGAGCCCTGAATCAATATCTTATCCTTCTTAACGTGCCATTGTTCGGCATTTTGCCGAATAAGCACCATGGCCCTGGTAAGCTCTAAAAGCTGAGTGGGATAAACTGCCGGAGACACCGAGTAGCGCAAAACCGCTGTGTGGAAGCCCATTGCCGCAAACTGCAGCGCAATCATCTCTCCTTCCCTGTCAGATACATGACTATAACCGCCGCCTGGACAAATTACTATCATGGGACGTTCCTTAATCAAAAAACTGTCTGATGCATCAATTAAATATGTAGTCAGAGTGGGATTGCCCACACTGCCTTCCACAGACATATCAAAAACCTTATAAAACATAATTTATACCTCCATAATATGATTACAAAAATTAACATTGAAGATATGTTATCGGTAATAATATGTAACAACCTAAAACACATTTCAAGAATAACATAAATATAATAGCTTTTCTACATGCACTTCTTATTCCATTTAAAGAAGCAATTTTGTCATTATCATTATTATATTTATCTAATTCCGATAAAAAAAAATTGACAAAACAAATTACAATTGCTAATCTATTATTAGAAAATTCTTGACCAACAATATAACATTCAAATTGTTTCCATGTTGGTTTTGTGCATATCCTGCCTGCAAAAGGGAGGGTATTATATGAATCATGGAAAAGTAAAAAGATTTTTTAGTCATTATGTGTTTGGAAAAATTCATCGTCAATATAAGGACCGGCTTTTTCGTTTTTTATTTGAGAAGGACAGGGAAGCTTATATGGTTCCAAATTGATACCTTTACCGACACCTCAATGTATTGTATTCTATAATGGAAAATTTGTAGAAATTTCCAGAGAATTTGTATCTCAAAATAACAATATAAATATTGCATTAAATACTGCAATTGATTACTGCATTGAACAAAACATATTGAGTAATCAACTACGTCAATATCGTGCGGAGGTATTGGACATGATGCCGGGACAATTTGATAAGAAAAAATATGAACGTTCTCTGCAAAATGAAGGAAGAGAAATTGGATATCAGGAAGGAATCAATGTTGGAATTGAGCAGGGAATTGAAGCCCTGATCCTGGATAATCTGGAACAAAAGATACCTGAAGAGCAGATCATTCTTAAATTAATCAAACTGTTTCATTTAACAGAAGAACAAGCCCGGAATTATTTTAATAAGTTTAACCCATAATCATATTTTACATAAATTACTATCAAGGCTATAAAAAGGATACAACAATGGATATTTACAAACGAATAGGTATTGTATGCTGCTATATTCCGGTAGGCAAGGTTGCCACCTATGGTCAGATTGCTTTGCTTTGTGAAAAACCAAAGAATTCCCGACAAGTCGGATATGCTCTTAAACATGGCCTAGCCGATGAGGTTCCCGCATACCGTGTAGTCAACTCTAAAGGAATGCTTAGCGGCGCCTGTTATTTTGAAACCTACGATATGCAAAAGCTCCTTCTTGAAGGGGACGGTATAGAGGTTTTGCCTATGGAAAACGGCTGGTATGTGGATTTAAAGCAATACGGCTGGAAGAACACTATGGATGATGTTCTTTGGCTTCAAAATGAATTTAAAAAAGACATATAGAAAGGCAAAGAGCTGATTAACTCCTTGCCTCTTCATTTACCTGCATATTTTTTAACTTACGAAAACCAAAATTCTGCCAGCTTTATCTTACCGCTTATATCAATTCGCACAGTGCAGCAGCCTGCTTCCTCCGGGAAACCTTGCGGCAATTCCATTTCCAGTAATTCAAATTCCAAATCCTGATTCTGTTTCACCGAAACCTTACAGAAGATACTAAAATCTCCTTTCTGTTTACAATGCTCATTTCCACTGATATTTTTTACTATTGCATCATCCTGCCTTTTAACAGAAATGCCGACTTCCCCATCCTCCACGGCACATGCGCGCAGTAATATCTTTTTTGGAAGCCTTTCAAACAGAAAATCCCGATAATACAATTCACAGCTTAACTTTTGATTCTCAAAATTGTTTATTTCGTCGGATACTTCATTCATACAATCCGGTTTGTCTCCGGGTCTGCCCGGAATAACGCAGGTTTCCCTTTTCATGGTATGTCCTTTGGTTCCTCTGTGTATAAAGCAATTCCTGCTGCTGTCATACAAAACAGCTTCTGTAGGCTCAAAAGGATTTCTCTTCTCCTGCCTGTCCCCCTCGATCGTAAGAAAGGCCTGCTTCCGGATATCTCTTGAAGACGCACCTGCCATAAAAGTATAAACACCGCTTTCCAACTTCATGGATTTGGATATCACGTCATAATATTTTAAATCCTTCACATCTAATACAAAGGTGACCTCTCTGGTCTCACAGGGCAATATATTTTTCACTCTCTCAAAACCCTTTAACTGGCAGACAGGCTGCTTCACCCGTGAGTTTTCCTTATGGACATAAAACTGAACCACCTCGTCGGAAGCTGTTTTTCCCGTATTGGTTACCTGAATTACGGCTTTTATGAAATCTTCATTCTGCACAACAGAAAACGAATTATAAGAAAATTCAGAATAAGACAAGCCATAACCAAAAGGATAAAGTACCTCCCCGTCAAAATACTGATAGGTTCTTTTGCCCTGAATAATGTCATAATCATTGATATCCGGCAAATCATCATCTGAGCGGTACCAGGTCATAGGAAGCCTTGCCGCCGGTGAGACCGCCCCGCTAAGTACGGAAGCAATACCGGCTCCCAGCTCCTGACTGCCGCTGGGCGAAAAGAGAATAGCCGGCGCTTTTTCCTGCAGCTCACAAATCGAGTAGGGATAATTTGAAATGATTACCACCACTGTATTGGGATTAACGTTTAACACCTCATCAATCAGCCTTTGCTGGGAAGGAGGCAGCGCTAATGTGGTTCTGTCAACTTCCTCCTTGCTGTTAATAACCGGATTGCTGCCGATTACCACAACCGCCTTTTCCGCATTTTGCGCTGTATTTACAGCATCCGCAATTCCATCCTTTACTATTTCCATGCCAAATATTGCCGGTTCTCCGGTGGAAACCGCATGGCATTTACGGTTTAATTTCGCATCATCGCCTTCCCCCACAGCAGGCTCATTGGTTTTAATTACTACCAGATATCCATTCTGGTCAATCGTTACTTTTCTACCGTTCCAGCTGTTTAAAAAATATCTGTTTTCCTTCTTTTCCGCCCTGACATCCTCACTGCCGGTCTGCGTATCACTAAATTTCCATGCTTCTCTGATAAACCAGGAAAAAGCTTCCTCTTTATCTGCTTTGATCAGATAAGAGCCCTCTTCCAGCGTTACAAACATCCCATTGCTGCAGGCTGTAAGGGTCGTGCTTCCGCATCCCCAATCTGTAAACAGAAAGACCTCCGCATGCTCCCTATCTGTTAAATACAGCCGGTTGTCCTGATCCAGACCTACATATTTTCCATTACAGGTTAAATACAAATTCAGCAATCCACTCTCATAGGATACCGCTGTTTCCGGGTAGCTTTTTTTAATACCGTCAAGCAAGGTAACCCTGTAAGGAGGCACTCCACCATACCAATCCTTATACCAGACATCCGCTAAAGGCCCGATTACTGCTAACGATTTTGTTTTTTGCGGAACAATAGGTAATAGTTCTTCTTCGTTTTTAAGAAGCACTACCGCTTCCTGTGCCATCTGCAAGGACAGCTTTTGATGCTCCCCATTATTAATATATTCTTCTCCCATTCTGGTATATGGGCACTCACCCTCAGAATCAAAAAAACCAAGCCGAATTCTGGTTCTAAAAGAATTTCGTACGGATCTATCAATATCCTCTTCCGTAATAAGTCCTTCCGCAAGCGCTTCCTTTGCTGCCGCAAAAACTACCTCGCCGTTATCCGTAAAACAGTCTACCCCTGCTTTCAATCCATAAGCAATAGACTGAGCATGGGTCTCAAAATATTTGTGATCGTAGACCGTCTGCTGAAAATCGCCGCCATCGCAAACCACATGACCCGGCAATCCATAGGTATCCTTTAAAATATCCTGCACCTCCGTATTTACAATTGCGGGAACACCGTTAATCTCATTGTAGGAGGTCATAACCCCTTCAGCACCGCCCTCCATAATCGCTTTTCTGAAGGGTTCCAGATAATATTCATATTTATTTCTCATATCCACCGAGGAGGATATTTTAATTCTGTCCTTTTCTACATTGTTGGCATAAAAATGTTTTAAAGTAGCGCCGCACTGGATATAAAACGGATGACTACCCCTCATTCCCTGAATATATGCAGATGCCATTTCGCCTGCTAAATAGGGGTCCTCTCCATACGCTTCCTCAGTTCGTCCCCATCTGGGGTCACGTTCCATATCGATGGTAGGTGCCCATCTGGAAAGACTGCTGTTTGTATTTCTGGAAAAAAGCACCCTGGCTTCCTCCCCAACAGCCTGTCCGCATTTTCTGATCAGCTCTCTGTCAAAGCTGCCGCTCATGCCAATAGGCTGGGTAAAGGATGTGGTCGGCTCCGGTTCACCTGCATTAAATGCCTGATCGTGCCTTGCCTCTATTCCATGCGCCGCTTCGCCTCCAAAAGATGTAGCTTTAATTCCAAGCCGCTCAATTTCCGGACATCTTGTGGTAAGACAAGAAATTTTCTCATCAAGTGTCAATTCACTTACCAGATAATTAAGTCTTTCTTCTACAGGTAATTGATTATTCCATAAGGGTGTCTTCTTATAATCTTCCATTCCGCAATGATACCTCTCTACCCTGTAAATTTATATCTCTTCATTCTGTGGATTTTGAACAGAGCCGGGCTCCTTTTCTATCAACTGAAATACTCTTTTACTGAAGGATGCAATTGTAAAAATGATAAAACCCGGACCCAATATGATTCCAAAAAACAACATGGTCTTATTAAACTGAAAAATTAAAATTTCAAATCCTACTGCTATAATCAAAAGCAGCGTTCTTCCAAAATATTTTCGGGAAATGTCTATAGAATTCTGTATGGTTCGGAATAATGTATTTTCATACCTTGCACTTAAGGGATAAGAATAAATAAGTGCTACAATCACTAAAGCAACAGATATCATTCCTATTATTAAAAATATAATCGGATTGCCCTCCACTGCTTCAAAAAGCTGAAAATCCAAATATACGGCATAGCTTGCTATCACTGTAATGACCCACAGTAAGGTTCCCTGCTTCCAGTTTTCTTTAAACGCTTTCCGAAAACTTCTGCCGATATATCCTTCCTCATCATCCACCATTTTAAGAGCTACCGACATAGCAGCTACTGTGGATGCTCCCACCGTAATGACGGGGATACTAAATATAATCCATAAAAAATTCAGTTTTAAAACGTCTAACAGCTTCGACAAAAATTTGTATAGAGGACTGTCTATACTAAAAAATTTCATACAAATTACCTTTCGCAATCCGCAGCGCCGATTTCTTATTTTCGGCCATTTATTTACAGATTTTATTCTTCTATATCATACCACAAAAAGGGACTGCTCTCAATGAAGCAGTCCCTTATTTAATACTTTTTTAACTATAGCAAGCTTATTAATTACTTAACAGCATCCTCTGCTGCAGCTCTTAATTTAGCTTCGTTCTCCTGGAACTCTACGCAAGTTGCATAACCATATTCATCAGCCTGAGAAATCATATCAGCTACGATCTGGTCAAACTCTTCATCAGAATTTGCATAGATTGCCTTCCAGGAATTATCCTTGATACATGTTGCAACCTGATTCCAAAGAACCTGAAGTTCATCAGACTTAGCGCCTGCTGAGTACATTGTACCGGGAGACAGTCTGTAATTTACAGTATCAAAACGCTCATCAAATGTCTTGCATCCTGTGTATTCTCTCCAGTCAGCTTCAATGTCGGAGCCGGGCTCTGTTACGAAGCTCTCCCAATACTTGTAGTTATAAGTTTCACCGTTAGAATCAGGATTTTCAGCATCAATTCCCCATGTGGTATTGTTCATCTTGAAACCGCCATCATCAAAGGTTCCTGAATATCCGTCAGTCATTTCGGTTGTAATATCAAGCTTTGCTGTACGTCCAAGATCTGTAAAGCAGGTCTTTCCGTCTTCATCATAGTACCAGCATACATCCTTAGGACCATATTCCATTGTCATACGTCCTTCCGGTGTAGCAAGCCAGTTAATGATTGCCATACAAAGCTCAGGATACTCTGTCTTGGCACCGATTGTCCAAGGTCTGTTTCCGCCGTATACATTCTGTCCATAAACAATAGGCTGAGCGTCAGCAGGAGGACAAGGATACATAGCCTTTCCTTCAGCTGCATGTGCCTCTGTATTATACAGAGATGAACCCAAGAAGTTAAATACGTTCAAGAAAGCTGTACCGTTCTGGTAATCTTCCATCATACCGTCATATTTCTGGGTCTGAGAGTCGGGATCAAGTAATCCCTTCTGATACAATGTATTATAGAACTTTAAGCAGGTAAGATAAGGTCCGTTCTCCTCAAGACAAGGATAATATTTCTGCTCAACGGGATCATAAAGACCAAATCCAAACTCATCATATCCGTAGTAAGCGGATGCTGTAGACTTAACAAACATTACCATATCGCCATCCCAGTCATTAAACAGGGATACACCATATGTTGTTTTTCCGTTATCGTCTGTAGGGCAGATTTCCTTCATCTGTTCCAGTACGGAAACTACATCATCCAAATCCTTGATCTCAGGATAACCCAGCTCTTTGTAAAGATCCCAACGAAGATCCCATGTATACATAACTTCCTGACGTGCGCTTGAATCTACAGCAACATCAAATCCGAAACCGTAAGTTGTACCACCGGAGATCTGTGTATTCTTATCAAGTGCAAAAGTCATGTTTTCTTTGATATAAGGACCATAATCGGCAAGAAGATCATCCTCATTCCAGTCATACAACATACCTTTTTCAACTGCCTGAAGATATTCATCACCGTCATTACCCCAGATTACAATGTCTCCCAGGTTTCCAGACTCCATACGGGTCTCATATACACCGTCGGGGTCAGGAATAATATTGAGCTTGACATTGAATTTTTCCAGCATGATCTGTCCAAACCAGCCAATCTGCTCACCTGAGTAGTTTGCCAGCTGATCAAATACATCCAGAGTTACTGTCTCCTCAGGAATAATCTCTGCTAATAATTCATCATAATCATCAGCATCTTCCTCTGCATCTGTGTCATCTGCTTCGTCAACATCCGCATCATCATCTGTTTCCACATCTGCAGTATCAGTATCTGCTGATGCAGGTGCATCTGTTGAACTTCCACAGGCTACCAATGAAAATGTCATTGCGGCAGCCAAAAGCAATGCTACAATTTTCTTTGCTTTCATACTTTTTCTTCCTCCTTTATATTGCATAAACCGACACATAATTGTGACAGATTTTGCCATAATAAAATGTTGCATTATTTTTTAAAGCCATTTTATTATCCCTTGACAGCTCCCAGCATAATGCCCTTCTCAAAATATCTCTGCATAAACGGATAAACTATAAGAATAGGAATAACCGTTACCATGGAAATTGTATACTTAATAACCTTACCGCTTAACGCCGACTTAATAATCGATTCACTGACGCCTCCGCCGGAATTCATCAATGCACTTAAATCCGATGCCTGATTTAAATAAATATACAATCTATGCTGCAGAGTATATAAGCTCGGTGCAGACTGCATAAGTATCAGGGAATCCGTAAAGGAGTTCCAGTGTCCTACCGCACCAAATATTGCTATGGTAGCAAGAATAGGCTTACTCAGCGGCCAGATAATCTTTCGAAATACCGTCATATAGGTTGCGCCGTCTATCTCAGCGCTTTCTTCCAATTCCGCCGGAATTGATTCAATGTAAGTCTTTACCAAAATGATATTGTAAGGTGCAACAATACCGGGGATAATATACGCCCAAAAGGTATTGGTCAGGCCCAGCATCTGCATATTTAAAAACCAGGGAATTAATCCTGCATTAAAATACATGGTAACAACCAAAAACCGATACCAGAATTTTCTGCCCCACATTTCCTGCTTCGTTACCAGATATCCTACAAATCCGGAAGCCGCAACCATAAGTGCCGTTCCCAGAAATGTCCTTGCAATAGATACAATGAAGGCATTGGATAAATCGCTTACATTCAGAAGAGATTTATAATTATCCAAATGAATTCCCTTCGGCACAAAATTAATCAAACCCTTGATTACCAGATCATTATCACTGATTGTATTTATGAAAAGGTAATAAAAAGGAAATATACAGGCTATAGTAAACAAGGTAAATACAAGGTAATTTAAAATATTAAATATTACATCACCCGGCCTTGTGCGGAACCTTTTTTTATGAGTCTTCTCATAAATTCTCTCAGCCTCTAAATCAGCTTTTTCCTGTGCTGTCTTTGCCATCGTTCCACCTCCTTACACAATACTCTCGCCACGAATTAACTTAGAAACTCCGTTGGCAAGGAACAACAATGTTACACTGATAATCGACTTCAGCATACTTACCACAGTGGTAAGAGGAATGGAACCCTTTCCGATACCAAGCTCGTATACGTACAAATCCAGTACTCTGATGGTGTCAGCATTCGTAGCATTTTTAAATACCAGATACTGATCCATACCGTTGCTCAAAATATTTGCTACAGACATTAACAGCAGCACGCAAAAAGTAGGAATTAACCCCGGCACCGTGATATGCCACATCTTCTGAAATCTTCCTGCACCGTCCACGGTGGCTGCTTCATATAACTGTTGATCAATACCGGAAATGGCAGCTATGTATATGATTGCACTCCAGCCTACGCCTTTCCACATACCCCAGGCCCACATCTTAATCCAGGTATGCTCATTTCCCATTAAAAGATTTTGTCCCTGATCCCAAATACCTGTGTTCACAAGAATACTGCTTAAAAAACCGTCCGTGGAAAAGATACAGAAGGCAATTGCATATACCAAAACCCAGCTGATAAAATTTGGAACGGTAGTAAAGGTTTGGACAAATCTTCTGAATTTCATATTTTTAATTTCAGATAAGAAAATTGCAAAAGCCATAGGTATCCAGCTTGTTAGAATACCAAGACCGCTCATGGCAAGGGTATTTTTAAGTACATTAACAATATCTCTCACCGTTGCCCGGTTATTAAATAATTCTGTAAACCATTTAAAGCCCGCAAAATTATCCATACTTAAGCTGTCGCCTACTTTATAATTAAAGAAGGCATATCTCCATCCCCACAAAGGCAGATAAGAAAACACAGCTACCAATGCAATAAAAGGCATATACATCAGGAAAAGCTTGAATTTTGTCTGCATTTCAAACTTTTCTTCCTTTTGGCTCTTGGAAAGAAGTATTATTTGAATCAGCGATAGCACCAAAGTGATAACAGCTGCAGCTACCACAAGCCAAAATCCATTGGGAAATACAGGTTCTATTTTGTTTGGCTTTTCCGTCCGGGCAATCTGGGTATATGCAACATAAATTCCGACCAGACCTGCTGCCTGCACTACACAGCTTACAGTCATAATCAGATTGCTGAGCTTTTTCATCTTAATATTTCCCAGTGTCATACAACCGCTCAGAGCATTTGCAATAATTCCTAGGCACAACACCAGAGAAGCACCATGCAAAAGTCGGAAGGACGATTCCATTACCCATCCTTTTTTGAAGGCTCTTCCAAAGCCGTCAATTAAGGAAGAATAAGAAATTCCGGACGTAAAAAGTGACATATTTCTATTCATTGCGCCGCTGACTCTTGCAGGATTTAATGCGGGAATAAACAAAAATAATACCGATAAAAGAATGGCTATTCGTAACGGGTAATAAAGCTTATCCGAAATGGATTCCCGCCTTGTTTTCATTTCATCCATCTGCTCCCTTCCTTTCTTCTAACAACAAAAAATACACCATCGAGACTTCTCGATGATGTATTTATTATAATTTTCACAAGGAAATAAAAATACAGTAATTAATTTAGAAAAAAT
>CAYMUW010000023.1:0-49539 GCA_964393865.1 uncultured Lachnospiraceae bacterium
ATATCAATTTGGCGAATGCCGCAAGAGTCAGATACTTGTATCTGACTTGCAGATGTCCCATTTCCGCTAAAATACTGCGTCTGCCGGAAATGTTTACATCTACAGTTCACAACATATCACATCACGCAAGGACGAAACCGGCGTCATGGCTGCCGCAGTGGGTGAGCTTCGGAATGTTCTGAGAACCATGATTATCAGTCTGGAACAGGTGAAGGATACCATTCTCTCCAATGTTGACCGGCTTGACCATATTATGCAGAAAAACAACGCCACATCGGAAGATAATTCCGCAACCACGCAGGAACTGGCTGCCGGCATGCAGGAAACCACTGCCAGCACCTCCATGATCGCTGAAAATGTAAATACGATCAAGCAGAATGCTTCTTATATTCAAACCCTGTCCGTGGAAGGCCAAAATTCTTCCCATGAGGTTTTAAGCAGGGCCAAACAGCTTCGGGATACCACAGCTGTATCCAGCGATAAGACTCTGACCATCTTTGAGACCATGAAGGCCAAAACCGCGGAGGCTATTGAACAGTCTAAGGCCGTTGCCAAAATCAATGAGCTGACAGAAGATATCAAGGAGATTTCTACCCAGACCAATCTTCTGGCATTAAACGCTAATATCGAGGCTGCCAGAGCAGGAGATGCAGGCCGTGGATTTGCAGTGGTTGCAACAGAAATCGGTTCCCTTGCAAATCAAACCTTTCAAACGGTGGACGGCATTAACGAGATTGTTACCGAAGTCAACAGGGCTGTTTCCAGCATGACCGAATGTATTCAAACCATTATGGAATTTCTGGAAAACACGGTAGTAGCCGACTATGCTTCCTTTAAGGACGTGGGCGGCAAGTATGAGGAGGATGCAAATTCCTTTGCCTCCTCTATGAATCAGATCAATTCTGAGATTACGGTACTGACCCAGAAGATCAATGAAATTGCAGAAACCATCAACAATGTCAACAACACCATCAGTCAGTCCGCAGAAGGCGTCAATCTGATTGCCGAAAAATCCTCCGATGCGGTTGCCCAGATCATCGAAGGCTACCAGCTGGTTAAAGAAAGCAAGGACAGCGTTGCCAAACTGAAGGAAATTGTTGACCAATTCCAGATTTAAACACAATCAGTCACTTTTCTAACACATAAACTAACACATAAAAAGGGAGTACATCCAATAACTAAATTTAGTTATGAGATGTGCTCCCAAATTTCATCCTTTCATAAATACTGTCATGCTGTACCTCTGTCTTAATTAAACACCACCGGTTTATCTACAAACTCGGTCTTTATCACAACATAGGGGCAGGAGGGCGTATTTTTCTTTCCCGCCGCCGGATCGGAAGGGTCCGGGCCAAGCAGTGTGGTGTCCACATAAATTGCATTTTCCGTCAGATAAAGGGCATTAACCGTTATACTGTATCCTCCGCTTACCTGTTCTCCATATCCCACGCAAATGTATAAAAAACCATTGTCCTGATAGGTTACTTTAAAGGGAGTATCTTTTCTCTCTTCAATAACAGCCTTAAGCTCTTCCGGAATGTTTTCATCCGCCAGCACCGTAAACTCCAGGTCCTTTATTTTCTCCAGAGGATCTCTTTTCTCCCCGCATCCTCCCAGCAGACAAAGCGTGATTGCTCCCACAATGCAGATTCCATATTTTACAAGCTTCCCTAAATGATCTTTCATTCCATCACCCACAAATTGATGTCTTTTCTTTTTATCAATCTATGAGTCCCGCCTGCAAAGAATGCAAGCTTTTTACCTGCTTTGTGCTCCTAAAGTAATGCTGACTGTCCTCTCTACATATTTTCCAATCTCAGGATACATAACATTCAGTTCAACGGTCTCTCCTGCTGCGTAATAAGCCAGCTCTTCCTTCAGCTCTGCCATGGATTCCACCACCTCATCATTAATGGCGGTAATAATGTATCCTCTCTGCAGCCCTGCGGCATCCGCAGGTGAACTCTCCACAACTGAGGAGATATAAACTCCCTGAGGAACACCGTAGTCCTCCGAATAATCAGATCTCACGTCAACGCCTGTAATACCGAGATAGCCTCTTTGATCCTCGTCCACCCGGATACGGGTCTCCTTGCTCATCAGATTTTCAATAATAGGCTTAGCGTCGGAAATTGGGATGGCATAGCCCATTCCTTCTATTGCCGAACCGCCGATCTTATTGGAATTGATACCAATGACCTCTCCCTTTATATTAAGCAGTGCGCCGCCGGAGTTACCGGGATTGATTGCTGCATCTGTTTGAATAAAAGTGTTAATTTCCGTATCTGTAGCAGATACATCATAATTCTGCGTTGTTGAGCTTTGAATTGTCCTGTTTAAGGCGCTGACTACTCCTGCAGTAACGGACTGCCCATATCCCAAAGCATTACCAATAGCAATTACAGGCTCCCCAACCGTAAGGGCGTCACTGTCTCCTAATTTTGCTATGGCAATTTCGTTCATGGTGTCATTGCTGATATCACTGAGCTGTACGGCAATTACAGCCAGATCCTTGTCTTCATCGCTTCCCTTTGTCTGTGCCTGAACCTGAGTTCCGTCCACAAACTGTACCGTCAGCTCTTCTGCGGAGTCAACCACATGGTGATTAGACACGATCAAAAGCTCTGTATCATTTTGGCCAACGATAATTCCCGAACCTGTACTTTGTGCGTCGCTGCTGTATTCCTGTCCGAAAAATGACATTTTCTCCACATATTTGTTGTTGATGGATACAACGGCAGGCATAACCTCCTTCACCACTGCGGTCACATCGGTAACCACTGCGGAAACCTGTTCTGTCTGCGCTATTTTGTCTTCCTGCTCCTCCGCCGTTTCCTCTGCCACTTCCGAAGCCGCCGTTTCACCGGTGGTATCGATCTGCTCATCCGCTTCCTCGCCGATGGTCTTGATCTGAGCGCTTCCCATGGTTTCACTGAAAAAGTTTCCCGCCGTATTCACTGCCCAGAAGCCCATTCCTGCAAAGATACCAAAGCATAATCCGCAGCAAATGGCAACAGCTATCTTCTTCCCCATGCCGCTTCCGCTCTTTTTGTTTTTCGACGGCCCTGTATGATAATCCTGTTCCTTGTTGTTTCCCGTATTCCCCATCTCATAATGATACGCGCCGTTTGGATAATTATTCTCGTACATACCAACTACCTCTTTTCTATTTTAATCTTATAGCAGTACTCGCTGCTCTTTTCTTTGTTTATGAGTTATAGTGTATACGGTAATTGTGTTCACTTTGTGACATCTTCATGTCTTTTTTGTTTTTATTTTTCCCAATATTCTTTATTCATAGAGCAGGCTTTTACCAATATTTTCGGCAGCTTTTTAAAATGCTTTCCCAGAAAATACCCGGCATATTTACAGCCGCTTTGCCAAAAAAGCTTACCGATCAGCAGGGGGTGTCTTTCTCTTATCAGATAGGAACAGGTCTGCCTGACCATCCTGATTCCTTCCGACTCCGTAGCAATTCCCCCGAAAACCTCAGGATGCTCTCCGTGGGATACGCCCAAATCAAAATTCCTGTGAAACTGCTGCACCCCGCTGTAATTATGAGAATGCACCACACAGGCATCGGCCGCATAGGCAATCCCGTATCCGGCGTCCAGAAGTTTTCTGGCATAAATCATATCCTCATTAAATATGGTATGGTCAATAAATCCTCCCAATTGTCGAAACAAATCTCTTCTGTATGCAGCACATACGTTAGATGCAAAAAAGGCCTTGATTCCCATATCCTTAATATTCTCTGCAAATTTTGTTTTGGAAACATCGGGATAATTAAATCCTCTGGTGTATTTTTCCAGTATCCCGCAATCTTCGGCCGGAAACTGTCTGCCATAAACCATTCCAATACGCTGATCTTCAAAAGGCCCGAGCAAACGCTGCACAAGATATTCATCACAAGGCATAGCGTCATCGGTAAGCATAATAAAATACGGACTGTCTGACAAAGAAACCCCGTAATTTCTGGTCTTTCCATGATCGAATTCTTTTTTGGTTATATGTTTGATCTCTACCTTTGCATATTGAGCCAAAAGCTCCCGCTCATCTATCAATTTATCCAGAAAATGTCTTTCCGTGTTGATTATAATTATTTTCCCTACCGGAACGGTCTGCTTATGCAGCACCTCCAAAAGCCTTAGAAAATCTTTGGAAGGTCTGTAGACCGGAATAATCACATCTGCCCTTTTCACCGCTATGTCCATATCTTTGTCTCGACTTTCACCACGATTATGTACTTTCTCATTGACACATATTCAGAAAAAGGGACCAGCCTCTGGTCCCTTTCCGTATCTTAACTGCTGCGAATTACTTAAGATATCCGCTTGTATCCGATTTGATCTTTTCACTGCATTCCTTAACCTGCTCGGAAGGCTCATATTCATTATCCTGGAACAGGAATTTATGAAGCCATTTTACATTTTCCGTAAGATCCATAGGAACAATACAGCTTCCCTTTGAACCGATGGTTCCTGTGCTGAGCATATCCTGACTTGGGAAACCTGCCTGATCTACGATCTCGTATTTGGTTATTTCACCCAAAAGTCCTACGATTTCCGCCAAATCCAAAGAGGTATATACCTCATTAAATACATTGTTAGCAATCTCATTTAAAGTTGCCACATCAGCCTTTTTCGCCTTTTCCGCAATTGCCATAAGAACAGTTCTCTGGCGCTGCGTACGCTGGAAGTCATCACCTACATATCTGATTCGGCAGTAGGCAGTGGCCTGCAGACCGTTTAATGTCTGCCGTCCTGCAGTGGTAACCGGTATATAATCGGTACCTGCATTAGCTGTAAAGTTCTTGCCGTCGGTAGTGGTTCCCACCATGCTGATCTGATAGTTATTTAAATGTTTAATTTCCGATTCCAGAACATCAATTTCAACGCCGCCCAGCGCATCAATGGTATCCCGAAGACCTGCAAAGCCTACCGTAACGAAATCGGTAATGTTCATATCCAGGTTCATATTCAGCATATTGATTGCCTGCTTGGGACCGCCCTTTGCATATGCTGAATTACATTTATTATAGGTATCATTACTTAAATTCAGGTAAGTATCACGGTATACGCTGACAAGCCTGCACTCACCGGTGTCCAGGTTAATGGAAGCAATCATAATGGTATCGCTTCGGGTATTCTTATCCAATGCTCCGGTGGTGGAGTCTACACCGAACAAAGCAATATTCCGATACCCTTTCATAGTGGTAGAGTCATCCTCCAGCTTTTCCTTTACCTCAGGATTGATTACAATATCCTCCTCAGGAATCGTTACCTTTCCCACCTTTTCGGTTTTCAGAACGCCGTAAAGCACCACAACCATCAAAAGAAGAACAAAAATCTCAACAATAAAAAGCAAAATCCTGCCGCGCTTTTTCTTTGCCTGCTTTTTTACCGATTTGGGCGGTGCCTTTTTCTTTCTTTTAACGCTGCTGTCCTCATCATGTCTTACCGCTTTTTTCTTAACGGGTTTCTTAGATGTTGTTGCCATATGAATTAATCTCTCCCTTGTTTACAAATTAAATACCTTTGGGCTTTATCATCTGTGATCTCTCACAAGACATTATTTTCTCATAAATCTGATATTTAGGCAAGCCCCTTACAGTCTTTTTAATGTATCCTTAAGATTTGTAAATCTCGGTCTTAATATGCATTTTTATTGATGAAACCTTTAAATATCGTAAGGAACATAATTTTAATGTCCAATGACATCGTCCAGTTTTCAATATAAAACAAATCATATTCAATTCTCTTGCGGATAGACGTATCCCCACGATATCCGTTAATCTGTGCCCAGCCGGTAAGTCCCGGCCTCACCTGATGCTTAATCATATAACGGGGAATTTCCTCTTTAAACTTCTCAACGAACTGAGGTCTTTCCGGTCTTGGCCCTACCAGAGACATTTCTCCCACAAAAATATTAAAAAGCTGGGGCAGCTCATCTAAACTGGTACGACGCAGGAACTTGCCCACCTTCGTTACTCTCGGATCATCCTTGACGGTCCACGCCTTTTGCTCCGAAGACGGCTTTTGCATTTCCATGGTTCTGAACTTATACATCTTAAAGGTCTTATTATGCAGCCCTACACGCTCCTGCTTGAAAATAATCGGCCCCCTGCTGGTAAACCGCACGGCCATTGCAATAATCAGCATAACTGGAGAAAACAGAATCAAACCTACCGACGTCCCCAAAATATCCACCCCGCGCTTTGCCACCCAGTTCAGGGTGTTTGTAAGAGGCACATAACGTATATTAATCACCGGAAGTCCCATCAAATCCTCGGTATAAGGATGACTTGGAACCAATGAATTATAATCGGGAATAAATTTGGTGTGGACACCGGACTTTTCACACAGATCCACAATATACTCCAAATGATCGTAATCCTTCAGGGCAAGGGTTATTGCTATCTCATCCAACTTATTTTCCGGCAGGATATATTTGATATTTTCCACACGGCCTACCACCTTAACTCCCTTATAGATAGTGCCGCTGGGTATCCTGTCATCCAAAATTCCCCTGACCACATATCCCCACTGGGGATTGGCATTAATTCTGGTAATATACTCCTCCGCCGCTCTGGAATACCCTACCAGAAGAATATATTTCAGATTGTAGCCCTTCTTGCGGAAATACAAAAGCGTATTCCGTATCAGAGTACGGCAGATCGTGGTTGCCACAATATTGATAGCAAAAAAAGCACCTATCATGAACCGGGAAAAATGATTTTGCTTAATCATATAAAGAAACACAATGAAAATAACAATTCCCACCGTATTTGCCTTCAAAATAGCCTCAATCTCATATTTTCGTCTGGTTGCACGCTTAGGCGCATACATATTAAAGAAATAATATAAAATTATATATTCAGGCACAACAAAATAGAGGAAATTAAAATAAGTCCTCGTGTCAAGTGCGCCTGCACCGGGTTCCGTATCGGCAAATACGGTGCAGAACTTAATATACCATGCAAGCAAGTAAGAGATTGCCACTACAACGGCATCCACCAACAAGTGCAATCTATTAAAATACTTCTGATTGTCCTTTATCATTTCCTGCTACCTTCTTGCAAGTATTTTACAATATTATCCCAAAAAGCACAACTCAAAATTGGCTCTCAGCCTTTCAGGCGCCTTACCAGATTATGCCACAGCTGCCCCTGTATCCACAAATAATGCTTCAAATTTCCCCATCGGAATTTCACCTTATGGCTGCGTCCCTCCCTGGAAAAGGACAGTTGAAAACCTTCCGCCAGCCCGGCCGCATAAGCTCCTCCCAGCCCTTTCAATGCAAAAAACAAAAGCTTTACAAGATGTCCGCAAAACAGAAGGGGTAGATTCAAAATAACCTGCAGGATGGGCATATTTTTATAAATAAGATAGATACTGTTTCTGGCCGAAAGCCTTACCTTAAATTCATTATGCCTGGAACCGCTTACCGCACTTCCCGCATGATACACCACAGCATTGGGAACATACCTATTAGGATAACCATAAATATTAGCGCGATACCCCAAATCCACATCTTCCAGATAAGCAAAATGATTTTCATCAAAAAGACCTATCTGGTCAAACAGCTCCCTGCGGTAAATCGCACAGCCTGCGCACGAAGAAAAAATTCTGCCCGGAGACAAACAGCTGTCCTTTGGCTTGTCCTTCCCTCTTGCAAAGGCCCACCCCAATGCGCAGTAAAAATCTCCCGCACCGTCCAGTCTGTCGCGATCCTTTAAGCTGACCATCCTTGCTGCCGCCGAAAAGCACTTCCTGTTCTCATCCATTGCCCTTTCCAGATATTCGGTCATTTCAGAGTCTACAACCGTGTCATTGTTAAGCAAAAGCACATACTCTGTTTCCGCCGCCCGGATACCTGCATTAACTGCCTTGGAAAACCCGGTATTTTCATCAAATGCAATGATCCGGGTCTGGGGATAACGCTCCCTTACCAGCTCAAGACTGCCATCCCGGGAAGCATTGTCCACCAGGATAACCTCTACCGGCACACTGCCTGCATATACGGACTCAAGGCACCCGTCAATATACTCTATTCCCTTGTAATTTGGTATTATCACCGTGGTTCTGGCCATTTATTAAATCCTCATTTAGCATCTTATTTTAGCTTCTCAGACATTACCGGGTCCCACACAATTCTCCAGCCCTTTTGCCTGATTTTCTCACAAAACCGCAGGCTGAGCTGCAGATAATCCACATGGTCATTCAGACATTCTCTCCAGTCAAACTGCCCTGTTCTGGGATTTCTCAAATAAGGCAGTCCCAGCATTTCCTCTAAGATTTTCTCTGCCGCAGGGGATACCTTCATGCACCTGATATCCACCGCTTCCGCCTCCTGCATAAGCGATGCCCTGTGCATATAACCGCTGTACTCCCTGTGAAGTCCCAGATACAGAGGCTCCCCTTCCGCAGTATAAATTCCGCCCGTTATTTTATTATTTTTATCAATCAGTTTCCCACCTACCACTGCGGTATCCAGCCGGTTGTTCAACAGATCAGGCTGATAGTTTACCCGGTAAAAACCAAGATGCCTGATATGGGACACCTTTCCCTTCCAGCCTCTGGCTCTCACAAAGTCCTCAAGGGCCCTCTTTCCCGCATCATAAGCATACTGTTTGCTTGCCGGATTCTCCGCTGTGGAGGCCCCATGGCATCTCCAATGATACAGCACCTTGGGAATATGGGCTATGGGCATATCGCTTTTGAAACTTCGCTTTTTATCCTTCCCCAGCATCATATTTACCGCTCTCAGCACCAGGTCATAATCCTGAGCGCCGTCACACACGCTGCGGAAGCCTAGCTCCTGCATCAGCTGTCGTTTCATCACTAAAAAGTGACAAATATAATTATTTGACAAAATTAAATCTAAATTAAATTCTGTTTTTCTATGGATGTCAAAAAATTCCGTTCCGCTTCCGTTGCATTTGTCCTCATCAGAATATAACATCTGTAATTGAATATTTTCTTTTTCCTGTCTGTTAATCTCCCTGGCCATCTCATAGAGGGCATCCGGCGTCAGCAAATCATCATGATCCAAAAGTGCGGCATAATCTCCCGTGGCATACATCAGCGCCTGATTGGTATTTGCGGAAATGCCGGCATTGTTTTTCAACCTTTTATATTTAATCCTGCTGTCGGAATAGCTTTTTATCACCTGTTCTACCCGGTCGCTTTCGCTTGCGTCTGCCAAAATCAGCTCAAAATTACCATAGGTCTGACCCAGAACCGAAGCAATCATGGCACGCAGATATTCCTCCCGGGTTTCATAAGCAGGCACAAGAATACTGAAACGTACAGGAAGATCAAACCGGTCTTCCCGCTGTGCCAAAAGGGCAGATTCCTGCGGCTGCTCATAGGTATACTCCTCGGAAGCGCTGCTTTCCATCCGCTCCCGAACGGCATAGTAAGCCGGTTTTATTCCGTTTTTTCTCAGATAATTCCATGTTTTCTTTAAATTACTGATCTTAACTATTTTCCCCATGCGTTTCAAACCTCATACTGCCGACTTTCGGCCATATACAGGAAATCGCCCTGATGCTCAGGGCGATTTCTATTTCTCACAGTCTTTTATCTTTTACAGATAAGATTTTAATGCCTCCGTAAGCTTTTCTACCTTGTCAGCCGCATCCTCAAGGCCGGTTCCCTTTACACCCATATAGAATTTAATCTTAGGTTCCGTACCTGAAGGACGTGCGCAGCACCATGAGTCATTGGTAAGGTCAAAGTAAAGTACATTTGACTTCGGCAGTCCGGTAGGCTTCTGTTCGCCTGTTTCCATATTGGTTGTAACATCTCTGTCATAATCCCGAAGCTCTTTCACCGTAAGCTCGCCAAAACTCTTAGGCGGATTGCTGCGAAGCTTATCCATCATCTCTGCAATCTGCTTGGAGCCGTCAATACCCTTAAGGGTAATTGCATATTGTGTTTCCTTAAAATATCCATACTCCTCATAGAGCTTTAACATCTGATCCCATACGGTGATGCCGTTCTTCTTGCACCATGCAGCCACCTCACACAAACACATAACCGCTACAACCGCATCTTTATCTCTTGCATGGGTTCCTGCCAGGCATCCGTAGCTCTCCTCCAAACCAAATACATAGTTGTTGGAGCCGCTCTGCTCAAAGAATTTAATCTGCTCGCCGATATACTTAAATCCTGTTAAAACCTCAATAAACTTCACCTGGTATTTATTGGCAATAGCTCTTGCCATGTTGGTGGTAACAATGGTAGTTACCAGCGCCGGATTTTCAGGCATGGTTCCGGTGGCCGTTCTTTCTCTTAAAATATATTCCGCAATCAACATTCCCGACATATTTCCGGTAAAAGGCATATACTCCCCTGTTTTGGAATCCAAAGCATAAATTCCCAGTCTGTCTGCGTCCGGATCGGTTGCAAGAACAATATCCGCATTCTTTTCCTTAGCCAGCTTAAGAGCCAGAGTAAATGCCTTGGGGTCCTCGGGATTCGGATACTCCAGTGTAGTAAAATCAGGATCGGGAAGCTCCTGTTCGGGAACCACATATACATGCTTAAAGCCCAGCTCAGAAAGAATTCTTCTCACAGGCACATTTCCGGTTCCATGGAAGGGCGAATAAACGATACGAATGTCGTCTGCCACCTCCTTAATGATGTCGGGATGAATAATCTGTTTCTTTAATTCTTCCATGTATGCATCATCAATTTCCTTGCCGATCACCTGATACAGGTCCTGCTTTACTGCCTCAGCCTTGTCCATGGTTTTCACCTGATGATAATCGGTAACGTTCTTAACCTCTGTAATGATCTCCTTATCTCTGGGAGCCGTTACCTGAGCGCCATCCTCCCAGTAAGCCTTATATCCGTTATACTCCGGAGGATTGTGGCTTGCCGTGATTACAATACCGGAAATGCAGCCCAGCGTACGGAGTGCAAAGGAAAGCTCAGGAGTAGGACGAAGTGCGTCGAACACATAAGCCTTGATTCCGTTAGCTGCAAGACAGAGAGCTGCCTCATCTGCAAATTCAGGTGACATTCTTCTGGAGTCATAGGCAATCGCTACGCCGCGATCCTTTCCGCCCTGACTGATAATATAATTGGCAAGACCCTGGGTAGCCTTTCTCACCGTATAAATATTCATACGATTGGTTCCTGCACCGATAACGCCTCTCAGTCCGCCTGTACCAAATTCAAGCTCCTTATAGAAGCGGTCTTCTATTTCCTTTTCGTTTCCTTCAATACTTTTGAGTTCTTCTCTGGTCTTCTCATCAAAGTAAGCATCCGTAAGCCAAAATTCATATTGCTCTTTGTAGCCCATTTTCCTACCTCCTAGTCTTTTAAATGATATTATGTAAACCTCCGATTCAAGCCTTTTCAGCCTTCATCAGACCAGTCCTATATAGTTTACCACACTATAACTATATTTTCAAAGCAAAGTCACTTCTGTCTAGCGAAAAGTTAGGATTGTAATAGGGATCGCCCTTTTCCAGCACTTCCTTCCACTTGTTGCGGAACTGCTCAGACTCTCTGTTATAGCGCTGTGCCTTTTCTCCGTTGTCATCCAGCCCTCTGGAAACAGACTCTAAATGATAAAGTTCCGCAAAAGGCGTAAACACATTTAAATATCCCTTTTGACGCAGTTTTAAACAGAAATCCACATCATTCAGAGAAATGGCAAAGGACTCGTCCAATCCTCCTGCCTCATCAAACAGCGCCTTCTTTACCAACAGGCAGGCTCCGGTTACCGCCGACACATTCTGGGCATAGCAAAGCCTTCCCATATAGCCCAGATTATCTCTATGCTGCCCGTAATGGCTGTGCCCCGCCGTCCGGTGTGCTCCCAGTGCCAGCACCACCCCTGCATGCTGAATGGTCTTATCTGCATAATAAAGCTTGGCTCCTACCGCCCCCACATCCGGTCTCTGGGCATACATCAAAAGCTCCTCCATCCAGTTGACGGTAATTACCTGAGTATCGTTGTTCAGAAGCAGCAAATACTCTCCCTTTGCATGCCGGGCTCCCAAATTATTCACCGCAGAATAGTTGAATGCCCCTTCAAAGGTTACAATTTGAATTCTGGGATTTTCCTTTAACTCCTCGTAATAGTCGAAAATACTCTGCTCCGTACTTCCGTTTTCCACGATAATAATTTCAAAATTTTCATAGGTAGACTTTTCCAAAATCGAGGAGACGCATCTTTTTAAATCCTCCGTATGATCCTTATTGGCAATGATAATGGAAATCAAGGGACTCCCGATAATCTGATAGCGGATTTTAAATATGGTTTCAAAGGCTCTGGTAGAGGTAATCTGAAAATGCTCAAACCCATGTCTTCGCAAATGATCCGCCACCGCTCCCTTGGCCGCTTCTATGGCATAAGGCTTAGCCCCTATGTCGGCAGCCACGCTGCCCGGATGGCTTCTCCAGTAATACAAAAGCTTGGGTACATGCACCACGCACCTTGCCCTGTCGGTCAACCGTAAAATCATATCGTGATCCTGACTTCCGTCAAATCGGGGACGAAACAGCTCCGTGCCGTCCAAAAGCTCTCTGGCAAACACACTGAAATGACAGATATAATTGTTGGCACGAAGATTGTCAATGGCATAGTCCGGTTTAAAATGCATAGTCAGCATCTTGTTGATATCACCGCTCTTAAAGGTGGTCTCATCACAATATATATAGTCCGCCCCCTGTTCGTTGATTACCTTTACATATTCGTAAAGCACGCTGGGGTGCAAAATGTCATCATGGTCAAAAAGACCGATATATTCTCCCGTGGCAAGGGTCCGACACTGATTGGTATTGCCGGCAATCCCCTCATTCTTATCCAGCTTCTTATAAACAATCCTGTCCTTTTTGTCCCTGTCCTGATACTCCTTTACGATCTGCCCTACGTTTTCATGCTCTCCATCGGACCCGTCCGCCAGACAAAGCTCCCAATTCTCATAGGTTTGTCCGGTAACAGATTCAATCATCTCCCGCAAAAATTCCTCCGGCGTATTGTATAGAGGCACCAGAATACTGATTTTAACCATTCTGGGAAATTCGGTATTTCTTTGTACCTGGGCTTCCTCCGGCGTGGGAAAGCTGGCTGTGCCGTAGCGTTCCATGGCCTTACGCTCAATCTTTTTGTACTTTAGCTTGGCAATCACGCCGCGCAGATTTCCGCAATTTTTAAGCCTTGTTCTCTGCCGCAGAACAAAGTGCATGCCCCTCCTTAAAGGCGCAGACATCTTCCACAAAGGATTGTTCTTTATCCTGTTTAGTTTGAAATTCAAGTCATCGCATTTCGCCTCCAGATCGGCTACACGTCCTGCCAGATCGGCATTGCGAAGATGCTCCTTCTCATAAGCCTGACGGTAATCTATCGAATCATCATTATTGAAATCAGCCATTCTGATTACGCTCCTTTCCCTTTATCTCTTAACCTCCAGCGTCCAGTTACTCCAATTCACCAGCTTCAATCTGGAACACTGATCCTCCGCCAGCATACCAAACTGATAGCTTCCGCCCGGAATCATATCCGCCTGAACCTTAGCGGCATATCCGGTTAAATCTACATTTAGCTGATCCGCCAGGTTCTTTTTAATATCCTGCCGGTACCGGGTATCGAGGGAGATGGCAAAAATCCTGTCATTGTCCCTGTTCTTCAGCAGAAGCGTCTTTTTGTAACATGCGTTATCTGAACCAATCACGAAGGAATATCCCTGAAAATAATACCCCATTTCGTCGGGATTAACACTTCCGTCCTTTTCGAAAGCATCGACGCCGTACTTCCATTTATAAATATCCATCGCGCACTCCATGCCCACCACCAGACATTGATCATACCTTGCGCTTTCAATCAGCTTTTCACAGCTTTCCACCTTAGACCAGGGCATGTCCAGCGTTACCTGATACCGGCTTGCAGGCGAATATTCTGCCTCCAGCATATCGGTGGTTAAATAGGGATGATAAAAGGGGTCCTTTCCATACAGTCCCTGATGCCTGCGGTATAGAATATCCTTCTCCCTAAGAAGCCTCTGCTGCTTTTCCTCGGACTCCCCGTCCTTTCCCCTGCTCAAAGACTCGTGATGATAGAGCATCACATCATTTCTCACCACATTATAATATCCCAGTTCATAAACAGTATAGCATAAATCCACATCATTAAAGGCCACCGCCAGCTCAGGGCTAAAGCCCCCGGCCTGCCAGAATACCTGCCGCCTCATCATCAGGCAGGCTCCCGTTGCCGCCAGCATGTTATGAACTCCCCGGTTCATTCCATAATAATGGTTCTGTTCGTCACTTAAAAACTGCAGCTTGTGGGCCGGTCCTACACGGAGGTTGGTAATTCCTGCATGCTGAATAACAGAAGTATCAGGATATAACAGCTTTGCCCCCACGGCTCCCACGTACTCAAGAACCGCTTTTTCCACCATCAGTTCCAGCCAGTTTGGCTGGATAATCTCCATATCGTCGTTTAAAAACAGCAGCAGTCCGCCTTTTGCCTGCTCTGCCCCTAAATTACACATCACTGAGAAATTAAAAGCCATAGGCCTATATAAATAATGCATGATATTTCTCTGTCCGTTAAGCATCCTCAGCTCTTCTTCAATCCGCCGCCTGTTCTCCTCACTGCTTCCGTTATCCACCACAATAATTTCCATAACTCCCTGAAACTGCGTCCTCTCTGTCAGAGAATGAATGCAGTAAAACAACACCCTGGGATTATCCTTAGACGGAATAATAACAGAAACCGCAATTTCATGCTCCTCTTCCGTCTCCCCCGGATTTTGCTCTATCGGCATATGCTGTATTTTGTCCGGCAGTTTCAACTCACATATTTGATCGTAACCTGTTTTATGGCTGTGAAACAAAACCTGCCTGATATGAGCTACCGGCATCATTTCCTTATCGTTTCTTTTGCTGCCCCCTCTTTTCGAAAAGCCTCCGTAAAACCTGATCATTTCATACAATAAAAGGTACAGCAGTTCTCTGTCATTTCTGTTCTGGCCCTGAGGCGCTGCATTTCCGGTATCTCGAAGCCTTATCCATGCCTTTTCCAGAGCGCTTTTCCGAACCGCTATAAGACCTCCAAAATAAAAGCAGGACAGAAACCGGTCAGGCGACCAGTCCGGTTTAAACCAAGGCTCCTTCCTTTCCTTCTCTGTCCGCACGTCTTCGTCCCCGTAAATCAGGATTAGATTTTCATTTTCACAAAATTGTTCCCAAATAAGAGGCAACGCAATTTCGCTGATATCTCCATCATACATTGATATTAGAATAACATCAGCTTCACAATTTTCCAAAACCTGATCAATCTTCCTCATAAAAAAAGAAACGGGAATCTGCAAAACTGTTTCAGGCGTACGATCACTGCAATTTTTATCCCAAATTTCTTTCTTTCGACAAAAACTTTCAAAATATGAATAATTTCCTTCATTTTCCAGATTTTCTCCCCCATAAACCCGTTTCAGAAAATCATTTGTCAGACTTTTTTCATTTTCGGCAACAATCGACGCAGCAATTTTAACCTTGCTTTCCTGCCCTCTAATCCACTCATCATAGGAGAGATTTTTGTTTTTTACTTCCTTCTCATATTTCTGGTGCTGCCTGCAAATCAATATACGTTTTACGCTTTGCTTTATAGATGCCACTGTCATTCCTCACCTTAAATCATTCAAATCATAACCGGAAGCTTTCTAAACTAAAACAGCTTTTTCACGGCGGCAGCCATTTCTTCCGCCATGGTTTCTGACAGAGGCGCAACCTCCATCCTGATCTTAAGCATATTTTCTCCCTGCATGGAAAGCTGGGAAATTCTGATTAAAATATTGGGGTCCTGTGTTGCAAACAGATAGCATCCCTTCCTGACCGCTTTCCCGTTGGTTTCCACAAGCTTCTTTTGAAAAGGGATCTCTTCGTCGTTGAAGGTAAGACTCTCTATTTTCACCATGCAGCTTCTGTCTGCCGGATCGATTCGAAGGTTTCTTACATTTCCGTCTACCGGGATTTCTGCCTCCAAAACGCTTTCCGATATATAAACATCCGATATATATACGGAATCTGCCTCCTGAAAACCGCTTCCCCGGTCAAAATATACCTGGATTCTTTGATCCAAGATTTTTTGAAGATGTTGTTTCATCAGCATCTTTGGGTCCACTGCATAGGTTCCCATTAAAGCCCTGATTTCTCCCATGGCCTTGCGCTTTCCCGTTACCTGCTTTTGGAACTGTCCTTCCTTTTCCTGATACTCTTCCGCCTGACTTTGGCTCACTCCCAGTTTATCCAAAATTAAATCTAAATTTATTTTATTTCTTTTTTCTTCCTCCAAGATATAGCAGTATATAGCACGAAAGGCTATTTCAGATGAGGGAATCTGTTTTTCTACCGTCCATTCATAATCAATGACTGTCCACCTATCTCCCTCTACCAAAATATTGGCAAAGATCAAATCATAATCCGCCACCGGCTTATCCTCACCGTATGAGATCAATTCATAATAACGGTCAAACAGTCTGTAAAATTCTTCCAGATCGTCTCTTTCCAGGCATTGATCCAAAAGCTCCTCCAGAGTAACACCTTTTTCAAAGGGAAACTGCACATAGCTGCCATCCTCCGCCATTTGACAGGGGTTGATGGAAAGTCCGCTGCCCTCGTACCTGTTTTTTAACAATTCACAGAAACGAGCCATGTTCTTAATGTGAGCAAATGCATCTCCATTCATTGGAATCTTTCTGACTACCTTTCCGTTCCCTGTATCCGCAATTTCCGTGCGAAGCTCATATTCCCGCGCTCTGTCATTGGAATATTTCACATAATCCACCTCTGGAGCCGGCCCAAGCACCGCCATATAGGAATTGGAAAAAAGATCAAAAAGCTGATCCTTGATAATTCCGTCAAAAACATACTTTTCATTGAACAAGACCATTCTGTCCCTGTCAAAATTACGCATGTTATCTATCAATTCGCCCTGATTGGGAAGTCTTTTATCCGAAAATATTGTGGTGGAAAACTTATAATCCGGGTAGGGATAATAAAAGGAATATTCCTTCACGCCACAGGATCTAAAGATTTTTTCCAGCCCTGCACGGGTAAAGGTTCTGGCACTTCCTCCCTCAGGATAGCCTTCCAGTCCGTCAAAATAAGCTCCGGTATGGTCCTCCTTGCATCCGGCCCAGTATTTTAAACCGAATTTATTTTCAATTGCAATTACAATACGACCGTTATTTTTGACGTGTTTCTGCATGATTTTCAGAAAATCCTCATAAGGCGCTGCCGTATGAATGTAGGACTGTCCATATTCAAACACACCGATCAGGCATGCATAATCATAATCTGTATCCAATGTAGGTTCAATATCACTGAAATTTCCCACATAGATTTCAATATTGTTCCTATCCTGATTTCTGTAGGCATTGATCTGGCTTCTCCTTGCAGATAAATCCACGCAGGTGACCTTTCCCGCCTTTTCAGACAGCTTTTCCGTAATTGCACCGCATCCTGCGCCAATCTCAAGCACCTTGTCGGTATTTTTAACAGGCAGCCAGTCTACAATATTCCCCCTGAGCGGTGAAAGATGATACAATACAGGCCAGCTTTTTCTCTCCTCGATAATTGCGGGATATTCCACTCTGGATGCTTCCTTCACGATCCCAAGTATTTCATCCTCAATGGTTCCGTCGCTGTACAAATCTTCTCCCGGATAAAATTCATAATCCAGGGTAACCTTGCCAATTTGGCGTGGAAGCTTTGAAAGAAGCTCTTCCTCTGATAAATGAATGGCCTGTGGTCTTTTACTGTTGTCCATATGTCTCCTTTTCATCCGTCATGGTAATGGAAGAATTCATATCATAATAACCTACTGTGTCTTTATCGGAAATCACCGTAATATTCATCACATCATACAGCCTGTGATATACCTTAAAATCTTCTTTTTCATAGCCTGTTACGCCAAGGGATATCAGATATTCTCCGCCTTGGAGGTCCAGCTTCTGGGTAAAAACAATATTTTTAACAGTACCTGCCTTTACCGGGCTTAAAAACGCCTTTTCCACCATGGTATTGGTTCCCGTAATCTCCACGCCCTTGATATTTTTGATGGTAAAAGCAAAAATCGGCGCCTGAATATCCTGCATAAAACGCACCTGCATATGCACACTGCACTCATGTCCCTTTAAAATAGCACTGGATTTCCGGCCTTCTTCATCCGTAATATCATATTCCTCAATCAGCGCTTCCTTAGTACCGTATTCCAACAGCTCGGGATTGACTCCCACGTCCTTATTCGTCTCCCCGATATCCAAAAGAGAATTACCGCTCTCTTCCTCAGGTATGGGATACTGACCTACCAAAACCTGTTTATAAGCGTCTATCATTTCCTTGGGTGCGCCCTCTCCCAGCTTTACCCCCTGATTAAGAAGCACCACTCTGTCACAATATTTGCTGATACTGCTAAGATCATGGCTTACAAAAAGAATGGTTTTGCCCATTTTTTTAAATTCTTCAAACTTATGATAGCACTTTGCCTGAAAAAATACGTCTCCCACGGAAAGCGCCTCATCCACAATCAAAATTTCGGGGTCAATATTGATCGCCACCGCAAAGGCAAGGCGTACAAACATACCGCTGGAATAAGTCTTTACCGGCTGATACACATATTCCCCAATATCCGCAAAGCTTAAAATATCCTCCATTCGCTCATCGATTTCCTTTTTGGTGAAACCGATCATGGTGCCGTTCAGATAGATATTTTCAATCCCGTTGTATTCCATATTAAAGCCTGCCCCAAGCTCCAGCAATGCGGATATTCTTCCGTTCACCGTAACCGAGCCGCTGGTAGGGTTCAACACACCCGTAATCAGCTTTAAAATGGTAGATTTGCCGGAACCGTTGGTTCCGATAATGCCTACGGTTTCCCCCTGACAGACAGTCATATTTACACCCTTCAGGGCATAGTGCTCCTTATATCTCTTTCTACGGGAAAGCCCCAGCGCTTCCTTTAACCGGTCCGAAGGCTTCTCGTATAGCTTATAAGCTTTTTCCAAATCCTTTACCTGTATGGCAATCGCTCTGTCTTCCATTCCCGTCTCCTACAGCACATCAGCAAAATGAACTTTAAGTCTCTTGAATATCAGCGAACCTACACAGAACAGGGTCACCGTAAAAATCCAAAAATAGGTGGATGAGTAGAAATGCTCAAAAAACCATTCATTTCCATAAATGGCATTCCGATACCCGTTGACAATGTAAACCAGCGGATTCAACTTAAAAAGCGTCACAACATTGTGGTCCTTCAGCATTCCGATATCCCACAAAATCGGAGTAGCCCACATTCCCACCTGCAGCGCAATATTAATAATCTGTGCCAAATCCCTGAAAAATACTACAATTGCACAGGTGCAATAGCTCATGGCCAGCACCAGCACAAACATGCAAAAGCTATAATAAACCACTTGAATGGTATAAATGTTGGGATAATAACCGTAAATTGCCGCCACCACAAGCAATACTGCCACAAAAAACAGATGAATAAAGGTAGCTGCAATCAGCTTGACAATCGGCAGAATGCTAATGTTAAATACTACCTTTTTCACCAGATAGCTGTATTCCAAAAGCGCATTGGTGCCGTTGGTGATTGCTTCTGAAAAGAAAAACCAGGGCACAAGTCCTGCCGTCAAATGCAGCACATAAGGCACTTCCACGCCGCTTGCCACCATCTGTGCTCTGGTCTGAAATACCCGGTCAAACACAATATAGTACATGACCACCGTTACCACCGGCTGTACCAGCGCCCAAAAGAACCCCAGATAAGAACCGGCATAACGCTTCTTAAAATCATTTTTGGCCAGCTTCCAGATCAGCTCCCTGCTCTGAAACAGCTCTTTGGGAATGATAAATATTCTGTCATAATAAATTCCGAAAATAATACATGCCAGTGCAAGCAGCGCACAGGCGCAGTATTTCTTCAAATCCTCCGTCCGCTGATCCGGCGCAAGAGGATTATTGTGAGTCAGCACAATGATTGCCACAATGATGCAGATTCCAAAAAAGATTCCAAGCCCCAAAGGCTTGGGAAGGGGCTTTAACCTGCGCTGCTTCTTTTCCTTCTTATCAGTAACCATATCTTTTCCTCGTCTAACAGCTTTCAGACTTGCTCTTGGTATATTCCTTAATACCGCACCAGTTCCGATCCCGGTCAATCATGACCGGCTCCTGTCCCGGTGCAAGAGGCCATTCTATGCCAATATCGGGATCATTATACAAAAGCCCGCCATCATCACCCGGATGATAAAAATCACTGCATTTATAAACAAATTCCGCATAATCGGAAAGCACCAGATATCCGTGGGCAAAGTTTTTGGGGATAAAGAACTGCTTCTTATTCTCTGCCGAGAGAACCACACCATACCACTTCCCGTAAGTAGCCGATCCGGGTCTTAAATCCACCGCCACATCAAATACCTCGCCGGATACCACTCTCACCAGCTTGTCCTGAGGATAGTTAATTTGAAAATGCAAACCCCGAAGCACATTTTTTGTGGAGGATGATTGATTGTCCTGTACAAATACCTGATCAATCCCTGCTTCCTTAAAATCATTGTAATTGTAGGTCTCCATAAAATAACCTCTCTCATCCCCGAATACCTTGGGTGTAATGATTTTAAGTCCCTCAATTTCACATGTTTCCACCGTTATCTTTCCCATTTATCATTTCTCCCTTTCCAAAATCATATCCGTAACTTTCGTTAACGTCCCAATCCTTCCGCAACTTCCTTCATATACTTGCCGTAATCAGTCTTCATCAGCGGCTCTGCCAGCTTCATAAGCTGCTCCTTATTGATAAAGCCCCGTTTGTAGGCAATCTCCTCAATACAGGAAATATAAAGTCCCTGTCTTTTCTGGAATGCCGCAACAAAATCCGCCGCATCCAGAAGAGAATCATGATTTCCCGTATCCAGCCATGCAAAGCCTCTTCCCAGAGTTTCCACCATCAGGGTTCCCCTGCGCAGATACTCATTGTTAATGTTGGTAATCTCTATTTCCCCTCTTGCAGAAGGCTTAACATTTGCGGCAATCTCTACCACATCATTGTCATAGAAATAAAGTCCCGGAACCGCATAGTTGCTTCTGGGATGCTCCGGCTTTTCTTCAATGGAAAGCGCCCTGCCCTTCTCATCAAATTCCACAACCCCATATTCTCTGGGATCTCTCACATAGTAACCGAAAATCGTAGCACCCTTTTCTCTGGAAGCCACCTCCCGGAGCACTCTGGAAAAGCTCTGGCCGTAAAAGATATTGTCTCCGAGCACCAGCGCCACGCTGTCTTTTCCGATAAAGTCAGCGCCTATAATAAATGCATCGGCAAGTCCTCTGGGATACTCCTGAACAGCATAGGAAAAGCACATTCCAAGCTGACTTCCGTCTCCTAAAAGTTCCTCAAAAACAGGCAGATCTCTGGGCGTTGAAATAATAAGAACCTCTCTGATTCCCGCCAGCATCAAAGTAGACAGGGGATAATAAATCATAGGCTTGTCATACACCGGCATGATCTGCTTGCTGATTGCCTTGGTAAGAGGATACAGTCTTGTTCCCGAGCCCCCCGCTAAAATAATTCCCTTCATATTTCCTCCATTCCCGGCTTCGTGCCGCAAATGTATTTCTATTATCTGCTTACAGACGTCAAAAGACGCTGATTTTAATACGCATAGCTTTTATAAGTATACCACAAAATGGGAGTGATTGTAAATCACTCCCATCCTTCGATTTCATTGTTAACAATTCAGCCTCCCGACTTTCCTGTTACCTGTTCTTATACATGGCATCATAATACTTCTGGTACTGTCCGCTGGTGGCATTCTTCATCCAGTCCTCATGCTCAAAATACCATTGAATAGTCTTTCTGATGCCTTCCTTAAACATCGTCTCCGGCTCCCAGCCAATCTCTGCCTTAATCTTGTCCGGCGCAATGGCATATCTTCTGTCATGCCCCTTGCGGTCTGCTACATAGCTTATCAAATCATCACTGACCAATGCCTTTCTGGGATCGGAATCCGGAAGCATTTCTCTTAAGGTATCCAAGATAATATGCAGAATTTCAATATTCTGTTTCTCATTGTGTCCGCCCACATTGTAGGTTTCAAACAGTCTTCCCTGCTCCTGAACCATATCAATAGCTTTGGCATGATCCTCCACATAAAGCCAGTCACGTACATTCTTACCGTCACCATACACAGGGAGCTTTTTGCCCTGCAAAGCATTGTTAATCATCAGCGGAATAAACTTTTCCGGGAACTGATAAGGCCCATAATTATTGGAACAATTGGTAATGTTAGCCGGAAATTTGTAGGTATCCATATATGCTTTTACCAGCATGTCCGAGCTTGCCTTGCTTGCGGAATAAGGGCTGTGAGGCGCATACGGAGTGGTTTCATAAAAATATCCGCCATCCTCCTCTAACGATCCGTAAACCTCATCCGTAGACACATGCAGAAACTTTTTGCCCTCCTTAAAGGTTCCGTCCGGATTTTCCCATGCCGCCTTGGCGCAGTTCAGCATAACCGCTGTACCCAAAACATTGGTCTGTACAAAAACCTCGGGATTTTCTATACTTCTGTCCACATGGCTTTCTGCCGCAAAATGAACCACCCTGTCAATATCGTTTTCTGCAAAGATTTTGGATATGGCGTCCTTATCGCAGATATCCGCCTTTACAAAGGTATAGTTACTGCGTTCTTCCACATCCTTCAGGTTCTCCAGGTTGCCTGCATAAGTCAGTACATCCACGTTGATAATGCGAATGTCATTATCGTACCTTTTAAACATATAATGAATATAGTTGGAACCGATAAATCCGGCTCCTCCGGTTACCAAATAAGTTCTCATGTTTCTTCGACCTTTCTGTTATTTAATCGTTTATACTATACTCTATTTTTCTCCCAAAGGCAATTTTAATATCCCATATAGCTGATATTCATATCAACATCCGTACTGATTCCGGACACCCTTCCCTTTGAAGAATACTGCCACATATCATATCTGGTTCTGGTATAAGAAGGCGTTGCCGCATATTGCGCCAGCCAGATCTTGTAACCGGTCAGACTGGGGGCGTCAATTTTTTCATTGAACCATGTCTTATTGGCATAAATGCCAGCCTTATAACCGGAATTCTGAACGGTCTGGCAGAACGCCTTACATACAGCGGTTCTGGTTGCCACGCTGATACCGTCCGCACGCCCTCCGCTTGACTCTACATCAAGAAATACCGGGAAAGAAATATTATATCCCTTAATCAATCCCACTACCATGGAAGCCTCTTCTACCGCTTCTACCTCATTGGTTGCCTGTGTGAAGAAATAAACACCTACTTTAAGGCCTGCCTTGGCAGCACCCTGTATGTTGGTTCTGAATGTAGGGTCTTCAATCAATGCGCCTGTGGTAGAACCTCTGTAACCACAACGGATAATGACATAGGAAACGCCGCTGTTCTTCACCGCATTCCAGTCAATGGACCCGTTCCATTTAGATACGTCAATTCCCAGATTGCCGGAACTCTTGTTCAAGGAACCGTCGCTGTTAAAGCTGTACTTCGCCCCCTGAATAACCTGATCTCCGGTGACCTTGTTTCCATTCTTGTCAAAGAAATAGGTTACGCCGTCAATCTGCTGCCAGCCCGTATAACGGTACTCTCCTGTAGTCTTGCTAACTTTACGATAAAATTCCTTAATATTCTTGTCGTAATAATCTTTATACTTCGCTTCCCGGAAACTGCCATCGGACAGCTTAACGTAAAGCACCTCCCCGTCCGTGGACTTTAAAGGGGTCTTATCATCGCTTGCCGCCTTATTGGGGGTTGCCGTGGGTGTTACCGACGGTGTTGCTGTAGGGGTTGTCTTCGGCGTTGCCGTAGGGGTAACTGTCGGAAGTGCGCTTGGAGTGGCAGTTGCGCCCGCAGTTGCCGTAGGGGTAGCTGACGGTATCGCCGTAGGCGTTGGCGTGCTGACCGGCGTCGGTTCCGCAGTAGGATCTGCGGTAGGCTCCGGTGTGGCATCGGATGTAGGCTCGGGCGTTGGCTCGGGCGTTGATTCTGCAGTAGGCTCCGGTGTCTGTGTTGCTGCAGGCTCTGGGGATCCTCCATCCTCCTGTGTAAGCAGCCTGAAACCGATGGCCGCCTTGGCCGGATCTGCCACCTTGCTGCTGTCTACCTTCTCATAGCTTACTTCATTCTTTTCCGTTCCTTCGATAAGAGTTTTGGTAGATTCTACCCACTCTACCGTATCCGCATTGACAGACTCTACCACCGTCTCATTGACCTTGGTATCCTCCACTGCCGCATTGACCTGTGACTCGGTTTTAACCTCATCCGCCACATCAATCTTCTTATATTCAATGGTATCTTTCACGGTAATTGTTATCTGCTCGGAGGTAATCTCATACTCATCACTGGAAGCAGGCGCTGTAATTCTGACCTTATACTTTCCGGGTGTTAAATCCGTTTGATAAATAATGCCATCCTTATCATCATCTGTCTTACTGTAGGTCTTCCCTGACGGATCTTCAATCTCTACCTCAAAAGCAATATTGGAAATCAGCTTGCCGGTCTTACTGTTTACAAACTTAATTTTCAAATCCTTTTGTACGGAAGTAAGATTCAGCTGCACCTGTGCTTCTTTGCCGTCCTCCTGATTTTCCTGTATTTCTTCCTCCTGTTCCTCCATGGACGCTGCCATCAGCTTGGCCGCCTGTGCATCTGCAATGGCAACAAGCCCCTTTTCTCCGATAATGTTAATATCCTCAAGGCCTACGCCTATGTCCGCAAAGGCTTCCACCTGCTCCTTGGTACTTTTGGCATTCAGATACATGGTTCCCGTCAGAACCGCAAGCACCAGGACCGCAACGCCGGTAAAAGCTACCAGATAATCTGCCGCAGGTAGATGCGTCAGTTTGTAAATAACCGCTCCAAATCCGCTTCTTTCCCGGTAATCCTCCTCGTCCTCATCGTCCTCATAGTCTTCATCGTCTTCTATCTCGTCATCGTAGTCCTCATCTTCATACTCCTCGTCATCTTCATCATCCTCATACTCTTCATCATCTTCTATCTCGTCATCGTAGTCCTCGTCCTCATCCTCATACTCTTCCTCATCTTCTATCTCGTCATCATAATCCTCATCTTCATACTCTTCATCGTCTTCTATCTCGTCATCGTAATCCTCGTCCTCATACTCTTCCTCGTCTTCTATCTCGTCATCGTAGTCCTCGTCTTCATATTCATCATCATCAAAATCCACCCATTCAAGCTCACCAAATTCAGGCCTGATTTTGCCCCTTTTTCCCTTATGAAATACTCCCTTTTTCTTTCTCATTTATGTAAACCCTCCAATTTAACATTTTTGTAACATTTCAAAATTGCTTTTCGTCATTATAACATTTATCCGTAGCTAGTACAATCGTTTTAATTATTTCATCTATTAAAAAATACTTAATATTTCATTTTTCGATAGTTTACATAATCTTTCGACATAACTTTTGCATTATTGGCCTAAAATTGTTACCATAAATGTTATTGACTTTTCTCGAAAAAACGATAAACTGAATTTGTGCTGACACACAGAACAGTAAACTGTTCCAAGGAACACGCATCTCTCGATAGAAAGGATTTGATTTTTATTATGATGTATATGCATTACTGCAAGCGTTGTCACCGCATATTCATGTTAAATGGGCACAAGATGATTTGTCCCAAATGTACAGATCCATTAGCAGAGCTTCAAATATCTTATCTTGACTATGTCGAGCTTGATACGGAACAGCGTGAAGCATTTAAGGAAGCCTGCGCAGATGAAGAAAAACTTCGCAAATTGAAGACTACATATCGAATGTACAAGTACAGTAAATGGTACAAAGAACTCCAATCCAAAAATACAGGCGGTCTCCCAGTCACTTCTCTTTTAGCAGAAATCGCCAGACGCGACATCACAAGCAATGATGTAACACACTCAGAAGGCACTGTCTCGTAGTCCATACGGGACAGTGTTTTATAATTTCTATAAATAGTACACAAAAATACCACACAAAATCACTATCACACCAAGCAGTTTTCTTTTGGTAATTTTTTCCTTAAAAAACAGGTAACCCAAAAACATTACAACAACGTAGCCCAGAGATTCCACCACCGGCACATTGGTAAAATCCAGTCCGCTATATGCCATAATCGTAACAAACATGGATAAGAACATAAGGCCATAGCCGCATATTACATACACATTCAAATACTCTCTGATAGGCGAGCTGTAGGTCTTTGAGGCGCTTTTTTTCAGAAGAATCTGAGCAAAGGAAGCCACCACAACGGAAATCACTAAAATAATCAAATAAATATTCATGCTTCCTTTTCCCCTCCCGTATTTAAAATAAAGATACCGATCATAACAAGCACAATCCCCATCACCTTTCCGATGGTAATCTGTTCTTGAAAAATAACGGTTCCCCAGACAAGTGCCCACAACAGCGTAATGGCCTTGTTGGCATACGCAATGGACAGCTCAAATCTTTTAATCACCTGCTGCCAAAGCAATGCATAAATTCCAAGCACCACAACATCCAAACCGTAAAACAAGATAAATTCAAAGCTCAAAAGCTCCTTGCCGGATGCAAATTTTGAAACCACGCTGGATATACTGTATATCATAAAAACAGCCTGCAGCATCAGTATATCCTTCCATTTAAAACTTTTTTTCATTATTCCTTTATCCCTTAGAGACCTTTCCAATCTTTTTTAACGTCAAAATCTCTTTTATTTTATCACAGGAATTGTCCTTCGTATATTAAATTTTTATGAATATGTAGCTTTTTGCGTCAAATAATAGTAGAATAAGCACAGACTACCTGAAGAAAGGCATGGTTTATTTATGGAAAACGAAGAAAAGGAATTGATAGATTCTAATACCGAAATCAAAGAGGAAGAGCCTGCTCCTTCCACTCGCAAGCCCAATTTTCGCATGTACCTTCATATTATACTGATTGCTGCGATTATTGTGATTGCCGCAGTCTCCGTTTACCGTCTGAACCGCTGGAACAAGGGAACCACGCTTGACACCGATATGTCAAATGTGGATACCTCACAGTTTGACATTGAGGTTTTGGACATGATTCTTCCTATGGACGCTTCCCTTCTGGAAGGCAGGGAGGACGATGGTGTCAATACGATTTTATGCCTTGGAAACAACCCTTTTACTGACGACAGGGACAAAACCGGACTGGCTGCACTTATTGCCTCCAAAACCAATTCCGTGGTTTATGACTGTGCATTCCCCTATTCCTCGGCGGCATGCAAATACCCGGTTTATAATCCCGAATATACCAAGGATCATTTTAACTTTTATTATGTAGTGGAATGTCTCAGAAACAATGAGTTTACTGCTATTTCCTCCATTGCAGGGGACGAACCCGATCCCAGATATACCGAAACGGTGGAGGTCATGAAAACCGTAGATATGAATAAGGTTGATATGATTGTCATTATGTATGACAGTACGGATTACAATATCGGTACTCCTTCCGACAATCCCGATAATCCTCAGGATGTTACGGCCTTTACCGGAGGCTTGCGGGTGACCATCGAGAACATCAAGAGCACCTGGCCCTATATTCGTATTTTCCTTATGTCACCTACCTATGCCCAGGCTATTGATGAGGAAGGCAATCTTTCCAACGGTACCATTACCGATATGGGCAACGGTTCCTTAAATCATTATTTCATCAAAGAAGCCGATGCGGCTATGGATTGCGGTGTATCCTTCATCGATAACTATTACGGAACCATTAACGAGGATAATTACGAGGACTATATGACCGATTACATGCATTACAATGATGCAGGACGTGAAAAGCTTGCTGACCGCATTGCCAAGATCATTAATCTCTGCATTGCCTCAGAAGATTCAGACGATGAATAAGCATGACTTTGTGTTGACTTAAATACAATACTGCTTCTTTGAAAGCTGTCATAGACACGATCAAAGAAGCAGTATTATTTTTGCGGCTGTGCCAAAATCCAAGCCGTCACTTTCTCTCTAACAGTTCTTCATAATCAAAGGTTACAGCCAGTGTACGCATGTGCTCCAAATACTGATCTATCGTCTTTCCCTCCTCTCCCTTCTTCGCCACTTTACAGCTGCCGTCTGCAAAGCATTCCGTCATGTAGCGGTTGTATCTGGGATGATAATGGCTGTAATCCGCATAATTATTTAAATCACAGACAATTTCCTCCTGATCCGGGAAAAAGAATACCGTCACATTGTCATATTCATTCAGCCTGTCGGAAATACATCGATAAGTCTCTATGGTTGCATCCAAATGATTTTCCAACTGCACATCATTCCAAAACAAAATACTGTAGGGCGGAAAAAACACCACAAATTCCGTTTCAGGATTGGCTTCAATATATGGGCAGATATTGGCTGTAAGGTTTTTTTCCACCGCTTCCACATAGGAAGCCGGATCGGTCTCCTCCTCCACCTGATCCGGGGCGGTATAATTGTGCAGCACCCACTCTTCACTGTAATATTCCTCCGTCCACCAGCTTGCATACACATTGGAAAGATCCGTAGGCTCCGGGTCGGCCAACGGGCGCAAAATATAGTTTAACAACACATCCTTATTCAAAACATACCTGATATCATTCACCGGATTATCATCATAGAGATATTCCGGAATGGGGTACTTTGTCTCCTCCACTCCGCCGGTATAGGTAATCACATCCACCCCCAGAAAAACTTTTTTAATATGCTTCCCGTCCCTGTTGTTGGAACTGTCAAAAATGATTTTCATAATATTGGACTGATCCTTGGGGAATGCACCGCTGTAGCTTAGCTTGATAGTATTTAAATCCATCAGTTCCCGAAACCAGGTAGTCTGAAAATTTACCGTCATGGAGGAGCCCAATATCACACTGTCATACTCCATATGCTCTGCCATTCCCGGATTCTGGGAAAGCTGATTATCTACCAGATAAGGAAAGCCTTCCAGAGGGCTATGATAATGAAAAAAAGGGTCCACATAAACCACCAGTGCCACTATAATCACAAAAGCAGCAGCCGCAAGGCATAAAAAACCCGCTACCGCCTTTCGAAAGGGGTTTTTACGAAGAGAGCTTCTGTTTTCGCCTTTCCTTATCCAACTCATCCTGTCTTCATACCTCTGCTTTATCAATCCTTTAAAATGCGCCTTTAAAAGTTTACATACAAAAACGTGCTGACTCCGGTAAGGGACAACACACTCCATACCAGAAGCACCGCCATAATCAGGCTGTGCATTACGCCCGGCTTAACGGTTTTCACATAATCCACCGCATTCTTTCCAAAAAATACCAAGAGAAGAACTGCAGCAAGAATCAGCACCATACAGATATAATGTGCATACTGCCAGCTATCCAGATGCAAAACCTTTATCACATACCAAAATTCATCCAGATTAAAGCAGCCTGCCAGCTCCCAGTTCACTCTTCCGCCTTTGTGCGCTGCCATGGTTTTAAGCAGGCTGCCGGCCTCTCCAAGAGATGGCGCCCTGAAAAACACCCACGTCACATTTACGTACAAAAAGGTTAAAAGGACGGCTATCCCATGCCCAAGCCCCTTTACAGGGCCGGGAAGTCCTTTCCTCTTTTCGCCAAGTGCTCTGCCCCATTTGCTGTCCAGAAACATTCTGGTAAATACATACAAAACGCCATGCATCATTCCCCATACCAGAAACTGTATCCCCGTTCCATGCCAAAGTCCGCTTAGGAAAAAGACGATCAGAATGTTGAAATAAGTCCTGCCTCTCCCCTTTCTGCTTCCGCCAAGAGGAATATACAGATATCTGGTAAAAAATCTGGTTAAGGTAATGTGCCAGCCCTTCCAAAACTCCAGAATATTGGCTGCCTTATAAGGTGAGTTAAAATTTAGCGGCAGCTCCATGCCAAGCATTCCCGAAATTCCCATTGCCATATCACAGTAACCGCTAAAATCAAAATAAAGCTGCAGGGTATAGGAAAGCATTACAATCACGCAATCCCAGGAATTTAGCCCCGATAGATTAGAATAACCCGATGTTACTGCCTGACCGAAAGTATCTGCAATCAACACCTTTTTCAACAATCCCAAAAGAAACAAATACAGATTTCTGTAAATCCGCTCCCAATTGATCCTTCCCATGAGCCTTGATTTTTCTGCTTTGCTTTGCTCCTTACTGACTCCCGGCAATATCTCCTCCGGCAGCGCAATAGGCCCCTGAATCAGCTTGGGAAAGTAGGTTACATAGACACCGTAATCCAGCGCCTTTACCCCTTTTAAATTCCCCCGATAGCCCTCCATCAAAAAGGCAATCTGTGTGAAGGTATAAAAGCTTACCGCCAAAGGAACAAAGCCCCCCAAATCCAGATATTTAAAGCAGCACAACGCTCCCAAATTGAACACCAGTCCTGGAATCAATATTCTTTTTTTGTTCTCCGTCCTTTCCATCTGCCAGTAAAGCCCGTAATTTACCGCCATACTTCCAAGCAGCACAGGCAGATACTCTGGACTGTTCCAGCCATAAAAAATCAGCGAAGCCAAAAGAAGAAATACTCTGGCGCAGCCTGATTTTCTACAGACAGCATACCCTGCCAGCACCAAAGGAAAAAACAGAAAAATAAATTCATAGGAATTAAACAGCATTATTCTTCATCCTCGTAATATTCCTGCCAGCTTTCCACAACTTCGGCAGTCACCGGGTCTTCATAGATACGGTAACAGTCAACCTCACCAATCAGCACCAGTCCGCAGTCCTCCGGCTCCTGCCGGGTCTGCCTTCCCGGTGCCATAACAATATACTGGCAATACTCGGCTCTGGTGGCCTCAAGAAGCACTTCCACATCCACCACCTCTGTTTCCTCCATAGCCTCATAAACCGCATTGTAATATTTCCACTGAGGTACCAACATTTCCCTTCCGTAGGGCATATTGATTCTTGCACTGTACTGGCGCACAAAATGAATCAACTCCGGCGGCATTACCGCAGATACCCTGACATTGGAATCTTCCGGCTCGATCAGGTCACAGATCTCTATAACCGTGTCCGGTATATGATACAGGTTTTCCGCCTTGGAAATATACTCGCTTTGATAAACATATTTGCCGCAGAGAACAATCAGCGCTGCCGCTGTCACAAGACCGATCCTTCTGTGCCTTTCAAACAGCCTGCAAAACCCAAATACGGTAATAATTCCCATAGGAATCGTCCACAATACGCGGTAATAGGTCTCCCCGTCCAGACCTGCTGCCACAAAATATTTACGGCTTAAGGGAAACAGAAACAATAAAATGATAATCAGCGGCGCATACACAAACATCAGCCTGTTTCTGCGCTCCTTTTCTGTAATCAGCAGATAAATCCATGCAAGGAGCGTCAGCACCAGCAGAAGCTTAAGTCCTGTGTAAAGCTTGAATATTACCAGACTTTCCATAAATATCCCAAACATTACAGCACCTCCCTACACGCCCAAAAGGCCATGGGTCAAAAGCAGATACAGCAGCACATATATGCCGCCTCCTGCGCAGCTGAGACAGGCCTTTATGAAAATACCGATACGCTTTTTACCCACCGCAAACAAAAAACCAAATCCTACAGTCATCAAGCAGCCGAGAAGCACTGCAAGAGAGCTGCTGGCTCCTCCCGCAAAGTTAAGGCAGAACAAAAGCAGCCATAAGCCCTTCTCCTTTTCCTCCTCGTAAAGCTTTAAAAAAATCCAGATCACCGCAGGAATAATGAAATTTCCTGCAAAGGATTTGCCCTGCCAGGTTCTGGTCAGGAAAAAGGTTTCCGGGGTATACAGCGAAATGTTCCCAAATATCTGCCAAAGGGCTATCAATGTCATAAACAAAAACGTAAGGCTTCTTGTAAGATGCTTATCCTGCCTTCTTAAAAGCGTCCTTCCGATCTGATAATAAACCACATAAGTCAGCGGAATCAGCATAAGAGGAACCACGCTGTGACAGATAATGGTTGCATGAACGCCGCTGGCACTGCCCAAAAACGCTTCCCAGACAGGAAACAACGCCAGAGCATGCCGCACATCCACAGGCGTGCTTCTTCCCGTATAGGGATTGACGCGGTACAGCGTGTCTACCTGCTGTGCAGTCAGCGCCTGCACGCCGTAATAGGCATCGTCGCCGTCAAAGGAGGCTCTGGTAAATGCCATATACATCTGAAACGCTGTCAGTGCCAAAAACAAAAGCAGCATTACCCACTCTTCCCGGCCCATCTCCCGGAAGCCATAAATTCGTCCCTGACCTTCTTTCCAGAAGCCCCAGCCAGATTCCGCTCTGCTTTTCCTCCAAAAAAGCAGCACTCCCAAAAGGGCAAGCAGAACAAGCGCCGGAATGAAAATCTTCAAAAAGGTACTAAAACCGTTATAGGTTACATACACCACCACCGGAATACCGATCAGCTCAAGCAGGGCAAACTGGAAAATATATCCGGCAATCAGCACAACCCCCGGGGTGCGCTGCTGTTTCTTCAAAAGCGGCAGTATCAGCAGCCCCATGCAAAAGGGTACAGCCAACAGCCATACTATTAAACCAAAAACTTTTAACAGGATCATTCAAAGCTTCCTTTCCTTACAGTTTTACTTTTTCAGGCGGAACAAATAATATATAAATTCCGTACCGTCCTGATACCACGATTCCTGCGCCGCCAGTTCATAGTTCTCCCAAATCACAGCCGGGTACTCATCTCTGGCAATTATATAATCCGTCCTCCCCTCACGAATATACTGCTCCTGATCCTGCAGCACATCGTCAAGGGGAATGGTCTGGGTCTGAAACCACCTGCAGGTAGGCACAATGTCACAGACCGTATAAAGCCCCGCATCCAGACAGCTGATATTCAGCAGTGTAGGATTTTCGGTCTGCTCCACAATTTCCTTAAACTTATAAAGAAAAATATTCTCTCTCTTTTCACTCATATGGGGAATATTCATGGATAAGCACCAAATCGCGCCCATGCAGACCGCCAGCGAAAGCAGGGATGCTGCCCATATACCTGCTGCCTGGTCTCCCTCTGTCTTTCCTTCTTTGACCTGTTCCTTTTCTTCCGGCACTCTTGTGCCCTTCCATCTTCCAACTGCCCATTCATAAATTTGTCCCAAAAACGCAAATCCAAGCACCGTAAACACTGAAAGAGGAAGTGCATAGTAGGGCAGGGTTGCACCTCCGATATAGATTCCCAAAAACAGAAAAAAGCAAAGCGCAATAATCTGTACCCTTTCCAGAATCTTCTTTTTTCTTCCGAATAAGCTCCACAGCACGCCGGGAATAACAAATCCAAAGTAAATCAGGTTCTTCCGTATCAGCCAATACAAAAGCTTGGCAAGAGTATACACTCTCTCATACAGAGACGGGCCTTCCCCGCTTAAATTACTGTATACAACTACATTCACATAAACATATCCATAATACCACTCATATAAACTGTTCTGCAGTCCAAAATAAAGCAGCCACGGAATAAAAGGAATGGCCATTCCCAGCAGAAAAATCAGGCACGAGCGCACTGCACCCGGCAGGTCTCTCTTTACCAGAAACGCAATGGCTATACACATCATCCATGCAAAGAAAAACCCAAGCACTGTAAACTTAATATTGGCAACCATTCCTGCCAGCAAACCGCCTGTAAAAACAGTTCTGCCGCTCATTTTTTCCGGGTAATGATTTTTAAAATAATCCAGGGAAAGATAAAGCCCCCAGATCAAAAACGGGAAGCAGACCTCCTCTGCACTGCCGCCCCAATAAAAGCTGTTAGAGCAAAACGCCGCCGTAAGCGTAAGGGGAGCCAGCACCAGGGCGGTGCTTTTTTTAACATAAAGCTGCAATATACTGAAAAGCCCCCAAAGATCAAAAGCCGCAAGAACAACCTCCATAAGAAACACACCAAAAAAGGTAGTATGAGACATCAGATAGGCCAGCCCATAGAAAAAATAAAGATACATTCCCTTCTGGTCAAACACATCCCGATAAGGCATTTTCCCGTTAAACAAAGCCTTCCCCACGGAAAAATAACTGTTGGCGTCGTTCCAATCGTTACAAGGATACAAAAAAGACGAGCGTGACGCCAGCATGATAATCACAAAAGCGGAAAGAAGGAAAAAGCCTGCCTCTCCTATTGATTTATTTTTGCGTAAACTCATATGTTCCCGAAAGCAATTCATAATTTACCTTTTCTCCATCATTTTCCAGAAGTGTTACTCCCTCCGCTTTCTCAATCTGCTTACCGCTTTCCAGATATTCACCATCGGAAAGCGCAGGCAGGCTAAGAGTTGCCGTCGTGTTGGCAGGCACTTCAAAACTGTATACGAAGCCCTGTTCCGTTTGCTCCCATTTTACACTAATTTTCCCATAAGTACTAGCATAACTTCCCTCCGCAAAGAAAAGACCGCCGCCTGGCTCAGGCTCCAGGAAAAAGTGTTTAAAACCAGGCTGCTCCTCATCGTATTTGATGCCCAGCACATCCGTGTACAGCCAGGAAACAGGTGTACCGTAAGCATAATGGTTTAAGGATCCGTCCAGAACATAACCGCCCTCTGTCTCCTTATAGGCATATAGCTTCTCCCAGTTGGTGGTAGCCCCCTTAGCTGCAGGAAACAACAGGGAAGGAGCCTGCTGCTGCAAAAGCATCCGATATGCGCTGTCCGTATAACCGTTTCTGCTCAGTGCTGGCAGAAGATATCCGATCCCGGAAAATCCCGTGTTGATATGATATTCGCTATATTCTGCCAACAGGTTCAGCTGTGCGGCAGCCGCCTCCGTCAGTTCCTCAGGAAAAAGCGAAAATTCCAGCCCCAGCGCATAGGAGGTCTGGGTGTTGCATAGGGTCTGTCCGTCAGGCAGCACAAACTGCTCCTGCCATGCCTGCTTAAAGCTTTCATATATCTGCCGGTAATATTCCTGCTCCTCCTCTTTCCCCAGAACGCCCGCCATTCGGGAAACCAAATCTGCCGAATGGGCACACCAGGCCGTATCAGACAGCTCCGCAGGGGTATTTTCAGAGGATAAATGATCGCCGTATCCACCCCAGTACCGCACATAATTATCACTGGTGTCTACCAGCACATCCACCCATCTGCAAAGGGCATCATAGTTCTCCTCAATAATACTCTTATCTCCATAATACATATACAGGTTCCAGGTGATTATTACCGGTGCATCTCCCCAGCAATTATTGGAGGCTGCACCTCCGGTGCCGTCCCAGCTTGTCCCAAAGTTTCTGGGAGCCATATCAGGGAAGGAGCCGCCCTCACTTTGAATGGCTCTCTCCTCCTGCAAGAATTTTCTGTAAAAGGCATAGCTGTTCATATTTAAAATTCCCGTCTGGGAAAATATCTGGGCATCCCCTGCCCAGCCGTGCCGCTCATCCCTCTGCGGACAGTCCATGGGATTATCCAGAAAATTCCCTCTCTGTCCCCAGAAGGTATTGCTGTAATATTGATTGAGCAGCTCATCAGAGCTTGCAAAGCTGCCCGTCCGCTCCAAATCAGAAGATAGAACAATGCCTTCCACCGCTTCAACGGGAAGCGCTCCGTCTATTCCCGTAATCTGCAGATAGCGGAACCCATGAAAAACATATTCCGGTTCAAAGGTCTCTCCCTGCTCATCGCCCTTTAGCACATAATAATCCGTTGCTTCTGCCGTAAGCAGGTTCTCCGTCCATATAGTTCCGGGCACGTCATCCTTATTCACCAGTTCTTCCCTGTTAAGTTCCTCACCATACCTTAAGGTAACCACCTGTCCCTTTTGACCGGTCACTTTGATTCTGCATGTCCCTGTAAAATTCTGTCCAAAATCATAGACATAAACATTTTCCACCGGCTCTGATACACTGACCGGCGACAGAGTTTCCACACAGACAATAGGCTCATTGGCTTTCCCCTGTATGGGTATATCCAAATATTCTTCTCTCACCTGATTAACCTGAGCCGCCTCCCAGCCTGTTCCGGCAAATCCGGCGGTATCATACCCCGGCTGTTCATAATTGGCATCATAAAACTCCCCCTGATAAAGATCGTCCTCCCGAACCGGTCCGTCGGTAAAGCACCCAAAGCTTTCATCCGTCACGATCACATCCCTGTCACCGTCCGCATAAACGATCTCCAGTCTGCCAAGCAGTGCATTGGTATCTCCCCAGGGGCTCCACACCTCCGGATAACCTACCCCTCTGTCATACCAGCCATGCAAAAGCACTGCGCCTAACGCATTATTCTCTCCCTGTCTGAGGAAGTCTGTCACATCATAGGTTACATAGGCAAGCTGCTGATTATAAGCCAGCTTGCCGGGACTGAAATAATCCTCCGAAATCTTCTGTCCGTTCAAAGACAGGGAAAAGCTTCCCAGCGCCGTCATATAAATCCGGGCGCCTTCTATTTCCTTATCCTGAACCCCAAATTCCTTTCTGAATAAGGGCGCCGGCGTATCCTGTGACGGTGTAAGCATCATGCCGCTGCCGATTTTTAACTTTCCGTTCTCCACCGCCACATAATAGGGCTCAAATATATTCTCTGCCCCTTCAAAATTTTCCTCATACAAAACATTTCCTGAAGCGTTCCACACAAGCACATCATCCAGCCATGCATAGGAGGTTCCTCTGCTTTTATAATATCCGATGCTGCCTACAGGCGTTTCCTCTATCTGAAATCTTCCCACTGCTATCTTATTGACACTTACCAAAAGTTCATCGTGATCAATCTGAAGTTCTACAAAAAAGCTGTTGTCATCCTCCTTAAGGCATTGGGATATCTCCTTCTTCTCCTCCTCTGCCTCATCCAAAAAGGTATTCTCTTCCACCCGTACCAACTGAAAGAATGCCTGTTCACCGGTATTTTCGATCTGGCACAGATACATGCTGCCGTAACGCCCGCCTCCTGCACCGAAAACAAATCCCGCCGCCGTTCCTTCCAGCTCCATCTGATAAGTAATAGTATAGGTCAGCTCCTCGTCGCCATAGTCAGCTTCCTTCTCATCCTTTCCGGCTGAAATCCACTTGGCGCTTGCCATTCCCGCTTCCATCAGACCGGTTTCAAACCACGCCTCCTGTGCGGATTGATATTGCCTGCCCTGCTCATCCCAAATCTCTACCTGCCAGTAATATCTGCTTTTAGGCTCAAGCTCTGCCCCTTCATAGGAAATGCCTGTGGAAATTCCCTGCTCCACCTTGCCGCTGTCCCATACATAATCTCCCTGTTCAAGTGCATCTCTTCCCTTTGCAACGGTAATACGGTAGGCTGTCTGAGCGCATCCCCGCTTTTCGCTTACCATCTGCCAGCCAAACACAGGCATTTCCTCATCAATCCCCAGCGGATTTTCCAAATGACATACCTGAAGATTTTGAATCAGGATATCCTCCTCTTGAGAGCTGTGCGCCCAAAACATCGCCAAAGCTCCCACTAAAACTCCTGTCAACACAGCCGCTGTGAGTACTGCCACACCTGCCTTTTGCCCTTTTTTCATTCTCTGTTTTCTCCTGAATAATTCACAGATATTGCAGGGCAAAATATCTATGCCCCGGCGTTCATACATACAGTATCATAATAGCATAAATACATTTCCAAAAGTAGACACATTTTTTATTTTATGTTACAATTTCAGGGAATCTTAAAGAAAGGCATGGTGATTGATATGAAGAAAGCACTGGTTATCGGTGCCGGTCCTGCGGGGTTGACGGCCGCTTATGAGCTCCTTACCAAATCAAAGGATATCGAAGTAGTTGTTTTTGAAGAAAGTGACTGCTTTGGCGGTATTTCCAAAACGGTGGAATATAAGGGGAACCGCATGGACATGGGCGGACACCGTTTCTTCTCAAAGATACCGGAGGTAAATGCGTGGTGGGATCATATGCTTCCCATGCAGGGCGCACCCACCTATGATGATATTCTCCTTGATCGATCCATGCCCCTTACCGAGGGTGGTCCTGATCCGGAAAAGGAGGATCGGGTTATGCTGACCAGGCATCGGGTATCCCGGATTTATTTCGACAGCAAATTTTATGATTATCCCATTTCCCTGAAGCCGGAAACCTTTATCAATTTTGGTTTTTTAACCACCTTAAAGGTTGGATTCAGTTATCTGGCTTCCATGATACACAAAAGGCCCGAGGATAATCTGGAAAACTTTTATATTAACCGTTTTGGCCGCAAGCTTTACTCCATGTTTTTTGAATACTACACTGAAAATTTATGGGGTCGTCATCCCAGCGAGATTGATGCCTCCTGGGGCGCCCAGAGAACCAAGGGCTTGTCCATCAGCGCCATTATCAGGGATGTATTCGGAAAACTTTTCAAGGTAAAAAACCGCAAGGTGGAAACCTCGCTGATTGAACAGTTCAAATACCCCAAGCTTGGTCCCGGTCAGCTCTGGGATGTCACCGCAGCGGAAATTGAAAAGCTTGGCGGTACCATTATTAAAAACGCAAAGGTAACCAAAATCCATAAAAACGCCGATAACGTAATTACTTCTCTGACTTATGAAAAGGACGGCACAGAACACACCGTGAAAGGAGATTACTTTATCTCCTCCATGCCCATAAAGGATCTGGTAAGCGGAATGAATGATGTTCCTGCCGATCCCGCAAGAATTGCCGCCGGACTTCCCTATCGTGATTATATGACCCTGGGCGTTCTGGTTCCTAAGCTCAATCTTCAAAATAAAACCAATTTGAAGACCGTGAGCAATATTGTACCAGACTGCTGGGTTTATGTTCAGGACAGAACCGTTAAACTTGGCCGTTTCCAGATTTATAACAACTGGTCCCCATACATGATTAAGGATTTAGAGCACACCGTTTGGGTGGGACTGGAGTACTTTGTCAATGAGGGAGATACATTCTGGAATATGACGGAAGAAGAATTTTCCAGAATCGGCGTAGAGGAAATGATTAAGCTTGGTTTAATCAGCAGCGCTGACGAAGTTCTCGACACCCATATGGAAAAGGTAAAGAAGGCATATCCCGCTTATTTTGACACCTACGACGAGATCGATACTCTGGTAGATTATTTAAAATCCATCGATAATCTTTACTGCGTGGGCCGCAACGGGCAGCACAGATATAACAATATTGACCACTCCATGGTAACCTCCTTCGAGACAGTCAAAAATATTCTCTCCGGCGAAAAGGACAAATCCAATATCTGGAGCGTAAATACGGAACAGGAATATCATGAGGAAAGCAAAGAAAACCAGACGGAAGTAGATTAATCCTTCCGTTCCGCTTTTCAGATGTGCATACCAAAGCCCCGGCATACCAATTACGGTTTGCCGGGGCTTTTATTTGTATCGTTTTTATTTCCGGAACAAGGATTGTCTTGCGCCGTGGTTGGCCGCTCTGTTTTTCAGCGTGTCATCCACCACATCCATACGCAGTCCCGCATCGATGAAATCACAATATTTGCAGAAATTATAATCGCCTCTTCCCGATCTGATGGCCTGACGCAGTTTCTTATACTCTTCACTGTTCCACGCTTCCTTCAGCGGTGTTACATTCAAGTCCGCAAGGTTGGTCACCTCAAAGTTGTCACAGCAACAGATACCCATTCTTCCATCGGGAAAAATAAACATGTCCGTATAGGGCATCAAACAGGTTTCCTCAATAATCTTCTGGGTATTTTGCTTATTGGGTGCGCTTCCCGCACGGTTGGTCAAAACCGCATCCATGTAACGCATCTGTATCAGCAGATCCACATCCTTAAACTCTTCGGGGTGCGCTTTGGCATACTCATAAATTTCCTGTATATTGTCATGCAGCTTCATATCCCTGCAATAATTGTTGATAATAAGCTGATTTACATAGGGTATGATCTCTTTAACCTTATCCACCGTAAGCAAAAGTCCATTGGAGGAAAGAAAGATAAAGCAGTCAGGAAGCTGTTCCCGACAGTACCTATGAAATTCCACAATCCTTGTATCTAGAAAGGGCTCGTTGTTCCCATAAAGCGTCAGATGCCCCTTATAGCCCCAGTCTTTGAGCTGATCGATAATGCTGTAAAAAAGGGAATCCTCCATTCTTTTATAAGGACGCTTCTCCGCATTCTTGTTTGCAGTGCAAAAGGAGCAGGTACTGTTACAACGGTTGATGGTCTCCAAATTAACCACAAGCGGCATAGGCGGCTCTTCACCATGTAAGAAATACTGGATATATTTTTCCTGCAACTTGTTTCTGGTAAGAAACTGCAGCTTTAAATAGCTTTCAGAAGAAAGCCTGGGAAAGCGCTTCTGCAAATTCCAACCAATTACTCCACCAAAATTATGAAACCTGACCGGCATTTTCTTCTCCTTTATGGGACCTGCTTTTTATTTCATGTTCCTCTGCTTTCGTATATATTACTTAAACAAATTCACAACCAGCTTTATCCCGTATTTCACATACTGCACAAAAATACTCGGCTGCGTAATGCATTCCTTAAGCTTTCTGAAAATATACTTAGGCCTTAAGTAAAAGCTCAATAAAATATTTTTGCGAAGCTTCATAACCTCTTCAATAGACAGATACATCGTTCCCCTGGTGCTTGAATGGAAGAAATCACTTCCAAACACGGATTTCGCCAATAAATTCTCCTGCTTACAGGTTTCATACATCGATGTCCCATAAAAAGGCAGTGCTATGGTCACCTCGATAAAATCAGGATCTGTCTCCATAACAAGCTTTTTTGTCATAAGAATGTCTTCCTTAGTCTCCCAAGGAAAACCAATCACAAAATATCCCCAGAACGGAAGGCCAATCTCCCTGCACCATTTAGCAGCCTGCTTGTTCTCAGCTACCGTTGTACCCTTTTTCATCTTTTGCAGCATTTCATCGCTGCCTGATTCAAAACCAAATGCCACCAGGAAACAGCCTGCCTTTTTCATCAGCTCCAGTGTTTCCTTCTTTAAGGGGCGTACACGCGAATTTGCAGTAAACTGTATTTCCCCGTATAGCTATGAACCGATAATCAACTCACACATTTCCTTAACCCATTCAGGATTGATGGTAAAGGTATCCGCTTTGAAGAAAAAGTTCTTTATGTCATATTTTTCATAGCACTCTATCATTTCGTCCAATACATTCTGCGGACTTCTAAAACGCACTCTTTTTCCTGAAATTTCAGGTGTCAGGCAGAAAACGCACTGGCTGGAACACCCTCTTGCTGTCTGGATTGTCGCCATGGGCTCCTTGGTATCAGGCCAGATGTAAAGGGAATTGTTCATCAACTGTCTTGCGGGAAAGGGCTGGGAATCCAGATCCTCATCCCAAACATGGAATTTGGTAGGAACCATCTTTCCTATGCAGAAATCAATTTCACCGCCAATCAGATAATCAACATTGCTTAAATCAAGCATGTCCAGCATGACCTGCTCAGGATCAAAAAACAGCGCGCCCTTCAACACAACAATGGGATTGTATTTTGATTTTAATTCGTTAATTACCTTTAGATCATCAAAAATGGTCGTATTGGTAATGCTCATCATAATCATATCAGGCGCAAACTCATCCATATCCTTCCAAAGCGCATCGAAAGTATCCCCCTGCGTCTGATAATCCTGAAGCCTCACCTCATAGCCGCTGTTTAACAACACGGCAGCGGCGTACCCTAAATCGTTGCAGGCACGCATTGCCTGCGCCGAACCGTCATCAATATTCTGCTGACATCTGTCCTCGCCTCTCTGAAAAAGCGCTCCCGGGGGATAAAATAATAAAACTTCTGACCAAATTATAGTATCATTTATTGAGGTCAGCGTCAACGAAAAAAACTACAATTTTCTTCACCCTCCATTCACATAGTTATAATCTGATACAAAAATATGAAATCGTTCAATTTGTTGTATTTCCTTTATTTTTCCAACCTTGTTCTCCAAGAAATTTTCAAATTCCGGCATTTCCGCTTCTGTAATCACATATGCAGTGGTCTGGTCTCTGGCAATTTCTGGCGGATACCAATCCTTACAGCTTAGCCATTTACAAATATCCATCTCTCCTACGGAAGCCACTGCCGCCGCTCTCACACTGCCATTTGAAAGTACAGTTATTGTATTTGCATTTCCAAAAGATGCATATGCTATAGTATAATCATTTTCTTTTAAATAGGATGCCACCTTATAAACATCTGATATTGGCGGTTCCTCACTTTTTATTATTGGAACATATATATTCATAATATTAGCAACCGAAATATAAACAACAGCAATACCAAGCGCACATTGGGCACTCCTCCTGCTCTTGTTCCCGGTTATTACTACGGATAATGCAATCATAAAATAAAAAACAAAGTAGTATCTACCTGTACTTTCCACAGTTGTAAATGCAATCAAAAACGTAGTCATAATGGGAGATGCCGATATCACAAGATAAACCCATTCCAGCAAAGTAATTTCCTTTTTCATCCATATATTGAAAAGAATTTTGAAAAGTACATACAGCGCATTCGCCACCAAAATTCCCATGCATACCTTAAAGCAAATTCCACCATCAAAGCCTAATACTTCCACAATATCTGGTATTACTATTGTTATCAGCTTGGAAAATCCCTTTCGAATGTTTCTTGAAAAACCAAAATTTACCGTCTTTGGCCAACAACCTCCAATATAATTGACAAGTAAAAGTGTAAACACCCATAAACCAATTTTTTTATCCACATCATTGATTTTCTTTTTACAATATAACTGATAAATCCAACGAAATCCTTCTACAGCAACCAAGGGTCCATAAATCACAAGTAACCCTCTCGATCCCTGCATTCCTAATAAAAATGCCAACAGTGCTCCAAGAGCCAGAATACTCCGCCTTTGCTTTTTTCGATAAATAAACCCTCCATAAATTCCCAGAGTAAAGAACAAGACTGCAGTATGTACTGCATAATATCCCGCAAACAGATATAAGATTTCAAGTGTAACATAATTTGCCGGAAGCGCCAATACGAGAAAGCTCAACTGCAACCAATTGGATTTTACCCCCCCTCAACCACGTTCAGGCTAAAAAACATTACACAAAATATAATCAAAACAACTCCGCAAACACAAGCAGCTCCCATTGCTAAATTCATGTTTCCAAATAAGCCATAAAATATTGATGCTATGTTCGCTGTTCCCAATATTCTGATTTCTGTAGAAGGGTACCAGTTGTCAGGAACAATCTGGCCGCTCTCCCATATCAAACGCCCAAGTAAAGCTTCTGACGCAATATCAGCGTTCATTCTAAAATTAAAATGAAAAATATTCGTCCAAAACAGCAAAATCAAAAAAACTATTATTCCCACGCCACACAAAATTGTTGAAAATTTTACTTTTAGAATCGCCCTTTTCAAAACGTCACCTCTCCGTCATGAGACACCATCGAAACTGTCTCAACATCCGGTAATGCGCTTATGGCCTGTACCATTTCGTATTCCCTTGCAAGACGCACCTCCAGAATAAGGTTGCAGCGTTCTGCAGACAGATTTCTTGATTTCACCTTATAATATTTGCAAAATTCCTTTACCTTATCAATCAGCTCCGGTTCTGCTTTCCCATCCTTAAGATTTGCAACCAGTATCATGGGCGCCGCAGCAAATTCCCACCGCAATCGCCCAGAACAGGAAAACCAGATCCATAGGTTCCTTAATGGCTGTACGGAAACGCACAATAGAAAGCGCTCCCACCATACCAAGAGAAATGACAATACTGGACTGAACTGCCAGAATAATCGCAGCTGTAATTACCGCAATGGATGCAATGGAAATATTAAAGCTTCTGGAATAAAAGGTCTTTCTGGTAATCAGCCGATATACCATAAAAATATAAAACGCTATCAAGCAGGTAATAATCAGCACTGTTGTAATATAAAGCACACTTACTTCGCTACTGGTATAAGTACGTCCCCTACGGACGTAATATTACTGTCGAAGGTAACCCTTACGTTTGCATCCAGCGGACGATAAACATAAGGAACCCTGTCATAGTCAACAATCACCGCCGGTCTCATCAGCCTCACTGCCATTTGATACGCCAGCTTATGAAGCGCCTGCTGGGAAGCTTGAATATCTCCGGGTATCGCACCTGCCATCAACTGCCTGCACTGGGACAGTGTGATGGGGCAGAACCGTTTACTGGTTCTCCCCCGCATCTTTTCCTTAAGTTCTAAGGTAATCTTCCCGATGTTATGATTATATATACATATCCGGTACTTTTCTCTCTCATCCACGCCGTTTTCGTTGTCCATGTAGCAGCTATTCTCATAATCGTCAAAATACAGGCTTCTGATATTATAAAAACCGTTTCCCGCCACATGCACATCCTTCTGCGCAATTGCGCTTATCTTAGCATCTTCAATCAGTGCTTAAATCCATTACTTATTATAAGATATGATTGGCAAAAAAGCAACCTCTACTTTATGGCTGTCCGTAAACCTGAAGCTCTTCGGCAATCAGCTCTGCATGATGATCCCACGATTCATAGCCTTCCTGCCTACGCCTGTCGGGAAGCTTGCCTGTCTTCACAAGATATTCTCCAAGGTAATCGGAAAATTTGCAGCTCCCCCAATAGTTTAAATGAGAGGTGTCGTTAAAATCCCGCTCAAAATCCAGTCCCATCTCATCATAATAATCATTGAAATCAATGAAAGCAACGTCCTCCTGACGGGCAATCTGCGCAATACTGTTATACGTCTTTTTTTCATCTGCAGACATCGGATAGGGTGCTACCATGAAAATCAGCTCACTTCCCTGTTCCTTTGTATAAGCTATAATTTTTCTTAAATACTCCTCCGACTTGGATGTCAGTCCGCCGCTTTCCGTCTCCGATATTTCCTGCCTCTTTTGCGGCCATATACTCCAATAAGGCGTATAGCCCTTAAAGGCGGCCTTATCTTCAATATCCCAGAAAAAGTTTTCAAAATCCTCCTTCTCTAAATCATCATATCTGTTGTGATACACAGCAAAGGAAGGAAAATATTGCGAAAGCTTAGACGGCTCTATACTTGCCATCAGCATTTCCAGCTTATTCATAGAAAACCGCATCCCGTAAATATTCTCCGCCATCCACTTGTACTGATAATCCTCCTTAAATTTTGCCGGTGCATACAAATCCAGCACCACCACCTTCGGCTTTTGATATTTATATACCTCACGCAGATAATAATATGTCATCCAAAGAGGCTGCTCCGCACCGCTGTAATCATATGCCGCTATTCCGTATTTTTCCCAGAGAAGCGCAGTATTTACATTACAGTGAATATGACTGGTCCCCATCATCACCGCATCTATCGTATCTTCCGGCTGCCAATACAGCCCATCCTGCTGGTCTATCCCATGACCGGACTTGATGCTCAGTACGCTGGATACCAGATAAATACTAACCAGAAACAGTGCCAAAAAGCCCAGCCGGATCATATTTTTCCTTGTCAAAAACTTTCTCATGGCTCCTCCAATCAGGATAATCCATTTTTCTTCATGGACATCTAAAACTGCATATAAATAAACTGCTCCGCATGATAACCCGGCCCATACATTCCAAACACAAAAATTGCAATAATCAGCAGATAAAAAATCAAATACCGCACTGAATTTTGTTTCTGCTGGATCAAAAAAGGAAGATGCATCCCCTTTCGGCTGCACAATTCATCCACATACCATATCAGCAGAATACTGATACAGATCACTGCCACCTCCACATAACTGAGCCGCAGCATAATCCAGAAACCCTTCCATTGTGCCGGATGAAAGCCCGTCGTCAGCATACGGGAAATATACAGCCACGCATGAGAAAGGTCCTCCGCCCGAAAGAATATCCACGCAAAGGCTACTGCTGCAAATGTCAGGATACGACTTCCCTGAAGCCTTTTTCCCCTTTTTTGAAGCAATCCGTCAAATACGGAATATAATCCATGCAAGACTCCCCATACCACAAAATGAAGCCCCGCACCATGCCACATGCCGCAGACCAGAAAGACAATCATGGTATTGATATATTTCCTGAAAACGCCTTTTCTGTTTCCGCCAAGCGGAATATAGAGATAATCCTTGAGCCAGCAGCTTAGAGAAATATGCCACCTGCGCCAAAATTCCGTAATACTTTCCGCCTGATAGGGCGCCTTGAAATTCTGTGTCAGCTCGATACCAAATATTCTGGCGCATCCCACGGCAATATAGGAATATCCTGCGAAATCACAATAAATCTGCATGGTATAAAAGAAAGCTCCCGCCGCCAGGCCAAAGCTGTCAAACGCCTCTGCATTTCCAAAAATAACACCCACCAGCACAGCAAGCCTGTCGGCTACCACCATTTTCATAAAATAGCCCCATAGTATATAGGTAAAGGCGGTAGAAAGCCTTCCTCTGTTCCAAAATTTAATTTCATCCAGCCTTTTCAACTGAGGAAGAAAATCTCCTTCCCTCTCAATCGGCCCACTGACCAGCTTTGCAAAAAAAGCAAAATAACACCCAAGAAACCAGAAATTCCTTTCTGCCCCGCTTTTTCCCCGCACAATATCAGCCAGATATCCTATTACCTGAAATAAATAGAAGGATAGACCCACCGGCATTACCAGATTTTTCAGTATTCCCTCCGGCAACGTTTCCGCTAAACCAAGCCACCTCAGCAAAATATCTGAATATTTAAATACACACAAGGCCAAAACACAGACGGTGATTGCCAATACCGCTATGCCTCTGCTCTTTCTCTCCGAATGATTCCTTTGTGCCCTTTCAATCCATAATCCGGCTGCCCAGCCTAAAACCGATACCACCAACAGTACTGCCAGCGCACGAACATCAATATGCGCACAAAACACATAGCTGGAAAGAAGCAGAACTGCCGGACGCCACTTGATCGGCAGACGAAAAAACAACACTACAACAATTCCAAAAAAAACCGGGAAAAACATCGACACAAACACTCCTGCCACTCCTATTCAATTTTATTATCACGTTCTTCCTTTGCCGCCTGTCTTCTCACCAGAGCTGAATTTCCATATCTGACATTTCACCATCGTCTGCGATATGCAAAAGCAACTCCTATAAAAGCATGGCTTTAACACAAACCGGTTTCCCTTAAAACCGTTCCCACTGTTTACTAATTATTAGTATAACAAAAAGAAGACCTTTTATAGGTCTCCCTGGCAAAATTAAGAAAGTCATAAGAAAATATCAAATAATTCTAAATCAGCTTCCGCTTCCATCCCCAATTTCTCAAAAATGCAAGCGCATTTTGCGAATGGTACGAGCTGAATTGTTACATATTATACATATTTATATGTATTATTATTCCTTTTTTGTTATTCTAACCAATAGACAGCTTATCAAAAAACTATCCATAATAAGTCAAAAACGAAGGAGGCATCTATTATGAATGCTTTAAAAGACTATATTGAGGAATACATTGAATATTGCAAATACCGGAAACGGCTGGATAACAAAACATTGAAGGCTTATCAGATCGACCTGAACCAATACCTGCTTTTTTGCGCAAATCTAAACGACTGCATGTCAAAAAAAACTGTAGATCAATTCATAACTGCATTACATAAACAATATAAACCCAAAACTGTCAAGCGAAAAATTGCATGTCTGAAAGCCTTTTTCCATTTCATGGAATATAAGGAATTGCTTAGTGAAAATCCTTTTTCTAAATTAGATATTCGTTTTCGCGAGGCCAAGCTTCTCCCTAAAACCATTCCTTTTCATTCCATTCAAGCATTTTTATCAACGCTTTACTCACAAAAGGAACTGGCTGCCTCAAGCTATCAGCTCCGATGCTGCATCCGTGATATTGCTGTTATTGAGCTTTTGTTTGCCACCGGTATGCGGGTATCTGAATTGTGTTCCCTAAAGCCAATGAATATAGACCTTGAAAATAATACCGTTTTGATCTACGGGAAAGGGGCAAAGGAAAGAATCTTGCAAATCGGGAATCCCGATGTCATCTCTGCCTTAACTCTGTATCAGGAAACCTTTAAAGAAGATATTGATGCCTGCGGTTACTTCTTCGTAAACAGATTGCAGCACAAATTATCCGATCAGTCGGTACGCTTTATGATTAACCATTATGCTGGGCTTGCCGGAATTGAGCAGCACATTACTCCTCATATGTTCCGCCACTCCTTCGCCACTCTTTTGCTGGAGCAGGATGTAGATATCCGGTACATCCAAAGAATGCTGGGCATAGCTCAATCAGTACAACGGAAATCTATACTCACGTTTCCAATGTGAAACAGAAGGATATTTTAGTGAATAAGCATCCGAGGAACTTGATGGTTGTGAATGGAAGGATAATTTAGTATTATACTTTATTCATTTAAATTATACTTCCACCTACACATAGTTCAACTAACCTTTAGTGCCTAACGCACGAATTATTATTCCTTCAAACTATTTTTTATTTAACTATTTCCACCTAACAATATAGATTAATCCCTATATTATTTAACAAAATGCCTTTGCTTACCCGAATCCGGCAATTACATAATCTCAAACTACGAACATAACCGGGATATAGCCAAAATTAATCCCGAAGAAGCTATATCACTTAAAACGCTAGTAAAAAAAGTTTCTTTATTCCTTTTTATAAAGCCTTTCAGTCCCGCTTCATCCCTTTTTTGAGTATATTTCATAGCCTCCTTAGTAACTGTATAGGCATTTTCTGTCGGTGTGAAATACCTTAACCTTTCATTAAGAAGCTGCTGAAGCTCCTCCCAATTTTTATTTTGAAGCACTGCGCCATTATCCATAACACTCATAGTGTTGTTATTCCCAAATTGCGCATTTCCTATCTTTGTATTTTCTCCAAAGTTAATTTGCAATTTCTATTTTCCTCCACTCATTATATTGTTTTCAGTATGACAAGCTTCAATATTGCAATTTTCCATATTTACCTTGTATTCCTTGCCAGAATTGATACAATTTATGATTACATCCATAACTTCAACTGTAAAATCATGATTACCGCTATGTAAAAAAATTTTCTCACCTGAATTTAGACTTAAAACCAAATACTCGCCTCGCTCCAGATTATTTTCATATGTTTTATAAATCGACCATGCTCCCAATCCTATGAGTGCCAATCCCACCAAAATCATTATTACATTTTTTAACCCAAAGCACAGCAGCCCCGCCAAAACCATAACAAATTGCAGTAAATGATATGGCTCTTTAGGTGCATTAGCTATGCTAATCCTTGAAATATTATTTAACGGCACTATTGATTCGTTATAAATAAATACATTTTGTCCGATCTTTAACATTTTTGTGACAATTTTCTCATTTTGATTATTTCCAATGTTTATTCTGGGTTCTTTCATTCCTATTTCCTCCTAGGCACAATTTAAGAAAAATATAATATAAATTTCTTGTATTTTAAAATTTTTTTACCAAGTATATCTTTTTTGAATTTAATTCCATTTTGGGGTCACAAAAGTTCATTTTTTATCATTTTCGACAAATTAAGTGCAAAATTCCCCCATTTAAATACTTTGTCTCTTGTTTCATTTTTTAATATTTTATTATTGGGTAGTGTCAAATAATCTATGAAAAAATGAGCCAAAAGAAAAAGGCTCGAATGAA
>CAYMUW010000024.1:0-47058 GCA_964393865.1 uncultured Lachnospiraceae bacterium
CCGCAGCTCTTTATTTATCGGGACTGCGGCGATTTTGCTTCCAAACTTGAGATACCACAGAATCCCTGTCCGTCAATCAAAATTTTGAAAAATATTCATATTATTCAGCATTATTCATATTATTGGATTTGCTCTTCCAAAATCTTTCCAGTCTGAGCAATGGCCGCATCGATTCCCGCAGGGTTCTTTCCGCCGGCCTGCGCCATATTGGGACGACCGCCGCCGCCACCGCCTACAAACGCTGCAATGCCTTTAATCAGATTTCCTGCATGGGCTCCTTTCTTCATAGCCTCGTCGGTAGCCATTGCCACCATATTGACCTTGCCGTCCACATCCGAGATTAAAACGATAACGCCTTCGCCCAGCTTAGCCTTAAGCTGATCCCCAAGATCACGAAGGCCGTTCATATCTACACCGGAAACCTTTGTAGCAAGAAGCTTTACGCCCTTGACTTCTGTCGCCTGATCCATTACATCTCCAAGTGCATCCTTAGCCGCCTTGCTCTTTAAAGACTCATTTTCGCTCTGGAGAGTTTTGATTTCAGCCATCAGATGTTCCGCACGCTCCAGAAGGGAGGCCGGAGAAGTTTTAAGCGTCCGCGCAAGAGCATTTACCCTCTCTTCCATGTCCTGATAGTAAGCTCTCACATTTCTGCCTGTAATTGCTTCGATACGTCTGATTCCTGCTGCTACACCAGATTCGGAAAGGATTTTAAAGGAACCAATCTCTCCGGTATGTCCCACATGCGTACCACCGCACAATTCCTTTGAGAACTCTCCAATCATAACCACCCTGACAGTATCTCCGTATTTTTCTCCAAAAAGAGCCATCGCTCCTGTCTTCTTTGCTTCTTCAAGGCTCATAACCTTAGTTTCCACAGGAAGATCCTCTGCAATCTTATCATTTACAATATCTTCTACCTTCTTGATTTCCTCCGGCGTCATTGCCTGTCCATGACTGAAATCAAAACGGGTTCTTTCACCGTCCTGATAGGAACCGGACTGCTCCACATGCGCTCCCAAAACTTCCCGGAGAGCCTCCTGCAGAAGATGGGTCGCCGTATGATTTTTGCAGGTATTTCCACGATTTAATTCGGAAACGGAAAGAGAAGCCTCATCACCCTTTGCAATCATTCCGGACACCACTTTACCTATATGACCAATTCTGCCACCCGGCAGTTTCACAGTATCCGTAACTTCAAAAGTTCCCTTTTCGGTACGGATAACACCAAAATCACCCTTCTGACCACCCATGGTAGCATAAAAAGGTGTTTTCAGGGTAATTACCGTCCCTTCCTCTCCTTCTTTCAAGGTATCCTTCCATTCGCTTCCGTTATTTAACGCCCCAATGCTGCTTTCCGCCTTCATGGTCTCATAGCCCACAAATTCACTGACTACAGACGAATCCAGGTTCTCATACAGCTCTGTACCTTCGGCAGAAAGCTTAGCCTGGAAACTCTGATTATCCCTGGCCTTCTGCTTCTGTTCCTCCATAGCGGCGTCAAAGCCTTCCTCATCCACGCTAAGCCCTCCTTCTCCCGCCATCTCCACAGTCAGCTCAATGGGGAAGCCAAAGGTATCATACAGATAAAATGCAGACTTTCCGTCAATTTCATCTGCCCCTTCCTTCTTCTTCTGCTCAAGAATTTTACGAAATTCCTTCATGCCGTTTTCCACGGTGCTTTCAAAACGATTGATTTCCTTCTTAAGCTCTGTAAGCACAAACTCCCTGTTCTCTCTCAAAAGAGGATAGCTTTCGGAATAAATATCATCAATATATATTTCTGCAATTTTTAAAAGAGCTTCCACGCTTAAGCCAAGCACTCTTCCATGTCTTACCGCCCTTCTGATTAACCGGCGCAACACATAGCCGGCTCCTGCATTGGAGGGCAGAAGCTTTGCTTCATCCCCAATCAGCATAACGCTGGTACGGATATGATCGGCCAGAATCCTCATGGATCTTGTAAGCTTTTCATCCTGCTCATATTTCGTTCCCGAAGTCTGCTCAATGTAAGTAATCACAGGCGCAAACAAATCAATCCTGTAAACGTCCTTGGTTCCGTTTAAAAACGCCAGAATACGTTCCAGTCCCCATCCCGTATCCACATTTTTTTGTTTTAAAGGGGTCAGGCTGCCGTCATGATGCTTTTCGTACTGCATGAAAACATCATTTCCCAACTCCGTATATTTCCCGCAATGACATCCGGGACCACAGTCCGGACCGCAGTCCGGCTTATCAGCAATATAAAACATTTCACTGTCAGGACCGCAGGGACCATATTCCAATCCCCACCAGTTATCCTCTGCAGGAAGATAATAAATATTTTCTTTCTTAAAGCCTGAAGCAATACGATACTGGGCGCCCTCTTCATCTCTGGGCGCATTTTCATCCCCTGCAAATACGGTTGCCGCAAGATGATCGGCATCAAATCCAAACACCTGGGTTAAAAGCTCAAAACTCCACTGACAGCGTTCCTTTTTGAAATAGTCTCCAAGGCTCCAGCTTCCCATCATTTCGAAAAAAGTCACATGACTCTTATCACCCACGGAATCAATATCGTTGGTACGCACACATCCCTGCACGTTGCACAGCCTCGTTCCCAAAGGATGCTTTTTCCCAAGAAGATAGGGCATAAGCGGCTGCATACCGGCCACATTAAAAAGCACACCTGTGGAACCATCCGATACCAGAGAAACTGCTCCCACATCCACATGACCCCGTTCTATATAAAATTGTTTCCAGGTTTTTCTCAGTTCATCTGAAGTGAATTGTTTCATGAATTTCTTCTCCTCATTTTTCATTATCGACAGCGCCGCTTAAAAAGCCATTTTCTCTGCAAAATAAGCATCCAAATCGGCAATTGCAACACGCTCCTGCTCCATGGAATCCCTGAATCTGACAGTTACGCATCCGTCTGTTTCGGATTCAAAGTCGTAGGTTACACAGAAAGGCGTACCGATCTCATCCTGACGGCGATATCTCTTACCAATATTGCCTCTGTCGTCAAACTCACAGTTATATTTCTTGGACAGCTGGGTAAATATCTTCTCAGCACCCTCATTCAGCTTCTTGGAAAGAGGAAGCACGCCGATCTTTACAGGCGCCAATGCAGGATGGAAATGAAGCACGGTACGCACATCTCCTTCTCCGATCTCCTCCTCATCATATGCCGCACAAAGGAACGCCAATACCACACGATCTGCTCCAAGTGAAGGCTCAATCACATAGGGAACATATCTCCAGTTCTTCTGATCGTCAAAGTAGGTCAGGTCCTCACCGGATACGTTCTGGTGCTGTGTCAGGTCATAATCGGTTCTGTCCGCAATGCCCCACAGCTCGCCCCAGCCAAAGGGGAATAAAAATTCAATATCGGTAGTCGCCTTGGAATAGAAGGAAAGCTCTTCCTTGTCATGGTCACGGACACGCATCTCCTCATCCTTCATGCCAAGGCTCTTAAGCCAGTCAATACAGAACTGCTTCCAATAAGCAAACCACTCAAGGTCTGTCTCCGGCTCACAGAAAAATTCAAGCTCCATCTGCTCAAACTCTCTGGTACGGAAGGTAAAATTTCCGGGTGTTATCTCGTTACGGAAGGACTTACCGATCTGACCGATACCAAAAGGAATTTTCTTTCTTGAGGTTCTCTGCACATTCTTAAAGTTTACAAAAATACCCTGTGCAGTCTCAGGTCTTAAATATACGGTATTTTTGGCGTCCTCAGTAACACCCTGAAAGGTCTTAAACATCAGGTTAAACTGACGAATATCGGTAAAGTTATGTTTGCCGCAGGTAGGACAGGGAATGTTATGTTCGCTGATAAAGCTCTTCATCTTTTCCTGACTCCAGCCGTCCACGGAACCATCCAGCTCTATCTGATTGTCGGCCGCAAAATCCTCGATGATCTTATCTGCACGAAAACGCTCATGGCACTCCTTGCAATCCATAAGAGGGTCCGAAAAGCTGCCAAGATGTCCTGATGCTACCCATGTCTGGGGGTTCATCAAAATAGCACAGTCAACACCCACATTGTAGGGGGTTTCCATGATAAATTTCTGCCACCAGGCCTTCTTAACGTTGTTTTTCAGTTCCACACCGAGATTACCGTAATCCCATGTATTGGCAAGACCTCCGTAAATTTCGGAACCGGGATATACAAATCCTCTCGCCTTGGCCAACGCTACTATTTTCTCCATTGTCTTTTCCATAGCACACATGCCTTTCGTTCTTCTATATTATAATTATATTTTAAAGAGGCGGCATAACCATGCCGCTCTATTTATACAAAACATAGCCCAGGCCTTCCTCGGAAAGCTTTACGCTCTTCCGGTTGGAAGAAACGGTCACATTATCACTGACATATTCCGCTTTGCCGTTTAAAAGAACCGTCACGTCATCACTGACATATTCCACCTGACCGTTTAAAAGAACCGTTTCCGGTCCTTTCAAAATCAGCAAATTGTAATCATCCATAGCAAGAATATCGGATTTCCCAATGGTTTCATTGGTATTTTTCACATGAGAAAGTACCACATTCAAATCAAAATCCGCAGCCTCAGCCTCTTTGGAATTTCCCACAAAAAACACTGTTCTGTTAAATTCAGCATAATCCGCAAAACTCAAATAGGTCATTTTGACGGTAACCATACCGTCATCCGCATCCACCTTCTCCACGGTAATCCTGCCGCTTCCCGCCGCCCTGTTATAATCCGCAGCCGCCTGCAAAATACTTTGCTGCAGTTCCTCGCCATCATAATAATTTTGCTCAAAGCTCTCTTCAATATGAGAAGATATGGTTCCGTCCTTCTGTATGGAGACCGTAGATGTCTCCTCCCCGTCGTTCCCTCCGCAGGAGGTAAGCGCCAATACCGCTGTCAACATCAGCGCACTTGCTATCACTCTGGAAATCTGCCTAACCCTGATCATCATTCTAAAATTCATCCTAAAACCATACCTTTTACACAATTTACCCCATCAATTATATTTCATTTCCTGCAGGATTTCAAGACTTTTGAATTTCCTGTCTACAAACCGCTTTCTGTACAGCTCCGCCACCTGCGAAAGTTCCGCCAGCACCTGCTGCGTCACCGTAAAGGTATATAGTTTTTCAACCTTTGTATTTACAATATATGATAAGGCATATATCGTGGATTCCAAAAGGGGCTTTTCCGTTACCGGAGGTCCCGGGTATTCCCCGTTAACTGCCAATGCCTTGATCTCAAATATATATCTCACCAAATCGTTTAATAATCCTTTATGTAAAAGTGCCCGAAGGGACTGGTACAAAAGCTTCAGCATTTCCTCCTCGTTATTGTTCTCTCTGGTATAATAATCCATCACTTCAAGAAAGTACATGCCGTAGCATGCCTGTTCATAATTATCACGAAGCTCTTCAAAATAATTGCTGATTACCGCTTCCGATATGCTGTAGGAGGTTCTTCCCTCATAAATCCGAAACTGCCCAAAGCAAAAGGGATTGGTGGAAGCTAACAGCCTGCTTCCCTGCTTTCTTGCACCTCTGGCAAAGGCTGCTATCTTTCCCCTCTCCCTTGTAAGTATTACTACCCGCCTGTCATATTCGCCGACCGGTTCAGCCTTTAATATCATTCCTGTAACACTGACCTGTTCCTGCACCTTCTATGGCTCCCCCATCCCTGTCCGGCTCATCCGTTTCTTCCTCCAAAGCTTCCGCTTTGCCTTCACGGTAGGCCAGATAATCATCAATTCTTCCTGTACTCAGGAATTGTTCCCAGTAATTTATCACTCTCATCCTGTGCCCCCTATTATCAAAAAGTATAGTTCAAACTCTGATATTAGGGTGTACTTTTTTTGTTATTCTATTCGCTGTCGGCAGGATTATATCCGAAATTTTTCAAAAGAAAATCGCTGTCCCGCCAATCCTTTTTCACCTTCACCCAAAGCTGCAGATTTACCTTGCTTTCCAAAAGCTCTTCCACATCCCTTCTGGCACTGCTTCCGATCTTTTTCAGCATAGCTCCCTGCTTCCCTATAATAATTCCCTTATGGGATTCACGCTCACAGATGATGGTGGCGTCAATATCCACAATCCTGCCTCTCCACTTCATTTTCTCTATGGTCACCGCAATTCCATGGGGAATTTCCTCATCCAGGCACCTGAGCGCCTTCTCACGAATCAACTCTGCCACAATCTGCCGCTGAGGCTGATCCGTGATGGTATCCTCATCATAAAATGCAGGACCATAGGACAAATATTTCATAATACATTTAATCAATTCATCGGTATTGTCGTTTTTCAACGCCGATACGGGAACGATTTCCGCAAAATCCATTTCCCTGCGATAGGTATCAATAAAGCCCAAAAGCTCTTCCTTCTTCACCGTATCAATCTTGTTGATTACCAATATTACCGGCAGATTGACCTTGCGAAGCTGCTCTAAAATATGCTGCTCCCCTGCCCCGATAAAATTGGAGGGTTCTACCAGCCACAGGATTACATCAACCTCAGAAAGACTTCTGTGTGCAATGTTCACCATATAGTCGCCCAGCCGGTTCTTCGCCTTGTGTATCCCCGGCGTATCCACAAACACGATCTGTCCCTCCTCTGAGGTATATACGGTCTGAATACGGTTTCTGGTGGTCTGCGGCTTGCTGGATGTAATCGCAATCTTTTGCCCGATCAAACTGTTCATAAGGGTTGACTTTCCCACGTTAGGTCTTCCGATCAGTGCTGCAAATCCCGATTTAAACTGGTCACTCATTTTTAGCTTTTTCCTCTTCTTTCCCTGACGGCTCAAGGGGCTTTTCCTGCTCCTGGCTCATTTTCTTCAAACTTTCAAGCTTTTTCTGCTTACCGTTTCTTTTTCTCCTTATGACTGCCCGGATAATCAAAACCACAATCAGGATAATGATTGCCCAAAGCACCAGATAAGGAAGGTTAATAATAATTCCAATGACAAAGTTCAATAATCCTTCGCCTACATCCTTCAGGCTTCCGGTAAAGCCTGTAACAATCTTTTCTCCGATGTTCTGCTCCACCACAGGTGTGTACTGCTTTACTTCCTCAATGGAAAGATAAACGGTACTGTAGGATACCTGATTGTCCATGGTGCGAAGCTGGGACTCCATGCTTTCCAGCTGATATCTCACCTCGGATAAACGGCTCTCAATGGTAATGATATCTTCGATATTCTCTGCCTGCTCTATCAGCTCCAACAGTCTTTCCTGTTCCGCAAGAAGTGCCTTCTTGTGACTCTCCATATCCACATATTGCAGGGTTACATCGGTAACGCTTTCATTTCTGCTTATAACATTGGAAACCTCCGAAATCTCCGAAAGAAAATCATCCAGCCGTTCCGCCGGAATGCGGATAGTCAGACTGGCATTTCGGCTGCCCCGCCCATAATAAGTGCTGCCGTTGTAGGTGTAGCTTTCCTCTATGTATCCCGACAGGCTTTCCGTTTTTCTCGAAATCGTGGATAGCAGATCGTCAAACTCCTCTGTCTCCACCTGAAGATTCACATTCCTAATCAGCTTTCTTGCAGTGTCCTGCACCTCCGGCGACTGGCTTCCGGTGCCGCCATCCTCCATTTTATAATTATCTTCCACGACCGCCGTCTCATAGCTGTAAATATCATCCGTCGCATAAGCAGCAGTATCATCAGCCGAAGCATCCGTTGTAGCCTCCGCAGACATCTTGCTGCCCCCGCAGCCTGTAAGAATAAGCCCCAATGCCGCCAGCATTGCCAAAGCTTTTACTGTTCCCGTTCTCTTTTTCATTGCAATTCCTCCCTATTATTTATGTATGCACCGGCAAAAGCTCCCTTCTGCCGTTCATCTGATATAATAGATACGTTTGAAATTCCCTTTTTTATGGTTATAACACAAATTTATGCATTACTTTGCCAAAATTAATGAAAAAGCTGATCCACCTGCATAAAAAGCTGCTTATTTTCCTTAATCTTTTCGCCGTTCCCCACCACGCACAGGCAGTCATTATCCATAAACGCCTGTATATATTGGTAAAGCTCACGCAGGGTATCTGCAGTGGTTGCAAGAAGCTCATCCCTCTCCTTCTGTACCTTTTCCATGGAAAGCCCTGTCAGATATCCACCTCTGGAATAATTTCCTTTCACAGCAGGAGTCATGGGCGTATCAAGCTCGCTGATGGCGCCAATAATAAACTGTGTTACCGTGCGTTCATCCAGCTTAACCTTTTGAATATAATCGGCCGCCTGCTCATATACCCTGACTGTCTTTTCCAGATTAGGGTCTCTGTAGGACACAAAGTAACCGTCTCCGTTTCTGTAAAAACCGCACATACAGCCGTAAGCGCCGCCCTTTACACGCACCTGATTCCACAGGTAATCATAGCCCATCATCACCTTAAGCACCTTAAGCGAACCTGTATAGGGCAGACCCTTGTCTATAAAGTTTCCCGCACGACATACAAACTGCACCTGTCCTGCTGTCATAAAGCCTTCATTTTTCTTAACCAGTTCAGGCTGATACCCTTCTGTGTTAATGGGATCGGTGAAAAGATCCTTTTTCAACTCCTCAATCGCCTTCTCAACACCCTGACAGCCTTCCTTTGTGGCCGTGATATCCACCAGCAGGTTTTCGGGTCTGAAAATAATCCTTGTCAGCTCCTTTAAATTGGCCGAAAGTTCTTCTTTCTTATTCTCAAAATCTCCCGTAAGCTCCTCTAACAGACGATACTGGGGAATGCCGCTGATCTGCTCGGAAATCGCCGCGGTAGGCGAAAAATACGCCAGCGTTCTGATCAGAGCGGTAGAATGCCCTGCCCCCGTCATGGCCGCCTGCATTCTGGATTTTGCCTCCGCCAATATTTCATAGAGCCTCTTGGTATCATCAAAGCAGGAAGTCAGGATAATCTCCTTCATCAGCTCCAGAGCCTTGGTGCGCTTATCATAAAGCGCCTTGGCCTGCATTTCCAAAGTAACCTTACATTCCTTCATATTCTCCGCATTGGTATAGGTACTCACTGCCATCTTAATACCGCCGGTATGAATATTGACCTCATTAAACAGCTCCCCATACCCATAATGCTCTGTATCCACCATCATCAGCGCTGACTTCAATATTCCCACATAAGGGAATAACCGTTCCGGTACTCTCTTTAAATCAAAAATCAGATTCAGATAGCAGATGCCGTTGGTAAAAATATCATGAATCAGCAAGGTGGTGTCACCGATTTGCTGCACCTCATTGATATAACCTGCCGCCTCCTTCTTCATATCCTCTCTGGACAGCAGCGGAATGGTTTTAAGAGCTTCCTCACTGCTTTCCTCTTCCTGATAGGCATGAAGCGCCGCTGTCTGATCTACAATTCTTTGCTGCTCATCCTTCCCTAAAGCAGCCTTATAGCTCTGCAGACGGTCATGGAACGCCTGATCCTTCTGCGTGGTAAGACCGGGTACAGGACGTACCGTAAGAATGGTCTTGTGTTGATTGTTTAAAATATATGTCCGAATCAAATCCTCGTAATATCTGCTTCCAATAGCCTTCCGCAGTTTCTGAAATGTTTCACCGGCTTCAATATGCATAAAGGGTGCACTTTCATCATAAAGCCAGCTGTCCAAAGCCTGCAATCCCCACATCAGTCCTCTGGGATAGGAGCCGTAATCCGCTTCCCGATATTTAAATTCATAATTATTCACTGCGGCAGCAAGAGCTTTTTCGCTCAATCCCTCTGCCACAAGCCGGCTTAACACCTGCTCAATGGTCTGAACAAACTGTTCCTTCTGCTCTTCTCTGGCATTCTTGGAGACAATGGAAAAATAAGGCTGATAGATACCGTTGTCCAGAGTGCTGTATACATCCTTGCCGATTCCTGCATCGATTAACGCCTGCTTCACAGGCGCGCCAGGAGCCGAACAAAGCACATAGTCCAGCACCTCCATAGCCACATAAAGCTCCTTATCAAGGCTGGTACCCATGGATACATTATAAGTAAGATAAGTATTGTCATCCACAGCCTCATCTTCCATAACCGGATACTCTTTCACAAGTTCACGGGGAGCCTCAAAGGAACGCTGCCGCCCTATCTGAGAATTTACCTTAAGTTCCTCAAAGGTCGAAAAGTAATTCTCATCCATAAAGGTAAGATATTCTGCTGCATCCATATTTCCATACAGATAAACATAGCTGTTGGAGGGATGGTAATACTTTCTGTGAAAATCCAAAAATTCCTCATACGTCAGCTCCGGAATCACCTCCGGGTCGCCGCCCGATTCCAGCCCGTAAGTAATATCGGGGTAAAGAGAGTTCATAATCTCTCTCTCCACCACATCATCGGGAGAGGAAAATGCGCCCTTCATCTCATTGTAGACTACACCGTTAATGGTAAGCTCATCCTCGATACTGTCCATCTCATAGTGCCAGCCCTCCTGACGGAATATCTTTTCTTCCTTGTATATATTGGGATAAAAAACCGCATCCAAATAAACATGTACCAGATTTTTAAAATCCTTGTCATTACAACTTGCCACCGGATATACGGTCTTGTCCGGATAGGTCATGGCGTTTAAAAAGGTATTCAGCGATCCCTTGGCCAACTCAATAAACGGGTCCTTTACCGGAAAATTCCGGGAGCCGCAAAGCACTGAATGCTCCAAAATATGCGCCACACCGGTACTGTTCTCCGGCGGCGTGCGAAATCCAATATAAAACACCTTGTTTTCATCATCATTGAGCAAAAGCGTTACGTTTGCTCCGGTTTTCTTATGCTTTAAAATATATCCTTCCGAATTTAAGTCGGTTATTTTTCTCTTCTCCACTATTGTATATGCCTGAATATCCTCTATCCGCTGCTTCATAATTCTCTGCTCCTCTCAAATTAAACGCTGAAGGTCATTAACCCCAGCTTTGATATTATTATTTCCCTGATTATCAGCCCTGATGCTTTTTTTCTAGCAAGATTCATCTCAGAAAGCTCTTTTAAAGAAAAGATTTGTTCCTGATACTCTATTCGCGTCTTTCCAAATATTTTTTTCTTTTCCACCTGTATCTGCACCTTGACCTTTACCTTAAGCTGCAAAAAGGTCTCATACAAAAAAGTGTTTTGTTCTATGTAATAAAACTGGCTCTCCAACGTGGTGTCAGGAGCAGCCTCCTTTAAAATATACTGTGTCAGAATTGCTTTCAGCTTAAAGGGAACCATCTCCTCATCCAAAAGCTCCTCATAGGAGTATCGGGCGCCAAGATAAAGACTTCCCGCATCCTGCATCACATATTTAAAATCCTCATACTGCGTCACTTTCCCCTTTAGCTTCATGTATCTCTCTCCAAATCTTCAATGGCAAATCCACTCATTCGCATAGCGTCCTCTATTGTTTTTTTGGACATTCCCGTTTCTTCCGCAAGCTCATCAACCGTAACCTTACGGTGCATCTCAGCCGCAAGCTCTCTTGCTTTGTCTGCCACCTTATTTACCTTGCCGGCTACCTTTTTATTCTTATCCGACTCCTGAAGATTTTCGGATATGCATTCCTCCATGGCATCCATAATCATATGCATCAGCATTCCTTCCGCTTCTTTGGCATGCTCCAATGCCCCAAGCATGGTAACGCCCATGGCAAGCGCCACATTTCCCTCGCCGATCAAATCCTCCAACAGCACACCCTGCCCGGTATAAAGCCTTGCCACCTCCATTACCTGCGGCAGACATAGCTGTATCAGTCTCTCCTGCGCCCCGGCCTTTCCCGCCATAGCCGAAAGAATAATCGCTTCTCTTTCTCCGTCGGTTACCGTTTCAATCAGAGCAAGCTCCTTCCGATATTCCTCCAGATAATCTATTTCACTTTCCGTCAGATAATCATCCAGATTAACCGGCTGGTCAATTCCGATTTTATGCTTTTTCAAATAATCAAAGACCAGCGCAAGCTGCTCATCCTCCAATGACAGCCTGGCAAAAGCCTCCCTTACCTGCTGCTCGGATATACAATTGTTCTGCTCCTTCGCCTGCCTTCTGACCTGCTCCAGAATTTGGGCAAACTGAATTTCCTGTTGTTCCATACCCTGATAACCAAACCTCTCTCAATCAATACCTACCGCTTTCCGGCCTTTACTGATGCTTTACATGCGTGTGGGTAAAAATATGTTCTTCACAATACTCATAATTGCCGTCACACTTGGAACAGAACCTGAATTCCAGTTCCGGATTGGTCTCCTCCGTCCTTCCGCAGATGGCACATTTATGCTTGGTAATATTTGAGGTTTTCTTCACCTCGCGCTTAAACTCCGTTCTCCGCTTCACCTGTCTGGGCGTCATGTGAATCTTTCCCCTCCTGGTAAGGAAAAAGACGATAAAGTTCATCAGGGATGCGGCGATGACGAAACGATTGGCCACGGTAAGCACCTCCGCCCCTTTCCCATATCCGGCAATAAACTGATATACCAATATTGCTCCGTAAATAATTCCCATGACCTTTATCTTAACAGGAATGAAAAAGAATAACAAAATCTGCATATTAGGAAAGGTCACCGCAAAAGCAAGGAATATGGACATATTCACATAATATGTGCTGAACATGGAAGATACCAGCAAAAAATATCCTTCCGCAACTGCCGGCGCTGCCATGATATCATGTTGAAAAATCAGTGCGTAACCAAGAAGCAAAAACGATCCCAATATGGTAAATAAGGCCCCCGAGAAAATATATACATTATACCTGTAGGTTCCCCATGTACGCTCCAGCGTGGTGCCGATGGAATAGTAAAAATACAGCATAATCAACGTAAAAAAGTCAAAACTTGAAGGAGGCACGATAATCCAGGTAAAAAGCCTCCAAACCTGCCCATGAAAAACAATCTGGTAAGGATTTAAATAAAGATACTGCAAAAAATTCGGGAAAATCAACTCAAACAAATATCCGACAGCATAGCAGATGATCAGCACCAATGATAAATTTTTAATAGCATATTTACCAAATTTTCTCTCAAAACTTCCACGGGATTTCATAATTACCTCCATTGATTCATGTTCAACTTTTAAACTTCATATATTCTATCATTACCAAATCCAATTGTAAACCAAGCATCCTTTTTTTTAGAATTTTCCAAGTTTTTCTTTACAAATTGTTTATTTTCCTGCGTTGCATTTTGCAGGTTAGTGTCGTATAATTACAGAGCATGTCAAAAAATGTGACAAATATGCATTAAAATAAGAAATAAAAGCAAACAGAAAGGCGGTACATTATGGACAATCAACACTATACACTGGGCATTGACATTGGGTCAACCACTGTCAAAATCGCCATTTTGGATGGTGCTCATAATATTCTGTTTTCCGATTATAAAAGACATTTTGCAAATATCAGAGAAACTCTTTCCAATCTTTTGAAGGAAGCCTATGAAAAGCTTGGCAATATTACCCTTCATCCCATGATAACCGGTTCCGGCGGCTTAACTCTGGCAAATCATTTAAAGGTTCCCTTTGTGCAGGAGGTAATCTCCGTTGCCACCGCTTTAAAGGAGCTTGCTCCCAAAACGGATGTCGCTATTGAGCTTGGGGGAGAGGACGCCAAGATTATTTATTTTGAAGGTGGAAATGTGGAGCAGCGTATGAACGGTATCTGCGCAGGAGGTACCGGTTCCTTCATCGATCAGATGGCCTCTCTTCTTCAAACCGATGCAAGCGGCTTAAACGAGTATGCCAAAGACTACCATTCTCTTTATACCATTGCTGCCAGATGCGGCGTTTTCGCCAAGTCTGACATTCAGCCCTTAATCAACGAGGGAGCCACCAAGGAAGATCTTTCCGCCTCCATCTTTCAGGCCGTAGTAAACCAGACGATCAGCGGCCTGGCATGCGGTAAGCCTATCCGGGGACATGTTGCCTTTCTGGGCGGCCCGCTTCACTTTCTTTCCGAGTTAAAAACAGCCTTTATCCGCACCTTAAAGCTGGATGATGAGCATGTTATAGAGACCGAGCATTCACATCTCTTTGCCGCCATCGGCTCTGCCATGAACGCAAAGGACGAGGTGTTTTATTCCATGGAGGAAATGGTAGGAAAGCTCAACTCCGACATTAAGATGGAATTTGAAGTGGAACGTATGGAGCCGCTTTTTGCCACCACGGAGGAATATGAAAGCTTTAAAACCCGTCACGGAAAGCATCACGTGCAGACTACCAAGCTTTCCGAGTATCACGGCAATTGTTTCCTTGGCATTGACGCCGGAAGCACTACCACCAAGGTTGCTCTTGTAGGGGAAGATGGGTCTCTCCTGTACTCCTTCTACAGCAACAATGACGGAAGTCCGCTGAAAACCGCAATCCGCTCCATTAAGGAAATTTACTCCATGCTTCCCGATGATGTAACTATCGTCCGCTCCTGTTCCACCGGATATGGAGAAGCGCTGATTAAAGCTGCCTTCCTTCTGGATGACGGAGAGGTTGAAACGGTAGCTCACTACTATGCAGCCGCCTTTTTCAATCCTGAGGTGGATTGTATTCTGGATATTGGCGGTCAGGACATGAAGTGCATCAAGATCAAAAACCAGACCGTAGACAGCGTTCAGCTTAATGAGGCCTGCTCCTCAGGCTGCGGTTCCTTTATAGAAACCTTTGCCAAATCCTTAAACTACAGCGTTGAGGACTTTGCTCAGGCTGCCCTTTTTGCGGAGCATCCCATTGATTTGGGTACCAGATGTACCGTATTTATGAATTCCAAGGTTAAGCAGGCACAAAAGGAAGGAGCTTCTGTCCCCGATATTTCTGCGGGACTTGCTTACTCCGTTATTAAAAACGCATTATTCAAGGTTATCAAAGTTTCCGACGCATCCGCTCTCGGCAATAATATTGTGGTGCAGGGCGGTACCTTCTACAATGATGCGGTTTTAAGAAGCTTCGAAAAGATTGCCGAATGTGAGGCAATCCGTCCCGATATTGCCGGTATTATGGGCGCTTTCGGTGCTGCTTTGATTGCAAGAGAACGGTTCAGCGAGGGTTATGAAACCTCCATGCTCTCCTTCGAGAAGATCAGCACCCTCCAGTTTGAAACCAGCATGGCCAAATGTAAGGGCTGTACCAATAACTGCCGTCTTACCATCAATAAATTTACCGGCGGACGTCAGTACATATCCGGCAACCGCTGCGAACGGGGACTTGGCAAGCAGAAAAACGAAAACGGCATACCTAATCTGTTTGATTATAAATTGAAGCGTGTCTTCGACTATGAACCACTTCCCGCCGATGAAGCTAAGAGAGGTACGGTTGGTATTCCCCGTGTTCTCAATATGTATGAAAATTATCCTTTCTGGTTTACCTTCTTTACCAGGCTGGGGTACCGGGTGGTTTTATCGCCCCTTTCCAACCGTAAAATTTATGAGCTTGGCATTGAATCCATCCCCAGCGAGTCGGAGTGCTACCCTGCCAAGCTGGCACACGGTCATGTGAGCTGGCTGATTAATCAGAAGGTGGACTTCATCTTCTATCCGGCGCTTTTTTATGAGAGAAACGAGTTTGAGGATGCCAACAATCACTACAATTGCCCGATTGTTACCTCCTACTCTGAAAATATCAAGAACAATGTTGAAGAAATCGGACGCGGGGAAGCCGTGCTTCGTAATCCCTTTATGTCCTTCCGCGACTTAAAAACCGTATCCGACGCCCTTGCCTCCGAGTTTAAGGAGCTGCCTGTGGAAGAGGTTATGGAAGCAGCCCGCCTTGGCTGGGAAGAGCTTGCTCAGGCAAGAAAGAATATGCAGAAAAAAGGCGAAGAGGTTCTCGCTTACCTGAAGGAAACCGGCAAGCGGGGAATCGTTCTGGCAGGACGTCCTTATCACATTGATCCTGAAATTAACCATGGTATTCCCGAGCTGATTACCTCCTACGATATTGCTGTTTTGACTGAGGATTCCGTCTCCCATCTGGGATGCCCGGAGCGTCCTCTTATCGTATCCGATCAGTGGATGTACCATTCAAGGCTTTATGCGGCTGCAAGCTATGTAAAAACTGTTGATAATCTGGACCTGATCCAGTTAAATTCCTTTGGCTGCGGACTGGATGCTGTTACCACCGATCAGGTAAATGACATTCTCTCCGGCTCCGATAAAATTTATACCTGCCTGAAAATTGACGAGGTAAACAATCTGGGAGCGGCAAGAATCCGTATCAGATCCCTGCTTTCCGCTATCCGGATTCGTGAAAAGCAGGGCAAGGAACGCACCATCCGTTCCAGTGCCATCACCAAGGTTCAGTTCACCGAGGAAATGAGGAAAGAGTATACGATCCTCTGCCCTCAGATGTCTCCTATCCACTTTGACATCCTGCAGCCTGCCTTTAATGCCTGTGGTTATCACTTTGAGGTGCTTTCCAACGACAATAAACGGGCTGTTGATGTGGGACTAAAATATGTAAATAACGACGCCTGCTATCCTTCTCTTATGGTAGTGGGTCAGATTATGGATGCCCTTTTATCCGGCAAATATGATGTAAACAAGGTAGCGGTTATCATGACCCAGACGGGAGGAGGATGCCGTGCCACCAACTATGTAGGCTTTATCCGCCGTGCATTGGAAAAGGCAGGAATGCCTCAGGTTCCCGTTATCTCCCTGAATATGGCCGGCATTGAAACCAATCCGGGCTTTAAGCTTAACTTAAATCTCCTTATGAGAGCTTCCTACGGCGCTGTGTTCGGTGACATCTTTATGCGCTGTGTCTATCGTATGCGCCCCTATGAAAAGGAACCGGGAAGCGTAGAGGCTGTTCATCAGAAATGGCTGAAGAAATGTCAGGACTTTGTTTCCGGCAAGCATATGAATTTCTTTACCTTCCGCAAAATGTGCCGTCAGATCGTAGAAGACTTTGACGCTATCCCTGTTACCGGGGAAGTAAAGCCCAAGGTGGGAATTGTAGGTGAAATTCTTGTTAAATTTGCTCCTGCTGCAAACAACCACCTGGTAGAGCTTTTGGAATCCGAAGGTGCGGAGGCTGTTGTTCCCGATCTGCTTGATTTCATGCTCTACTGCTTCTACAATCAGATTTACAAGGCCGAGCAGCTTGGTATGAGCAAGAAAACCGCATTCATCTCCAAACTGGGCATTGACGCATTGGAATTCCTTCGCGGAGGCGCCGCCAAGGCCCTTAAAAAGAGCAAAAACTTCAATCCGCCTACCAGCATTTACCAATTGGTGGAATTTGCCAAACCCATTGTTTCCATCGGAAATCAGACCGGAGAAGGCTGGTTCCTTACCGGAGAGATGGTGGAGCTGATTCACAGCGGCGTAAACAACATTGTATGTACCCAGCCTTTTGCCTGTCTGCCTAACCATGTAGTTGGTAAAGGCGTTATCAAGGAGCTGCGCAAGCAGTATCCGTTAAGTAATATTGTTGCCATTGATTATGATCCCGGCGCCAGTGAAGTAAATCAGCTGAACCGTATTAAGCTGATGCTTTCCACTGCCCAGAAAAATTTAAACCGCAGCACGGAAGATCATGTTTCTGATTCCCAGTCTGCATAAACCCTTTTGAAACGGAGATTCATGATGAACAAACCGGAAGTAAACGAACTAAAGAGACTTTATACCCCCAGCAACTGCTCTATCTCCAGAATTTGCGGCTGCTATGTGGATGGCGAAAAGAATAAAAAAACAGAATTTAAGGAAGCATTTCTATCTCTTCCTGAGGAAGAAATCTTCAAATACTTTGAGCTTTTCCGCAAGACGCTCTCCGGCGCCATCGGCAAAAACCTGCTAAATCTTGAGTTTCCCCTTCCCAGTGAGGAGGAAGGCGGCACACAGGAATTTTTGCTGCGCCTTCGTGACAGTAAGCTGAAGGATGATGCTCTGTTGGAAGAGTTTTATGACAAAATTATCGGTTCCTATGAGTATGTAGGAAATTACTTAATCCTGCTGATCCATGACACCTATGATATTCCCGGCAAGACCACCGACGGTCTTATGATGGAGGATGCATCCGATACCGTATTTGAATATATTCTGTGCTGTATCTGTCCGGTAAATCTGTCCAAGCCCGGCCTCAGCTATGATATCCAGACAAACGAGTTTCATAACAGAGTTCGTGACTGGATTGTGGAAATGCCGGAAACAGGCTTTATGTTCCCTGCTTTCAACGACAGAACCGCTGACATCCACGGTGCGCTGTATTATGCCAAGAACTCCGAAGAGCCTCACAATGAATTTGCTGACAGCATCCTTGGCGCTGCTCTTCCTCTCTCAGCCGGAAGCCAGAAAGAGACCTTCCAAGCTCTGATCGAAGAAACGCTTGGCGAGGAAGCTGAATATGAAGTGGTGAAAAACATTCACGAAAATCTCACCGAAATGATAGAAGAACACAAAGAAATTCCGGAACCTCTGATGCTTGACAGGCATCAGGTCAAGAACCTGTTTGAAAAAAGCGGCGTGGAGGAAGAAAAACTCTCCGACTTTGATCAGCTCTACGATGCCGCTGCCGGGGAAAACACTTCTCTCATGGTAAGCAACGTAGCCAATACCCGAACCTTCGAGGTGAAGACTCCCGACGTGGTAATCCGGGTCAATCCCGAACGGGCCGATCTGGTCAACACCCTTCTCATTGAAGGCCGCCGCTGTCTGGTTATCGAAATCAATGACCATGTGGAAGTTAACGGGGTGACTATCCATGCTGGCAGGGATGCAGGGGATGTGGAGGGATAAGGTTTTAAGAATTGCTGCAAATCGGCATAACATTTCCTGCTGTTTATGGAATTTGCTATGCCTTTGCATGCCCTTATCTATAGTTAAATTTCAAAACTTCCTCAACATAAAAGTAGTACTATACATACAAAAAGAGCCGCTCAACAATTTTAGCTTTAGAGCGGCTCTTCTTACAGAATGCGGCCCTGCATTCTGTGCGTCTTATTCTGAAAACAAATCACGATACCATTTCAGGGACTGAATATAGGCTTCGTATACCTGTTCCATATCAATTTCCTTTAAAATCATTAACCGGGAAACCTCCTGCCAGTTAGCTGCTTCATACTGTGTAACAAACTCCAGTACCGGAGCCAGCTTCCCTTTGCCATGAGCCAGCGCTTCCTCGATTTGCTTTGATACTTTAACCATCTTAAGGGCTTCTTCCATCGGCTTATTAAGGATCAAATCAAGCACCGAAAACAGCCCCATCAGGAAAAGCTCTGAGCTTTGCCCTGCCATTTCAAAGGCCTGCGCCAGATTTTCCGAAAACTTTGCCCGAAGAAGAGAAAGTCTGGTAATCTCATTGGGCTTATCCGCATATAACTGATTGGTAACTGCGGCGTTAATCCACTTTTTCAGTTCCCTTTGTCCCAACATGGCAGCTGCATGTCTGATAGAAGTAATCTCGGAATTGACAGACATACGGTTTACCATCTTAAGAAGCGAAATAACCAGTGCCGTATCATGCCCGATAATGTCCGCTGCCTTAGTCAACTCAAAATCCTCTGCATTAACAATATTTAGCAGCTCGATGTAATTGACCTTTAAAGGAGTAACCTCCGTTTCTCCCTTGGTAACGGGGACACGGTAAAACTCTCCCTCATAAAGCTCGTAGCCGCCTTCTTTTACCAGCGCATCATAAATATCCTGAGTCTGAATGTTTCCGGCACACAGCTTTACATTGGGATAAATCTTGGTAAAATAAATTCTTGCCTTCGTAATATCAATCTTCTTATGATCCAGAAGAACATAATCCATCAGGAGGAGGATTTCCCGGTATGCTTCAAACTGCTGCACGGAAAGTTTTCTCACTGCAAGCTTATAACCCTTGGACTTTAATTCCTTCAGCCTGTCCACATACATCTTGTCGGGAGTAATGGAATTATCCATCAAAAGAACAACTCTCTCATGGGGGGCGCTGCACTGACTGTCAATATCCGTAAAAGCAGAAATATTATTGATAGCAACAAACACTTCCTTATCGGCAGAAAGCGTTTCTATTCCCATGGTCTCAATGACTTCCAGTCCCGGTATTCCTGCCGCCCCATCAAAACTGCCTGTTCCCTGCAAACTGGGATTGAGCAGAAAGTTTTTCTTTTGAGTAAACAATGAATACGCCCGCACGGTCATTTCTTTATCAAATAAAGGGATTAATGTAACAAGCATATTTTCCTCCACATGTCTGTATTGTATATGTTAAATGTACTACATATCCGTCATCCGTACAACAACAGCATACGCTATGCGCTTTGCTGCTGCACATGATTTTGAATATATTCCTTAAGAATATCTGCCGCCTCGCTCAGTTCCAGGCCCGTTTCGGAAATAATCTGATTTAAGCCATCCAAGTCCTTTTCTCTCTTCTCCTTGTAAAGCGTATCCAATTCTCCCTGCTCGGACTTCAATCTGATCTTAAGAGCGCTGATAATCTCTTCCTTCTCTGCAATCTTCTCTTCAATTGACTTCCTTTGACCTCTTGCCATATTACACCTCATTTCCGCGCACTGCGCAATTCATAATTACATAGTAAGTTACTATTAGTATATGGACAAGAAAATCAAATTATTCATCAACTGAATTATTCATTTAACTGGTTAATTGTAATCGTCAGGTTAGCCAGCTTTTCGGTAATGTCCCTGCTGGTGTCCGCCATTCCCGCAGACAGCTTCTGAACCTCCGATGCCACAACTGCAAACCCTCTGCCGCTCTCTCCTGCTCTTGCGGATTCAATAGATGCATTCAGCGCAAGCATATTCTGCCGTCTGCTAAAGCCTGCAATCTTTTCTGTGCTGGCATTGGCCTCCGCGATCTCGGCTGCGGCCTTGGCAATTCCGTCTTTCAGCTTATCCATAATACGTTTATTCTCATGCTCCTGATAGCTTGAGCGAACAAACATATTGATTACGTCTCCAAGAAGTGTTGCTGATGCCTCAATCTCTTCTCTGCTTTTAACGTTTACCTTATGTAATGCTTCAATATAGGCATCCTCATTAATGCCCAGTTCTTTTGCTGTCTTTCTGAAGATTTCATCATCCGGGTTTTCCGGTAAAACCTGTCCGCCAATCACGCTGCCCAATACAGTACCGTCATTTAAGGTAATCGGAATACCAAAATCCACTAATCCTGCATGGCAAGCATAAACGCCTTTCCCCTCTCTGTCACACTTTTCACAGCGATTTCGTCCCTCTTCGCTTCCCCGGGTCAGTTTAATACAAAAATCGGTAAAATTATAGCAGCCACTGATATATTTCCCGTCAGCCCCCACTGCTACCGTAGCAAGTCCGGTGCTTTTGGCCCAGTTCATCATAATACTTTCAAATTTCTCCATGTCACAAAACTCTTCGATTTTGATCATATTCCTCTCCGTTCCACTTTACACTAAGTACATTATCCCGTTAATTTTTCTTTTTGGCAGTCTTTTTGGCGGCCTTCTTTGCCTTAGCTGTAATCTGCTTAAGCAGCAGCGCCTTTCCAAGATTTCCTTCTGCCTTAATCTGGCCGGTGGTGTAGGCCTTCACAATATCCAGCTTTCCTTCCGCAATCTCACAGAGAGTCTGGGCATCTGTTGTCACCAGTACATCCCTGTCAAAGTACTCATAAGGCTCCACGCAGATATTCCCCTCTGCAATTTCCAGATAAAAAGCTCCTGCGGCCTCTCCGGTAACATTAAACTGAATAGCCACATGCTCTTTGATTTTGCTCGCATCCATGTTCTGGTAAGAATCCTTGGCCTGCTGAACCAGTTCCTCGTAAGTCATAATCCCCTCCTATAATTTTTATTGTTCTAACATCATAGTACTTATTACTATACATTATTATAGCACAATTATACTTATTTGAAAACATGCCTGTCGTGATTTTTACTCACAGACAGGCACATAATTTCATTTATTAAAGTAATGACTTATACAACTTCGTAATATCCTCTACACTTGTTTCCTTGGGATTGCCCGGTCTGCATGCATCATCATAGGCAGACTGTGCAAGGAACGGAATATCCTCCTCTTTGACAATCTCCTTCAAATCAGCGGGAATACCTACGTCCTCAGATAACTTCTTAACTGCATCAATTGCAGCCTTTCTGTATTCCTCCTGAGACATGTCATCAACCCCTTCTACTCCCATGGCTCTTGCGATTTCACGGTATTTCTCACCGGTGGCCTCCGCATTGTATTCCATAACAGTGGGAAGAATAATCGCATTGGCAATTCCGTGAGGCGTATCATACAAAGCTCCCAGCGGGTGCGCCATGGAGTGTACAATTCCAAGTCCTACATTGGAAAATCCCATTCCTGCCACGTATTGTCCAAGTGCCATATCAGCTCGTCCTTCAGGAGTATTGGCTACCGCTGCTCTTAAGGAACGGGAAATAATTTCAATTGCCTTTAAGTGGAACATGTCGGATAACTCCCATGCCCCTGCGGTAATGTAGCCTTCAATAGCATGTGTCAGGGCATCCATTCCTGTTGCCGCAGTTAATCCTTTCGGCATCGTTGACATCATATCAGGATCTACAAATGCAACTACAGGAATATCCTTAGGATCAACACAAACCATTTTACGATTCTTTGCCGCATCCGTGATAACGTAATTAATGGTTACTTCTGCTGCTGTTCCTGCGGTAGTCGGCACTGCAAAAATAGGTACCGATTTGTTCTTGGTAGGTGCTACGCCTTCCAGGCTTACCACATCTTCAAATTCCGGATTATTGATAATGATGCCGATTGCCTTAGCTGTATCCATAGATGAGCCGCCGCCGATCGCAATCAGATAATCCGCTCCTGAGTTTTTAAATGCCTCCACGCCGGTCTGAACATTTTCTATGGTGGGGTTGGGCTTAATGTTGGAATATAACTCATAACCAAGCCCTGCTCCTTCCAAAACATCCAGAACCTTTTTGGTTACCCCAAATTTAACCAGGTCTGGATCTGAGCATACGAATGCTTTTTGGAAGCCTCTTCCTTTTGCCTCTGCCGCAATGTCATTTATTGCGCCAGCTCCATGATAAGATGTTTCATTGAGTACAAATCTGTTTGCCATACCTTCCTCTCCTTTTCTTTAAATAATAATTTTATTTTACAATTAATTACATTCCACGTAAAGAACCATCTTACGCTTTTGCCTTAAATCCACATACCATAGGTATTGGCATCTATCTCCTCCAGATCGTAAGGCGTCACCTGATAAACGTAGTAATTCAGCCAATTACTGTAAAGATTATTACTGTGGGAACGCCATTGCAGAGACGGCTTCTGCGTATCATCATCATTGGGATAATAGTTTTGAGGAAGCTTAATCGGCAGGCCCTTCTCCTTATCCCTGATATATTCATTATGTAAAGTATATCTGTCATATTCCGGATGACCCATGAGATAAATTTGTCTTCCGCCCTCTGTCATGCAGAGAAGCACGCCTGCTTCCTCCGACTCCGCCAAAACCGTCAATTCGGCACAGGCATGAATTTCCTCCGATCTGACCGCCGTATGTCTGCTGTGGGGAATGAAGAAATAATCATCAAAACCCCTGACAAGCGGAATTTTGCGGTTCATCACCTTGTGCTCAAACACCCCGAACAGCTTCTCGGAAAGCATGATCTTCTCCATACCGTAATGATAATACAATCCTGCCTGTGCACCCCAGCAGATATGCAGAGTCGAGGTTACATGATTTCTGGTCCACTCCATAATCTCACACAGCTCCGGCCAATAATCCACCTCCTCAAAGGGGATTTGCTCTACCGGTGCTCCGGTAATAATCAGTCCGTCAAATTTTCTGTTTTTCAGCTCATCAAAGGTATTGTAGAAACGGTTTAAATGCTGAATCGGCGTATTCAGTGATACGTGACTGTTCATTTTCATAAAGGAAACATCTATATGCAAAGGCGTATTGGAAAGCGCACGCAGAAGCTGCAACTCCGTATCCTGCTTAACCGGCATCAGATTCAATATACAAATCTGAAGAGGACGAATATCCTGATGCATTGCACGATATTCATCCATAACAAATATATTTTCGTTTTCCAGTATTTCCTTTGCAGGTAAATCACTCTGTACTTTAATGGGCATATCAATTACTCCGTTTATTCCTATATAATTTTCCTATATAATTTATACCGCTGACACAACATCAGGCGCCAAAGCGTTCTATAAATTCGTCCTCCGTAATAACGGGAATCCCCAGCTCCGCAGCCTTACGGTTTTTGGAGGATGTAGAATGGGCATCATTGTTGACAAGGAAATTGGTTTTGGAGGTAACGCTCCCTGTCACCTTTCCACCTGCCGCTTCCACATATGCTTTGAATTCATCGCGGTTTTTGTAATGATGTACTTCCCCGGTAATGACAAAGGTCAGCCCCTGGCATTTTCCACCTGCGGTATCCAAGCGATCCACTTTTTCTATTGTAACCTCTTTCAGCAATGCTTTCAAGGACGACTTGTTCTTATCATTGGCGTACCATTCCATTGCAGAACGGGATTTTTCCGGTCCTATTCCCAAAATCTCCTCAAATCCCTGCTGATTTTCCAATCTGTCCAAAAATCCTTCAAATCCGCTTTCCGCAATTATTTTTTTACCGGCATCGGTGCCAATCATGGGAATGCAAAGGGCATAAATGAAGTTTACAGGGTGTACCTGTCTGCTCTTTTCAACCGCTTTTAAGAGATTTTCACAGGACTTGTCTCCAAACCCCTCCATTTGCCTTATCCGGTCTGCATGCTCCTTTAAATGATAAATATCTGCATATTCCTTCAGAAATCCCTCATTCATAAACCGCAGAATTGTCTGAATGGAAAGGCCGTCGATATCCATTCCCGCTTTGCTGACAAATCGGGTAAACTTCTTCACATGCTTTGCGCTGCAGTCAGGATTGGTGCAATGCAGGGTTTTGGTACCGCTTCGCGGGCTGACCCTGATCTGCGTTTTTGCCCCGCATACCGGGCACTGCTCCGGAATTTGAAAGCTTCCCGAGGTTTCCTTCACCGCAATACACTTGGGAATGATCTTATTCGCCTTAATCACCTCCAGCGTACACTGATCCCCAATTCCCAGCCTCTCCATCTCACTGATATTACATAAAGAAGCTCTCGAAACCGTGGTTCCCTCCAGCTGCACCGATTCAAACACCGCCACCGGCGAGATGGTGGATGCCGCACAGGACCATTCAATATAATCCAATTTGGAACAGGCGGAAACATCCTGCCATTTAAAGGCATAACCTGCTCTGGCAGCATGATGTCCGGTAACATTTCCCGATGCCGCATATTCCGTATCATCAAAACAGATCACCAGACCGTCCACCGGAATATCCATTTCTCTCTTTTCTACCTTTTCCGTCCATCGTTCTATGACTGCGGGAAGAGTCTGGGCCGTTGCCTTCTCCCGATCCACCACGGTAAAGCCTTCCTTTTCCAGAAAATTCATTCTTTCTCCCCAGGAAACGATATTGTCCTCCAAATATACCAATGTAAAGGCGTTAAAGCGAACATGCCGTTCTTTCACCTTCTCAGGATCATCCAGACTGAGTGTTCCCGATGCAAGATTTCTGGGATTGGCATACTTTTCATCATCATCCTCGATGGTATCATTAATCAATTCAAAATCCGTATAAGATATGGCAGCCTCTCCTCTGACCACCATATGACCCTGATAGCTGATTGTAAGCGGAAAGCCTTGAATAGAATTCTTCAAATAGGTAATATTGGTTCCTGTGACCCCGTTTCCTCTGGTTAAAATTCTGGTAAGCTTTCCGTTATCATAAGTAAGAACCAATGTCAGCCCGTCCAGCTTCCATGAAAGCCAGACAGGTCTGTCCTGGGCCCATTTCTGCAGATCAGAAATCTGCTTTGTCTTGGCCAGAGAAAGCGCCGGGAACTCATGAGGCTCTCTTTCTCCGTTATTCTCCTCATATCCGGTATTTTGCGTAGGGCTGTCGGAAAGAATATATCCCGTCCGGGCTTCCAGCGCAGAAAGCTCATCAAACATAGCATCCCACTCATAGTTTGACACCAGCTCTTCTCTTCCGTTATAGTATGCTTCCGATGCATCATTCAGCTTTTTAACCAATTCCGCACATTTTACCTTGTAATCTTCCATTCTTCCCTCTTCCATTTTTATATTCCTTCCATATAAATAAATACTGTAATCTTTCCTATTATGCTTCCCATACTGTAAATGCCGTGAAATTTTGCAACTTTTCCTTCACAATATTCATTTTTTCCTTCATCGCCATTTTAAATAAAACCCGTTTTTCTTGAAAATCAATCATAAAAGCAGAGAAAAAATTCTAAAAAGCCCTTTTTTAGCTGATTTTGGAAAAAATTTGCAATTCCACAACATCTATTTTGACCCAACACAAGATTTTGTGATATTATTGTGCTCTTTCCCAGACTTATTCATACACAAATTGTATAACGCTTGTAATTCTTTGTCGATAATTCGTCTGTATTGACCCGGTTTTAAATTTGCAAGTTGGATATTCACCACGCGAATGCGTTTAATTGCATTAACCTGATATTCCAACTCCTTTGCCATTCTCCGAATCTGCCTGTTGACCCCTTGAGTCAGCACTATTTGAAAGGTAAACTTCCCTATTTTCTCTATTTTGCAGGGCTTTGTAGTAATATTCAGCTCAGGCAGAAAGACTCCCGCTTCCATTTTTGCCAGAAAATCCTCTGTGATTTCCTTGTTTACCTTCACAATATATTCTTTCTCATGTCCGCTGCTCCCCCGCATCATGGCATTAATCAGGTCACCGTCATTTGTCAGCAGGATCAGTCCCTCGGAGTCCTTGTCCAATCGCCCCGCATAGGTGACACGCACAGGAAACTTCACCGTATCCGTAATCTTTTTGTCGGCAAACCTGTCCTTTTCCGTACAGACCACGCCGACCGGCTTATAATATGCCAGCACAACCTTTTCGTTTCTGCCATGAACAGGTTTGCCGTTCACTGTAATATGATCGTCATCGGACACCTGCATTCCCATATCTGCCCCTATGCCGTTTACCGCTACCCTACCCTCCATAATCAGACGGTCCGCTTCCCGCCGGGAGCAGATACCACAGGATGCAAGATATTTATTCAGCCTTTCTTTCTTCATAGCAACCGTATTTCTCCTTATCTCCTAGATGACACATCACTTTTAATCTGGCGCCCTCCTTTTCATATTCCAAAGAAAGAACATGGGCATTCTCCATAAAATAAGAAACAACACTGCCCTTCTCATAAGGAATCAGCAGACACATTTCCTGAAAATCCGCATAGGTTTTCTCTACGATCATATCGGCAAGCATAAAAACAGAAGAATCCTCCTTTGCCGAAAGATAAACCTTGTCCCTTACCCTTTTCGGGTAAGAAATTTTATCCGGTGACCGGTCACATTTGTTAAATACCGTAATCATCGGAATGTTTCCGGCACCCAGCTCATTTAAGGTTTCCGTTGTCGTTTCAATTCAGGAAATTCCGATTGTCCCCTCTTTTAATTTTCCTTACGGAAGTATCCAGTGTAGCAAAGAGCATATCCTTCTCCAGAGCTCTCTTTTCGTCATCCATATTAAATTTTTCAAGCATCCTGTTTAAAATAGTAGATTTCCCTGCATTGGTATAACCTACTAACGCCACCAACGGCAGTCCTGACTTCTGCCTCTTTTTTCGTTGACTGAACATCATTTCCGCAGTCCACTCCTGCAAGCAAAACACGCTCCGGATGCTCCTGTATAGTTTTTGCATTTAAATCTTCCATTGTTTCTATATCCGCCATATATTTTGACCTGTTATTGGTTTTCAAAAATTAAATCATCAATTAATTTAAAGTAATTTTCGAAAGTTTTTCGACAGCACCCCGGGTTCTTAATCGTAACCTTTCCCGTCTTAAGGCCGATCAAAGTAAAAGCCATTGCCATCCGATGATCCTCATAGGTCTCAATCTCAGCTGCCTTTATCTCCCCGGGACAGATTTCAATTCCATCCTCCTCAGGCACCTCTGTGCATTCAATTCCCAGGCGTTGAAGCTCCGTCAAAATCGCATGAAGCCGGTCAGACTCCTGCAGCCGGATATGCCCTATATTTCTGATCCGTGTAGGACTTTGGGCAAAAGGGGCAAGCGCCGCCATTGTCATAGTCTGATCGGAAAAATCCTTCATAGAAAGGTTAAGTCCCGGATAGCCTTCCAGCATCCTGGCATCCACCTGTACGCCCTCCGGCTGTTCCGTAAGCTTACAGCCCATATCCTGAAGCGCTTCCAAAAATTTAATATCTCCCTGCATGCAATCCATATGCACGCCGGAAACAATAACACTTGTTTTTAATAATGGAGCCATGGCATAAAAATAACAGGCGCCCGACACATCCGGTTCAATCCAATATTCTGTAAGTCCAAAATCCCGCATGCCCGGAACAATAATGCATTTTTCTTCCCTTCTCACTGGAATGCCAAATTGTTTCATTAAATTAAATGTCAATTTAATATATGACCCTTCAGCACGCTCTCCTAAAAGTTTAATTTTAAGTCCCTTGGGCAGGAGCACCCCTGACATCATAAGTGCACTTGCAAACTGACTGCTTACTCCTGTATCAATGCTGACCTCCTCTATAGAAATATTGTGTGAAGACATCTGGAAGGGAAAATGCCCCTTCTCACCCTTGTAGACTATCTCCACTCCTGCCTGCTGCAGAATATCCAAAAGAGGCTGCATGGGCCGTCTGCACATTTGGGGAGATGCAGTAAGATCATATTCTCCTCCTGCCAGTGCCAGCATGACCGTCAGAAACCTTGCCGCCGTTCCCGCACTTCTCACATCAATACTGCCTCTGCTATCCGGTATGCTTCCTCCCGTTCCCTGTATGGTCACTTCACATTGCTCTTCCCGTATTTCAAGCTGAAATCCCAGCCTGGAAAGACAATCCAAAAAACCTCTGGAATCGTCAGAAAACAATACACCGTGAAGGGTGCATTGTTTCCCGGAAATTGCCGCAAGCAGCAACGCTCTATTTGTAATACTCTTGGAGCCGGGAACCTGAACCTTGATTTCCCCGGCCCGCTCTATTTTTTGAACTGTATATTTTTCTGTCATTTTCAGGTCTCCCTTGTAAGTATTCTTCTTAATACTATACCAATTTTTGACTGCTCTGCCAATGAAAACTTACCATAGGTTTACCTGATTTTATTGGGATTCATCACCACTCCTTATCCTTCACCGTCCTTAGTGCCACATGATAGGATATACTTGATATTCTCCGTAAAGACTGCCTTTTAATTGTCATATAACAATTTCATGATTTCCATTGGCTGCTCCACAAACACCTTTCCGCCGGCTTCCTCCTGCTCCTCTCTGGTTCGGAACCCCCATCCTACCGCAATACAATCCATTCCTGTATTGGCAGCGGTGGCAATATCAACCTCGGAGTCTCCCACATACACTGCTCTTTCCTTGTCAATACCAAGCTCACCGAGCGCAGCAAGCACAGTGTCCGGAGCCGGCTTTCTGCGAATGCCCTCCCGCTCTCCGATAGCCACCGACAAATAATCCTTAAAGTACTGCTCCTTTAATGCCTGTACGCCCTCATAATATTTATTGGATACAATTGCCATCTGAAAACCTTCTTTTTTCAATAAATCAAGAAGCTCCGGTATCCCCGGATAAAGTCCCGTCTTATCGTTGCAATGACCCCGGTAATACTCTTTAAACAGAGCAAATGTCTTGTCAAATTCAGGATTATCCATGCCCTCCGGCACGGAAAGCTCCATCAGCCGCTGTACGCCGTTTCCCACAAAATGACGGATTTCTTCATAGCTTCTCTCTTTCATTCCCAAAACGGAAAGTGCATAATTAACACTGTCCATCAAATCCTCTAATGTGTTAAGCAACGTTCCGTCCAAATCAAAAATCACTGCATCATACTTTTTATTTTTCATCCTGCTCAGTCTTTCTTATCAATCTTCCTTCTCACAACAAGGAAGCATATCACATGCACAAAAGCCGTCAGCGCCCAAGATACGGGATATGACACATATAATGTAAAAAGCGTTCTGTTCCATTGAAATATGGTAAAAATCCAGATCACACGGAACACACATGCCCCCAGAAGAGATACAATCATGGGCATCACCGCATATCCCAGTCCCCTGATGCTTCCCACAAGCACATCCATAATACCGCAAAGACAGTAAAAGGTACAAATTACACTCATTCTTTGAAGCCCGTAAGCAATAACCTCCTTATCCGGTGAATACAAAGAAAGAATCTGATTTCCAAAGAAGTAAGCCCCGTTTCCCATAACCAGCCCGATAACCGTTACGAACAGCAGACATTCCAACAAGATTTTGTTGATCCTGTCATATTTCCTTCCTCCCAAATTCTGTCCGGTAAAACTCACCGCTGTCTGATGAACGGAATTCATTGCCGTATATACAAAACTCTCCACGTTTGCCCCTGCGGTATTCCCTGCCATGGCAACAGCCCCAAAGGAATTGACCGAGGACTGGATTAACACGTTAGAAATGGAAAATAATGAGCCCTGTATTCCTGCCGGGAGACCGATAGCCGAAATTTTCTTTAGCTTATCTGTATTTACATGAAGCTTGTCCATCCGCAGCTTAAAGCATCCCTCCGACATCATCAGGCAGCGGACAATCAGCGTTGTGGATATGCACTGTGCAATCACCGTGGCCAGAGCTACTCCTGCAACTCCCATATGGAACACAACCACAAAAATCAGGTTTAAGCAGACATTAATTACTCCCGCAATAATCAAATAAAACAGGGGTCTTCTGGTATCCCCGATTGCTCTGAGGATAGCGCTTCCAAAGTTAAATAAAAGCATCACCGGCATTCCCCAAAAATAAATTCTCATATAAATCACTGAATGCTCAATCACATTTTCAGGGGTATCCATCAAAAGAAGCAGCGGCCTTGCCAGAACAATACCTATTACCGCCAGCACTATTCCGCCGACAACACTGATTAAAATAGAGGTGTGAACAGTTTGACTGACCTCCTCCTCCGCCTTGGCACCATAGTATCTTGCCACAAGCACATTGGCTCCTACCGACAACCCTATAAACAGATTTACAAGCAGATTGGTAAGGGCTCCTGTGGAGCCTACCGCAGCCAATGCTTCATTTCCCGCAAATCTACCGACCACCACCACATCAGCTGCATTAAAGAGCAGCTGTAAAATGCCGGAAAGCATAAGCGGCAATGTAAAAAGCAATATTTTTCCGAATAACGGACCATTACACATATCAATTTCGTAATTTTTCTTATTGACCTTTTCCATGATGTTATTCTTCCTTCATTTCATACTTCTCTGCACCATATCGGCTTCCTTGCATAAACTAAGAAGAGAAAGTTTTTCGAGAGGTTATTATGGCTACTATTGTATTAGATGCGGGGCATGGCGGCTCCGATTACGGCGCCACCTACATGGGGCGCCGGGAAAAGGATGACAACTTAAGGCTCACACTTGCTATCGGAAAACTCCTGAGCGAAGCGGGGGTCAATGTTGTTTATACCCGTACGGATGACATCTATGAGACGCCTACCCAAAAGGCTCTGGAGGGAAATGCTGCCGGTGCGGATTACTTTGTTTCCATACACCGTAATTCCAGTCCATATGACAATCAGTACACCGGCATCGAAAGCCTTGTATACAACCAATATGGTGCTGCCGCCGATATGGCATATAATATCAACCAGCAGCTGGAGCAGGTGGGCTTTGTCAACCACGGGGTAAACGAGCGTACCAACCTGGCCGTTCTTCGCCGTACCAACATGCCTGCCGTTTTGGTTGAGGTGGGATTTATCAACACCCCTCGCGACAATATGCTTTTTGACAGCCGCTTTGACGAAATTGCACGGGCTATCGCAGACGGCATTCTAATGTCTCTGTAATCATCCCAAGCACCATCATGTTGCCTGCGTTTAAAAACCTGTTGTATATTTAACTATATACAACAGGTTTTGTACTATAATTTACTTTCCAAGTCATCCAGTGAAGAATAGCCATACAAAAGAGCCGTGTTCTCCATGGTCATCTCCGCCAGATTTTTATTTTCCCTGCATAGCTGCGCAATAAATCTGCCATACAAATCCAATGTCTCATCGGAATAGGTGGATAATTCTCCCCGCAGATAAGTCTCATAGGAGGTGTTAAACAAATTGTCCTCTCTGGTGTGAATACTTCTGGCGTTGGCAGCCGCCTTACTATATCTGGCCGCAAACTCTTCCATCCAATCCACCTGTATTTTGACGATTTCCTCTATGATTTCCTTTTTTACATCCGGGAGTTCCGGAAGCGAGTCTTTAATCTTTGCGTATTGTAGGGGTGCGGTGCTTTCCATCATACGTCCGTACTTTTCCGTAATCAAATTCCATCCTCTGTCATTGGCCCGGTGAAAATCACTGATATAACTCTTCAGCATATCCTCGTTCCATGTCATATATTGGCTCTTTCGCATAATGGAAAAGGTATTCCAGTCATCCTGGCAGTCCGCTCTTCCTCCTTCGTTTTTCACCTTGTCAAAGGCTTCCCACTCCAAGGACACCAGTTCGTCTACCAGCGCCTCCTTAAAGGATTCATTCTTTCTTTCCTTCTGTGGAATGCGTCCCAGTATCTGATCTGTATGATGATCCAGATAATTGTCCTCTCCGCTGGTCAGCCCCTGCTTTTTCATCTCCGCAATAATCAATGCAACAATAATCTCTATCGTCTGGGGTATTCTCTCATCCCCGCTGGGAAAGTCCACAAGGGCATTTAATATATCTCCGATTTCCGGCAAGATGGGAAGATTCTGCATCCCTCTGTGCATCCACTTGTAAAACGGTGCATAGGTACGGTTTAAAAGATATACCATTGCCATGGTATGCTTCATAAATTCAGACAGGGCGATCGCCGCCGTCACCTTTTCTCCTCTTCCAAACATTCTGGAATAATTGTACTGCCCGGACTGAGCCATCAGCGCCGCCTGTCTTGCAATCTTTCTCAGGTGCACCTCCTCGGGATAGTAATTTAAAATTCCTCTCCTGATGCGGGTAAATTCTCCCAGCTCATCCTTAAAAACCCTGCCGTTCACTGCCGTCGCTAATCTGTAATCCTCCAGAAACAGCCATTGATTTTGGGTAGTGGGTACATCCCGCAGCCCGATTAGACCCTCATAAAAATCACCGATCCTAAATACCCCCACCCGCTTTTGTGCTTTTGCGGTCGTAAACCGGGTTATTCCCATATAAGTGGCAGGCAGCTCATCATACGCTGCCTGAAGCTGCTCACCGATCTCATCATATACCTGATCGGTTAGCCACATGCAGAACCCGGGACCAAAATCATGGTCTCTGGACACCTCATCATCAAACCCGAAGCACTCCGATCCTTCCCCAACAAGACCTGTGGCAATCACATGCTCATATTGAGGGAACTTCTCCCGAAGCATCGGAACCCCGTACTCCTCATAAAATGCCTGACACAGCTCCATTCCGTTTTGAAATCTTTTTCCTGCCGCAGGCAGTTCCTTAATCCTCTCGGTTACTGCATTCAAATTCTGCAGGGTAATCTCATACGCCTTGTTTCTGCCCATATTCCGCTCAATCTCCAAAAGCGCACGCTTGTAATACCTCGCCGACTCCTCCAGATTTCCTGCCATATACTGAGCCTCTCCCATGGCAGACAGGGCGCCGCTGTAATGGTAATCCTTCTCCTCATCCATTTCAAAAATGGAAAAGGCCTTTTGGAGATTATCAATGGCTTCCTGTGTTCTTCCCAGCTTTAACTGTGAAGCCGCCAAATTGGTGTAGGTAACCGCAACCTCAATTCTGGCATCCTGATAAAGGGACGCAATGGAAAGAGCCCGTTCCAGACAGTCACAGGCGCTCTCAAAATCCCCCATCTCCTGAAACAGAAGGCTCATATTATTGTACAAACTGGCATATCTGAAATCCGTAGGTTTCAGTTCCTTTTCATAAATACTCCGAACCTCCTGATAATAAATCATAGACTCCCGCAAAAGTCCTGCTGCCCTGCAGGCATTTGCAACGTTTAAAAGCGTAGTGGCATATGCCACCGTTCCCTTATATCCGGCCTCCTCCATCAACTCTAACACCTGCCTGCAGCAGATAATAGACTTGTCTCCTTCGCCCATTTCCCGGTAGTGGCCGATCAGTTCATTTAACAGTGTAATTACAGAACCGGTATCGCCAAGCCTTCTGGCATTCTCAATATTCTCCAACAGAAAATGCTCTACCTGTTCAATCTGATGCCTGGCAAATAATTCATCCAATTGTTTTAAGATCTGATTGATATTCATAACACACGCCTCCATCCTGATACTGGTGATCTAAGTTGCAAGAAAGCTGAATATCTCCTCTTCTCTCCCCATTGCTTCCTCATATCCATGGTGATAATAATCCATAAGTACATCCACATTTGACTCATTGTTTCCTACTGCCAGTCTGGAGGGTCTAAATACAAGCGCCTTTCCCTCCGTCTGCATACGCTCAATCTCCTGAAGGCAGGAATTATACTTGTCCGCTCTGTCCTTGACTGTTTTAATCAGCTTTGGATACTTATGATAGATAAGCCTCAGAAACAGCATATAAAGATGTCTGTATTTCTTCCGGTAATCCTCTTTACGGGTCAAAATCACAAGTACCTTATCCCATCCCTCGTCTGCTACCTTTGAAACAGGAAGGGCATCTGCCAGGCCTCCGTCCAGCATTGGAACGTCATCTATATGAGTAATTCTGGAAATAAAAGGAAGCGAATTGGCTGTTCTGCATATTTTCCAGAATTTTTCTTCTGAATCAAAATCCTCATAATATACGCTCTCGCCGGTCAGGCAATTGGTTGTATTGACAATTAAACGCTTGGTAGAATTTTTGAAGGTTTCAAAGTTAAATGGCGCCAGCTTTCTCGGAACTTCATCAAACAAATAATCCATATCAAAAAAAGTACCTTTTCTGAAAAAAGTACCCGGTCCCATATATTTTTGCTGTTCAAGAGGTTTAATGACTGCATCCACCACCCGGCCCTTTTGTCCGGAAACATAGTTCATTCCTGCATATGCTCCGGCAGAAACCGCAAGTACATTGGGAATTTCAATCCCTTTCTCCATTAAAAAGTCCAGTACCCCCGCAGCAAAGACGCTTCGCATGGCACCGCCTTCTATCATAATTCCAATTTGCTTCATTTGTTTTCCGTATCCTTTTAGTTTTATACATTTCTTTTGTCTGTATAATATTATACTGCATTCAACATTTTTTTCAAGCACTACACCGCATCGTCTCACTCACATCTAAACAATCCAAACATACAATATAGTAAAAACTTCGACAAGGATTTACAAATATGTATCTTTCAATCGGTATTGTACTGTTTGCCCTGCTGCTCCTTATTGTGCTGGGCTCATGCCGGAAGCGTGCTGCAATCAGAAAAGTCTGCTCCATGTCACCTAAAGAAAAATGTAAGCTGCTTTCTTCTATTCTTGCACCCTTTGGCTATTGCTATAACAGTCGATTTGATATTATTTCCTCGCGCAATGATGCCTGGCAGCGCGAAGCGGGATATACCGCTTTATTTGACCACGCCGCTCCATCCTTAAATATGATATTTGATTATCTTCCTGTATATTTTAACTATCAGGACCGCACCTGGCTGATTGAGTTGTGGAAGGGCCAATATGGAATTAACTCCGGCGCAGAAATCGGTGTTTATTATGCAGACCGCATCCTTTCTCCCGATGAGCTTTCCACTGCTCATTTTCAGGCAGTTGATGATGAAGATATGCTGCCTTTATCCTTCTGCCTTCTTAAGGATGAAGAACTTTTGGCTGCCATTTCCAAACGCACCTGGTGGCTGACCGCCTTCTGCATGGGAAGGTTCTCACAGCCCTCCAAATTATGCTTGAAATCAACCATTCAATTTCCAGATCGGGAGATGCTCTCCGGTTTTCTGGATGCGCTGTATGAAACAGGCATCGACAAAAGATGTGTCCGCGTCTGTGGCTGCGAGCTGCAGCTTTTCTTCTGCGGTTCACAGGATCGGCATTACAGCTTCTGGGCTAAGCTTATCCGCAAGTGGGCGCAGTTTTGGAACCGCATATTCTGCAAAATCTACCTGCAAATCACAGGCGTATTTTGCTTAACCATTGACCGGCTTTTATATTTATATTTTCTTCTGCCCTTTGCTTTTCGCAGAATGCTTACCCCAAGAAAATACTGTAAATGCAAAGCCCATAAATCATAAAGGAGTTTCCCATGAGCTATCATTCCCGTATTCAGCATGCCTTTGAAGACGCCCCCGTTTTTCCTTTAAATGCCCGAACACGCTATGTCCTGTTCAGCGACTGCCACAGGGGCGCAGGAAGCTCTAACGATAACTTTTTAAAAAATCAAAACTTGTATTTCACTGCCCTGCAATACTACTACAACCGGGGATTTACCTATATTGAGCTTGGAGACGGGGATGAACTCTGGGAAAACAGGAAAATGAGCCAGATCATTGAAATTCACAGCAATGTTTTCTGGCTCCTGTCCCTGTTCTACCGCCAAAACAGATTGATTATGCTATATGGAAATCACGATATGGAAAAGAAAAAAGCCGGATACTCGGATACCGTATGCGCTTCCTATTTCTGCACATCCTCCCAGTGTATGCAGCCCCTTTTTCCCGGACTACAGTTTTATGAAGGGGTTATTTTAGAAAATCCATGCAGCAAATTTCGGCTTTATCTCACCCACGGCCATCAGGCGGACTTTCTCAACTCCACATGCTGGAAACTGGCGCGCTTTCTGGTTCGCTATTTCTGGCAGCCGCTGGAACACTTCGGCGTGTTGGATCCTACCAGCGCCGCCAAGAACTATGTCTGTAAGGATCGCATAGAACAGCGTCTGTCCGACTTTGCCGTCAAAAATGAAATGCCTCTCATTACCGGTCACACACACAGACCACGCTTACACGAAGCCACTCCCTTTTATATGAATACCGGAAGCTGCGTCCACCCCAGATGCATCACCTGCATGGAAATCGAACTGAAAAACATAACTCTGGCCAAATGGGCGGTTTCCACCAGACGGGATCAAACCCTTTATGTGGATCGGTCGGTGCTTTCCACTCTTTCCATTTCTTCAAGGTAGACACCGCGATAAAAAGAACAAGTATCCTTTTTCGGGTACTTGTTCTTTGGACTTGTTACAATTACAATACTATGACGCAGGAATCTGCTTATCCGTATCAAGGATATGTGTCACCAGCCAATCTGTCAGATATTTCAGAATATCATCAATAACCTGATCCTGATCCTCATACTCGCCGTTCACTGCATCCAAATCCTGTTCATCCAGCCACTTAATAAATGCTTCATGCTGTACCTTTTGAGTAAACAGCTTTTTGTAACCGATGGACTTCATATATTCTTCCTCATGTTGAAAATGCATTGCCGTATAATCCTTAAGCTCTTCAAACAGTGCCTTGATCTGATCATATTTATCCGGAATAAATTCTGCCATCTTAAGCTGATAGGCCTCCTCTGCAATTTCAAACAACCTTCTGTGCTCGTTATCGATCTGCTCAATTCCTGTTAAGTACTCATCCTTCATCTCATACATGGTAATTTACCTCCTTTGTCAGAATTCAATAGCAAGATAAAATTCCTATAAGAGGAATTTTCACCTATATTCTAATCAGCCTTATCGCAGAAAGCAATAGTTAAATTCTAAAAAAAACAGTAAGATGAATACCAATATGGCCTATTCCCAAAATAGTACACGCAATTAGCATCCATATTACTTTTCCATATATACCAAGCAGAATGAATGCAATCACCGGCAGCGTGGCACCTGCCACCGGAACACCTAAAAAACTGCTATAAAAATCAGCTAATTTGCGCTCGCTCTTAAAGTACCGTACCCACCAAATTTCATACATTATCATCAAAGCAAATGCAGCCGCAAGCCACAATGACCATTTAGAAATTTCTTCCTTCTTCCGTAATAGAATATATTATTTTGTTTCGCTTATTTTCTGCACCATCACGTTTGTTTGCCAATCCTCGATCAACCAAATCACCAGGTGCAGGATATATGCTTCCATAGCTCGCTCCCCAAAAATATTTCAGGGAAGTATCCATCCGTTTTTTAATTTCGTACCCCGTCAGATCTTCATGACTTAATAATCCCAAAATTACATAATCAATTCTTTTTTTCTATTGCCATTGTCCTTTTCCCTTTCTATCATTCCATAAGATAAGACTTTTTTGGGACATATATTATATAATATATCGGTCTGATATGTTTATCAAGAAAGCCATTATTATAGTCACTCGTGCATATAATGATAAATTTTACATAAAGCAAGCACCAGTATTTATGCGTTTTTCAACCCCTTTTGTATATCAAAAGTATATTACTATCCTACGCTAATACATCCTATCAGAAACTATCGTATATTACGTGTAACTTATATGTATATTACTTGTATATTATTCCTAAAAGCCTTAATCTTTTTATGAATATTTTCTTGTTTTATTACACACTTATTTCATTATTAGTAAGACAAAAAATCCCGCACTTACACTGTTTTCAGCCATGTGCGGGATTATCATTTTTGAATAATTATACGTTATACAATTCCCTGAGCTGTCATCGCGTCTGCAACCTTTAAGAAGCCTGCGATATTAGCACCTGCAACATAGTTGCCTTCCATGCCGTACTTCTTAGCAGCATCATCCAGGTTATGGAAGATATTTACCATAATATTCTTAAGCTTGCTGTCAACCTCTTCAAAGGTCCAGCTAAGTCTCTCGGAGTTCTGGCTCATCTCCAATGCGGAGGTAGCTACACCGCCTGCGTTTGCAGCCTTGCCGGGTGCAAACAATACGCCGTTAGCCTGCAGATACTCTGTTGCCTCAATGGTAGTAGGCATGTTAGCGCCTTCTGCAACTGCGATACATCCGTTAGCAACCAGAGCCTTTGCATCATCAAGAAGCAGCTCATTCTGTGTAGCACAGGGAAGAGCCACATCACACTTGATGCTCCATACGCCTCTGCCCTCATGATACTGAGCGCTGGGTCTTGCAGCCGCATACTCTGTCAGTCTCGCGCGCTTAACTTCCTTAACTTCCTTAAGAAGATCCACATCAATTCCTTCGGGATCATATACCCATCCAGTAGAATCGGATACGGTAACAACCTTTGCACCTAACTGCTGTGCCTTCTGGCAAGCGTAAATTGCAACATTTCCTGAACCGGAAATCACAACAGTCTTACCATTGATGTCATGACCATTACACTTTAACATTTCTTCTGTCAGATATAACAGGCCGTAACCTGTAGCCTCTGTTCTTGCAAGTGAGCCTCCGTAGGATAAGCCCTTACCGGTAAGAACGCCTTCATATACGCCCTTAATTCTCTTATACTGTCCATACATGAAGCCGATCTCTCTTGCGCCTGTACCGATATCACCGGCAGGAACGTCGGTGTCAGCTCCTATGTACTTATTTAACTCGGTCATAAAGCTCTGGCAGAATGCCATAACTTCTCTGTCTGATTTTCCCTTAGGATCAAAATCAGAACCACCCTTACCGCCGCCGATAGGAAGGCCGGTTAAGGAGTTTTTAAAAATCTGTTCAAAACCAAGGAACTTGATAATACCAAGATTTACACTGGGATGCAGTCTGAGACCTCCCTTGTAAGGGCCGATTGCGCTGTTAAACTGTACACGGAATGCATTGTTTACCTGAACCTGTCCCTTATCATCAACCCAGGGAACCCTGAATAACAGCTGTCTTTCCGGTGTAACCAATCTCTCCAACAAAGCGTCCCTCTTATAAGCTTCCTCGTTGGCCTCAATTACAACCCTGAGCGATTCCAGAACCTCTTTAACTGCCTGATGGAATTCCGGCTGAGCAGGGTTCTTTTCAACTACCATCTGAAATACTTCATCAACATACGACATTTTTCATGCCCTCCTTTATTTAGTATAAGTGTGGTATGGTATTCTTGTATACAATAACGGCCAAAATGTACGTCATCACATACATATAAATCCATACAAAAATACACAGGCGTTTTCTCCTGTGTATTCAGTTTCCTTGCCCAATACGTATTATATAACGTACTTTTCAAAATCTCAATATGCTTTAAGAAATTAGATTGTAAAAGTTTTTTTTTAATTTTTATATAATATGCTTAAAATTTTATCTTTTACAGATACTTTTTTAACCGCTCAATATTTTTTTCCTCAAAATCCATCAACTCCTTGGCAACCTCCATTGAAGTATTTCCCGCTCTCTCATTGTGATTGATTGCTTTCCACATACTGGTCAGCCCACGATTTGATCCTTGTATCAACATCTCTGCTATATGACTGGTACTGGTATTAAACATGGTATTTGCGCGGACAGCGCCCTTCAACATCATATCCTGAAATCCATTATCTCTATAAGAGGATGCTCCCCCGCTCAACAGCTTGTCTGTGGCCTTATTATATATCTCCGCATATTTCATAGACTCTCTTGCCATCTGCACGGAAAGAGCATCATCATAAATTTTCCCATTTAAAGCTTCAATGGCCTTCATTGCCATCTTTGTATTTTTTTGAACCTCCTGCAAAATACCTGCATCATCGCTTTTCACTTGATTAACTCACTCCTTTTTTTCATATTTCCAAAACAACAGCCCTGCTGAATTTTTGCATTTTTTTATTCTTATTGGCTTTCGCTGCTTATCGAGCGCTTTTCTATCACATACAAAAGACAGAATAAACCTTCCGTTCATTCTGTCTTATTTTAACCTGATATACAAATTTTATACTTATATTTCACCTATATTTTTAGGATATGTCTGTACCCTGCTGCAAGTCTTCCGCATTCTCCGCCGGCATTTTTTCAAAGGGATACACGATTCCCCATTCCCTGCGAAGCTGATCCATCATTCTCATAACACGCAGGGTCTCACTGTGAGGCATTTCTTCACATTCTATCTGATGATTGCGAATGGCACGAATACTTGCTTCTACCTCATATTCATAACCGGATATCTGCCTGGGACGCTTATACAGTGCCACACGCTTATAGGAGGAATCATAGATTGCAATACTTTCAAAATTATTGATGTTTTCTACAATCGCAAAGCCCTTGGTTCCATAAATAATCCCCTTTCGGTCACTTAGGGATACCATGGAGCTGTTCAGCACAGCACATTTTCCATCGGCATACTGAATTGTTATCGTATTCTGCATATCCACGCCCGAATCCGTGTAAGTGCAGCAGGAATGCATTTTTTCAATATTATTTCCAAAGATCATCAAAGCAAAATTTAACGTATACACACCCACATCCAAAAGTGCGCCGCCTGCAAGCGCAGGATTTTGCAAACGCTCCACGCCGTCAATCACATATCCCAAATTTGCCGTCAGGGTCTTGGGATCTCCGATCACACCGCTTCCCAAAATCTCTCTGATCGTGGTAAGCATAGGCATATAGCGTGTCCACATAGCCTCCGCTATAAAAACATGATTTTCCTGGGCCATTCGGATCAAATCCTCTGCCTGCTTTGCATTGGCTGTAAACGCCTTTTCACACAACACCGGCTTTCCGTTTGCAATACACATGCAAGCATGTTCATAATGCTCGGAATGCGGAGTGGCAATATAAATCAAATCCACCTTACTGTCCTTTGCCAGTTCTTCGTAAGAACCATAAGCTTTCTTACATCCATGCTTTCCCGCAAAAACCTCTGCTTTGACCTTCTCCCTTGAAGCCACCGCATAAAGCTTTACTCCCTTCATTTGGTTGACTGTTTCTGCCATAATTGCCGCAATATTTCCGGTACCTATGATGCCGATATTAAACTTTCCCAGCATATCCGCCCTCCTCCTTCTGGTATGATTATTCATATAATAAATCATTTATAACGCAAGAAAACCAAATGTCGCTCTGCGCCGCTTGGTTTTCTCTTCATCTCTTATATTACTATCCTATTTTACATAATCGGACTTCACATATGCAGTCTGTCCTTTGTATTTCACCTTGGTCCATCCGTCCGCTTGCTTCATAATAAGCTCCAGCTCGTCTCCTGCATAGACAGTTCCCAGGGATTCCGCATCGGTACTGGCGCTTTTGCGTACTCTTACGCTCTCTTGTACCGTTACTGTACCGGATGTGGTCTCATTGGTGTCAACGGATGTTTCCTCCGGCTCCTCTTCCTGTATGGATGCTACTTCTATGGGCTCCTCTGAGACTACTTCAAGGTAATCACTCTTAATATATGCTTCACCATTGTTATACTGAACCTTGCTCCAACCGTTTCCCTTCTCCTCAAGAAGCGTAAATTCCTGACCGATCTGAGCTTTATCTATTTTGTCTGCTTCCTCGCTGTCTGAGGAACGAATATTTACTACATCCGTGGCTCTTACCGTCTTGGTTACATTCAGTGTTTCCTGCCCGTCCTCTTCCTCGGTTCCGGCATCTGCCACCTCGGTTTCTTCCTCTTGCACATCAGGCTGCTCCACCGCTGCCAGAATTTCACCCACGTCCTCGTTGATCTTTTCTTTCAGATAGGCAATATACTCTTCCAGTTCTTCATCTTCTGCCAAAAGCTCATTGTATTCCACAACGACCTTATTGTTCAGATCAACCACATCATCCTGAAGCGTAACTTCTTTAATATAATTTCTTATTGCTTCATCATTGGTTCCGTCATTAATGAAATAATTACCGCTTTCATCCATACCGATGTAAAAGGTCTGCATTCCCGGAAGTTCCTGCTCTACATCAACAAACTTTACTTCCGAGCACACATACGCCACATAGGTATTCTCCATCAGTCCCGGCTTGGTATACACATCAAGCACCGGATAGGAATCCACATATTTGCTCATTTCCTGAACCTTAATAATTTCTATTTCATTTAAATAAGTGTTCAAATTTGAGATTACTTCAATATCTCCCGATGCCTGTGCATCATAATATGCACGAACAAGATTGTTGATTTCCGGATGAGCATTCTCTTCCAGCTCAAACTCGGGAGCACTAAGACCTTCTATTGCCACATCTGTTTCGCTTGAAGTAACCGCCATTGCAGCCTGCTCAGCTTCTCTTTCCAGAGCCTCACGCTGATTAGCATTCACTGCCACTATAATGGTTATGAGTACGCATACAACCAGGACAAGCGGCATTACTATTTTGCTGTGATCCATGACCCAATCTCTGGCTGTCATGATCTTTTCCATCAGCATATGCATTTTGTTCTGATTTGAATGTTTCATAGCTTTCCTTTCTCCATGATTAGTATAACAGCTGACTTCAACTTTCCGTCATCTCTTATTCAAGGTGATGTAAGTGCACCCGACAGGAATCGAACCTGCATTAAAGGCGTCGGAGGCCTTCGTTCTATCCGTTAGACTACGGGTGCAAATGTTACAAATTTGTTACATCACCTTGAATATCATACCATATGCCTTTCTGATTGTCTAGTCTGTCATTTATAAAAAATGTGTGAACAGTCTGTGTATTACAGCATAATAATATTATCCTTACTCCTGCTGTAATAATAAACACAGTCCGCCAGAACCTCATCCTCGGCTACCTGCGTCCTGTTAATGTCTGTCACAATTTCACGAAGTGCACATTCATCAACCACCGAATCGACAGGTACAAGGATTACCTCATGAATGGAACTGGGAAGAATATAACAATCTTTTTTTATTTTTGAACAAAATTTTTTTAGTATATTGGGATAAAGCATGCATACGGCGCCATACAGTTTTTGATTATTGGATAAGACAAACATGGGAACCGTTGTCTGGAAGCTTTGGATATCCTTGGATGTCAGCACTTCCAGCCACTCTTCATTAAAAATCCCCATTTTCCGCAGCTCCTCTTCGTTCAGGGGCAGCCCCAGCTGTTCACGAATCATTGTTCGCATGACATTTCCCATGCTCTCAATCTTTCCTGGAAACAGCCTCGGTGTATTTCTGATTGCATCATTAATCAATGTCTCTGCATCCACCTGCCACATTTTTCGATGTGTATGATATATTAAAATGATTGCCTTTCCCTCAATGGGGACCTCCTGAACCGGATAATAAGCAACCAGTGCCAGATTATGGAACATCTTATGGGGAACCTGTTCAAGCAGTTCCCTATTCTTGTCCGCATTTATCAGCTTAACAGCCAGCCGCTTTCCTGCAATTTGATAATTCAGGAAATCAGACAGATCAAGCTCCTCCTTAAACTCTGCCTGCCGAAAGCTTTCATAAATCTGTTCCGATATTCCTTCGATCTCTTCCTCCGTAATATCCTCATGATAATATTCATCAATGTAAACAGTCGGTGATGTATTGCAGCCCTTTTTGCCGGCAACAATTCCTGTCATCTCCACTCCGTTATTCTTTTTGACAATATGAGCAAACAGTCTATACTCCCCGCCCATTTTTTCTCGCAGATTTGCTAAAATGATTTGCGTAAATGATGTGAATGAAATAGATTTGTCGTTCATGAAATACCTCTTCCTTCCGAATTAATTGTTAATAGACTTAGAACGAAAAAAAGACAATGAACGTAATTCATTGTCTTTCAGGCCTGTCTCAGACATCATGCCAAGCTTATATTCTGGAAAGGTATTCCCCTGTCCTGGTATCAATCTTGATAACATCATGCATTTCAACGAACAACGGTACATTAACGTTAGCGCCTGTCTCAACAGTTGCAGGCTTGGTTGCACCTGTTGCAGTATCTCCCTTAAATCCCGGTTCTGTATCAATAATCTCAAGCTCCACGAACAGAGGAGGCTCAACGGAAAATACATTACCGTTATGGGAACATACCTTAACCATTTCGTTTTCTTTTACAAATTTCAGTGCATCACCTACTGTTTCGGCATTTAATGCAATCTGATCATATGTTTCAACATCCATGAAGTTATACAGATCTCCGTCTGAATAAAGATACTGCATATCTTTTCTATCAATATGTGCCTGTGGACATTTTTCAGTGGGTCTGAAGGTCTTCTCCACTACACCGCCGCTCTTGATGTTTTTCAGCTTGGTTCTAACAAATGCTGCTCCTTTACCGGGCTTTACATGCTGGAACTCAATAATCTGGTAAACGTTATTATCTAACTCAATTGTAATACCATTTCTGAAATCACCTGCAGAAATCATAAAATATTCCTCCTAAAATTTTCACGTTATAATTCTTTAACAGTTTAATATAAAAAATGATATTTTTCAACTACTTTCTTGACGGAAATGAAAACTTCCGGCAAAATTTCATCATTTTCAAGGCTCCCTGATACCCTTTATCTCCAATACCGCATCGATTGCTTCCAGATACCCTTCCAGTCCGTGTCCGTAAATCTGCTTATCACATGCCGGCGCAGTAACAGAGACCTTGCGAAACTCCTCCCGCTTCATAATATCGGAAATATGAATCTCGATCTTGGGTATGGTGATGCTGGCCAGAGCATCATGAATGGCATAGCTGTAATGCGTATAAGCCCCGGGATTGATTATGATCCCTTCCGTCCCGTCAAAATATGCATCCTGAATTCTGTCAATGATAGCTCCCTCATGATTACTTTGGAAGACCTCAATGGAAGCGCCGCACTCCTTTCCCTTTTCTCCGATCATGTTAAGCAGATAGTCATAGTCCTGCGTTCCGTACACCGCCTTTTCCCTAATGCCAAGAAAATTTAAATTCGGCCCGTTAATTACCAATATCTTCATTTAATCCCATCCTCCTTCTCACACTGACAAATCTGTGTAATAATTTCATCAAAGCTCTTATCCGAAACATCGATTACCACATCTGCGCAGGAAGAGTAAATCTCCTCCCTGGCCCCCATCAGAGTTCGTATCCGCTCAAGCGGATTTTCCACCTGTAGAAGCGGTCTGGTGGTATCCGTCTTCAGTCTTTCATATATTACCTCCGGTGACGCTTTCAGATATACCACAAGACCAAGCTGTTTTAAAAGCTGCCTGTTTTCCTCCCTCACCGGTAATCCGCCGCCAACCGAAATAATCTGGTTATCCGTGCTGTCAAGCAGGTCTTTAAGGCACTGTGTCTCCATGCAGCGAAACGCTTCCTCCCCGCTTTTTTCAAAAATTTCGGATATGCTCAATCCTTGCTTTCTTTCAATCCATTTATCCGTGTCAACCAACGTTCTTTTCAGACGATAGGAAAGCCGTATTCCAATGCTGCTCTTACCGCAGCCCATAAATCCCGTCAGGATAATATTGCTTTTCATACCTTCTCCTCCAATGCCTTGTAAACCTGTTCCGCCATCTCCTCCGGGACGGAAACCTCATTCCACAGCTCATAGGCAATGACACCCTGATATAAAAGCATTTTCAGGCCATGGAAGGCACGTCCGCCATGCTCTCTTACAAGCTGCATAAACCGGGTATCTCTGGGCTTATAGATAAGATCATAGCCTGTATGTATTTTCTCATAGAATGCAGCATCCTCTATTACCGCATGCTCCACATTGGGATACAGCCCAACACTGGTAGCCTGAATAGCAAGAAACTTTTGGTCGGGAAGCTCCCGGTAATCTTCAAGCGCCATAGGATAAATACATTTCCGGCCGCTTTTGCCGTTCACCTCATCAGCCACCGCCTTTGCCTTCTCCAATGAGCGGTTTAACAGATAAACCTTTTTTACATTTTTGGATGCGCACAAAAAAGCTACCGCCCGTGCCGCTCCACCGGCCCCCAGTAAAATTACCTCCTGATTATCCAGCCGGATTCCTTCGCATACCAGTGCACGATAAAGCCCCGGCATGTCCGTATTATAACCCCTGTATCCCTGTTCGCACCGAACCAGCGTATTTACAGCCCCAATCTTTTCCGCCAAATCATCTATCTGAACAAGGCTGCCCATTACCTGACTCTTATAGGGAACCGTCACATTCAGCCCCAGAACATTCAGAGCAAACGCTCCCTTGATCGCCTGGCTGACCTGCCCCGGCTCCACATGAAATGGCACATAGACAAGGTTGTGATTAAGCTGCCCGGCCAGCGTATTATGGATCAACGGTGACAGGGTATGCTCCACCGGATTTCCGATCAATCCACAGATTCTTGTGTGTCCGTCTATCATTTTTCTAACCTTCCTTTATTGTATGGTAGTGTCAAAAACTACCTGTTTTTTTGTTTCAAAATCTTATATAAACCTTGA
>CAYMUW010000025.1:0-43289 GCA_964393865.1 uncultured Lachnospiraceae bacterium
TGGAGGAAAAGCAGACCATTGTTGCGCTGGGCGCGGGAAGCATTACCAAAAGGGTGTTTGCAGACGGAAGAATCGAGCGCTGTGACAATGTGAAGGATGTGGCTCTTTATATAGAAAAGATTGACGAGATGATTGAGCGGAAGAGAAGGTTGTTGGAAGAGAATTGACTAATTAACTAGTCAAAAAATGAAATCGTCCAATCGGAAATTGAACAATTTGAGATGGCATACCAGAAAACCTTACTTAAGTTCAGTTTTGTAAAAAAGCGACGAGGCTCTTGTAGCTTTGACACTTCCGAAAGATGCTAACATTTATGCAAAAGAGTATAAATTGTATTTGCCGGATAAAATGTTGTTACAGAAAAAGCTGAAGGAATGGCTGGACGAAGAACAGAATTAAGAGTGTTTATGGAAGGACGGTGTGTATGGGGAAAGGACTTGCAGTCAGGCTAAAGGATAAAGAGTTGTTCGTGTTCAGCATTATGACCGTGGTGCTTTTGCTGCTTGCGGCTGTCATCATGGGAACTCCGGCGGAGTTGTTAAAAGGGATGGAGACTATTATTCTGTCAAGGGATGCGCTGATTACAGACTATTTTGAGCTTGCAGGCTTTGGAGCGGCTTTTTTGAATGCGGCGCTGGTTCTGGGAATGGGAATTTTGCTGATTTGTATTCAGAAAATTCCATTTACGGGTCTTACGATGGCCGTGCTTTTTATCAATGCGGGCTTTGCACTGTTTGGGAAAAATCCGGTGAATATCCTGCCTATGATTCTTGGTACATGGCTGTATGCCAGGCTTCATCATTCGGGAATGAACCGCTACATTTATACGGCGTTGTTTGGCTCCTGCCTGGCGCCTATGGTGACGGAACTGGTGTATCTTCTTCCTTTTTCCTTTGGCATCAATCTTCTGTGTGCAATCGGAACCGGTATTTTTGTGGGATTTGTACTGCCGCCCCTTTCCATGCATACAGCCTCCATGCATATGGGCTATAACCTGTTTAATGTGGGATTTTCCGCAGGGCTGTTAGCTTTTGTGATGGTGTGCATTATGCAGTCCGTCGGATTGAAAAGCAGCAGTGTGTTTATCTGGAGAGCCGAAAGACCGGTGTGGTTGATTGCAGGGCTGTATCTGTATTTTGCAGCGGCATTTTTATATGGACTTTTTATAAACGGCGGAAAGTGGAAGCCGCTTTTGAAGCTGATGAAGCATCCCGGACGTGCGGTGGCGGACTTTGTGCTGATGGACGGTGCGGGAACTACCCTGATGAATATGGGAATTATGGGTATCCTATGTACCAGCTATATCTTGATAATCGGGGGAGATTTATCGGGCCCTGTAGTGGGAGCCATTCTTACGGTGTTTGGATTTGCAGCTTTTGGCGCTCATGCAAGGAATTATCTGCCGGTGCTGGCCGGTGTTTTCCTTTCCACCTTTATGAACCACATGCAGCCTACCACACCGGGTATTCAGATGGGAGCCGTTTTTGCAGCCGGGCTCTCACCCATAGCGGGACAGTTTGGCATTTTGGCGGGAATATTGGCAGGCATGCTGCACAGTGTAGTAGTGGTGTGTACTTCCTCCCTGTATGGAGGCCTTAATTTGTATAACAATGGCTTTAGTACGGGGCTGGTGGCCATTGTTTTGGTTCCTGTGCTGGAAAGCTTTATCAAGGGCTTTAAGATTCGACATGGGAGAGAACCCAAAACAAGGAAACTGGATGCTGGTGTAGAAAACAGACAGGACAAATAAGTGAACAGGAGATTGAAGCATGACACATGAGGAGAAAAAAACTGCAAAGATCGTGGAGGAGCTGACCATGTTTTTCTTTGCGCTGGGAGCCGAGCATATAGCTTCAAAGCTTGATAAAGAGGATAAGCAGGTTAAGATTATGTTTGAGGCCGATTATGATCCGGTATATGCGGACAAGCTGGAGCATTTAGATCAATATCTGAACGGTCAGAAGAATGACGGTATGGAGGATATCTACTGGGAACTGGCGGGAAGCGGCGATCCGGGGGAGACCAGTCAGCTTCTGTTAATCGGAATGATGATCGATAAGGCGGAAATTGCAATAGGGGAAGAAACGGTGAGGCTGGAGTTGTATAAGAGCCTTTTAGATTAGCTGGTTTGAGACTGGGAGCTGTCTATGGAATGATTTCCATAGGCAGCTTTTGTGATATTAATGAGCTTATTGAGACGAAAAAACGTGTAAATAGTACCGTATACGGTATTTAAAAACCGGACATATTGTGCGATAGTCAAATATAGGTATAAGGTAGGAAATATGTAATCTCGTAAAATTTATTCATGACATTATCAAAAGATAATTCGTGAGGAAATAACATGAGTGATCATTATGACGATTTTTTAAAGAGATTAATTCAATACAGAATAAAGCTGAACATGACACAGGAGCGGACAAGCCAGGCCCTGGGCATTACCCAGAGTCAGCTCAGCAAGCAGGAGCTTGGAAAGACGATTGTACCATACAAATCTCTGGCGATACTTTTACAGATGGGCTGGGATGTAGATTATCTTCTTACGGGCAAGCAATCCCTGCGCAGCCCGTCAAAGCTGGCGGCTATGCTGAATGAAACGGACCGGTCATGCCGCGGTTCTATGCTCAGGTTTATTACATGCGCACTTGCCGCAGGGATTGAAAAATCACTTCCAGAGCCGAGTATGGAGGTTAAATGTGAGCTTTGTGTTTTAAAGATGCATTCAGAAGGCGGCATGCGCGAATCAATCATGTATGAGATCAGGAAGGTTTCAGGGGATGCACAGATTGCTATGGCGGAAAAGTTGGGTGTGAATATCAAAAAGTATCGTGCGCTGGAGAAGGTTCAGATCAATCCTGATGCGGAGCTATTGCTTGAAATTCATGAAGTGACAGGATGCAAGCCAAGCTTGTTCCTGACAACGGATCATATTGAAAATGTGATTATTGATGATTTATGGAGTCAAATTATACCAGAGAAACAGGAGAAAATATTGTCCATCATGTCACAGGTGGATAAATTTCTAAGGAATTAGACATATGAGAAAAAGTTCTATATTAATTATTGAAGATAATCAGGAACAGTGTAATATGCTTGTGGAGCTGGTTAATCAGATAGGCGAGGCGGTAAGGATATATACCGCCGATAATATTGCCACGGCTTACCAAATTCTGATGGAGAAAACGATAGATGTGTTTCTTGTAGATATTATCCTGGATGTAGAAAAGCAGGGAGACACTTCGGGCGTCAATTTGGTTGAGAATATCAGAAAAATTCCTAAATATATGTTTACCCCGGTGGTGTTTATTACTTCTCTGGAGGATGATAGCGGATATGCTTTCAAAAATTTAAACTGCCTGGGGTATGTTGAGAAGCCTTTTTCACCGGATCAAGTTGAACAGTTAGTGAAAAAGGCATTATATTTTTCCACGCAGAGGGATGAGAATGCTACAGTTTGCTTTCGGCGGGACGGCATTCTGTATCCGGTTAAAATAAGCGAGATTATGTATATGGAGAGTGTAAACCATATGGTTAATATCCATACGGTTAAAGGTGGTGTGCTTACGGTACATAATAAGACGCTGAAGGAGATCGGAGAAGAGATGGATGCGGACTGTATGATGGTATGCAGTAGAAATACGATTGTAAATAAAGATTTCATAGAAAGCATGGATATTGCAAACAGATATATAACACTGAAGAACACTTTTGAAAAGGTAGATATTGGAAAGTCTTATAAGAAGAAAGTACTTGCGGAGTATGGGTTATGATTATAACGAATATTTGTCTGTTGCTGGAAGCATTATCGATTGTGATATGTTTACATCATTTGTACGGCGAAAAATTGAAACTTGATATTGAGACGGTAAGCTTTCTGTCAATTGACATGATATTGATGACAGTAATCAACTATTACGGACTGCCCAAAACCTATACTATGATTATATATCCGATCTTGGCATTGTATTGCGGAGCTAAATTTGGGTTTCGGCTGAAATCTATGGTTGTAAATTTGGTGTTGTGTATTATTTTAGTTGGCGGAATGCAGTTGATAGTTGCATTTCCATGCTACTATTTGTTGGATATAAGCTTTTTCGTAGATGCGAAATTGCTTTTTATTAATTTTATAGCAAATTTTCTAGTAATATTTGTGTTACCAAGATGCAAAATAAGAAAGTTGTCAAGCTTTTTACAAGAAAGAGAACGCATATTAGTGATAACACTTGGCATTTGTATAATAGTGTTATTTTATTTACTTATTTATTATAAGGAATTAAGGTGGATAGAAATCAATCAAGCAATATTGTTGTTTGTAAGTTTGGTATTTATCTTTGTTTTAGCAACAGAGTTAATTAAATATAAGTTGAAAGCCAAAGAAATTGAAACAGAGTTAAAAATAAATAAGCTGTATTCGGATTCTTTTCAAGGGCTAATTGATCATATCCGCTTAAGGCAGCATGAGTTTGACAATCATATCAACACTATCTACAGTCAGCATTATATGCATGACAGTTATGAGGAATTGGTAAAGGCGCAGAAAAGTTATTGTGAGGTGATTATGAAAGAAAATCGTTTTAATAAGCTGCTATCCGGCGGAAATCCCATTATTATCGGTTTCTTATATGGAAAATTTGTAGAAATCGAAAAGCTGGGCATTGATGTAAGCTACAGGGTAGCGGGAATAGAGGATGAACTGGGCGTGCTGGAATATAAGCTTGTGGAGATATTGGGTGATTTGATGAACAATGCTGTGGAGGCGCTAATTGACGATCCGGAGAGAAACAAGCTGTATGTTTCGGTGATAGGCGGAGACGGGCTTACTATAGAGGTGAGAAACGAAAGTCCTTATATCAGCTATGAGAAGCTGGGAGCCTTTTTCACCAAGGGCTACAGCGGGAAAGGTGAGAACAGAGGACTGGGATTATATAATGTAAAGCAGATTTGTGATGAATTCCATATGGAGATTAGCTGTGACAATATTGATGTTGATGGAAATAACTGGCTGTTCTTTGGCATACGCAAAGAAAAAGAAACCATTTAAGCTTGTTAAATGGTTTCTTTAAGGGATTATTTTTCTGTGGGATACTCGTATTCCCCGAAAAAGATGATGCTTGCAATATCAAAAGATACCCAAGCACCCAGCGCCATACAAGACACCAATAAGGGCTTACTCCACTTGATAAGTTTGCTTTTCATAATGATTTACTCCTTTCATCTTTAGTAGTTTGGCAGCGCTAAGCTGCGCTGTGTGTAATATAATCACCCAAAAGCCTGTGGTAATGTATGGACTTTCGGGAACTATATATGTAATAATGAGATAGAAGAAAATAAGAATAAATGCCTGCACCCGGACCCGCTTAGTAGTCTCGTTAGATAAGGGGCGGTGCACTGCCGATGTTACCGGGCCGATGTAGTAGTTCAGCAGAATACAGCAAAAGAGCAGTATCATCTGTAGGGGCTTATTGACCGGTATACATGGCATGATAACCAGCGAAAGCATCATATAAAATAAGGAAACCGCAAGGCAGGACAGGTAACTGCGGCAATGAAGTCCTCCGGTGGCGGAGCGCATCAGCATCATAACCGTTACGGCGAATAGATAAATGCCAAGCTGATTATGAAAAAGGAATCCCATAATAAGGAGTTTACTTAATTCCGATGCAACAGTCTTAAAAGTAAAACGAAGCTGTTCGATCTGAAAATCACTGAATTCGTATTGTGTTTTTAATAATTCACGCATAATTTTTCCCTTTCTGTTAAGATATGTTCATTTTAATCTGAATTTTTGTTCTATTTAAAAAAAGCTACCGAACAATACTTTTTGGCAACCAAAAGGACTAAAAATGATAAAAATCAAAAAAAATTAGTCATTTCAGTAAGGTTTTTATACATTTTGGTAAAATTTTTTAGAATGAGGAAGATAAATGGTAGAATATGACTGAAATAGTGCGTGAGCGATAATGCTTAGATGCAGTAAGGCATTAGGCGCTGACGTATTCAAAACAAAAGCTATACAAAAGAATATGCGAAGGTGAGGTAAAAATATGCATAATCGGGGCAAAAGTATTTCATATCCTGATATTGGTCTTAGAATTCGGACACTGCGTGAAGCAAACAGCTATACGAGAGACGCGTTTGCAGAGAAAATCGATATCTCAGCAAAATTTTTGTATGAGATAGAGCTGGGGAAGAAAGGATTTTCTGTGGAAATCCTGTACAAAATTTCCAAAGCATTATCTACCAGCTGTGATTATCTGTTAATGGGAAGCGACGGCGGCAAGATATCAGCTAAAACAGCAGATATTCTTGAATGCTTCGATGCGGAACAGTTGTCCCATGTACAGGATTTGTTAAAATCCGTACGGGAATTATGTACTTATGCTGGAAACAAAGCAAGAGGCTAACTTTGCCAATATGAAATCCCAAGTCAAGAAAGAAGCTGCGCATCAGGTTTTGGTGTGCAGCTTCAAGCAGGTACAAAATGATACCTTCTATGTCATGAAAGCGGAAATAGAAGAAGCAATTGATTTGTATGAAGAGTTAAAAGAACAAATACTCAGCAGACTGGAGTTGGAAAAAAATAAGAAAAGTCTAAAAATAACACAAAAAGAAGCATCAAAAAAGCAACCGCCCACACCCAAGGTAAGGTTGCTTTTTGATAAGTAACTGTTAACCAAGGTGAACCGTTTGCTTTACGGGTAGCACCTTTTTTCATACACATCGTATCAAAACAAAGAGATATTGTCAATCGTTTAAAAGTCGACTCAAATACGATACGACAGCCTCAGCTTACCATTCCGCCCAGCATTCCGCTTCCGGCGCACAGGATCAGTACCGTAAAGAAATTCCCTGAAATTCCTGAAAGACCGTGGTTTACTATCAGGGAAACGATGACCAGAATTAGAAAGTACAAGCCTCCCATCATAAGCCCCCACAGGAATTTCCGGTTCCCTTCCCGCTTTCCGGTCAGAAAACCGGCGAAGAAGGTGACAATTATGTAAATGGCAATAATGCAGACGGATACGATTTTCTCGCTAAGGCCAAAGCGGTACAGCAGCAGGGCGAGAAGGAGAAGAAATCCGGTGGTGAGCAGGTAGGCAAAGAGCAGACATTTCAGTATGAAAGTAAGTCGCGAGCTTATATTGATCTTATTTGGCATGGTGACCTCCGGTTATTTTAAAAAGACTTTTCAAATTCTTTATATATTTATCATATGATCAAACTTGACAGAGAATGCCCGATATTGTAATATTTCCATAAGCTGCCTGTAAAGACAGCAATTTTTAGAATGAGGAGTGATTTGAATTTGGATACCGATGGTGTCATACAACTGTTTTCCCTATTAATATTGGTAGCGCTTTCTGCGTTCTTTTCATCCGCAGAAACTTCACTTACCACAGTAAACAGAGTACGGCTTAAGGCACTTGCAGAGGAAGGAAACAGAAGGGCGGAAACTGCGCTGAAGGTACTTGATAAGTATGGAAAGATGCTCAGTGCAATTTTAATTGGAAATAATATTGTAAACCTTTCTGCGTCGGCGCTGGCTACTACCCTGGCGATTAAAATCCATTTGGCGGTAGGAATTGCCACAGGTATATTAACGGTTGTGATTTTGATATTTGGCGAGATATTGCCGAAGAATGTAGCGATGAGCTATTCGGAAAAGCTGGCTTTGGGCTATGCTTCTTTGATAGCCGGACTGATGAAAATACTTACGCCGGTTATTATTATTGTTGACAAATTAGCCAGTGGTATTATGAAGCTGCTACATATTGATGCCAACAGAAAAGTTGCCATGACGGAAAACGAGCTTAGAACTTATGTGGAAGTAAGCCATGAGGACGGTGTCATCGAATCGGAAGAGCGGGAGATGATTTACAATGTGTTTGATTTTGGCGATGCGGTTGCCAAGGATGTAATGATTCCGCGAATTGATATGGCATCGGTGGATGAAGATGCAGCCTACGATGAAGTTATGGAACTGTTTAAGGAGTGCATGTACACCAGAATTCCGGTTTACAGCGGCGATAAGGATAATGTGATCGGTATGATTAACATTAAGGATTTCATCCTGGTGGAGAACAAAGAGCAGTTTAAAATCAGTGATATTATGCGTCAGGCTTATTATACCTATGAGTTCAAAAAAACGGCGGATTTACTGATTGAAATGAGGGAAAAGCGTGTCAACGTATCCTTTGTGCTCAATGAATATGGGGCAACGGTGGGTATGATTACGCTGGAGGATCTTCTGGAGGAAATCGTAGGAGAAATTCGTGACGAGTACGATGAGGACGAGGAGGAGCTGATTCAGGAGGTTGACGACCGCATGTACCTTGTTGAGGGAAGCATGAAGCTAGGCGACATCAATGATGAGCTGGGAACAGAGCTGGAATCCGAGGATTATGATTCGATCGGAGGATTGATTATAGAAAATCTGGATCGGCTGCCCGAGGAAGGAGAAACCATTTCGACGGAGCAGGGCATTACGCTACAGGTTAAGGAGGTCAGTCAAAACAGGATTGTCAAGGTGCTTATGACCCTGCCGGAGACGGCGGAGCCTGAGGATGAGCAGGGTGAACAGACGGCGGAAGCGTCTGAGGAGAGCCCGGAAGAGCATGAGGATAAGGCTGAAAAGGACGCCTGAGCGAAATTTTTCACAAAATGCTTTTCCAAAGCTTGTAACTATGCTATAATATTTTGAAATTAAGTTATTTTGCCGGTCTGATTTAGATCGGAGAAGGAAATAAAGGAGATCGTGATATGAAGCGTATTAAGACATTAACAACAAGGGATTTAAAGGAATCCATGAAGAAGGGCGGCTGCGGCGAGTGCCAGACATCCTGCCAGTCAGCATGTAAGACTTCCTGCACAGTAGGAAATCAGAGCTGCGAAAAGGTTAAATAAGCACGAAAAATAGGATAGTGAAGGTAAGCAGCGGCTTTGCCGCTGCTTATTATGTGTTCAGCTATTGGTATAGTGTTTTGGAATTGGAAGGTAAGAGAACGTGATTCATCAATATAAAAATAACGGTTACAATATTGTCCTTGATGTAAACAGCGGTTCCGTCCATGTGGTAGATGATGTGGTATATGACGTGATTCCCCTTGTGGAGGAGGCGTTAGAGGCCGGAGCAGGTGAAGAGGAGTGCCGGAAGATGCTTCTCTCAAAGCTGGGCGGAAGCTATGAGTCCGGGGACATATTTGACGCATACGAACAGGTGATGGAGCTTAAGGAAGCAGGAATGCTCTATGCACCCGATATTTATGAAAATTATATTATTGATTTCAAGAAGCGTGAAACGGTGGTGAAGGCTCTTTGTCTGCATATTGCCCATGACTGTAATCTGGCATGCAAGTATTGTTTTGCGGAAGAGGGAGAATACCATGGAAGGCGTGCGCTGATGAGCTTTGAGGTGGGAAAGAAGGCGTTGGATTTTCTGGTCAGGAATTCGGGAAACCGTGTCAACCTTGAGGTGGATTTCTTTGGCGGCGAGCCTTTGATGAACTGGCAGGTAGTTAAGGACCTGGTGGCATACGGAAGAAGTCTTGAGGAGCCGTATCACAAAAAGTTCCGTTTTACCCTTACCACCAACGGTATTCTGTTAAATGACGAGGTTCTGGAATTTGTCAATAAGGAAATGGCCAATGTGGTTCTGAGCATTGACGGCAGAAAGGAAGTTCATGATCTGATGAGGCCCTTTAGAGGCGGGCAGGGCAGCTATGACAGGATTGTTCCCAAGTTTCAGAGGGTGGCGGAAAGCCGTGACCAGATGAATTATTATGTGCGGGGAACCTTTACCAGAAATAATCTGGATTTTTCCAGGGATGTGCTGCATCTGGCTGACCTTGGGTTTAAGCAGATTTCCGTGGAGCCGGTAGTTGCCGCGCCGGAGGATGATTATGCGTTAAGGGAAGAGGACATTGCCGGACTTTGTGAGGAATATGACAGACTGGCAGCTGAACTTTTAAACAGAAAAAAACAGGGAAAAGGTGTTAATTTCTTTCATTTTATGATAGACTTGGAAGGTGGGCCATGCGTGGCTAAGAGACTTTCCGGCTGTGGTTCGGGAACGGAGTATCTGGCGGTCACACCATGGGGAGATTTGTATCCCTGCCATCAATTTGTAGGTAAAGAAGAATTTTTGATGGGAAATGTGGACGAAGGAATTACCAGAACGGATATCAGGGATGAATTTAAGACCTGTAACGTTTATGCGAAGGATAAGTGTAAAAGCTGCTTTGCAAAGTTTTATTGCAGCGGCGGCTGTGCTGCCAATTCCTATAATTTTAAGGGACAGATTAATGATGTCTATGATCTGGGATGTGAATTACAGAGAAAGCGCATCGAGTGCGCAATTATGATAAAGGCGGCACTTGCCGATTTGGAAGGAGAAGAAAGCGATGAAGAAAAGTAGGGCGATTATAACGCTGCTGGTACTGGCACTGCTTCTTGGTTGTTTTGGTTATACCGCAGCCGTAGGAATTGGTTCCAACGGTTCCGGTTCGGCGGCCAGTATTAATCTGGGACTTGACCTGGAGGGTGGTGTAAGCATCACTTATCAGGCGGTAGGAGACGAAACCCCCAGCAAGGAGGACATGGCGGATACCATTTACAAGCTGCAAAAGCGTGTAGAGGGCTACAGCACAGAGGCGGTTGTTTATCAGGAGGGGGATGACCGGATCAACATTGAAATCCCCGGTGTGTCGGATGCCAATGCAATTCTGGAGGAGCTTGGAAAGCCCGGTTCCCTGTATTTTATTAAGGAGACGGCGGCAGACGGAACACAAAACTATGAGCCTTATAGCAGAACCATGTATAAGAGCATTGAAACCTTAGAGGAAGAGGGTTCTATTGTTCTGGTGGGTACGGATGTCAAGGATGCACAGGCGCGTTCTTATCAGGACTCCATGCAGAATACCCAGATTTGTGTAGAGCTTACCCTGACGGATGAAGGAGCCGTGAAGTTTGCGGAGGCCACCAGTGAGGCTTACAGTAAAGGTGAGACTATTGCAATTTATTATGATAATGCGATCGTAAGCGCACCCAGCGTAAATTCGGTTATTTCAGATGGTATGGCGCAGATTACGGGTGGATTTGACGTGGAGGAGGCCAATCAGCTGGCGTCCACCATTCGTATCGGCGGTCTTAAGATTCAGCTGGAAGAGCTGCATTCCAAGATTGTAGGAGCACAGCTTGGTGAGGAGGCTATCTCCACCAGTGTAAAAGCTGCATTGGTAGGCTTTATTCTTATCGTTGTATTTATGATTGCTGTGTATTATGTTTCAGGTCTGGCAGCCAGTCTTGCGCTTGGTTTATATGTGGAGCTTATGATTATCCTGCTTGACGCTTTTGATATTACCCTTACCCTTCCGGGCATAGCAGGTATTATCCTTTCCATCGGTATGGCGGTGGATGCAAACGTAATTATCTTTGCCCGTATCAGGGAGGAGCTTGCCAAAGGTAAGACCGTGAAATCCGCTATTGATACCGGGTATAAGAAAGCATCCTCGGCAATCATTGACGGTAACGTAACGACTCTGATCGCGGCTATTGTTCTTGGTTTGAAGGGCTCGGGTACGATTAAGGGCTTTGCGGCAACACTGGCTCTTGGTATCGTTCTTTCCATGTTTACGGCTATGGTTGTGACCAGACTGATTATGAAAGCTTTTTATGCGATCGGTTTGCAGAACGTCAAGCTTTACGGAGTGGCAAAGGAGAAAAAGGCCATCAATTTTACCTCCAAAAAGGCGGTATTTTTCGGAATTTCCATTGCAGCTATTTTAGCAGGCTTTGTATTTATGGGAATTAATAAGGTTCAGACCGGAGGGGTATTGAACTACAGTCTGGAATTTGTAGGCGGTACCTCCACCAACGTAACCTTTAATGAAGATATGACTTTATCTGCAATTGATACGCAGGTTGTTCCTCTGATCGAGGATATTACCGGCGATGGAAATGTTCAGACACAAAAGGTTGAGGGAACCAACGAGGTGATTTTCAAGACCCGTTCTCTTAACATTGACGAGCGTGAGGAATTTAAGAACACCATGGTAGAACAGTTTGGGGTGGATGCGGAGAAGATTACCACGGAAACTATCAGCTCCACGGTCAGCAGCGAAATGAAGTCCGATGCCATCTGGGCAGTGGCCATTGCAACGCTCTGTATGCTGATTTATATTTGGTTCCGGTTTAAGGATATCCGCTTTGGGGCAAGCTCTGTAATTGCATTAATCCATGATGTGCTGGTGGTTCTTGCCTTTTATGCCATCGTGAAGGTGTCCGTGAGCACCACATTTATTGCATGTATGCTGACTATCGTAGGTTACTCCATCAATGCAACGATCGTAATCTTTGACCGTATTCGTGAGAATAAGGCTAATATGAGTAAAAAGGAAGCCCTGGAGGATATGGTAAACGGAAGTATTACCCAGACGCTTTCCAGAAGTATCTTTACTTCCCTGACTACCTTTATTATGGTTGCTGCCCTGTATGTATTCGGTGTATCCTCCGTGAAGGAGTTTGCACTTCCTTTGATGGCAGGTATCCTCTGCGGTACTTATTCCTCCGTATGTATCACCGGTTCTCTGTGGCTGGTACTGCGCAAGGTTTTCCCTCAGAAGACAGCATAGTCTGATATGAATTATAAACCGAGTTGATCGGAATGGATAAAAGCGTTCTGAAGTTTCAGAACGCTTTTTTATGGAATAGGAAAGTGCACAATAAGGAAAAGGATATTTGTTTATGGCAAAATGGATGATAGCTGCCAAAAAGGCGGATTTTGAGCAGATTGCGGAAAAATATCATATTACGCCGGTACTGGCCAGACTCCTTCGAAACAGAGATTTGGTGTCGGATGAGGAGATCAGGCAATTTTTATGCGGAACTTTGGAGGATCTGCATGATCCGCTTTTGATGAAGGATATGGAGAAGGCAGCGGCAATATTGAAGGAAAAAATAGAGGATCAGAAGCCCATCAGAATTATCGGAGATTATGATGTGGATGGAATTTGCTCCTCTTATATTCTTCTGAAAGGACTCAGAGGTCTTGGGGGAAATGTGGATGTGGTGATTCCCCACAGGATGAAGGACGGATACGGGCTGAATGACAAGCTGATTGAGGATGCCTTTCGGGATGGAATAGATACCGTTTTAACCTGTGACAACGGCATTGCTGCGGCGGAGCAAATACGGCTGGCTAAGGAAAAGGGGATGACGGTGGTTGTTACGGATCATCATGAGGTGCCCTTTGAGGAAAAGGAAGGGGAGCGGTTTTTCATTCTGCCCCCGGCGGATGCGGTGGTGGACCCGAAACAGCCGGGGTGTGAGTATCCCTTTAAGCAGATTTGCGGAGCGGTAGTGGCAGGAAAGCTGATACAGGTTCTGACAGGGAATATGGGAGAAGAGATGCTTTCCTTTGAGGCTCTTGCTACTATATGTGATGTGATGGAGCTTCGGGATGAAAACCGGATATTGGTTAAGGAGGGCCTTCGACTGATGCCTCAGACTTCCAATCCCGGTCTTAAGGCACTTTTGATGGTAAACGGGATCGAGGAAAAGGCGCTGACGCCATACCATGTGGGATATATCATAGGTCCCTGCATGAATGCATCGGGGCGCCTTGATACGGCGAAGAGAGTGCTTGAGCTGTTTGACTGCAGGGACTTTCGGGAAGCGGTGACCATTGCCGGAGATTTGAAAAGCCTAAATGACAGCCGGAAGCTTATGACGGAGCAGGGAGTGAAGGAAGCGGTCAGACAGGTGGAGGAAACCGGCATGAAGGACGATAAGGTGCTGGTGATTTATCTGCCGGAGTGTCATGAAAGTCTGGCCGGGATTATTGCCGGAAGAATCAAGGAGAAATATCACAAGCCGGTTTTTGTGCTGACGAAAGGCGAGGAAGGTATAAAGGGCAGCGGAAGGTCCATAGAAAGCTATTCCATGTATGAAGAAATGTCAGCCTGTAAGGAGCTTTTTACCAAATACGGCGGACATAAGATGGCTGCGGGGCTGTCCCTTCCGAATGAGGATTCTATAGAACGGTTTAGAAACAGACTAAATGAAAGCTGTAATCTGACCGATGAAGATTTTGAACAGGTTGTTCATATTGATGTTGCCATGCCCCTTTCCTATGCGGACAAGCGTTTTGTGAAGGAGCTTTCTCTTTTGGAGCCCTTTGGGGTAGGAAATCCCCGTCCGGTGTTTGCAAGAAAGGATATCAGTCTTCTTTCCGGGCGTAAGCTGGGCAAGAATCACAATGTGGGGAAGTTCAGGATTGCAGAAGCGGGAGCGGCATATGAGATGATTTATTTCGGCGATCAGGAGAGGCTGGATGAATTTCTGAAAGACCGGTTTGGAGAGGCCGCAGTGAGAATGCTGTATGACAGAGGCCTCAGAGAAGGAGATATGAGAATCAGCATGGCGTATTATCCCGATATTAATTATTTTGCCGGAAGGGAAACGGTGCAAATGGTTATGCAGGATTACTGCTGACGGAATAAGCAGCATAAAGGCTGAACCAGAGAAAGGAACGGATAGACAGGCAGCAGAAAGCTGTAAGAAAGGTGCGGATAAAATGGAGGAGAAACGTGTAATTGTGACGGTAACTTTAAATCCGGCAGTGGATAAGACCTGCACGGCGGCAAGACTTTTGCTTGGTCAGGTAAACCGGATGGAAAGCGTGAAAAATATTGCGGGAGGCAAGGGCATCAATGCGGCTAAGGTGCTGAGACAGTACGGCTTTCGGGTGCGTGCCCTTGGCTTTTTGGGAGGCTATACAGGTCGGTTTATTGAGGAGTGTGCGGACGGGCTTGGAATAGAATGCCGTTTTACTCATGTAAACGGAGAAGCCAGATGCAGCACAAATATCTTATCCTCAGACGGCTATGTGACCGAGATTTTAGAGCCCGGGCCGAGGATCAGCGATCAGGAATACCGGCAGTTTTTGCAGGATTATGAGGAGGAAATTGGGGATGCGGATATGGTGATCTTGTCAGGCAGCGCACCGGAGGGCGTTCCCGCATCCATTTACGGAAAGCTGACCGCCGTAGCAAAAAGACAGAATAAAAAGGTGCTTCTGGACACCAGCGGAAGCTTTCTGAAAGAAGGGGCGGCAGCAGTCCCCTTTATGATAAAACCCAATCGAAAGGAGCTTGAAACTCTGGTGGATGGCAGATTGAAATCTCTGGAGGATATCAGCGATGCTGCACGCATTCTGGTTGGCAGGGGAGTTTCCCATGTGCTGGTGTCCATGGGAGACAAAGGGCTTCTTTATGTTACGCCGGAGGAAGCGCTGTATGCTAAAGCGCCGAAAATTAAGGCCGTCAATACGGTAGGCTGCGGCGACAGTGTGGTAGCTGCCTTTGCTATGGCAAATAAAAGCGGCATGAGCAGACAGGAACTGCTGAAATACTGTGTGGGAATTTCCGCTGCTAATGCCAGCACTTTAGAAAGCGCTGTGATACCTATGGATAAGGCGCAGGAGCTTATGGAGAATGTTACAGTGGTGCAGTTGTAATGAATAGTATGCAATAAGGTATTCATATATGTAATAGGGCATTCATAAAGGGAACAGACAAGAAGGAAAACGAAATAATTGGCACGCGAAAGCCTCCGGGGGATACCGGAGGCTTTCACATTCTTATGAGGGGGGAGATAGTGAGTTGTTCAACTATCTTGGTTATTATCATAAAGGCAAAATGTGTATAAAATGTGTCTGATTTATGATAAAAATCTAAAATCCTCTTAACCAAAAATTAAGTACATCAAAAAAATATCGAAACATAATATATAGAGTACATTCAGCTGTATATCCTGATTTTAAATAGGGAAGCACAGCGGAATACGGGAACGAGCGTTGCATAAAGATTGAAAAAACAGGATAATCGTGCTATCTTATTATAAGGAAAATATTAGCATATTGAGAAATGAGGAAAGCAGCATTGAAATGTGAAGAATTATTGCAGGGCATTACTTATGAATGCATAAAGGGAACCACAGATAAGGAAATCAGTCAGGTGGTGTATGATTCCAGAAAGCTTACCAGGGACTGCCTGTTTATCTGCATTTGCGGCTACAATGTTGACGGACATGATTTTGCGGCCGAAGCGGCGGAAAAGGGAGCGGCAGTGCTGGTCGTACAGAAGGATATAGAGCTGCCGAAGGACAGTGACGTCACGGTGGTACGGGTGGAGGATACCCGCTATGCCATGGCCTTTATTTCCGCCGCATGGTTCGGACATCCGGCGGACCGCCTGAAGGTGATAGGGATTACAGGCACCAAGGGTAAGACCACCACGACCTATTTGATTAAATCCATTTTGGAGAAGGCAGGCTATAAGGTAGGCCTGGTCGGAACCATAGAAACGATTATAGGGGATAAGCATATTCCTGCATCCAACACCACGCCGGAATCCTATCTGCTTCAACAGTATTTTAAGGAGATGGAGGAGGAAGGCTGTGAGATCGTGGTCATGGAAGTGGCGTCCCAGGGATTAAAGCTTCACAGAACCCAGGGTTTTAGCTTTGAGATTGGTATTTTTACCAATTTGGAGCCGGATCACATCGGGCCTACGGAGCATGCGGATTTCGAGGAATATCAGGAATGCAAGGGCAGGCTGTTTAAGCAGTGCCGGTTAGGAATTGTCAACAAGGATGATGCTCATATGGAGGCGGTTTTAAAGGGACACACCTGTGAGCTTGAGACCTATGGATTTGATCCGACGGCTGATCTTTATGCCAGGGACTTAAAGCTGGTTAAAAAGCCCGGTGAGCTTGGAATAGATTTTACCGTGGGCGGCAAAATGGACTTTAGCGTGGAGGTTCCCACCCCCGGAAGGTTCAGCGTTTACAATGCTTTGACGGCAATTGCAGTGTGCAGGCATTTTCGCGTGGAGATACCCCAGATACAGGCAGCGCTTCTTGGCGCCCATGTAAAGGGAAGGATTGAGATGGTGCCCGTGTCCGATCAGTTTACCCTGCTGATCGATTATGCACACAATGCCATGAGTCTGAAAAGCCTGTTGACCACCCTGCGGGAATATGAGCCTGACAGACTGGTATGCGTATTTGGCTGTGGAGGAAACCGTTCTAAAATCAGACGTTATGACATGGGAGAGGTCAGCGGAAACTATGCGGATCTGACCATTATCACATCCGATAATCCCCGGTTTGAGGAGCCTCTTGATATCATAGAGGACATTAAGACCGGTATCGGAAGGACAGAAGGAAAATATATTGAAATTTGCGATCGCAAGGAGGCCATTGCCTATGCGATTGACCACGGTCAGCCCGGAGATATTATTGTGCTGGCAGGCAAGGGGCATGAGGATTATCAGGAAATCAAAGGGGTAAAATACCCTATGGATGAGAGAGTGCTGATTGCGGAGATATTGAAGGAAAGACGAAAGACTTTATGACAAAAGGCAGATATGCAAATATCATAGTTGACATTTCCCACGAAAAGGTGGATCGGCCTTTTCAATACCGGATACCGGATGAACTGACGGACATTTTGGAGCCGGGAATGTGTGTGCAGGTGCCCTTTGGCGCAGGCAATCATCTGCGGCAGGGTTATGTGATGGAAATTACAGACAAAGCCCAGTTCCCGGAGGAAAAGCAAAAGACAGTGGCCGGAGTGGTGAAGGACAGCGTTTCTGTGGAGGCGGACGCTATTCGTCTGGCGGCATGGATGAGAAAATCTTACGGTTCCACCATGATTGCCGCCTTAAAAACCGTGCTTCCCGTGAAGCAGGCCATGAAGCCTAAAGAAAAAAAGAAAATCCTGAGACGCATGACTGAGGAGGAAACCAGAGCTATATTGGGAGAAGTCATCAGGAAGCATCAATCGGCCAAGGTAAGGGTACTGGAGGAATTATGCCGTGAGCCGGTTCTGCCCTATGAGCTGGTGACGGGGAAGCTGAATGTCTCGGCATCTACCTTAAGGAGCCTGATGACGCAGGGCGTGATTTCCGTTGAAAGTGAGAGCTATTACAGAAATCCCGTTAAAATAGAGACTGCCAGAGAAGCGGGAAGAGAGCTTTCCGATGAGCAGGAGACTGTGAGGAGTAAGGTCCTTTCCGATTATGATGAAGGTATCAGAAAAACCTATCTGCTTCATGGAATTACGGGAAGCGGAAAAACAGAGGTCTATTTATCCCTGATTGAGGGAATGATAAAAAGAGGGAAGCAGTGCATTGTACTGATTCCTGAAATTGCACTTACCTATCAGACGCTGCTTCGCTTTTATAAGCGGTTTGGCGACCGGGTATCGGTGATGAACTCTACCCTGTCGGCAGGAGAGCGGTTTGACCAGTGTGAACGTGCCAGAAAGGGCGAGCTGGATGTGATTATCGGCCCGCGCTCTGCCTTGTTTGTACCCTTTCCCAATTTGGGAATGATTGTGATTGATGAGGAGCATGAGCCAAGCTATAAAAGCGAGACCATGCCAAGGTATCACGCGCGGGAGACGGCGGAATATCTGGCACAAATTAAAAGGGCAAGCCTGATTCTGGGCTCTGCCACACCCTCGTTGGAGGCCTATTACAGGGTCAAAGAGGGGAAATATGAACTGTTTACATTAAGTAAGAGGCTGACTGGAGGAAGCCTTGCACCAGCCAGCATTGTGGATTTGCGAAAGGAGCTTCGGGAAGGAAACCGTTCCATTTTCAGCAGAGAGCTTCAGGAACTGATGGTTGACCGTCTGGAGCGCAGGGAGCAGATTATGCTTTTCCTGAACAGGCGTGGGTATGCAGGTTTTATATCCTGCCGCTCCTGCGGGCATGTGATGAAATGCCCACATTGTGATGTGTCCCTGTCCCAGCATATGGGCGGAAAGCTGATATGTCATTATTGCGGATATGAAACAGCCGCCGTAAATAAATGTCCCTCCTGCGGTTCCCCTTATATTTTGGGCTTTAAGGCGGGAACCCAGCAGATTGAGCAGCAGCTGGTCAAAAGGTTTCCGGGAATCCGGGTGCTTCGGATGGATGCAGATACCACCAGACAAAAAGGAAGCTATGAAAAGATTTTAACAGCTTTTTCGGAAGGGGAGGCGGATGTACTCCTTGGAACCCAGATGATCGTGAAGGGGCATGATTTTCCCAATGTGACGCTGGTTGGCGTGCTGGCGGCGGATTTGTCCTTAAACGACAGTGATTACCGTGCCGGGGAGAGAACCTTTCAGCTTTTGACACAGGCGGCGGGAAGAGCAGGCAGAGGAACGAAGCCCGGCCGGGTGGTGATACAGACCTACAGGCCGGAGCACTACAGTATTTTGCGTGCGGCAGGGCAGGATTACGAAGCTTTTTATGAGGAAGAAATTCTGTATCGGGAGCTTGGCGACTATCCGCCTGCGGCTCATATGATGGCGGTTCTAATTACCTCAGGTGTGCAGCAGCGGGGAGAGCGGCTGGCGGAAAAGATAGCGCAGCTGGCAGGAAAGACAGTGCAATCGGCAGAAAAGGCTGCGCAGACACCGGACGAAGAGGGCCGGGATGTCAGGGTGATCGGTCCGGCCAAAGCTACCGTAGGAAAAATTAACGATATTTATCGATTTGTGGTATACTGTAAATCATGCAGCTATGACAGGCTGACAGAGATCAGAGAATCAATAGAACAATTTATTTCTGCCATAGAGTTAAAAGGCGAAAGCGTGCAGTTTGATTTTGACCCCATGGACAGCTATTAAAACGAATAAAAAGGAAGGAAAGAAAGTGGCAATCAGGAACATAAGAGAAATCGGTGATCCGGTTTTAAACAAAAAATGTAAAGAGGTTACGGAGGTAAACGACCGTACATTGGAACTGATCGACGATATGTTTGAAACCATGTATGAGGCGGATGGCGTAGGTCTTGCAGCTCCTCAGGTAGGTATTTTAAAAAGAATTGTAACCATTGATGTGACGGGCGAGGACCCCATCCTTTTAATCAACCCTGTGATTATGGAAAGCAGCGGGGAGCAGACAGGGAACGAAGGGTGCCTCAGTGTTCCCGGAAAGACAGGAATTGTAACCCGTCCAAACTATGTGAAAGTGAAGGCATACAATCAAGATATGGAACCCTTTGAACTGGAGGGCACAGAGCTGCTGGCCAGAGCCATCTGCCATGAATTAGAGCATTTAGACGGCCATCTTTATGTGGAAAAGGTAGAAGGAGAGCTGATGAATATAGCCGATTTGGAGCAGGAGGAGTAAGTACTATGAAGGTTGTGTACATGGGAACTCCCGATTTTGCAGTAGCGCCTCTTGAAGCGATCATACAGGCGGGGCATCAGGTGACGGCGGTGGTGACGCAGCCGGATAAACAAAAGGGCCGGGGAAAGGAAGTACAGATGACTCCGGTGAAGGAATGTGCCCTAAAGCACGGTATACCTGTATTTCAGCCTGTTAGAATCAGGGAGCAGGAGGCAGTGGAAAAGCTTCGTGAATTTCCTGCGGATATTTTTGTGATTGCTGCCTTTGGACAGCTGTTGTCTCAGGAAATTTTGGATATGCCGTCTTTTGGCTGTGTTAATATTCATGCATCCCTTCTCCCCGCGTATCGCGGGGCAGCGCCTATTCAGTGGGCGGTAATTAACGGGGAAAAGGAAACCGGCGTAACCATTATGCAGATGGAAAAGGGACTGGATACAGGGGATATGCTGCTGAAAGCGGTAGTGCCCATTGAGCCTAAGGAAACCGGGGAAAGCCTTCATGATAAGCTGATGGAGGCAGGCGCAGAGCTGATCGTAAAGGCGCTTCCTTTAATAGAAAAGGGAGAGCTGGTTCCGGAAAAGCAGGATGACGCAAAGTCCTCCTATGCATCCCGATTAAATAAAGCCATGGGCCGGATTGACTGGAAGCAGGATGCGGCTGTTTTAGAGCGTCTGGTTCGGGGACTAAATTCCTGGCCCAGCGCATATACTACCTTTCGTGGGAAAACCCTTAAAATCTGGGAGGCGGACGTGATTGAAAAGGATGCGGAGCTTGGGCCGGGAACGGTGGAAGGCGTGGAGAAGAGCTATTTGGATGTAGCCTGTGGAAAAGGTGTTCTTCGCATCTGCTCCCTGCAATTGGAAGGAAAAAAGCGCATGGCGGTAAAGGATTTTCTGCTTGGCTATGAGATAAAACCCGGAATGACGCTGGGAACGGAATAAAAGTATGGTAATGCTGTGTGACTGTTTGACAGCTGGAAGGAGAAACAATGTTTGGATATTATTATGACCCTACCTATATATTGGTTCTGATCGGAGCAATACTTTGTATTGCCGCAAGCTCTATGGTGAATTCCACTTACCGCAAATATGCAAAGGTGCGGGCAAGAGGCGGGATGACGGGGGCCGAGGCGGCGCAAAGAATTTTGCAGATGTCGGGCATCCATGATGTGCAGATTCAGCATGTACAGGGGGAACTGACAGATCATTACGACCCGTCTAAGAAGGTGCTGCGCCTGTCGGATGCGGTATATGACTCCCGTTCTGTGGCAGCCATTGGGGTGGCAGCCCATGAATGCGGACATGCACTCCAGCATAAGGAGGGGTATCTTCCCTTAAAGCTCCGTTCCGCACTGGTACCGGCTGCCAATATCGGCTCTAAACTGGGACTGCCTATTGTGCTTTTGGGATTGCTTTTGGGCATCGGCTTTGAACTGCCGGGCGGCGGATATTTTTCTCTGGCGCAGATAGGTGTTTGGGTATTTGCCATTGCGGTGCTGTTTCAGGTGGTGACTCTGCCGGTAGAGTTTAACGCCTCAGCCAGAGCGCTGAAGATGCTGGGAAATTACGGGATTATGACCGGTGATGAGGTAGATGACTGCAAGCGCGTGCTTGGCGCTGCGGCCCTTACCTATGTGGCAGCGGCTGCTTCCTCCATTTTACAGCTTTTGCGTCTTGTAATCCTGACCGGAAACAGGCGCAGGAAGGACTAGCAGTGGCATTAGAATTTCAAGAAGCCGCGTAGGCGGCGGAATGAGAGGATCATTTGGAAAATATAAGAGAACTGGCACTGGACATGCTGATAGAGATACTGGAAAAGGGTGAATACAGCCATCTGGTTATCAGAAATGTGCTGGATAAGTATCATTACCTTGATTTAAGAGATAAAGCCTTTGTAAAAAGGGTTACCGAGGGTACCTTGGAGCGATTGATCCAAATTGATTATGTGTTGGATCAGTTTTCCAAAGTACCTGTTTTGAAGATGAAGCCGCTTATCAGAAATCTCATGAGAATAAGCGTTTATCAGTTGCTTTTCATGGATCAAATACCTGACAGCGCAGTCTGTAATGAAGCGGTCAAGCTGGCGGGAAAAAGAGGATTTAAAGGTCTTTCCGGCTTTGTCAACGGAGTGCTTCGCAATATTGCAAGAAACCGGAATGCCATTGTCTATCCTGATGAGAGGACTGACAGGGTAAAGGCTCTGTCGATTCGCTATTCCATGCCGCAATGGCTGGTGGAATTTTGGGATCAGGCTTACGGGCAGGGCAGGACGGAGGCAATTTTAAAGGGGATTCTGTCAGAGCATCCGGTAACGGTCAGACTGAAGGAAAGTCTTTCCGGGAAAGAGCGGAAGGCATGGCTTACGGCTCTTGCCGGGCAAAGGATAGAGGTGCAGCCTCATCCGTATCTTTCTTATGCATTCCGGCTGAAAGGTGAGGAGGGCGTAAGGAGCATTCCGGGCTACGAGGAAGGTCTGTTTGTGGTTCAGGATGTCAGTAGTATGTTGGCGGTGGAGGCGGCAGGCGTAAGCGGTTCCATAAAGGATGGAGTGGAAGAGAGCGGTGCGGAGCAGAAGGGAAAAGCGTCCGAAGAAGAGCTGCTTGTGGTGGATGTGTGCGGCGCACCGGGAGGAAAGTCCCTGCATATGGCAGAAAAGCTTCATGGCAGGGGAAGGGTGCTTTCCAGAGATTTAACAGAGTATAAGGTGTCGTTGATCGAAGATAATATACAAAGAACAGGTTATACCAATATGGAAGCGCAGATGTATGATGCTGCAGTTCTGGATGAGAGTCTGCTTGAAAAAGCGGATGTGGTGATGGCGGATCTGCCCTGTTCCGGACTGGGCATTATGGGAAAGAAAAGGGATATCAAGTACCGGGCGTCCCGGGAAAACATGCAGGAGCTTGCAGCTCTTCAACGGCGTATTCTTGATACGGTGTGGAGATATGTGAAGCCGGGCGGTGTTTTGATTTACAGTACCTGTACGGTTAATCCCGATGAAAATGACAACATGGTCAAGTGGTTTGTGGAAAATCACCCCTTTAAACTGCAAAGCCTTGCTCCTTATCTGCCGCAGGCTCTTAAGGAGGAAGGAGAGACGGGAAAGGTGCAGTTTTTTCCCGGAATACATGAGACGGACGGTTTCTTTATTGCCAGACTGGTGCGCAGTCAGCCGCCGGGCTGAAAGGAAAGGCAGAAAAGGAAATGCTGGATATTAAATCGCTTACATTAAAGGAATTAAAAGAAGAAATGGAAAAGCTGGGGGAAAAACCCTTCCGTGCAAACCAGATTTTCCAGTGGATGCATGAAAAGCTGGCGGAGAGCTTTGAGGAGATGACCAATCTTCCTCTTTCCTTAAGGCAGAAGCTGTCGGATACCTTTCAATATACCGGTGCAAAGCTGGTAAATATGCAGGAATCCGCAATAGACGGAACCAGAAAGTATCTGTTTGAGTTTGGGGACGGAAGTCTGGTGGAAAGCGTGTGGATGAAGTATAAGCACGGCAACAGCGTTTGCATTTCCTCTCAGGTGGGATGCCGGATGGGATGTACCTTCTGCGCCTCCACGTTGGACGGACTGGAACGGTCCCTTCTTCCGTCGGAGATGCTGGAGCAGGTTTATGCAATCACAAGACATACCGGAGAGCGGGTTTCCAATGTGGTGGTGATGGGAACCGGAGAGCCTTTGGATAATTTTGAACATCTGGTCAGGTTTTTATCACTTCTTACGGATGAAAAGGGACTACATATCAGTCAACGGAATGTGACGGTATCCACCTGCGGGCTGGTGCCGAAAATGAGAGAGCTTGCCGACCGGCAGTTTCAAATCACTCTGGCTCTGTCTCTTCATGCTTCCAATGATGAGAAGCGGCGGAAGCTGATGCCCATTGCCAACAGTTACTCCATTGAGGAGCTGATGGAGGCCTGTGCTTACTATTTTGAAAAGACGGGCAGGAGAATTACCTTTGAATATTCTCTGGTGGGAGGCGTCAATGACTCCGGGGAGGACGCAAGGGAGCTTTCGGAGCTGATAAAGGAGCTGAACTGCCATGTCAATCTGATCCCGGTAAACCCGATTAAGGAGCGATCCTACGTGCAGTCGGAGAAGAATGCTATCCAGGCGTTTAAAAATAAACTTGAAAAAAAAGGAATAAATGTTACTATTAGAAGGGAAATGGGGAGAGATATTGATGGTGCCTGCGGACAGCTCAGAAGACGGCAAAAGGCACTACAGCAGGAGGTAGCAAGGTGATACGATCCTTTTCTGTTACAGATATAGGAAAAAAACGAAAACTAAATCAGGATTATGTTTATGTATCCGAAAAGCCCATAGGAAACCTGCCTAATCTGTTTATTGTGGCGGATGGAATGGGAGGACATAATGCAGGAGATTATGCTTCCAAATGTACGGTAGAAACCATTGTCAGAGAGATACGGGGGTGCTTAGAGAAAAACCCGGTCCGAATCTTAAGCAAGGCAATCCGTGTTGCCAACGACAAGATCAGGCAGAAGGCCAGAGAGGATCAAAGTCTTTTGGGCATGGGAACAACAGTGGTAGCGGCTACCTGCCTTGGACACTATCTGCAGGTGGCGAATGTAGGGGACAGCAGACTGTATATTATTAACCGCGAAATCAGACAGATTACCAGAGATCATTCTCTGGTAGCGGAAATGGTTCGGATGGGAGGAATAGACAAGGCGGCGGCAAGAAATCATCCGGACAAGAACATCATTACCAGAGCAGTGGGAGCAACGGACACCGTGGAAATTGACTTTTTCCATGAAGAGCTTACGCCAGGGGACATCGTGCTTATGTGTTCGGACGGGCTTACCAACATGTTGGAGGATGAAGAGATCGGCAAGATTTTAAGAGAGCCGGTATCCATAGAAGAGAGAGCACAACAGTTGATAGAGGCAGCCAACAACAACGGAGGCAAAGATAATATTGCGGTGATCATCATAGATGCGTTCGCAGAAGAGTAATGCTTATATTGCCTAAGGGTTAGATGGAGAAGAAATATGGTTAAAATTGGAATGATAATTGGAGACAGATACGAAATACTGGAAAAAATCGGTACAGGCGGGATGTCTGATGTTTATAAGGCCAAGGATCACAAGCTGAATCGATTTGTGGCGGTGAAGGTTCTTAAGCAGGAATTTTCCGAAAATGCGAATTTTGTATCCAAATTCAGGATAGAAGCGCAGGCGGCAGCAGGACTGATGCATCCGAATATTGTAAATGTATATGATGTAGGAGAAGAAAACGGCATTTACTATATTGTCATGGAGCTGGTGGAAGGAATCACCCTCAAGAAATATATTGAGAAAAAGGCAAGACTGTCCGTGAAGGAAGCGGTCAGCATTGCAATTCAGGTCAGTATGGGGATTGAGGCAGCTCACAACAATCATATTATACACAGAGATATTAAGCCGCAGAACATTATTATATCCAAGGAAGGTAAAGTAAAGGTTACGGATTTCGGCATTGCCAAAGCGGCTACCAGCAATACCATCACCTCCAATGTGATGGGGTCCGTTCATTATACCTCCCCGGAGCAGGCAAGAGGAGGATACTCGGATGAAAAGAGCGACATTTATTCACTGGGTATTACCATGTTTGAAATGCTTACGGGTCGGGTGCCCTTTAACGGCGAAACCACTGTGGCAATTGCCATTAAGCATATTCAGGAGGATATGCCCTCCCCCAGAGAATATGTGTCTGAAATTCCCGTCAGCGTGGAGCAGATCGTGTTTAAATGCTGTCAGAAAAGTCCTGACAGACGCTATCAGTCCATGGGAGAGCTGATTACGGATTTAAAGCGTTCCTTGATGACGCCTGATGAGGATTTTGTTAAGGTAGTAAACCCTGATGAGGAAGGCTCCACGAAGATGATCAGTGACAGTGAAATGGCACGGATTAAGAAGCAGTCCCAGAGCAGGGATTCTATGGAAGAGGCATTGCATCTTCGCAAGGAAAAGGATGTGAAGAGAAGCACCATGAAAAAATATGCAGCTCCGGAGGATGAGGAACCGGAGGATACCGACTATGAATATGAAGATGATGACGAGGATGAGGAGGATGATTATGATCCCAAGATGGAGCGTATTACCACCATTCTTGCGGTGATTGCTGCAATTCTCATCGGCTGTATCGTGCTTTTCCTGGTGGGAAAGGCCTTTGGCGTATTTCAGTTTGGCGGTGACGGAGAAGAGATCTCCCAGGAAGAGGAAGAAGAAAAGGCTCAGGTGGAAATGATCGAGGTAATAGGGAAAAATATTGACGAGGTAAAGGTTGCCCTACTGAACATCGGTCTGACTCCTGAGATTGAATATCAGGAAAGCACCCAGTACGAGCAGGGAATTGTCATGAGTGCCAGCGTAGACCCCGGTACCATGCTGGATGAGGGTAGTAATGTGGTGCTGACTGTCAGCGCAGGCTCCGAAGGTGTGGAGGTGCCGGATGTAGTAGGGATGACCGAGGCAGAGGCAGTAGCTGAGTTAGGCAAAAAGGGCTTTGTAATCAATAAGACGGAAAGCCATGACGAATATATTAAGGCGGGCAATATTATTACCCAGTCTCCCAAGGCAGGGGAGAAGGCTCCCAGCGGAGCTTCCGTGACCATTACGATCAGTCTGGGGCCTGACACGGAGAAGGTCAGAGTGCCCGATCTGGTGGGACGTTCCGAAGAGGAAGCAATGGCTATGCTGGTGGAAGCAGGATTGCAGATGGGCGTCGTATCAGAGGTAAACAATGAAAATGTGGATTTGACAGGACTTGTATGCTATCAGAGTTATTCTGTAGGCTCCTACGTGGATGCGGGAACCAGCGTGGATTTCAGTGTCAGCCTTGGGCCTATTCAGGCCACCTATAAGTTTGAGGACACGATTACCGGACCTACTGCAGAGGAGGATCCTAATTACAGGGCGGGCACACTGGTGACGGTAACGTTGATGGCGGATGACGGAACACAGCTTCTCAGTACCCAGTCAACCTCCTTCCCCATTCAGCAGCAGAGCATTACGGGCATAAAGTCTCAGACAGGATATTTGTTGTTCCAGTATGTGAATGTGACAGAGGATACCAATATTACCAATGAGGATGGAACGGTGACCACGGTTCCAGGAGCCAGCGAACAGAAGGAGCTGCGCCGTCCTGTCACATTTATAGCCGAATAGGATAAGAGCATGCAGGGAAAGATTATCAAGGGAATAGCCGGTTTTTATTATGTTTATACGGCCGCCGGACTGATAGAGTGTAAGGCGAAGGGAATTTTCAGAAAAGAAAAGCTAAAGCCTCTGGTGGGTGATAACGTGGAAATAGAGCTTGTGGATGAAAGCGGACTTACGGGAAATGTTGTGGAGATTCTTCCCAGAAAGAATGCTCTGATCCGGCCGGCCGCTGCCAATATAGATCAGGCGCTGGTGATATTTGCCATTGTAAAGCCAAACCCCAATTACAATTTGCTGGATCGTTTTTTGATTACCATGGAAAAGCAAAATTTTCCCTGTGTGATCTGTTTTAATAAGAAGGATATTGCTGACGAGGCGGAAAAGCAGGAGCTGATAGATGCTTATGGAAGCTGCGGATATCAGGTGCTTTTCGTAAGCGGCACCATGCAGCAGGGGATTGACGAGATACGAGCCTACCTGGAAGGGAAAACCACTGTGGTGGCGGGCCCAAGCGGCGTGGGAAAATCCACCATTATCAATGCTCTCTATCCGGAGGCCAATATGGAAACCGGAGAAATCAGCAAAAAAATCGAGCGAGGAAAGCACACGACAAGGCATGCCCAGCTGTTTGCCCTGTCGGATGATACCTTTATTATGGATACGCCGGGCTTCACCTCTTTAAGTCTTGGCGACATGGAGAAGGAGGAGCTGCAAAGCTTTTATCCGGAATTTGCACAATATGAAAAGAATTGCCGCTTTGGAGGCTGCGCACATTTAAGCGAGCCGGTATGTGGTGTAAAGGATGCGCTGGAACAGGGAAAGATCAGCCGTGTCCGGTATGAAAATTACGCTGTCCTGTATGAAGAATTGAAGAACAAAAAAAAGTATTGATATGACGAAGAAATAATGATAAAATTTATCAACAATCCAAAACAAATAGAAATCATTGTATGGGACAGATATAATAAAAATAATCCAATACATAAATGGAGGTTTACGATATGAAAAATCACAAGTTTTGGGCATGGGCGATGATAGTCTGCCTTTTTATGACAGCCTACACCGGTTACAAGCATCAATAAGTCAGGAGGCATAGAGAGATGTTAGATTGTTTGAAGAAGATTGATAAGAAAGCAACAGGCGTTTTTGCAGCGGGAGTTTTGTTTGGAACAGCGGGCGTAAAAATTTTATCAAGTAAAGATGCAAAGAAGGTATATACACATGTTACGGCAGCAGCGCTGCGGGCCAAGGAATATGTGATGAAGGTTGCAACCAATGTGCAGGAAAATGCAGAGGATATTTATGCAGAAGCACAGCAGATCAATGAAGAGAGAGCTTCACAGGAAGAGGAAATTGGCGGAGCCGATGCGGAAGCTTCTGCTAAAGCAACAGAATAGATCAATTGTACAAAGGCACCTGTAGTTACCTGCAGGTGTTTTTCCTATGTAAATCGGAGGCTTTATTATGAGATTTTCCATTGTCCATGAAATAAAGGGGCGTATGCGTATCCATGTGATACAAAAGCGGATGAGTTATGAGCAGGCAGACACGCTGCATTATTATCTGAGTAATCAGGCGTTCGTCGTTTCTGTCAAGGTCAGGGAGCGGACGCAGGATATTACAATCGGTTATACAGGAGGCAGAGATGCTGTTATTGAAGCATTAAAAGGCTTTTCTTACGAGGATATGGAAGTGCCGGAGATGTTTCTGGAGAATTCGGGCAGAGCCCTGAATGACCAATATTGGGAGAAACTGGTAAATAAGATTGTGCTGCGAGCAGGAAGTAAGCTGTTTGTGCCGTACCAGCTTCGGGCCTGTATTGCTGTGCTCAAATCCATAAAATATATCTGGCGGGGAGTGCAGACATTATCGAAAGGAAAAATAGAAGTGCCTGTTCTTGATGCAACGGCTATCGGTGTGTCCATTTTGAGAAAGGATTATGACACAGCCGGTTCGGTTATGTTTTTGCTTGGTATAGGAGAGATATTGGAAGAGTGGACACACAAGAAATCGGTGGATGACCTGGCTAGAAGCATGTCCTTGCATATAGAGAAGGTATGGCTGTTAAAGGACGGACAGGAAATCCTGACAGATGCGTCAAACATCATGCCGGAGGATCATATCGTAGTGCATATGGGAAATGTGATTCCGTTTGACGGTGTGGTTACAGAGGGAGAAGCCTTTGTCAATCAGGCATCGCTTACCGGAGAATCGCTACCGGTGCGGAAAACCACAGAAGGATATGTGTACGCAGGAACCGTGGTGGAGGAAGGAGAGCTTACCGTTTGCGTGAAGCAGGTAGGCGGCTCCGGCAAATTTGACATGATAGTAGCCATGATTGAAGAGTCGGAAAAACTGAAATCCTCTCTGGAGGGAAAGGCTGAGCATCTTGCCGATAAGCTGGTGCCTTACACGCTTCTTGGAACCGGACTTACTTATCTGTTGACCCGAAATACAACAAAGGCATTGTCCGTTCTTATGGTGGATTTTTCCTGTGCGCTGAAGCTTGCAATGCCGATCGCCGTACTGTCTGCAATTCGTGAGGCGGGCAGCTATCATGTGACGGTGAAGGGCGGTAAATATCTGGAAGCCGTAGCAGAGGCGGACACGATTGTGTTTGATAAGACGGGAACCCTGACAAAGGCACAGCCCACCGTGGTAGATGTGGTTTCCTTTAACGGGCAGGACCCTGATGAACTGCTTTGCATTGCAGCGTGTCTGGAAGAGCATTTTCCTCACTCTATGGCAAAAGCGATCGTGGATGCGGCAAGGCAAAGAAATTTGGTGCATGATGAAATGCATTCCAAGGTAGAATATGTGGTTGCCCATGGCATTTCAACCATGATAGACGGAAAACGGGCAATTATCGGAAGCCAGCATTTTGTGTTTGAGGATGAGAAATGCAGGATACCGGAAGGGATGGAGGAACAATATCGCAGCCTGCCCAATGAATATTCGCATCTGTATCTTGCTATTGAAGATGAGCTTGTGGCTGTGATCTGTATTGAGGACCCGCTGCGCGAGGAGGCAGCGGCGGTTATTAATGCCCTGAAATGTGCAGGACTTAAGGTGGTTATGATGACAGGAGACAGCGACCGCACTGCAAAGGTCATTGCTGCCAAGGTTGGTGTGGACGAATATTATTCCGAGGTGCTCCCGGAGGAGAAAGCCGGATTTATTGAAAAGGAAAAAGCAAGCGGAAGAAAAGTGATTATGATCGGGGACGGCGTCAATGATTCTCCTGCATTGTCGGCTGCGGATGTGGGTATTGCCATCAGTGATGGAGCCGAAATTGCAAGAGAAATAGCGGATGTAACCATCGGCGCAGATAATTTATATGAAATTGTTACGCTAAAGACAATCAGTAATGAGCTGATGAAAAGGATTCGGAAAAACTACCGTTTCATTGTAGGCTTTAACGCCGGATTGATTTTGCTCGGCGTAAGCGGTCTGATACAGCCTACAGCGTCCGCTTTGCTGCATAATGCATCTACGCTGACCATCAGCCTGAAGAGTATGGATAACCTGCTTAGCTGATGTGCAGCAGGTGAAAACGGTTGAAATAAGGGCCCGGTTGTGATATGCTGTATAAGCTAATTTGGTTTATTGAGCTCTATAAAATAAAGTATAGACAAAGGAGATATAGATAAAATGAAACTAGGCATCGGAATTTATTCCCTATTTCGTATAAATGCTTATATCTCCTTAGAAGTTGATAAATAAAGGTCTTGAAAAGTTTACAGTCGATTCTAATTTGATATAAATGCTTATAATTCCTTAGATTTGAAATTTAATTGTAACACTAAATGTAACACTAAGATGAAGTCTAAATACAGGATAAATTGCTAACGAAATATTCGATGAAAAAAACTGTCAGGGATATTATTCCCTGGCAGTTTTTTTCCCTTTTGGTGGAAGTGTAAGTGCTTCTTCCAGAGTATATCCGTTATTAATTCGGTATTCAAAAAGTTTGCGGTCAACCCCATAGTGTTCACACATCTTGGTTCTGCTTTTGTATGTTTGTCCATTATGGTCAGTACAACGTATACCTCCATTATGCTTTACTGGGCGTGTGAGAGCTTCCTCAAGAGGCATATGATATACTTTTATCCTTCGTGTAAATGATTCTGGATTTATGTTATATGCCTTGCACATATCTTTGATTGAAGGGTAATTGTTTCCGTGGTGATCTTGGCATGGCTTATCATGACATAATTCTTTTTCTGTTTTTTTATTCATAGTTGGATTCCCATTTCTATAGTAATTTTGAAAGATATAAAAGCAATAGCTTTTAAGGAGAAATTAAAGGGCTACTGGATATAAAATCCGATAACCCCTTAAATTATATCTTTTTACTTATTCAGCAGTCTTTTAATTATCAAAACTGACCTGTTAAAAATGTTTATAAACATACGTCCACTATCATTAATAAATTTCTGTTCTTCCTCATTGGACGTGTGCAATGTTAAAGCGAAAGCTCTAAAAACAGTATCCTACATTTCTAAAATCGCCTGTTCCATTTCGCTTCTATTTTCCTTTAATAAATTCGTGGTTTGTAGTCTAGCGGCTTTTAATTCCTCGTCATTTTCAATAATCCATACAAGCCTTTCTAGCGCATTTTCTGTAATTAAGTCAATTTCATCATCTTTTTTCATGGTCGTATCTCCTTTTTAGTATGCTTATATAAACATATCTATAATAGCATGGTTATAAAAGCATGTCTATCAAGAGAATTACTTTTAAGAGATGCTTTTATTATAATAAACGAAAAGAGAGGTACACTCATGAAATATTTGCATCTACGATTAGAAGAATTATTAACAGAACGCGGATTATCCAAAAAGAAAGTCTGTTCAGCTTTAGACATAGAACGGACAAACTTTAACCGATATTACAGAGACGAATTTCAAAGACTGGACGCAAACTTTCTGTTAAAGCTATGCGAATATTTTGACTGTGAAGTCGGCGATTTATTTGAAATACGGGAACGGTAATAAGAGGGCTTACGCCCTCTTTTGTCGCTTTTATAAGCAGCAATAAGGCAAGCCTGACAGGGCGTGCAATAGCCCCGTACAATTGCTTCAAATTTCTTGTCATCCAGATCATCATATTTTCCGTTGTGGGCATTATTTGCGTTGCGGAAAATATTCTTCATTGAGCTTAAAATCCAGTTTCATAACAGTCCTCCTGTTATTTAATAGATATTTCCTTTAGGTTTGGATTTGCGAATAGCTGTTCATCTAGGTACGCTGACACTGTGTTATTCATACGTCTGACACCGGTATGTGAAATAAACGCCTCATGAGCGATCTCACGATACTTCTTCTTTGATATGGAAAGGTTTAAACCATATTCACGGGAGAGTTTGGCAACAGGGGAATATCGTTTATCGGTAAGAATGTTGAAGTAGTCCTCTTCTGTGAAATTATCAAGTATCACTACCTGCGAGATGCGTCCCCGAAGCTCTGCGGGTAGTTGCTCCATGATCTTTTCCTTTTTGAGCAGGATGCGGGGAGACGAGTCAGGTCTAAGATCTGCACTAAATCCGATTGTGTGTGATGGTCTTTGATCCGTGAGTGCTGAAAAACTCCCAAGCAGGATGACGGCAAGATCTGTGGTGTCAACATATCGTGGATGATCCGTAGTGCCGGCATTATAAGTGCTGCCTTCGATGAATTTGAGCAGCTCCGAGATAAGCCCGGTTTCTGACCAACTTGTTGTACCTTTTAGGCAAAGTTTGTCAAACTCGTCGACAACAAGGACGGGTGGGAATTTCCTGCCCGTAAAATTAAGTGAAGATATCTGGGTAGTAAGCGAGCTGTTGCCCTTGTACCCGGTTGGTACGATGGAAGCGCCATCCGCGACATGGATATTTGGGTAGATTGTTGAGAGAATTCGTATCATTTCGGTCTTGCCAGAACCGGATTCTCCGGCAATAAGCAGCGCGCCGGAGATGTGTCCGTGCATATGTTTCCATATGAACAAGGATATCGCCTTTTTGTAAGCGGAGTGACTGTAAATGTGGGCATCGAGATATTCGTAAATTCGCATGGGAGACTCAAAGAGCTTTAAGTCAGCGTATTTTTTGTAACGTTGTGGTCTGTAGTCCTCATCATAGAGATTAGGTTCATTATCATCTATGCGGTCATTGTATAAGTTATCATAATCCATAAGTATTTCCTCCGTAAAAGAAGCCGGAACAGACATGATGTCTGTCCCGGCGGAAAGCGAAATTAAGTGGCTATGCAGCAATCTCAAGGGTGTGGGTTGAATAGTCGTACCTGTACACATGATCCGAAAGAATCTCGTCCGGAGCCACCTGAGATGAGTTGATCTCGACAACCATTTCGACCATGCTCTCAAGGCTGTTGTTCTCAGTAATGGAAGCCGGGACAAGGATTGTCTCGTGTATCGAGCTGGGTAGTATGAAGTAACTCATACCTATCTTTTTGGCGATCCGATCCATGGTGCTGTTATCAAGGAGCATGGCTGCGCCATTCAACTTCTCATCGTTGGTCAGGACATACATCATCGGTTCCTCGGTGTTATCGAAATCATCGCCTGCACCGGGCATCAGATCTTTAAGTACTTCTGCCATAGTCATAAACTGAGCTTTCTTGCCATGCATATTTTCGAGAGCAATGTGATGAAGTTCCGATACAGAGATACCATAGATCTTGAGCAAGTTTTCTGTAATGACAACGCTGGCGTTGCCATATTCGGATTTCCCCATCTCAATATAGTAGATCACAGCGAGATCAGCAACAGGCGTGTACGGCTTGTCCTTCAAATATTCCTCGTTCCGGGTTTTGTTCACAAGCTTTGCATGGATTCTCCCTTTAACTTTTTCAAGACAGGTCAGATTGCTTACATCAGGGAAGGGATTCTCGCAGGAGCGCATCCGGACAGATGCCAGTTCATGCATGATGTCCTCAAAATCTCTACCATTCGCATGCTGCTCAAAATACTGATTCAGATAGATATTCGGGCAGATATTGGATTCTGGCTCCTTTATTGTGAGACCATCCAGATGTACGGAGTTGTTCTTGATCACGGAATTTATGGACACATCCGCATCTGCGTAAGAGTCCGGCAAGTATTCCAAAATGTGATCTGTTACCAAGTTTTTGAATTCTTCATAATTCATAGATTTTCTCCCTTCCTTATATTGCGATTGATCGCAGGTATTCCTGCCTGCTTGCTGTTATAGCCGATAAGATACTTCTATTAAAGACGGGTACGCGTGAATAGCTGCCATCCTCTTGTCGCACGCTTACGTTTCGTATCTGTTCCGGATCTCCCAAGATGATATTCTGGCGTCCTTCAATAGGTTTACCATTTCTCATAACACTCTGTGACACGGATTCCCCGGGTAAGATGAGAGAAGCCCAGGCATCCTTCCAACGAAACGAAAGCGAATGAAAAACAGATCCATCCGAAGATGTGTAGTCGTGAATGAGAGATGTTGGATAGTTCCTAATTTCGACCATGGCAGAATCTGCCGTATTTGACGTGTGATTGCTTCTTGGCATATGGCTGTTACCTCCTTTTTGAGATTGATAGGGGGCAGCGAGGGCTGCCAGTAGAGATGTCGCAACATCCTCATTTTCGGTTATGGGAATAAGCGGAAAAGTCTATTCATCCTATACAGATGATAAGAAAGTGGGTTTACGTGGAGAAGACGGTGTGATAACCTGACCGGCGACCAGACAAGCCCGCTTGGGGCATTGGCAACGCAAGGCTGGTAAATTGCACCGTCAGAGGCTCCATGTCAACCCCGTACTCATATTAGGATAGTGGTAGTTCGAATATGCCGGATACATAGGTAAAATACTTCAGTACCTCAGTAAAAAAATACTCTGTATCATTGCAAAGTAGTTCGAAACATCGTATAATTTATTCATTAATTGAATGAAAACCCTAATCCCTCAGCTATGCTGGGGGAATGGAATAAGCAGAAGCGGTGAGGATATCATATCAATAAAAAGCCTCCTGTGATACAATGAGTAAGGTGTTGCAAGCCGAACTCAAAGAACAGGAGGCGTCCAAATGGACAAAAATAGTTTATCACACACTGCATGGAAATGCCATTAAAACCTTGTGCCAGTATAAAAGTGTGGAGATCATTGAAGGGGCAGTGTGCCTAAATCACGTACACTTGTGCGTTAACATACCGTCGAAGCTGAGTATCTCGGATTTCATGGGATACTTGAAAGGAAAAGTACTTTGATGATATATGACATGCATCCAAACTTGCAGAGCAAGTGGAATAAAGCGTTCTGGGTCAGGGACTACTATGTCGCAACAATAGGCAATGTGACAGAAGAAGCAATCAAGAAGTATATAACAGAACAGTCGGAAAAATCAAAAAGAGAAGATAGTAAGGGAGCCTCTTTTTAGTGGCAGTCAGTAACAGTGCTTGCAACACCGCCTTTCAGGCGTGCAAGTAATAGTGGCTCCTTGGGGCCTTATCAAACCCCCACTTGAAGTAGGGGTGATAACTTAGTGAAAAAAGGAGGTATGTGAAAATGCAATGCTATAATTTGTCAATTCCTCAAAAAAATATTTGGAATCTACAGACATTTTATGGAGATACTGCAGTAGCGAATATTTGCGGAGCAGTTATCTTCAAAGATGCCCGGGATACAGATTTGATGGAGAAGGCATTGAATAAGGTCATAAAAAATCAGACTGCACTTCGATTACATTTTATTGAAAGATTCGGAGATGTGAAACAGTATGTGGCTGAATATACCTACGTCAACATTCCGGTAAAACAATTCAAAAATGAAGCAGAATTTGAAAATTATGCTTCGAAATGTGCTGTTACGCCCATAGGTTTGTTAGATCGGAATATGTATCGCTTTGAAATCGTGTGTATTTGTGGAAAAGTAGGTGTTCTGGTGGCTTTGAGTCATTTGATTTCCGATGCATGGACTTTCAGCCTGCTTGTCAGGGAAATGGATAAAGCTTATCAGGGGTTAGTTGGAAATGAGACGGAGAATGAGAAAGCTTTTGATTATATCACATATGTAATGACTGAGGAAAACTATTTTCATTCTGAAAAATATGAAAAGGATGCGCTTTATTGGGATGAAAAATATCATGAAAAACCGGAAAAGTGCTATATGAAGCCAAATGCTACTCAGGCAAAGATGATTAACGCTAATCGGGTAATAAAGAGCCTGTCAGATGAGTTGTCAAAGCATATCAATGAATTCTGTGCGAAGAATCGGATAACACTTCCGGTGCTGTTTGAAACAGCATTAAGTATCTATTTACACAAGATAAACGTGGAAAATCATTCTATTACAATAGGACTTCCGGTACTCAACAGAAATAAGCTTTCCGAAAAAAATACTGCCGGTATGTTTATCTCTACCATGCCTTTGACAGTAGTTGTTTCAGAAAATGACACCGTAGAGCAGTTGGCAGAAAGAATTGCAAATACTCATACAGAACTGTTTCGCCATCAAAAATATCCATATAGTAAAATACTGCAGAATTTGCGTGAAAATCAGAAGCTTGGGGGGGGGGGAAAATCTTTATGATGTGATGTTTAGCTTCCAAAATGCGAAGACTGATGTAGATGCTGATACAAGGTGGTTTGGAAATGGGTACAGCGAGGTGCCTTTTACTATACACGTAGATAACCGTGATAATCAGGCTGCCTATACGCTGACGGTAGATTATCAGACAGAATTATTTCGGGATACAGAAGTGCAGGATATCATTTCCAGATTAGAGTTTGTTCTTGAACAGATTATTGATACTCCAGCTGCTTTAATAAAAGATATTTCAATTATTCCTGATGAAGAAATACAAAAGATTCTTTACGATTTCAATAACACAAAGGTAGATTACCCAAGAGAAAAGTGCGTCCATGAGCTGTTTATGGAGCAGGCTAAAAAGACGCCGGATGAAGTGGCAGTAGTATTTGAGAAGAAAAAGATTACATACCGGGAACTGGATGAAATGTCCAATGCACTGGCACATCTTTTGCGTGATAGGGGAGTAGACAGGGGAGATATTGTCCCTATTACCGCAAAAAGAAGTCATTACATAATTGTTGCCATGCTGGGTATCTTAAAGGCCGGTGCGGCGTATATGCCCATTGCGCCGGATTATCCCAAAGACCGGATAGAGTTTATCATCTCAGAGGCGGGGAGCAGGGTAGGCTGTGTGTTTGGATATGATGAGAAGCTGCCGGGTATAGAACTCCTGAAGCTAGATGAAGCAGGGTTAAATGATGCAGAAACAGAAAAGAAACAGCCTATGGAGAACCAGAATAATCCGGAGGATCTGTGTTATATCATTTTTACATCAGGTTCTACCGGAGTGCCCAAAGGAGTCATGATCCAACATAGGAATGTGACAAACTACGTCCATAATAATAATAATAACGTGTGCCATGCAGTGATTCAGGAAGGATATCAAAAGATTATATCCGTAACTAACATCGTATTTGATATTTTTGTAACGGAAAGCATTCTGCCACTGTTAAACGGCATGACGGTCTATTTCACAAGTGATGAGGAAGTGTTCAGCCAGAGTGCCATCAACCGTATTGTCACAAAGAATGCCGTAGAAGTATTGCAGACCACGCCCACCAAGATGAAGGGATACCTGTTTGACAAAAACCAAAAAGACTATTTGTCCACGTTAAAGGTGATTATCCTGGGAGGAGAAGCGTTAAGCATCGGGCTTTATGAGGAGTTGAGGAAACAGACCACGGCGGAGATATTTAATATCTACGGACCGGCAGAAACTACTGTATGGTCAAGCAATGCACGAGTAGAAGATGAGGATATCACCATCGGCAGACCCATTGCCAATACACAGATATATATCTTGGACAAGCACAATAATCCGGTGCCTATCGGGGTGCCTGGAGAATTGTGCATAGCCGGGGATGGAGTGGGGAAAGGCTATCTGAACCGTCCTGACCTGACAAAGGAGCGTTTTGTACCCAATCCCTATGCAACAGAAGAAAACGGACACGGCAAGGTCATGTATCATACCGGAGACCTTGCAGCATGGCGGGATGATGGGGAAATCGAGTACCTTGGAAGAATCGATACACAGGTAAAAATCAGGGGTCTGCGGATTGAACTGGGAGAAATTGAAAGCGTCATGTCACAGTTTCCGGGTATTCGCATGTGTGCAGTAACGGACAAGAAGGATGAAGAAGGGAGACAGTATCTGGTTGGTTATTATACAACCGCATCCGATGGAAAAGAGAATCAGGGTATCATGACTGCGGTGCATATCGACGAGAGGGAATTGCGGGAGCACCTGTCTGCCAAGCTGCCCCAATATATGGTGCCGAATTATTTTATGCACTTAAAAGAGATTCCGATGACGCCCAGCGGAAAGACAGACAGGAAGAACCTGCCGGTGCCTCAGGCGGGTATCATGGATTTAGTTAAGTATGTTGCTCCGATTACAGAACAGGAAAAGAAGATTTGTCAAATCATGGAGGAAGTGTTGGACTATAGACCAATTGGGATAACACATGATTTCTTCGCCTATGGAGGCGACAGCTTAAAAGCGATGGAGTTTGTTGTTAAGGCAGAGGAATCGGAAATCCATTTTAGTCTACAGGATGTTTTTGAGTATCCTACTGTCTCTGAACTGGTGCAGAAGCTACAGGGAAGAACTATGGAGGCAGTAAGCAGTGAATATTGCTCCGAAAGGTTTGATAAATATAAATCATTACTTGAAAGAAACAAAATAAAAGGAACTTTCATGGTAACTGAAACACCCATAAAAGCGGTGTTATTATCGGGCATCACGGGTTTTTTAGGGGCGCATATTGCAGATGCCTTATTACAGGACGATGAGTGTGTGATTTATTGTCTGGTTCGCAGCAAGACCCAGGAGGACAGACGCGGCAGGTTTCCCGAAATATTAGAGTATTATTTTGGAGATAAGTACAAGAGTGCAATTGGCACTAGAATTATTCCGGTAGTAGGAGATATTACAAATGAACAGCTTTCGGTAGAATTGCCAAACAAGGTAGATATGGTGATTCATACGGCAGCAACCGTAAAGCATTATGGAGCATATGAATATTTCTATAAGGTAAATACACTTGGTACCAAGCATATGGTTGATTATGCACAGCGTATCGGAGCAAAGTTTATTCATATCAGTACCATAAGTGTTTCAGGAAACAGTCTGGCAGACAGCTTTGATACTGAGATTGCATCGGAAGAAAGGTTATTTGGTGAGGACTGCCTATATCAAGAGCAGTCACTGAAGAATGTATATGTCCGAAGTAAATTTGAGGCAGAATGTGTAGTTTTGGATGCCATGCTGCGGGGCTTGCAGGCAAATATTATTCGTGTGGGAAATCTGACAAATCGCAGCAGGGATTACGTCTTTCAGCCTAATTATAAAGAGAATGCGTTCCTGTCCCGGATAAAGGCTGCAATGGAACTTGGGTGTCTGCCGGATTATATGCTGTCACTGTATAGTGAATTCTCCCCGGTAGATGATACGGCAGATGCAATTGTACGGATTGCTAGACATTTTAATATGGAACATACAATTTTTCATGTTTATTCCAATCAGAATCTATATTTTGACAGGTTGATCGAAATATTAAAGGAACTGCAGATTCCGATGGAGGTAGTTGGGAGCGATTTGTTCATGGAACGTCTCAAGTTGACTGTCAGTGAGAATAAGGCATATATTTATGAAGCGTTTATGAATGACCTTGGAAGTGACGGAAAGCTTCAATATGAAACAAATATACACATACTAAATGATGTTACGCTTTCTTATTTGAAACAGCTTGGGTTTGAGTGGACGAAGATTGATTATGAATATGTAAAGGGATACATTGATTACTTTCAAAAACTTGGCTATCTGGAGGTAAATACGAATGAAGACAGAATATCCGTTTCATGAAATTAAGCATGAATTTCATACGGTACAGGATGTGGTAAATGTAACAGCCGAGACATTTGGAGAAAATCCGGTGTTTCGTTATAAGCAGGGAAAAGACATCGTGGAAAAGAGCAAAACGGAATTTATCAGCGATGTCAATTTGCTCGGTGCACTGTTTCACCGGATGTTTCCCCAAAGCAGCCACCTTGCTGTGCTTGGAAAGACAAGCTATGAATGGATTACCTGTTATCTGGCAGCCATGAATTCAGAAAATGTGTCAGTACCTCTTGATAAGGAACTTCCACCGGAGGATTTAGTGGAGTTGATTCTATTTTCGGATTCTGTATGCCTTATGTATGATAAGGAGTATGAAGATGTAGCAGAACTGGTGAAAAGTAAAGCAGAGGTTGGCGTGGACTGCATTTGCATGCAGCAAATGAATGGGAAAAGGAATCTCCCGGAGTTATTGTCTGGTTTGAATAAAGATAATCTCTGGATTGGACAACCCAAGGAAGAAGATATAGCAGAAATCGTATTTACTTCCGGCACAACAGGGAAAAGCAAGGGATGTATGATTACCCATCGGAATCTGGCATGGAATGCAATGAATGGAAGCAGTTATACCTATTTGACAAATGAGGACAGTACTATGTCCATTTTGCCGATTCATCATACCCTGGAAATTACAGCTGGGATGCTGACTCCGATGAGCTGCGGTGTAACGATATGTATCAATGACAGCCTGAAATACCTGAGCAAAAATCTTCTTGTTTATCAGCCAAGCTGTATGATCGTAGTACCGCTTGTGATAGAGACTTTATACAAGACAATTTGGAAAGAGATTGAAAATCAGAAACAGGGGAAAAAAGTCAGGATTGCAATGAAAATAGCCCGGTTTTTATATCGGTGTCATATCGATGTGAGAAGAAAGCTCTTTCAACCGATTTTATCGCAGCTTGGAGGCAATTTGCGTCTGCTTGTAGGTGGAGGCGCATATATTGAACCTAAAATTATCAAAGACTTTGAAGCATGGGGAATTAATATTGTACAAGGCTACGGAATTACGGAATGTGCGCCGGTTGTTGCCTGTAACACAGACCGATATAAGAAATATGATGCTGTCGGGAAAATTGTGACGGGCTGTCAGGTAAAAATTGTTGAGGATGAAATCTGGGTTAAGGGACCGATTGTCATGCAGGGATATTATAAAGAACCGGAGAAAACATCAGAGGTATTTGAGGATGGCTGGTTTAAGACAGGGGATTTAGGATATTTGGATCAGGATAATTTCCTTTATATTACCGGCCGTAAGAAAAATCTAATTATTCTGCCTAATGGGGAGAATGTATCACCGGAAGAGCTAGAGCAAAAAATCATGCAATTTAAATATGTGAAAGAAGTGGTTGTATCGGAAAAAGAAGGGCAAATTCAGGCAGAAGTATTTCTTGATAAGGAAACAGAGGTGGAGGCAGAACAAAAAATCAAGGAAGATATAAATTTGCTAAATAAGTTTCTGCCTAATTATAAAAAGATAGCAAGGACAGTGGTGAGAGAGCAGGAATTTGAGAAGACTACAACACGGAAAATTAAACGGAATTAGGAGGAGAAAAGGGATGATTGAGAAAATTAGAGATATTTTAGTGGAGTATGTAGATGTACCAAAAGAGCAAATAACGATGGAAACTAATCTTTTGACGGACTTGGGGTTAAGTTCATTGGATGTGGTAAATATTATTGTTGCATTTGAGGATGAGTTTAGTATTGAGATACCTGATAGAAAGTTATCTGAAATAGTGACAATTGAGGATGTTGTAAGATTGCTGGAGAATAAATACGGTATACGGTATCGGTACTAAAAAATCAAAAAATACTCTCGTAAAAACAAAAAACACAGAATATCTTGAAAAAATCAATAATGAGGATGCTTTTGAAATACATGCAGCAAGCATACGAAAACGTTTTGCGGAAATGATGATTTCAGAGGATGATGTTGGAGCAGTATATCACAAGGCTGAAATGAAAGGGACTGTTGAAAATGTTCTAAATATTGAAAGATTGAGAGAAAAAGGTTATATGTGATCGATTCGGTTTTGATATTGGCGAGGAGAAGACACTTAAAGAGGTAGGTGCTGATTTTGGAGTTACGAGAGAGCGTGTGCGGCAGATTGAGTCAAAAGCACTAAAAAAATATCCCAATCGTCATGTAAGAGAAAATTACAGGGATTGATTTGAAAAACATTGGAATTAAAAAACGAGGTAAGTAGTAAATTTTATAGCATCTATGAAGTAACCCCTGCTCATGATAAGATTATAGGATCGTTATTACAGGGTGTCAAAAAAGTCGTCGATTTTTTTCAACACTTTCAGAACTACATTATTATTGAATAGGAGGAGTTCTTAGCTTCTTAGGTACTTGGAACAGGCTTCTGTATGGATTCATGGCTGCCTATTTATGACTGTTTCGTATGCACCAATTGGATCTCGCCACATTATAACAATTAATATCAATCATAGCGAATGCTGTAAAAGCGTTCGCTTTTTTTGTCTTATAGGAAATTCCTCGCAGTGGGATCTCCGATTCCGTTTATCTAAATTAAATTAGCCCGATCAAGGCGGGCATACAGATAAGACGAATGCTTTTAGAAGATATAAAAACCTTCTTCAAATTCGCCATCATCAAGGTCATCATCCTCAGTAAGGAAGTAATGCATGTCGAGCAGATCAGAATCCGTCATGTTTTTCACCAATTCTGCAGTCATGCCTTCCGGAGGATTTTTGATATATTTCTGCCTGAGTTCCTCTATGAATTCTGGATTCATGGTAAGCCTCCTGTCCGTTGATATTTTCAGTATGGAGCAGACAGGAGATAAAATCAAGCATATTTACCACTGGAGCGGCAGTGATATTTTGCCATTGCCCTTTCGTAGAGTTTTTCCAGAGAAACAGGCTTATGTTTGTGATAGAGTTCCAGAAACTCCATTTTGTGGTTACATTTTGGACATTTTAGAGGATCGTAACCAAAGGATAAAAGAAAGAGC
>CAYMUW010000026.1:0-41755 GCA_964393865.1 uncultured Lachnospiraceae bacterium
GTACCGTCAGGAGAAGCGGAAGGCGTAGGAGCATCTGCATCAGGAGTACCGTCAGTGGGAGAAGCGGAAGGCGTAGGAGCATCTGCATCAGGAGTACCGTCAGGGGAAGCGGAAGGCGTAGGAGCATCTGCATCAGGAGTACCGTCAGGGTAAGCAGAAGGTGTAGGTATGCTGTCCAAAAAGTCCAGAGAAATAGGCCTGGGTGAGGGGAGGGTACCAAGGTCAGTAAGCTCTGAGAAGGAGGAAAAGTCTTCGCTTGCCTGAACAAGAATGGTATCCACTGCCCACTGGGCTCCCTCCACAGAATCAAGCAGCTGATCGACCTGCCCGCTCAGGGCATTGGAGGAGGCGGACGCATCCCGGTCAAGCTGCGTAAGCAGGTCATGCAGCTTGTCAAACTCCGTATCCAGCTTTTTCAGCATATCTTCATCAAATTCCAGCTGGCTGCTGGGCTCCATCTGCCCCGCAATGCCGCCGATGTCTTTGCGTCCGTTTAGCGTTCCGTAGTTGATGCAGCCCTCGATATAACCGGTCTGACTGCCTGCAATCCCTCCGATATTGTATCCCACATGCTGATAGCCAACAGCTCCGTCGTTGACGCAGGCGCGTATCACCCCTGAATTGCTGCCTGCAATGCCGCCGATGTCAGTGACGGAAGCGGCATTTTCCGTGGTCAGTATGTCGGTAAAGGTTTTGTCTACATCAATGTCGGAAAGATTGATGTGATTGTCCATGGAAATGGTATTTATGTCGCAGTGATTGTGGCAGTCGGAAACGGAACCCAGATTTTCTCCGGCAATACCGCCGACCAGATGACTGCCGGTTACGCTGCCGGAAGCGGAACAGCCTGTAATAACACCTGTTTCTTTATTAATGCCTGCAATACTGCCAACCATTTCTCCGCCGCTGATGCTTCCGGATACCCGACAGTCGCTGATTAAGCCGTAATTGGTACCGGCTAAAAGAGCAAGAGCGGAGTGGGTTGACTCGGCGGTAGCGGAACCGGAAACGGACAGCTGATAGACAGCGCCGTCCTCCTGAATATAGCGGAATAAACCGGTGCTGTTGCTGCCGCCTGTAAGGGAAATGCCGCTGATCGTATGTCCCTGTCCCATGAAGGTACCGCCAAAGGTGGGAATAGAGGTAAACTCCGTCTCTGCCAGATGAATGTCATTGTCCAGAATAAAAAGCTTTCCCTGAGACCAGGTATCGGTGGTGCAGTTTGCGGCAAAGGCAAGAAGATCTTCCGCAGTGGAAAGATGAATGGCATCCTCCGCATCCGTTTCAGGAGCGGCATAAACCGCTATCCGTGAAAAGGCAGGCATAAGACATAAAAGGAGTGCCAGCATCAAAACAGAGAACTTATGGGTCTTTTTATGGGAAAAGATATGTAATAGTTTATGCATCAGCTTCACTTCCTTTCTCTTCGGGGATAGCAGGTGTTTCGCTGTCAAGCTTTACCGCTTTGCCGGAAGTAATCAAAGCATCCATTTCGCCACGGATTACGCCGTAAAAGGAGCCTTCCATTACCCCGTTGACACGGCCGCGGAGTCTGCCCTGCACGCGGATGGTGCCGGAGTAGTTTTTGCTGGACAGGTTAATACGGTTCAGCTCAAAACTGGTGTGCTCAATGATGTTGTCGCCCAAAACCAAAATCTGGGGCAGCACGGAAAGAACCAGAATAATAGAAATAATTGTCCCACGGCTAAGGCAGCTTCCGATAGCGGAAATAATCGGATTGGTAGTCATCTGACCAATCAGTGCTCCGGCAACTGCCAGAATGGAGCCGGAGGTAAAGATGGTGGGAAAAGCTTCATTCAATGCTTCCACAATTGCCTGCTTCGGGTGCATATCCTGCTTTAAATCCTTATAATGACTGGAAATAACGATAGCGTAGTCGATATTGGCTCCCATCTGAATGGAATTTACAATCAGGTAGCTTAAGAAATACAAAGGCTCCTGATAGATCGTCGGGAAGGAAAAGTTAATCCAGATACTTCCCTGAATAACCAAAATCAGCAGCACGGGAAGCCCCGCCGATTTAAAGGTGAAAAGCAATATAATGATAACGAACAGTGCGGAGAGAATACTGATTAACAGGTTATCATTTACAAAGGAGGAGGACAGGTCGCAGTCGCTGGTGGAATTTCCAACTATGTAGGCTTCCTCATAGTAGCGTGCAGCCTCCTGATGGATCACATTTAGAAAATCAAAGGTTTCCTCACTTTCCTCGGGAAGATTCAGGTAAAGGACCATACGGGAGTAATCTTCACTTTGAAGCTGCAGCTTTGCTTTCTCCAGCTGGTCAAAAAGATCATCCAGCGTATCCTGTATGTCTCCTTCCAGCGTGATATTGCCCTTTTCCATCTGATCCTTCAAAAACAGGAACATGTCAAACAGAGGAACCTGATAATTGTCCAGACCGTTCAGAATTTGTCCGTATTGATCGTCATTGACCGCATAGGCGGAATAGAGAAGGTTTGAAAGCTCGTACTCGATTCCGGCAAGCTCCGAAAACTCTCTGGGATTTAGCGCAGAGGTCAGGGTATATCCGTCCATGGCTTCAATATTGCCAAGCCCCATAGCCGATTTCACTTCGGGATGATTTTCCAGAGCCTGCAAAAGAGAGGCCTCCGCTTTGTAATTGCCGGAGGGAACGATCAACGCCACCATGTTGCTGGTGCCGAAGGTGTTTTTAATTTTCTGATAGGCGATCTGGCTTTCGCTCTGCTTGGAGGTAGTCAAATCGGTATAGCTGTAGCAATAGGGACAGTTATTGGCAAGTATGGCGGTTATGACAAGCACGATAACGAAAATAGGAGGAATTACGAAGCGGGTGGCTACGTCATAGTTGCCGACAGCGGTAATCTGGGGAAGGAGCTTACGGTGCTTGCTTTTATCAATCAGGCCGCTAAAGAGCATCAAAAGTCCTGGCATCAGGGTAAACACGGAAAGCAGGCTTAACAGGATTGCCTTGATAAGCACGGTAGCAAGATCCATACCAATTCTGAAATGCATAAAGGCCAGAGCAGCAAGACCGGAAATAGTGGTCAGGGACGAGGATGAAATTTCGGGTATTGCTTTGCTGAGCGCAGCAATGCAGGCTTCCCGGGCGGGAAGCGTCTCATGTTCGTCGCTGAAGCGGTGGCACAGAATAATCGCATAGTCGATGGCCAGCGCCAGCTGCAAAACGACGGTTACGGAATTGGAGATAAAGGAAATGGTGCCGCACAGGAAATTGGTTCCCATATTTAAAATGGCAGCCACGCCAAAGGTGGCAATCAGGACGGGTACCTCGGCATAGGAACGGGAGGTAAGTGTCAGCACCACTACAATAATAATAGCGGCAACAACGATAATAACCTGCATTTCACTTTTCAGTGATGCAGCGTCATCTGCGCCAACCTCGGTATCCATATAGGTATCGTAGGGCTCCAAAAGTGCTTCTATTTCATGGAGGGCATTGATACTGATATCCTCCTCGGCAGTTCCGTCGAAGGTCACGTCAAAAAGTGCGGAGGAATTTTTGAAATGATCGGAGGTATTGTCAAAGGCAGCCTCGGAGACGCCTTCGATCTCTTCCATTTCCTCCTGCAGCTTTTCGCCGGTTTCGTATGTAATATTGGAAACCATAATTTTGGCGGAGCCGTAGGTGACAAACTCCTCGTTCATCAGCGTCAGTCCCTGTCTGGTCTCCGTATCTTCCGGCAGATAGGTGGTAATATCATTTTCCACATTTACCCAATTGGTGGAAAAGAAGCAAAATACAATGGCGAAGATATATAAGAGAAAAAACAGGTTACGCTTATCTACAATAAAGGTGGCCAGCTTTTCCATGGGGGTGGCTTTGCGTTCGTTCATATTTATTGCATCCTTCCATATATGAAATCCATATGTTTCTTTTTTTTCTTTTTAAAAATTATAGAACACAAAGATAAAATAACAATACCCAAAATGGGACATTTGCCCGGTATTTATTTTTATTTCATTCTTTGGTAAGATATTTTTATGAAAAAATAAGATTTACAGACCGGAAAAAGAAAATTGACAAAATGGAGACAAATTATGCTGCCGGAAAAGTTTTTAAGCAGAATGGAAGAAATGCTGGGAGCGGATTACGATGCCTTTTTAAAAAGCTATGACAAGCCCCGGTTTCAGGCCCTTCGGATTAATCATTTAAAAGACAGTGAGGAAAAGGCAAAAAAGGTACTACCCTTTTTGGGGGAGTCAGTGCCCTGGGCATTCGGAGGCTATTATTATAAGGAAGAGGAAAGACCGGGCCAGCATCCTTTTCATGAAGCGGGAGTTTATTATATTCAGGAGCCCAGCGCCATGGCGCCTGTGACGGCGCTTGCCCCAAGGCCCGGAGAAAGAATACTGGATTTATGTGCTTCACCGGGAGGGAAAAGCACCCAGATTGCCGATGCAATGCGGGGAGAAGGACTTTTGATCTGTAATGAAATTCATTCCCAGCGTGCTAAGGTTTTGTCCGAAAATCTTGAAAGAATGGGCATTGTAAATGCTCTTGTATTTAATCATGAACCGGCTCAACTGGCAGAGCGTTTTGAAGGATATTTTGACCGGATTTTGGTGGATGCTCCCTGCTCCGGGGAGGGAATGTTCCGAAAGAATGAGGAAGCCATTAAGGAGTGGAGTCCCGAAAATGTGTTTATGTGCGCCGAGAGACAAAAGGATATTCTGGAAAGCGCCGCAGGGATGCTGCGGGAGGGCGGCCATATGGTATATTCTACCTGTACCTTTGCACCTGCGGAGAATGAGGAAGTTATCTGCGATTTCCTTAAGCTGCATCCCGAATTTCATCCGGAGGAAATAAGGCTTTGCGCAGGGATGGAGCCGGGAAGAGCGGAATTTGTCAGAAAGGAAGGCGGGGAAGCACTTGATGGGGAGCTTTCAAAGACAGTCAGGCTCTGGCCCCATAAGCTGCAGGGCGAAGGACATTTTATGGCTCTTCTTAAGAAGGAAGGGGAGCGAAAAGGAGAAACCTTTAGTGCCTTTGGCCTGGAAAAGGGCATTCCCGAACAGGAATGTAAGGAATGGCTGGAATTTAAACAGCAGTATTTAAGGAAGATTCCGGAAGGAAAGTATTTAAAATTCGGAGATCAGTTGTATCTGGTCCCGGAAAGCTGTACTTCCCTGAAAGGACTTAAGGTGCTGCGGGCAGGACTTCATCTCGGCACCGTGAAAAAGAACCGTTTTGAACCCTCCCATGCACTGGCGCTGTCCTTAAAACCCGAAAATGTTTCTCTCCATTATGATTTGGATGTTCCGGGCGCACGCAAATTTTTGCAGGGGCAGACCTTCTCTGCGGAAGGAGAAAAGGGCTGGTATCTGATCTGTGTGGAGGGATATTCCCTTGGATTTGGAAAGCTGGCGGGAGGGGTGATGAAAAACCATTATCCCAAAGGACTTAGAAAGTAAGAGCCGTTCTTTCCGAAAACAGGTTGAAAAAACGGGAAGAAAAAGTATAATGTTAAGTAGTAACAATTGATTTCAGTCTGCGGGCGCAACGGTATGTGCGACCGACAGGCGGTGAGAGGTATGGTATTCAAGTGAAGAAAAGATGGTGCGCGTTGGCTGCCGCAGTAATGCTGGCAGCGCTGCTTTCGGGCTGCGGCAGGGCCGCAGGAAATTACATAGATGAAGGAATGGAAATGGTAGCCGCTTTGGAGTATGACAATGCTTTCAACAGCTTTCAGGCTGCCAGAGAAGCAGGCGAGGAGGAAAGGCTGATCCTGCGTGGCGAAGGGCTGGCTTATATGGGCAAAACCATGTATGCAGAGGCTGCGGAGGCCTTTGAGAAGGCTCTTTCGTTCAGCGACGGAAGAGTGGGCGCATTGGACTATGATCTCAATTATTATCTGGCCACCGCCTATTATAAGCAGGATGAGAAGGACAAGGCTATTGCAGTTTACGATGCTATCACGGCCCTTGATAAGGGAGCCTGTGACGCCTACTATCTGCGGGGCGTAATCTATGCGGAGCAGGGTAAGCTGGAGGAAGCAAAGGCGGATTTTGACCGGACGATTGCCCTAAACAGTACGGATTATGACAGGCTGATTGATATATACAGTGTACTGGCTGCGGAGGGGTATCGCGAGGTGGGACAGGAATACCTGCAGACAGCGATGGATGCCGGAACCAAGAACATGACCAACTATGAAAAGGGACGTATCTGTTATTATCTGGAGGATTATGAAAACGCCAGAACCTATCTGGAAAAGGCCAGAGACGAAAGCGGATATGAAGCAGTTCTGTTTTTGGGAAAGACCTATGAGACTCTGGGAGACAGCAATTATGCCATCAGCGTGTACAATACCTATCTGGAAAGTGGAAATACCAGTCCGCAGGTTCTAAACCAGCTGGGATTATGTAAAATGCAGACAGAGGACTATCAGGGGGCGCTGACCGCATTTCAGACAGCCATGAATATTGAGGATAACGGAATGATGCAGACCCTTAAGATGAATGAGATTATTGCCTATGAATATCTGGGGCAGTATAAGCAGGCGGCAGTACTGATGGAAAGCTATTTGAAGACCTACCCTGATGATGCGCAGGCTCAGCGGGAGTACATATTTTTAAAGAGCAGATAAGGAATTGCGTAATCTGCGGCACAAAATGCACAGTTTTTAATATGAAATAATGACACAACATATTATGTAAATTGTTTTATGTAAACACAATATGTTGTGTTTTTTTGTTGACTTTTTATTATGGGGATGATAAACTCATATTAAGCGGTGCTTTCTTGAATTATGTAAACCGTTATGTACAGCATATTTGAATGGTTTGGAGGGGCTTTTCATGTTTCAGGTAATCAAAAGAGAAGGAGAAACAGCAGATTTTACACTGACCAAAATCAGTGACGCTATTATGAAGGCGTTTAACGCCACGGACGTACAGTACAATAATGACGTGGTGGATCTGCTTGCGCTTCGCGTTACGGCGGACTTTCAGGGGAAGGTAAAGAATGACGGTATCCATGTTGAGGATATTCAGGACAGCGTGGAGAAGGTTTTGGAACAGGCCGGATATGCGGAGGCTGCCAAGGCATACATTTTGTACCGGAAACAGCGTGAAAAAATGCGTACCATGAAATCCACCATTCTGGATTATAAGGAAGTAGTCAACAGCTATGTAAAGGTAGAAGACTGGAGAGTAAAGGAAAATTCCACAGTTACCTATTCGGTAGGCGGGCTGATTTTAAGCAACTCCGGTGCAGTCACTGCCAATTACTGGCTTTCTGAAATCTATGATGAGGAGATTGCGGAGGCTCACCGGAATGCAGATATTCATATTCATGATTTATCCATGCTTACGGGCTACTGTGCAGGCTGGTCCTTAAAGCAGCTGATTACGGAAGGACTTGGCGGAATTACCGGCAAGATTACTTCTGCTCCTGCGGCGCATCTTTCCGTGCTGTGTAATCAGATGGTTAATTTCCTTGGCATTATGCAGAATGAATGGGCTGGTGCACAGGCCTTTTCTTCCTTTGATACCTATCTGGCTCCTTTTGTTAAGGCAGACAACCTTACCTATAAGGAGGTTAAGAAATGCATTGAGGCCTTTGTCTATGGCGTAAATACGCCCAGCAGATGGGGCACACAGGCGCCTTTCTCCAATATCACCCTGGACTGGACGGTACCCGCCGATCTGGCAGAGCTTCCCGCTATCGTGGGCGGCAAGGAGATGGATTTCTGTTATAAGGATTGTAAGAAGGAAATGGATATGATTAATAAGGCCTTCATTGAGACCATGATTGAAGGCGACGCCAATGGAAGAGGCTTTCAGTATCCGATCCCTACTTACTCCATTACCAGAGATTTTGACTGGTCAGATACGGAAAACAACCGCCTGTTATTTGAAATGACAGCAAAATACGGCACGCCGTATTTCTCAAATTATATTAATTCCGATATGGAGCCCAGCGATGTAAGAAGCATGTGCTGCCGTCTGCGTCTTGATCTTCGTGAACTTCGCAAGAAGACGGGAGGCTTTTTCGGATCGGGAGAGAGTACCGGAAGTGTTGGTGTTGTTACCATTAACATGCCGAGAATTGCATATCTTTCCACCAATAAGGATGATTTTTACAAGCGTCTGAATAAGATGATGGACATTGCTGCCAGATCTCTTAAAATGAAGCGTGATGTCATTACCAGACTGCTTGATGAGGGACTTTATCCTTATACTAAGCGTTATCTGGGAACCTTTGAAAATCATTTTTCTACCATCGGATTGATCGGTATGAACGAGGTGGGACTGAATGCCAACTGGCTGCGTGCAGATATGACGGACAAGAAGACTCAGGAATTTACCAAAGAGGTCTTAAATCATATGAGAAACCGCCTTTCCGATTATCAGGAGCAGTACGGAGACCTGTATAATCTGGAGGCTACACCGGCTGAAAGCACTACCTATCGTCTTGCCAAGCATGATAAGAAGAGATGGCCTGCAATCAAAACGGCAGGTAAGCAGGGAGATACACCGTATTACACCAATTCTTCTCACCTGCCGGTAGATTATTCCGAGGATATTTTTGATGCGTTGGATATTCAGGATGAACTGCAGACCTTATATACATCAGGAACAGTGTTCCACGCGTTTTTGGGAGAGAAGCTTCCTGATTGGAAAGCGGCAGCAGACCTGATTAGAACTATTGCGGAGAATTATAAGCTGCCTTATTATACTCTTTCGCCTACCTATTCCATCTGCAAGGAGCATGGATATCTGGCAGGAGAGCAGAAGATTTGTCCGCACTGCAGCAGACAGACGGAAATCTACAGCCGTATCACAGGCTATTACAGGCCGGTACAGAACTGGAATGATGGTAAGCTTCAGGAATATGCAAACAGAACCACCTATAATATCTCCAAATCGGTTTTGAAAAGACCTGTTGCCAGTGTGGTTACCCTGTCGGATTATGAGAGCGATGTAAAGGTTTCGGTGAAGGTGCCGGAACAGATTGCTTATCTTTTTACCACCAAAACCTGCCCCAATTGTAAGCTGGCCAAGGAATATTTAAAGGATTTTAAATACATTGTTATCGATGCGGAAGAAAATATGGAACTGGTTAATAAATACGGCATCATGCAGGCGCCTACCTTAGTGATAGTGGACGGCGGTAAGGTGCATAAGTATGTAAATGCATCCCGCATTAAGCAGTTTGTGGACAGTCAAAAGAAAGTGCTGGTTTAAAAACAAAAGACGTTGTCAAAGCAACGTCTTTCTTGTATCATAAAGATAGTCTTTGCTATAAGCGAAGCTTTCCGAAAAGCATTATATATGCAGGAGGATTGTCATGATTAACAAGCTGATTTCTAAAATTCAAAAAACGGGCGCTCCCATTGTAGTGGGACTTGATCCCATGATGAAATTTGTTCCCGCACACATTCAAAGCAGGGCATTTGCAGAGCTTGGGGAGACACTGGAGGGGGCAGCGGAAGCAATTTGGCAGTATAATAAGGAAATTATCGATAATATTTATGATATCATTCCCGCTGTAAAGCCGCAGATTGCCATGTATGAACAATTTGGCATTCCGGGTCTTATAGCCTTTAAGAAAACGGTGGATTACTGCAAGTCAAAGGATCTTGTTGTGATCGGTGATATTAAAAGAGGCGATATCGGTTCAACCTCCGAGGCTTATGCGGTAGGACATTTGGGAAAGGTTTCGGTGGGAAGCAAGGCTTATTATGGCTTTGATGAGGATTTTGCAACGGTCAATCCTTATTTGGGTTCTGACGGAGTGAAACCCTTTATTAAGGTTTGTAAAGAAGAAAACAAGGGATTGTTCATTCTGGTTAAGACCTCTAATCCCAGCAGCGGTGAATTTCAGGACCGCCTGATAGACGGCAGGCCTCTTTATGAAATCGTAGGCGAGCAGGTTGCCAAATGGGGAGAGGATCATATGGGAGAGTCCTACAGCTACATCGGTGCGGTTGTGGGTGCAACTTATCCGGAAATGGGTAAGGTACTCCGCAAGGTTATGCCCAAGAGCTATATTTTAGTGCCCGGCTATGGCGCACAGGGCGGTAAGGGAGCTGATTTGGTTCATTTCTTTAATGAGGACGGGCTGGGTGCTATTGTAAATTCTTCCAGAGGTATTATTGCCGCTTACCAGCAGGAAAAATATGCATCCTTTGGAGTGGAGCATTTTGGAGAAGCTTCCAGAGCTGCCGTGGAGGATATGAGAGAAGATATTGCATCAGCATTGCAAAACAGATAGAGCAGATAGGAGAAAAAGCAAGTGGAAAGCTACAAGCAGAAATTTATTGAGTTTATGGTGGACAGTCAGGTGCTGAAATTTGGCGAGTTTACATTAAAGAGCGGACGGAAGTCTCCCTTTTTCATGAATGCGGGAGGATATGTAACCGGTACACAGCTTCGCAAGCTGGGTGAATATTATGCCAGGGCGATTCATGACAATTACGGACTTGACTTTGATGTGCTTTTCGGGCCTGCCTACAAGGGAATTCCCCTTTCTGTGGCAACCACTATGGCAATCAGCGAGCTGTACGGCAAGGATGTGCGCTATTGTTCCAACCGCAAGGAGGTCAAGGATCACGGGGATACAGGCATTTTGCTTGGCAGTAAGCTGAAAGACGGTGACAGGGTGGTAATTATTGAGGATGTTACAACCTCCGGCAAGTCCATTGAGGAAACTTTCCCGATTATTAAGGCACAGGCGGATGTTCAGGTAAGGGGGTTGATAGTTTCCTTAAACCGTATGGAAAAGGGGCAGTCTGAGAAAAGTGCCCTTGAGGAAATCAAAGAGAAATATGGCTTTGATGCAAATGCCATTGTGAATATGCAGGAGGTAGTGGAATATCTCTATAACAGACCCTATAAGGGACAGGTTTATATTGATGATACCCTGAAAGCTGCAATTGACGAATATTATGAGCAGTATGGCGCAAAATAGTATTTAGCCCAGAAAGGAGCGTATATGGAAGAAAAGGTTTATAAGACCATGAATGGTGCCGGTGCGATGAGCATTGCGGTAGGTGTAGTGACTTTAGTAACGGGGATTGTATGTGGAATTTTGATGATTATTGGCGGTGCTAAGCTGCTTGCGGGCAAATCAAAAATTTTGTTCTAGGCTTTAAGGGGCATTCTTGAAAACAGGATGCCCTCTTTATGGTATAAGGACCGCAACTGAGAGAAAGTATGGTAATGACGGATGTTAAGAATAAAGGGCTATATCTTTACAAATAAGGAATATTCCAGAAAAGGAATTATGTCGACCATTTTAGGTGTGCTTTCCTGCGTTACAATGAGTGTGGCAATATTTTTGTCTTACCAAAACGGAGGAGAAAGCTCTCCCAGATATGGTGCTGCCTCGCTGCTTGCGGCGGTTTTTATGTTGATTGGCATGATTCTTGGGGTTTATTCTACAACTGAAAAGGAGAAGTTTAAACTTTTCAGTGTATTGGGAATTATTGTAAATGTTTTGGCATTTGGAATGCTTAGTTTAATTTTGTATGCAGGAGCGTATGTAGATTGATGATGGAAGAAAGATTTTTATTGGCCAGAGAACGTTTGGAGGAGGTCGTGTCCGACACGCTGCTTCCCGGAAAATACGGTCATTATTTTAAAAAGACAGCGGAATTTCTTAATATGGTGTGCAGTCTGTATCCGGTGGTGGATGACGGACAGCTTAGAAATTGGTCTGTGGAGGAGCTAAAACATTGGAATGACAGATTGTATGAGGATATTCTTTCGGCAAACTATAACAGTAGTTATGCTAACCCGGAGTATGCAGCTTCCTGTTTTGGAGAGGAGTATGGGAAGCTTATGTGCTTTTTGAGTGCAGAGCTTCGCAGTGTAATTCCTGCCGTATTTGAAAAGCGTATGGAGGAGCTTACAATCCGGCTGGAGCTGTTTTTGGAAATTTACGGTTCTTTTTGCTGTGAACAGGAGGAAGGAGGCGGTCTGCCTTCTCTGGAAGCTCTCAGGGAAATGCTTTATTATTATGTCAGTGATTATACAAGAGACGCTTTTGAACAGAGGTTGTATGACATGCTGGAACCCGCATCGGATTTTGCCCTTAACATTATCGAGGGGGACATATCTGATCCCAGATATCTGTATTATTTTGGGGAATATGTGACGGAAAACGAAATCGCCACATGGCGTCACTTAAACAGTCTGGACCAGGAAACCCTGAAAAAGATGGCGGATACCTATACGGAAGGCTATCGGATCGGCTTTCAGGTGGGAAACAAGGATATCTCCAAAAAGAAAACAGTGAATATCCGGTATTGTCTGGGATTTGAGCCTATGATTAAGCTTGCCGTGGACAATTTCAGGAAGATGGGGCTTGAGCCTGTTATTTACCGGGCGGCAGCCAGCATCCTGCAGGGCAAAGGGCTTAACAGAAACGGTTATCGCGGAGCAATCCCCAATAAGCAGTATGATTTTGATCACAAGGACGATCAGGCTCTGGTGCTTGACAAAAAGCTGATACAGGTTCGTATGGAGGCCTGGAAGGAGGCCTATGAGAAGTACAAGGAGCAGGCGGCCGTATTCGGCGGCCCTGCGGTGGTTGAGGTGTTCGGTGAGACGCCGGCGGATTTGAAGGAAAAGGCCCGTGCCATTCATTTGTCGGAAGCGCAGCAGAAGCTTACCGTAGAATATATGTCGGCAGTGGGAGAACTGCAAAATCAATATATTAAGGGTGAGGAGAGAAGCTTTACCATTATTGCTTTCCCTATACCGGAGATCGGAAAGGATTTTGAGGAAATTTTTGATCAGGTGGTGAAGATCAATACTCTTGATTATAAGCTTTATCAGAGAATGCAGCAAATTATAATAGATACTTTGGATCAGGGAAGCTATGTGATTATTAAGGGAATGCGCGGAAACCGAACCAACATGAAGGTGATGCTTCATAAGCTTTCAGACGGGGATAAACAGACCAATTTTGAAAACTGTGTGGCGGATGTGAATATTCCCGTTGGAGAGGTATTTACATCCCCTGTTCTTACGGGAACGGAAGGAATACTGCAAGTAAGCCGGGTATTTTTAAATGAATTGGAGTATAAGGATATTGCGCTGACCTTTAAGGACGGCATGGTGGTGGATTACAGCTGTGCAAACCATGAAAGCCCGGAAGAAAACAAAAAGTATATCAGGGATAATGTGCTTTATCATCATGAAAGCCTTCCCCTTGGTGAGTTTGCAATCGGAACAAACACCACGGCCTTTGTGGCGGCAAGAAAATACGGCATAGAGGATAAGCTGCCGATTCTGATTGCGGAGAAAACCGGTCCTCACTTTGCGGTAGGCGATACCTGCTATTCCCATGCGGAGGAGGTTATTGTATATAATCCTGACGGAAAAGAGATTACAGCAAAAGATAACGAATGTTCTTTAAAACGAAAGCAGGGAGATGGCAGCGCATATTTCAACTGCCATACGGATATTACCATTCCCTATGATGAGCTGGGAGAGGTCAGTGTGGTGACCGAAGATGAGAAGGTAATCCCTATTATTGTGGAGGGAAGATTTGTTCTTCCCGGATGTGAAGAACTGAACCTTCCGCTTGATAAGGCAGGCATTTTATAGTATGATGTTATAGAATGACAGGCACAATGAAAGATACAAAGCCGCAGCGGCGGCGGAATGAGAGGTAAGTATGGCACAGGTAGGAATTGTAATGGGCAGTGATTCGGATATGCCGGTTATGGCCAAGGCGGCAGAAATTTTGGAGGAGCTTGGTATCACATTTGAGATGAAAATCATATCTGCTCACAGAGAGCCGGATGTATTTTTTGAATATGCAAAGACAGCAGAGGAGAAAGGCTTTAAGGTTATCATTGCGGGAGCAGGCATGGCGGCTCATCTTCCCGGTATGTGTGCGGCAATTTTTCCTATGCCGGTGATTGGTATTCCCATGCATACCACATCCCTTGGAGGGCGTGATTCTCTGTATTCGATTGTACAGATGCCTTCGGGAATTCCTGTGGCTACGGTAGCCATTAACGGAGGAACCAATGCAGGGCTTCTTGCGGCTAAAATTCTTGCCACCTCGGACGAGGCGCTGCTGGCAAAGCTGAAGGCATACAGCCAAACCTTAGAGGAAAGCGTTCAGAAAAAGGATGCCAGACTGGAAGAGGTAGGTTATAAAAATTATAAATAGGCATTTGCCGGATACGAAGAGAGGAGCATTGTGAAAATGGATTACAAGAAAGCCGGAGTAGATATTGAGGCAGGCTATCGCAGTGTTGAACTGATGAAAAAGTATGTCAAGGAGACCACGAGACCGGAGGTACTTGGCGGACTTGGCGGATTTTCAGGAGCGTTTTCCTTAGCGGCCATTAAGGATATGGAAAATCCCACTTTGGTTTCGGGAACAGACGGTGTGGGAACCAAGATTAAGCTTGCTTTTTTGTTGGATAAGCATGATACTGTGGGAATTGACTGCGTTGCAATGTGTGTCAATGACATTGCCTGCGCAGGCGGGGAACCACTGTTTTTCCTTGATTATATTGCCTGCGGTAAGAACTATCCCGAAAAGATTGCAACCATTGTCAAGGGAGTTGCAGAGGGCTGTAAGCAGGCCGGCGCGGCATTGATCGGCGGTGAGACCGCAGAGCATCCGGGGCTGATGCCAGAGGAGGAATACGATCTTGCGGGATTTGCGGTAGGTGTTGTGGATGAGAAGGATTTGATTACGGGGCAGTCCATTAAGCCCGGCGATGTGCTGGTTGGAATTGCTTCCTCCGGTGTTCACAGCAACGGCTTTTCCCTGGTGAGAAAGATATTTGTTATGACGAAAGAAAGCCTGAATACATATTATGAAGAGCTGGGAAAGACCTTAGGGGAAGCTTTGATTGAGCCTACACGGATTTATGTGAAGGCATTAAAGAATGTAAAGGATGCGGGAATTGCTGTGAAGGGATGCAGCCATATTACAGGCGGAGGCTTTTATGAGAATATTCCCAGAATGCTTCCTGATGGAATTACGGCCGTTATTGAAAAGAACAGCTATCCTGTTCCTCCTATTTTCAAGCTGATAAAGGAAAAAGGAGAGCTGGAAGAGAAGATGATGTACAATACCTACAATATGGGTCTCGGTATGGTGCTTGTCCTTGATCCGGCAGATGCCGATCAGGCAATCGCGGCAATTGAGGCAGCGGGAGATAAGGCATACATTATAGGGAAAGCACAGGCAGGCGAAGAGGGAGTAATCATATGCTGAGCATAGTAGTATGCGTTTCCGGTGGAGGAACCAATCTTCAGGCGATTATAGACGGCGTGAAAACAGGAGCCATCCGAAACACTAAAATAGCATGCGTTATTAGCAATAATGCATCCGCCTTTGCCTTAAAAAGAGCCGAAGATAACGGTATTCCCGCCGTTTGCATTTCTCCGAAGAGCTTTCAAAACAGGGCCGAATTTAATGAAGCCTTTTTGAAAAAACTGGACGAGTTAAATCCTGATTTAATTGTTTTGGCGGGCTTCCTTGTTATTCTTCCAGAGCAAATGATTGAGCGGTATCGCGACAGAATTATCAATATACATCCGTCCCTGATCCCTTCCTTTTGCGGAACGGGCTTTTATGGGTTGAAGGTTCACGAGGAGGCTTTAAAGCGGGGAGTAAAGGTGACCGGTGCTACGGTTCATTATGTGGATGAGGGCACGGATACGGGCCGGATTATCAAACAAAAGGCTGTAGAGGTGCAGGACGGTGATACGCCGGAAATCCTGCAAAAGAGAGTTATGGAGCAGGCGGAATGGATCATATTGCCCCAGGCAATTGATGAAATAGCGGCTCATTATAAATAAGAAAGGAATACACAGGTGAAAGTATTAATCGTAGGAAGCGGTGGCAGAGAGCATGCCATAGCCACCAGCGTTGCAAAGAGCAGGAAGGTAGACCAAATTTATTGCGCACCGGGAAATGCAGGTATCGGCCTGATCGCAGAATGTGTTCCCATCGGAGCGATGGAATTTGATAAACTGGCTGCTTTTGCCAGAGAAAAGGAAATCGATCTTACCATTGTAGGGATGGACGATCCTTTGGTCGGAGGGCTTGTAGATGTGCTGGAGCAGGAAGGGCTTCGCGTATTTGGACCCAGAAAGAATGCGGCAATTCTGGAAGGCAGCAAGGCATTTTCCAAGGATTTAATGAAAAAATACAATATTCCCACAGCGGCTTATGAAACCTTTGACAGTGCGGAGGATGCGCTTAAGTATTTGGAGAGTGCACAGTTCCCTATCGTGTTAAAGGCAGACGGACTGGCTCTCGGAAAGGGCGTGCTGATCTGTCAGAGCTTAGAGGAAGCGAAGGACGGCGTTAAGACCATTATGCTGGATAAACAGTTTGGAAACGCCGGAAACCGGTTGGTGATTGAGGAGTTTATGACAGGCAGGGAGGTGTCCGTCCTTTCCTATGTGGACGGAAAGACCATTAAAACTATGACCTCCGCACAGGATCATAAACGTGCCGGAGACGGAGATACGGGGCTGAATACAGGCGGAATGGGAACCTTTTCCCCCAGTCCCTTCTACACCGAAGAGGTGGATGCGTTTTGTAAGGAATACATTTATCAGGCTACAGTGGATGCTATGGCCAAAGAGGGCAGGGAGTTTAAGGGAATTATTTTCTTTGGACTGATGCTTACCGATAAGGGGCCAAGGGTGTTGGAGTATAATGCCAGATTTGGTGATCCTGAGGCGCAGGTAGTGCTTCCCCGTATGAAGAATGATATTATAGAAGTGATGGAAGCCTGCATTGACGGAAGGCTGGATCAGATTGATCTGCAATTTGAGGATAATGCGGCCGTGTGTGTTGTACTGGCGTCCGATGGATATCCTGTAAAATATGAGAAAGGTTTTCCCATCCACGGGCTGGAAAGATTCGAAGGGCAGGATTCTTATTTCTGCTTTCATGCGGGAACCAGGCAGACGGATGACGGAATTGTTACCAACGGCGGAAGAGTGCTGGGCATAACCGCCAAGGGAAAGGATTTAAAGGAAGCAAGAGCTAACGCCTATAAGGCAACGGAGTGGATTGATTTCGAAAATAAATATATGCGTCATGATATTGGAAAGGCAATTGATGAGGCATAGTTGTGAGAAGTGGAGGAGCGGATAACATATGGCTGAGGAGATGCATAGATTACTGCTGACCAATGATTATCACAGGCCTACCCTTTGCAGGGAATGCGGAGGCGTTATGGTATATAGAGGGGTAGGAGAATACCGGTGTGAGGATTGCGGCATTCTGGAATATGACGATTACGGTAAGGCTCGCAACTATCTGGAGAAAAATAAGGGAGCCAATGTGGCGGAAATATCCGCTCATACCGGTGTCAGCCACAAGGCTATTCGTGAAATGATTAAGGAAAAGCGTTTTGAGGTACTTGATAATCGGGGCGGTTATATCCGATGTGAGATGTGCGGCGTAGATATCAAAAGCGGCCGGCTTTGCAGCAAGTGTGAGATGGTTTACCACCGTAAGCTGGAGGAAAAGGCGCGTAGCGGCAGGCAGAAGAGTATGGCGGGATACGGAGAGAGTGTTCGCGGAGAAAGCGGAAGCAAGCGTTATACAAGAGAAAGATAAAGGAGATAATTAAGGTGAAAAATTTAAAAGCTCTGACGGAAAAGAGTAATCTGTTAAAAGGTCTGGCTGCGGCTGTTATCATAATGACAGTATTTTGGATGACTGCATTTAACAGTTTTGCGGCGGAGGGAAAAGTAATTGCTGATACTGCCAAGATTCGTGCAGAGGCAAATACCAGCAGCGAAGTAATAGCAAGTACGGTCAAAGGAAAAACAATTGACATTGTAGGCGTGGAGCAGGACAGCTCGGGAATGAAGTGGTATAAGGTGCCTGTGGCCGGAGGGGGCTACGGCTATATCAGAAGCGATCTTGTGGAAACTGCCGAAACACTTGAATTTTATGAAGATGATACAACACAGGCAGCTGCCACAACGACAGAGACGCAAAAGCCTGCGGAAACAGTTCCTACTTCCATCGGTGAGCAGCAGGCAGTGATTAAATGTGACACCAATGTTAAGATCCGTTCGGGAGCGTCAACCTCTCATGATGTGGTAACCTCTCTTCCAAACGGAACGGCAATCACTCTGATTGGAGAAGCCAATGACAGCGCAGGGAATAAGTGGTATCAGATGACCTGCAGTTATAACGGAAGAACGATTGAGGGCTATGTGCGTTCCGACCTGATTGCCATTGGCGCAGCAACTGTGGACAATCCGGAAGGCGGTGAGGGTGAGAATACCGAAGGCGGTGAGGATACACCCGAAGGCGGTGAGGATACACCCGAAGGCGGCAATTCGGAGGGAACAGAGGGTGAAGCACCGGAAGGCGGTGAAGAACCTGTTTCCGAGCCTGAGGAGGAGCACAATGACTATGAAATCCGTTGGGCTAAGAACCAGGACAATGACGATTATGATTACTTCCTGTATGATAATATTTCCCAGAACAGAATGAGGCTGTCCGAGGTGATGAACGCTGTCAATGCATCCAATGAAAATGCCCAGAAGCTTCAGGATCAGGTTGACAAGGATAAGATTGTCATTATTATACTTGCGGTAGTGATCGTATTGTTCTTCATTGCGGTTACCATTCTTCTGCTGAAGATCAGAAGCCTTTATTATGAGGATTATGATGAAGACGATGAGGAGGAAGAGGAAGAAGAAGAGATACCCGTAAGGAAGAAGGCTAAAAGACGGGAAGAGGAAGAAGAGGAAGCTGCTCCTGTAAGAAGGAAAAAGGCATCCTCCCAGCGGGAGGAAGCACCTGCGAGCAGGGAAAGCGAACGCCCCGCAAAGAAACGGAAAACCTCCACAGAGGAGCCGGAACTTCGTGCCGCAGAGAGAAAGGAGAGCCCGAAAAAGCCTGCTTCCAGAAAACCGCAGAATTTCCTGGTGGATGATGATGAATTTGAGTTCGAGTTTTTAAATATGGATGATAAAGATCTGTAATGTGTTACAGGATTTTTCTATCACTTAAGAGAAGAGGAATAGCGGCGGCTATTCCTCTTGCGTCAAATACGAAAGGATGGAGAAATGTTTATAGAAATAGATTTTAACAGCGAGGAGGCCTTGTATTTACAGCTTAGGAATCAGATTGTTTTTGGGATTGCCACGTCAAGGTTTCAGGAAGGAGATGCTCTTCCTTCCGTGCGGCAGCTGGCAGATGAGATTGGTATCAATATGCATACCGTGAATAAGGCCTATACGGTGCTGAAGCAGGAAGGCTTTGTCAAGGTGGACAGAAGAAAGGGCGCAGTCATAGCTCTTGACATTGACAAGCTTAGAACCCTTGAAGAAATGGGACAGGAGCTCCGTGTTATTATGGCAAAGGCAATCTGCAAGGGGATTTCCAGAGAAGAAGTGCATGGCATGATTGAAGAAATATATGAAGAATTTGGAGGAGCCTTAATTGAGTAATCAGAGATTTGGATTTACTGATAAAGCAAAAACAGCTCTTAAGCTGGCAGAAAAGACAGCAGCAAGAATGCATACCGGATATGTGGGAACAGAGCATATTTTGGTAGGACTTTTAAAGGAAAATACCGGAGTGGCAGCAAAGGTACTGCTTGAAAACGGCGCCGATGAGGATAAAATTCTGGAAATGATCAGGGAACTGATTGTACCGGAGAGCCCTGTTGCATTGAAGGAGCAGGAGGGATATTCTCCCAGAGCCCAGAGTATTCTGGAGGAGGCCCATCGGCAGGCAGACCGTTTTGGCGCAGAGCAGACGGGAACGGAACATATTATGCTGGCGCTTCTTAAAGAGGGTGAAAACGTTGCGGTTCGGCTGTTAAATACCCTTGGAATGTCCATACAGAAGCTGTATGTAGATACCCTGCTTTCCATGGGACAGGACGGCAATCTTTATAAGGAGGATCTTTCCCGGAAGCCGGCCAAAAAGAGTAAGAAGACCTCAACATTGGAGCAGTACAGCCGGGATCTGACGGCTCTTGCGGCAGAGGGAAAGCTGGACCCTGTCATTGGCAGAGAGGATGAGATTAAGCGTGTTATTGAAATTTTAAGCCGCCGAACCAAGAATAATCCCTGCCTGATCGGCGAGCCGGGAGTTGGCAAGACTGCTGTGGTAGAAGGACTTGCTTCCCGTATTGTGGCGGGAGAGGTGCCCTTTACCGTGCAGAATAAGCGTCTCCTTACGTTGGACTTGTCCGGTATGGTGGCAGGCTCCAAGTACCGGGGTGAGTTTGAGGAAAGAATTAAAAAGGTAATTAAGGAGGTTCAGGAAGACGGGAATGTGATTCTGTTTCTGGATGAAATGCATACCATTATCGGTGCCGGCGGTGCTGAGGGTGCAATTGATGCCTCCAATATTTTAAAGCCGTCACTGGCAAGAGGAGAGTTACAGCTGATCGGTGCAACTACGGTAGCGGAGTATCACAAATATGTGGAAAAGGATGCGGCCCTGGAACGCCGTTTTCAGTCGGTATATGTGGAGGAGCCTTCCATAGATCAGGCGGTGGAAATTCTTCGGGGGATTGCGCCCAAATATGAAGAGCATCATAAGGTGACAATTACCGATGAAGCGATAGTGACGGCAGTTACACTGTCAGAGAGATATATTAATGACAGAAACCTTCCTGATAAGGCCATTGATCTGATTGATGAGGCTGCATCGGCGGTACGACTGAAAAATATGCATGTTCCGCAGGGAATGAAAGTGCTGCAGACAGAGATCGACAGGCTGGATGAACAGGTGGAGCAGCTGATTAAAGAGGGTAATTTTGAAGAGGCGTCGAACCTGCGTAGAGAGCAGGAAGCCTTAATTAAAAAGTACGAGCGCGCTAAGGAAATAAACCGCAAAAAACAGACGGAAAATCAGTTTTCCATCGGGGAAAATGAGATTGCGGAGGTAGTAGCAGCATGGACAAAGGTTCCTGTCAAAAAGCTGACCGAAAAGGAAAGCGAGCGGCTGTTGAAGCTGGAAAAGGTGCTGCATAAGCGTGTGATCGGACAAAATGAAGCTGTTACAGCGGTAGCCCGCGCAATCAGGCGAGGCAGGGTCGGGCTGCAGGACCCCGGAAGACCTATCGGGTCCTTCTTGTTCCTTGGACCTACCGGTGTGGGAAAAACGGAGCTTTCCAAGGCTCTTGCGGAAGCTATGTTCGGATCGGAAAATGCGTTGATTCGTGTGGATATGTCGGAATATATGGAAGGGCATTCGGTGTCTAAAATGATTGGTTCCCCTCCAGGCTATGTAGGATTTGAGGAGGGCGGACAGCTAAGCGAGAAGATCCGCAAAAACCCTTATTCCGTGGTTTTGTTTGATGAGATTGAGAAGGCGCATCCGGATGTGTTCAATGTACTGCTTCAGGTGCTGGATGACGGGCACATTACGGATTCCAAGGGACGCAAGGTCAGCTTTAAAAACACGATTTTGATTATGACCTCCAATGCCGGTGCACAGAGAATTGTAGCGCCTAAGAATCTTGGATTTATTACGGAGACCACCAAGGAGCAGGATTATGAAAAGATGAAATTGGGCGTTATGGAGGAGGTTAAAAAGCTCTTTAAACCTGAATTTATCAATCGTATCGATGAAATTATGGTGTTCCAGCCTCTTGGCAGGGAAGAAATGCATGACATTGTCAATCTGCTGTGCGACACACTGGCAAAGCGGTGCAAAAAGCAGATGCAGATCAGGCTGAATGTCAGTCAGGCATTAAAGGAGCATCTGGTAACAAAATACTCTGACGCCAAGATGGGAGCCCGGCCTTTAAAGCGCGCCATTCAAAACGTAATAGAGAATCCGCTTGCAGAGGAAATCCTTGCAGGACATATTAAGGCAGGCGATACGGTAAGTGCAGGCTTTCGAAAGGAACAAGTTGTCTTTGACGTAAAAGAAAAGTAGATTTTTAAAGGAAAATATATTATACTGATTTTAATTAGAAAAGACCAAAGATTTATGGCGGGAGGACTTAAGAAATGGCTGTTGTAGAAGAATTACTTCGTTCGGAAGCAGACGGTACCATCAGTTTTGGAAATCACTTACTGGATAATAAGGCCAAGGTGGAGGATTTTGAACATTGCGGAGACCTGTACAAGGTTAAAACCTACAAGACGATGACCAAGCTGGAACGAAACGGAATGTTTGTATATGAGTCGGTTCCGGGAACCAGCGTATCACATTTTTCGGAGATGGCTGACGGTGTTGCCTTTATGGTAGAGGGTGAGGAAGATGCACAGATCACTCTTGAGATAGAGGAGGATACTGAGTATGAGGTATTTATCAATGACCAGAGCATTGGTAAGATGAAGACCAATCTGGGCGGAAAGCTGAACATCAGCGTAGAGCTTAGCGGAATTGGGGAAGTGAACGTTAAGATTACCAAATAAAAGCAGTTATGCGGTAAATGAAAGGGAGCTGCCCTTTGGCGGCTCCTTTTATTTACGCGAGCAACGAGCTGAACGAACATGCTTGCATGTTCACTCAGCGACTGCCGCGATAACCAGCGAAACTCGCAAAGCGTGTTTCGTCTGATTTACGCGAGCAACGAGCCAAACGAACATGTTTGCATGTTCACTCAGCGACTGCCGCGATAACCAGCGAAACTCGCAAAGCGTGTTTCGGCCGGTTGTAAGGAAAGGAACCGGAAAGAGGCTGTACACAGTGTAGTTTAGGGAGAGGATATGGCAAAAGGAAAAGCATCAACCGTATTTTTTTGTCAGGAATGTGGATATGAGTCCAGCAAATGGATGGGACAGTGTCCGGGATGTCATCAGTGGAATACATTTGTGGAGGAAACTGTAGTATCGGGAAGTCAGGGTAAGAGCAGTCAGTCCCGAAGCAGCGCATCCGCAGGGAAACCGATAATCCTTCGGGAAATTTCGCTGGAGGAGGAGGACCGCCTGACTACCCACAGCGGAGAATTGGACAGGGTTTTGGGAGGAGGTCTGGTGAGAGGCTCTCTTACATTGGTAGGCGGAGACCCGGGTATCGGCAAATCTACCCTTCTTTTGCAGGTGTGCAGAATGCTGGCACAGGATCAAAGGGAAGTGCTTTATGTTTCCGGGGAGGAGTCCTTAAAGCAGATCAAGATTCGTGCCAACCGCATTGGTGATTTCAATGAGCATCTGAAGCTTTTATGTGAAACCGGTCTTGGCACCATTGAGGAAACCATAAGGCGCAGTAAGCCGGATGTGGTTGTTATTGACTCCATTCAAACAATGTATAATGAAACAATTTCTTCCGCTCCGGGAAGCGTGTCTCAGGTCAGGGAGGCTACCGGCGTGTTTTTACAATTGGCCAAGGGACTTAACATATCGGTGTTTATTGTGGGACATGTGACCAAGGAGGGAACCGTAGCAGGGCCCAGAGTGTTAGAGCATATGGTGGATACCGTTCTTTACTTTGAAGGGGACAGACATGCCTCCTACCGCATTCTGCGGGGAGTCAAAAACCGTTTTGGTTCCACCAATGAAATCGGCGTCTTTGAGATGGCGTCCGACGGCCTGCGGGAGGTGGAAAATCCTTCAGAGTTTATGTTAAGCGGAAAGCCCGAACAGGCAAGCGGTTCCATTGTGGTATGCTCCATGGAGGGAACCCGCCCTATGCTGATTGAAATACAGGCTCTTGTGTGCCATAGCAGCTTTGGAATACCCAGAAGGCAGACTACCGGCACTGATTTTAACAGGGTAAATCTGCTGATTGCCGTTCTGGAAAAGAGGCTGGGGCTGCAGATGGGCGGCTGCGACGCTTACGTGAATATTGCAGGAGGTATCAGGATACAGGAGCCGGCTATTGATTTGGGAATTGTGATGGCGCTGGTATCCAGCTTTAAGAATAAAATTATTGATGAGAAAATGATTGCGCTTGGCGAGGTAGGACTGAGCGGTGAGGTGCGGGGCGTCAGCATGATTCAGGCAAGGGTTCAGGAGGCCAAAAAGCTGGGATTTACCACCTGTGTCATTCCTAAGGTTTCTATGGATGCGGTGAAGGATGTTTCGGGCATTAAGGTGATCGGCGTGAGCAGCGTTACGGATGCAATTGATCTTTTATAAATATGACAAAAGTGTGACAAACTTAACAAAAACTTTACAAAAAAACAGATCGTGGTATTCAAAACAGTTAGTTTGTGATAAAATAGAAAAGGTTTTATGTGAGAATAAAATATCGAACAGGGATTAAGGAGCCAAAGATGGAGAAGAAGAAATGGGTGAAACACATTCCATTATTCATCATTGAAGTACTGGTGCTGGCAGTTGCTGTTGGTGTGCTGTTTGTGGTACTCCGCACTACCGGAAAAGATGGAGTAACAAAAACCGTTATCGATGAAGAGAAGATTGGGGTTAATGAGGAAGTGAAACAAAAGGTGACGGAGGCTAAGGGAAGCGATACCGCAAGCAGTTATACGGGTGTTTATAATATTGCTTTTTTTGGTGTGGATGCCAGAGATGAGAACCTTGGAAAGGGCAATAACCGAAGTGATACCATTATGATTTGTTCCATTGACATGGACAACCATGAGGTACGTCTTATTTCTATTTACAGAGATACTTATTTGAATGCGGGAAATGATACCTATCGGAAGTGCAATGTTGCTTATGCCCTGGGAGGACCGGAGCAGGCGCTTAGCATGATTAATATGAATACGGATCTTTATATTACAGACTATGTGACCGTAGGCTTTGAAGGCTTGACCAAGGCGGTGGATGCCCTGGGCGGTATAGAGATCGATGTGCAGGAATCGGAGATCAAGCATCTGAATAACTACCAGATCAGTATGGTGGGAACCTCCTCCGATGGAAAGAATTTTACCGCTACCGAGGGCGTGGATTATACGCCGGTTACGGAGGCCGGATTACAGACCTTAAACGGATTGCAGGCCACTGCATATTGCAGAATACGATATGTGGGAGATGATTTTCAACGTACCGAAAGACAGAGAAATGTGCTGATTGCCATGATGGAAAAGGCGAAGAAGGCTTCGGTAGGCAGCCTGGTTGAAACCATGAATGCAGTGCTTCCTCATGTGGTGACTTCCGTGGACATAGAGGATGTGATACCCATGCTTGGCATGATCGGTGATTTTAAGGTGACGGTCAGCGACGGCTTTCCCTTTGCCGGACTTAGAAACGGGGGGAATATCGGACTGGAGGGCTCCTGTATCGTGCCCATCTCTCTGGAGGACAATGTCATAAAGCTTCATGAAGTATTGTATCCGGATGAGAAGTATTCACCATCAGATGAAATCAAGGCCTACAGCAAGAGCATAGAAGAGGATACAGAGGGGCTTTTGCTTTATTAGCAGTGATACTGCAGTGAGCTGACAACGGCAGGATTAATTTTGAAAGGTTCATACATAAATTAGTTGACAGGGAACTGCTTCATAAGATATAATAGCTTTCGGTGGTTAAAGCAATGGCATAAAACTACCATATAGGGGCATAGTTCAAAGGTAGAACAGCGGTCTCCAAAACCGTCGATGTGGGTTCGATTCCTACTGCCCCTGCTACCTGATTTAAAAGGCAGGCACATGAAAAGTGCTTGCCTTTTTATGTACCTGTCTTTTGGATGTGACAGGAAAGTGTTGGGATCGCAGTGAGAAGTCAATAAGGATTAGGAGGATAAAAAAATATTGCCCCAAAATATTGCAAAGCAAAAACCCCTGAGATTATTCTCAGGGGCTTTCGCTTGTGTAAAAGGGGAATTCTTCCGGAATTGCTAATTAGCTCTGAGTTGATTCCGTGTTCAACTCTGGTACTATTATATTGCTTGGAAAAAATGAAATCTATAAGTATTTTGCTTAAAAATAACAATATTTTTGCAAATATGACTTCGTCAAAACTTTTTTAGTCAAAATTCATTATTTTTCTTCGGATTTTTTCCCTACCATGGTAAAGCAGATAATTGCCGCAATGATATAAAGTACGACGGTAACGTACAGCACGGTCTGGTAACCGGTGGGATTGACAATCAGTGTTTCAACGGTTCCGTCCGCAAGCTCATGAAAAAGTTCTTCCTCCTGACCAAAGTGCTTTACGATAAAGGCTGCCATCTGGTTGCCGGTCAGTCCGGCAATGGCCCATGCGGAAAGCGTGATGCCGTGGATGGCACTGATGTTTTTCATACCGTAATGATCGGACAAAAGAGTCGGAACATTGCTGAAACCGCCACCGTAGCCTGCATTTACTACAAACAGAAGAATAAGCACAAGGATCATAAGCAGAGTGTTCTGCCCTCTGTTGGTAATACCCTGAGTGATGATGACAAGTGCAGTAGCCGCTATGGACAGAATGAATATAATCTTGTAAATGGAATTTCTGTCCTTAAAGGTGTCGGCCCATGCTGAGAAGCCGAGGCGCCCTCCTGCGTTGAAAATAGCGGTTACGGAAGAGAGAATACCAACCACGCCAACCAGACCGATACATTTAATAATCATCTTTTCCTGAGAAATCAGAGCCAGACCGCAGGTAATATTAATATAGAACATCAGCCAGATTCCAATGAAGGTAACGGGCTTGGCTTTGATGACGTCAATGGCGCGAGCACCCTTTTCGGTGGAAGTCGGTTCATGCCAGCCTTCCGGCTTGGCAAGAAGCAGATGTCCTACAAACATCATAATAAAGTAAACAACAGCAAGGATCAGGAACATTTTGTATATGCCGCTTTCTCCCAGAGAATCAAGAAGAGACTGCATAATAGGACTGGCAATTGCTTTCGCTGCGCCGAAACCGGCAACAGCAAGTCCTGTAGCAAGACCCTTGCGGTCCTCAAACCAGAGCATCAGGGTTTTAACAGGAGAAAGATAACCGGTTCCAAGGCCAATACCCATAATAAAGCCGTAGCATATATAAATTCCGATCAATGCCAGGGCGCTTCCCTTATGTGCACCGCCGTACCAGATAAACAGACCGGTGCCGGCCATACCTGCGGCAAAACAGATGCTTGCAATCAGAGAGGATTTGTGGATATCCTTTTCAACAATGTTGCCTAAGAATGCGGCAGACATGCCAAGGAAAAAGATGGCAAAGCTAAAGGCCCATTCGGTAGCTCCCTTTGAAAAACCGATATAATCGGCAATTTCCTGACTAAAAATGGACCAACAGTAAACAGTACCAATGCTGCAGTGAAGTAATAGAGCGGGTATTGCAGCTCTTACCCATTTGTTTTTTGATAGACTTTTCATGGTGCAACTCACTTTCTTATCATAATATGTATTAATAAAAATCTTAAATATAATTATACCGTAGTGAGTCTGTTTTTCCAAGTGTAAAATAGGCGCTTTTTTCCAACTGAAAAACAGGCTCATTGACTATATTATTAAAAGAATATATAATAATTTGGTATCAATTTAAAATAATACAAAATAGTAAAGAAACTGTTTTGACAAACAAACACGGATGTGATGGCATGACAGAAGAAAAAAATACAAACCAACAGAAAAATGAAGTAGTATTTGATGACGGAAGAATTGAAGCCATACAGGAATTTCAAAGCCCCGAGCAGCTTTACCGGGACCTTATTCTGCGTGTCCGAAAATATCATCCTTCTGATGACATTTCCCTGATTGAAAAGGCATATCATCTGGCGTCCAAGGCCCATGAGAATCAGGTGAGAAAGTCGGGAGAGCCATATATCATCCATCCCTTATGCGTTGCGATTATTCTTGCCGATCTGGAAATGGATAAGGAGACCATAGCGGCAGGTCTGCTCCATGATGTGGTGGAGGACACCATTTTTACCTCTCAGGAAATAGAACAGCAATTTGGCGCAGATGTAGCGCTTTTGGTGGATGGAGTGACCAAGCTGCAGCACCTTCATTTTTCCGGGGACCAGGGTGACAAGACGCCGGACCGCTTGGAAATGCAGGCGGAGAATCTTCGTAAGATGTTTCTTGCCATGGCAAAGGACATTAGAGTTATTATTATTAAACTGGCAGACAGACTTCACAACATGCGGACCCTGAAATATCAAAAGCCGGAAAGCCAGCAGAGAATTGCAAGAGAGACCATGGAGATATATGCACCTATTGCACAGCGGCTTGGTATTTCCAAAATCAAGGTGGAACTGGATGATCTTTCGCTGAAGTATTTGGAGCCGGAAGCCTATTATGATCTGGTGGATAAAATTGCGGTGCGTAAAAGCGTCCGTGAAAAATATATTCAAAATATTGTTGACGAGGTCAGTGAGCATATCAATAATGCCGGCATTAAAGCGCAGATTGACGGTCGTGTAAAGCACTTTTTCAGTATATATAAGAAGATGAAAAACCAAAATAAAACCATAGATCAGATCTATGATCTGTTTGCAGTGCGCATTATTGTGGACACGGTTAAGGACTGTTATGCGGCTCTTGGCGTAATCCATGAGATGTATAAACCCATTCCGGGACGTTTCAAGGACTATATAGCCATGCCCAAGGCCAACATGTATCAGTCTCTGCATACCACATTGATCGGAAGCAGCGGGCAGCCTTTTGAAATTCAGATCCGCACCTATGAAATGCATAAAGCGGCAGAATACGGTATTGCGGCCCATTGGAAATATAAGGAAGCCTCCGACGGAAAGAAGGTTGAAAATTCCGAGGAGGAAAAGCTGGCGTGGCTGCGTCAGATTTTGGAATGGCAGCGGGATATGTCCGACAATAAGGAATTCATGAATCTGCTTAAGAGCGATTTGGATTTATTTTCGGACAGTGTATATTGCTTCACACCGACCGGAGAGGTGAAGAACCTTCCTGCCGGTTCCACACCCATTGATTTTGCATACAGCATTCACAGTGCGGTAGGAAATAAAATGATCGGCGCCAGAGTCAATGGAAAACTGGTGACTATTGATTATGAGATCAAAAACGGTGACCGTATTGAGATTATGACCTCCCAGAATTCTAAGGGACCGAGCCGCGACTGGCTGAATGTGGTTAAGAGTACACAGGCTAAAAGTAAGATCAATCAGTGGTTTAAAAATGAATTTAAGGAAGAAAATATTGTTAAGGGCAAGGATCTCTTAAACAATTACTGCCGTTCCAAGGGCATTAATATTTCGGACTTAATGAAAACCGAATATATGGATGTAATCATGCGCAAGTATGGCTTCCGGGACTGGGAGTCTGTTCTGGCGGCAGTAGGGCATGGAGGCCTGAAAGAGGGACAGATCATCAATAAGATGATGGAACACTATGAGAAGGATCACAGGAAAGAGCTGACCAATGAAGAGGTCCTGGCTGCGGTAGCAGAAAGTGATCCCGCCAAAAAGCCGGTTCAGATCAAATCCAAAAGCGGTATTGTGGTTAAAGGCATTCATGATCTGGCGGTGCGTTTTTCCAAGTGCTGTTCGCCTGTACCGGGGGATGAAATTGTGGGCTTTGTTACCAGGGGAAGAGGCATTTCCATTCACAGGACGGACTGTATCAACATCTTAAATCTGCCCGAATTAGAGAGGGACAGATTGATCGATGCGGAGTGGGAAGGTGTTCCGGATGAGACTATCGGTGAAAAATATCTTGCGGAAATCAGAATTTTTGCCAATAATCGAAACGGTCTGTTAGCGGATATTTCCAAAGCCCTGACCGAAAAGAATATAGATATTCTTTCCATGAATACCAGAACCAATAAGCAGGGGCTTGCCACATTGGCAACCTCCTTTGAGATCAGCAACAGGGATGAATTGATTCGTATTATAGATAAGATCAGATCCATTGAAAGTGTAATAGATATAGAAAGAACTACTGGCTGACACAGAGAGGAGCTTTGAAAGCAAATGGGAAACCTGAAAATAGGGCGAATTGTTTTAGGTATATGCCAAACCAACTGTTATTTTATATATGAAGATGGCAAAAAGCAGGTAATTGTTTTTGATCCGGCGGATCAGGGTGAGTATCTTTATAACAAATTAAAAGAAAATGGTTTTCAGGTTGAGGCTATTTTGCTGACTCATGGGCATTTTGACCATATTTGGGGACTGGAGGCGTTAAGAAACTTATCCGGTGCAAAGGTATATGCCTATGAGGGTGAGAAAGCGCTTTGTGAGGATGCGTCGTTAAATGTATCAAAGGGCGCTGGGAGAGCCTGCACGGTAAAAGCCGATGAATATGTGGGAGACGGAGCGGAAATAACCGCTGCCGGAATAACCTGTAAATTGATTGCAACGCCGGGACACACGGCAGGAAGCTGCTGTTATTATTTTGAGGATGATAAAATTCTGATTAGTGGAGACACTTTATTTCAGGAGTCTGTGGGAAGAACGGATTTACCTACCGGCAGCATGAGCACGCTGGTCCGTTCCATAAGAGAGAAGCTGATGGTGCTGCCGGAGGATGTAAAGGTTTATCCTGGGCATGGAGAGACGACTACCATCGGATATGAAAGGGAGTACAATCCTTTTATTTAGGAAGCGGAAATTTGACCGATCGAATTGAAAGAAAGGGAAACAAGATGAAAAAAAGGCTACTTAGCTTGTTTATAGCGGGTATCATGGCTTTGACTATGCTGTCCGGCTGTGGAAAGAGTAATGAGGAGGAAAAAGAGCCGGATGTGGTAGAAGAGGCACAGGTGGCAACACCGGAGCCTACGGCAGAGCCGTCGCCTACGCCGGAGGGATTTCCGGTTATTCAGGAGAGAACAGTTGTGGATGGTCAGATGCAGAGCTATCTGACAGGAGAATGGAAGGAGCAGGAGGTCGTTACGAGACGGCCGATTGCCGTTATGATTCCTAACAATTCTCCCGCTATGCCGCAGTACGGAATTTCCAAAGCCAGCATTATTTATGAGGCGCCTGTGGAGGGACGTATTACCAGATTGATGGCTGTGTTTGAGGATTTTGATGATCTGGATCGGATTGGGCCGGTAAGAAGCAGCAGGGATTATTTTGTATATGTTGCCATGGGCTATGAAGCAATTTACTGTAACTGGGGATTGGCAAGACCCTATGTGGAGGAGCTGATTAACCGGGATACAGTGCAGAATATCAGCGCTGCCGTTGCAGGTATTTATAACCCGGCGCATGAGGCCTTTGACAGAATAAGCAGGCCGGGATATGCTGACGAGTTTAGAGGCTATCTTTTCATTGACGGATTGATGGAAGCCGCCGAGAGACTTGAATATGATTGGGAGTATGATGATGCTTATGTGCCGCCCTTTACCTTTGCGGCCGATGAGGTGCGTGCCGAGGATTATTATGCGGATGCGGAAAGTGCAGTCCTGATTTATCCCGGCGGAACGGAAGGAAATAAAGGCGGCTATGGAGCCTATAATCCTTACTTTGAGTACAACGAGCAGGATCAGCTGTATTACAGATTTCAGGACAATGATAAGCAGATTGATGAACTGGATGGAAGCCAGCTTGCAGTTTCCAACGTGGTGTTCCAGTATTGTCACGGTGAGGTTCGTGATGACCATGATTATCTTGCATTCGGCGTTCACGGAGAAGGAGACGCCATTGTCTTTACAGGCGGCAAGGTGATTAAGGGTACCTGGGAGCGTTACAACGGTGACGCCACACCTGCTAAATTCTATGATGAAAATGGCGAGGAGATCATCTTTAATCAGGGGAAAACCTGGGTTTGCAATATCTGGGAAGAGTATGGCGAGTATGTGAAGTATGAGTAGGCGAATGTAAGGCCGGCGGGGAGGGTGAAAAGCTTGACGATAAAATTAAGTTCCCATAATTATGATATTGTGGATTGCGGAACCGTATTTTTATTTGATAATGACAGTGATTTGACATTGGATATTACTGTGGACGAAACTTTTGCGATTGGGGTAGTTATTCGTTTTATAGAGGATGTATCCGAGGAACAGTGTATTAAAACAGAGATTGTGGGCAACTGTGTTAAAATGGACTGTGTCAATTTCCTGCAAAACGGTACAGGGTTAGCTAAGCCAATAGAATTGGCAATGGTTAATGGGAAAAGGCTGTATTTTATGTTTTGGGCTTATTTGGAGGGGAAGGAAGACGGAAAAATAAAGAGCCGCAAGGTAGAGTATACTTTGTATAGTGAGAAGTAGGGGATGGTGATGCTGTGGTTAACCGTTTGCTGATAAAAAATGGAAAATATATTTTAAACGAAAACAGTCCAAGCTCTGAAGAGAAAGACGGTATGATATGCTATGAGATCATGCATGGAACAAGGAAAGTGGCAGAGATCAATACCAGAGGAGAAGCTGTCGTACTGGATGAAAGGTTTTGCCCCTATGATCTTTATCTTGAGAGTGGACGTGATTTTGATATACAGTTTAACAATATAAATAATTTTTATCATTGGTGTGCTTCGCGTGTATTGTCTCTTGACAGAAAATATGCTAAAGAAATTTTGAACAGTATTGGAATGGCACAGGCAATGACAGATCGTGATCGTGCTAAAATATCATTATCATATCACTGTGTGTCGTTGACGGATATCTATTGGGTCAAAGAGAAGAACGAAGAAGTTTCTTTTGAGAGTTTGAACCTGTATGATAATTCATTAAATAAAGCGATTGTGGAATTGCCGCTTCGGGGAAAGCCGATGACGGTCACCAATCAGGAGTTGGCGCCGGACTTGTCAACAAAAGGATGTTTCCCTAAAGCATGGATCAGAAGAGGAAATGATTTTATCTTATTGAAAGACGGCGGTGATGATGCGGTAAGGAAAGAATTGCTTGCAAGTAAGCTGTGTCAGTGCTTTGATTTTAAGCAGGTGGAATATAAAGAGGGATTTTATGACGGACAGAGAGTAACAGAAAGTAGGATCATAACCTCAAAACGTTATTCAATTGCTTCGAAGATGGCATTTGAAATATATGCTGTGAATCATGATCTGGATGTGTTGGATGAATGTATCAGAGTGGATAAAAATACATATTATGGCATGAACATTATTGACTATCTGGTTGGAAATATTGACAGACACCCGGAGAACTGGGGGATACTGATTGACAATCAGACAAATGAATATATTTCATTATATCCGCTGATGGATTTTAACCAGAGCTTTGGCAGCTATGATACCATAGATGGTGCAAATTGTCAGACTGTTTATCCCAGAAAAATGACACAGCGTGAGGCTGCAGTCGAGGCCGTGGGTCAGATCGGCTTACATCAGATCAAAGATATAGATGAAAGCATTTTTGAAGATGCGGCGGAATGGAAAGAAATGTTTTTCAGAAGGCTGGAAGAATTAAGAAAGCATTGTAGGTGATGCAGGGGCCAAAGATTGAACTGTTACGGAAAGCAGTGTGAAATCTTGAATAATAGGGCGGCAACAATTCAAACACCTGTGGTTTACAACCGCAGGTGTTTTGTGTATAATAACACATGTGAGCGTTAGCTTTTGGCTTGCTGCTTGGTTCTATGTACATTGATAATTGAATAGAACAGCATTGTCATTGTTTCCTGCATCTAGCGCCAGGCCTTCTGCCGAGCAGCGGAAGGTTGACGAGGAAAAGAGTTATCGAAAATTCGGCGGATGCTCTTTCGTACAGACTCCGGTGCGAGATATACCGGCAAATATGCGGGTAACCGCAAAACAAATACGGTATAACGGAGAAAGTCTACCGACAGCGGTCAGACCATATAGATAATGATAAGAAACTTTAAATATAATAGAGAAAGATGAGGGAAACAATTATGTGTGGAATTATTGGATATACAGGCAAAAATGATGCCAAAGAGATTATGCTTGATGCGCTTGAGCTTTTGGAGTACAGAGGCTACGATAGTGCCGGCATTGCGCTTTTAAACCGGAACGGAACACAGATCGTAAAACGTGCGGGAAGAGTAAAGGATTTACGGAATTTGTGTGAGGAGCAAAAGCCGGCGGGATGCTGCGGAATTGGTCATACCAGATGGGCTACTCACGGGGGCGTGTGTGATGAGAATGCCCATCCCCATCAATTCGGCAAAATCACGCTGATACACAATGGTATTATCGAAAATTACAAGGAGCTTACCGAAAAGTACGGACTGGAAGGTAAGCTGGCCTCAGAGACGGACAGTGAGGTGGTAGCGGCCGTACTGGAGCATTTTTATGAAGGAGACCCCTATTCTGCAATTCGTAAGACGGTTTTGAAGTTGAAGGGAACCTTTGCACTGGCGATTTTGTTTGAGGATCAGCCGGGCAGGATATTTGCGGTGCGCAATGTAAGTCCCATTGTGGCAGCAGTCACAGAGGACGGGGCGATTCTGTCATCGGATGTGGCGGCCATTGTACCTTTTACCACCGATTATTTCGTGGTTCCCGAGTTTCATGTAGTATGTCTTTCGGAGGAAGGCATTGAGATGTTTGACTTATCCGGTGACAAGGCGGAGATCAACTGGCTGAAGGTTGACTGGGATGTAAGCCGCAGCAGCAAGGGCGGTTATCCTTTCTTTATGGAAAAAGAGATCATGGAGCAGCCTCAGGTGATTAAGGACACCATTATGCCGAGGATTAAGGACGGCAGGCCCGACTTTTCGGAAGAGGGAATCGGGGATGAGGTTCTTGCATCCTGCAGGAGAATCTGTGTGATTGCCTGTGGAACAGCTATGCATGCCGGACTGGTAGGGAAGAGCCTAATTCAGGCCATGATCGGCATTCATGTGGATGTGGTGATGGCTTCCGAATTTATGTACAATGATCCGGTGGTGGATAAGGAGACGCTTGTAATCGCAATCTCCCAGTCAGGAGAAACCATTGATACTTTAGAAGCGCTTAAGTTTGCCAGAAAGTGTGGATCACCCAGCATTTCTATTGTAAATGTGAAGGGCGCATCCATTGCAAGGGCAAGTGAATATGTGATTTATACCAATGCCGGCCCTGAGATAGCGGTAGCTTCAACCAAGGCATACACCACCCAGCTTGCAGTGCTTTATCTGTTGACAGCAAGAATGGCTGTGGCAAGAGGGCTGTGGAGTGAGCAGGAGCTTGCCGATTATATGAGAGAGCTTTGCAGAGTACCGGAGGTAATGGGCTTTGTCCTTTCCAAAAAGGAGGAGGTTCACCGTCTGGCAGGCACCATTATAAACGCAAAGGATGTGTTTATGATCGGAAGGGGACTGGATTATTCCATTCTGCTGGAAGGCTCTCTGAAACTGAAAGAGGTTTCCTATATTCATTCGGAGGCCTATGCATCAGGTGAGTTAAAGCACGGAACCATTGCGCTGATTACGGAGGATACGCCGGTGATTGCGGTGGTGACCCAGGATAAGCTTAAGAGCAAGGAGCTTTCCAACATCCGGGAGGTGCAGTCGAGAGGCGCCCGGGTATTGCTCCTGATTAAGGAAAATGAAGAGCTTGAGAATGATGAGCGCTTTGCTAATGTATTCAGGCTTCCGGTGATGGCAGACGCCTTTATGGTGATGCCCGCATCTATCGTGCTCCAGCTGATTGCTTATTATGTATCATCAGATAAGGGACTGGATGTGGATAAGCCGAGAAATCTGGCAAAGGTAGTAACAGTAGAATAAAGATAAGGGAAACAATGACAGGATGAAGGAAGAAAATTTAATTGTTGTCACCGTAAACAATGCCGGTTTTGAATATGATATTCATTCGCTGGTGAAGGCTTTTTATCCGGCCTGTGATGTGAAGGTGGCTGTGGAAGAAACGGAAGAAAGCTCAGGCTGTGGACTTCCGGATTTAAATATTGTATTTAAAAAGGAAGCTGTTCTGCTCTCTGTGTCATGCGGGGAGGGCGGAACGGCTTCTTTTGCTGCAAATAAGGTGGAAATATCCGAGGATATGCCAAGACCGGAGGTAAAGAACCGTTTAAAACAGCTGATTTATGTGACGCTGTCAAAGCATACGGGCAAGCAGCTTCCGTGGGGAACCCTTACCGGGATACGTCCCACCAAGATACCCATGCTTTTGTTGGAAGAGGGAGCTGACGATGAGGATATTCTGGCCTATATGGCAGATAAATATTATACCGGGGAGGAGAAAAGCAGGCTGGCGCTGGACATTGCCAAGAGGGAAAAAAAGCTCCTTGAGACGCTTCACTGCGAGAACGGTTACAGTCTTTATATCGGTATTCCCTTCTGCCCGACTACTTGTCTGTACTGTTCTTTTACCTCCTATCCAATCGTTTCGTGGAAAAAGCGGGTTGGCGAGTATTTGGGTGCGTTGGAGAAGGAAATTGATTTTGTGGCGCGGCAATACGGGGACAAGGTTCTGGATACCATTTACATCGGAGGCGGCACGCCTACTACCTTAGAGCCTGCGGAACTGGAGAGGCTTCTTGGAAAGATCCGTACTACCTTAGACCTTTCACACCTGAAAGAATTTACCGTGGAGGCAGGACGGGCGGACAGCATTACGGCGGAAAAGCTTAAGGCGCTTAAGGAGAATGGAGTAAGCAGAATTTCCGTCAATCCCCAGACCATGAAGCAGGAAACTCTGGACTTCATAGGAAGAAAGCATACGGTGGAGCAGGTGAAGGAAGCCTTTTTCCTAGCAAGACAGGCGGGCTTTACCAACATTAATATGGATTTGATTTTGGGACTGCCGGGAGAAGAGGCAGCGGATGTGAGAAATACCATGGAACAGGTGATGGCTCTTGATCCTGACAGTCTTACGGTGCATTCCCTTGCCATCAAGCGGGCTTCCCGGTTGAGTCAGTGGATTGAGGAAAACGGAATTGATACCCTGCGTAACACGGATGAAACCATGCAGATCACCATGGACGGCGCCGAAAAGATGGGGATGGTTCCCTATTATCTGTACAGGCAGAAAAATATGTCCGGCAATTTTGAAAATGTGGGATATGCCAGAGAAGGAAAGTTTGGTATCTATAACATTTTGATTATGGAGGAAAAACAGACCATTGTAGCATTGGGGGCCGGAAGTATTACCAAGAGGGTTTATGGTGACGGACGGATTGAAAGATGCGATAATGTCAAAGATGTGGCTCTTTACATAGAAAAAATCGACGAAATGATTGAGAGAAAACGAAAACTTTTTGAAGAGTAAAGTTAATGTTGTTTTCTGAAACAGTACATCAAAATAGGGTTAGTACATCAAAAGTACATCAAAAAAATACCCAATAGTACCGAATAACACAGGATGATGTAATCAAAAACCTAATAACTACGCCTTAAAGGACGAATTCATTTTAACAGATGAGTTTGTCCTTTTTTGTTATAGTCAATCAAATTATTAGGAGGAAAACACATGAACAATACAGCGTTAGGTGCAGGAGCAGAAAAGGCTCAAAAAATTATTTTTATCAGCGATGCACATGAGAAATTCTACTATGAAAAATTAAATGAAGTACGGTACAAAGATGTGTACCACAAAGCACTGTGCTATTGTCTTGGCTTTAGTGATGATACGAGAAAAAATGTAAAACGCATTTATGATTTTAAGACAGGCTGTGTGAAAACAGAATGTTTACAGGAAGGCTGGCAGACCAGCGGAAGCGTAAAAGTAATCAGAATGGCATTTAATTTGTACTGTAATGGTACGCCAAGTGTTGATGATTACTCGGACGCAGAGGAGCAGATGAATGAGTGCAAACAATATACAGTGGAAGAATTATTCTGCTGTGCCTATGCACCGTATTTTTGGCAGGCTATACAGATACGTTATCCGGAATATGCAGTATATAACAAAAATCTGTATGCCTTATTTGGAGGAGCAGACTAATGTTAAAAGTTAGATTGATGGGAACAAAAAACGATATTAAGTGGTTTGGGAAGATATTACAGAGAAATCCCAAGATAGAAGTAACAGAGTTTTCAGATGTTTACCCGAATAAGGGAACAAAGAGATTCCACAGAGCATATGTGGAAGTAAAGAAACAGAACATAAAGGAATAGTAGAAAACAAAGGAGAATTATCATGTGTAGAGTAATCGCAATCGCTAATCAGAAAGGTGGAGTAGGAAAGACTACCACAAGTATCAATTTAGGAGTTGGTTTGGATAGATTAGGTCAAAGAGTATTGTTGGTAGACGCTGATCCGCAGGGGCATTTGACCCTCGGATTAGGTTTTCCAAAGAATTTGAAAGTAACATTAAAGAATATGATGGAAAACATCATCATGGGCATTGAATTTGAGCCTAGAGAGGCTATTTTAAGCCATAAAGAGGGCGTAGATGTGATTCCGTCCAATAAGTTGCTTACAGGCATGGATATGTCGTTAATCACGGTTGATGACCGGGAATGTGTTTTAAAGGAGTATCTGGAGCTGTTACAGGATGATTATGATTACATTATTATCGACTGTATGCCGTCACTTGGTATGCTGACCATAAATGCAATGACAGCAGCAAACAGTGTCTTAATCCCGGTACAGCCACAGTTTTATGCAGCAGACGGTCTTACGGAGCTTTTAAAGGTGTATAAGGGCACAAAACAGCGTTTTAATCCGGAAATTGAGATAGAGGGTATTCTGTTTACAATGGATGCAAGCAGATACAACAATTCAAAGAGAAATAAGAAAGCGGTACATACCGCTTATGGAAATGATGTGAATATATTTGCAGATGCCATACCGAGGTCGGAAGCCATTGCAGAGATTGCTTCTGAAGGCGTGAGTATCTTTGAATATGACCGTCAGAGTAAAGGCGCAGAAAGCTACGAAAAACTGGCAAGGGAGGTGTTAAGTCATGCGAAAACCCAATAAGGATATTCAGCTTACCACCTATCAGGATTTGCTTGGTGTAGAGGAAAACACGGGAGCCGGAACGGAAAAAGTAGTGATTGCTCCATTGATAGAGCTATTTGATTTCAAAGACCACCCGTTTAAGGTGCTTGATGATGAAAAGATGGAAGAAACAACAGAAAGTATCTGTCAGCATGGTGTACTTGTTCCGGGTATCGCAAGACCGAGAACAGGTGGCGGTTATGAGTTAATTGCCGGACATCGAAGGAAAAGAGGTTCTGAAAGAGCCGGAAAGTCGGAAATGCCGATTATTGTAAGAAACTACACCGATGATGAAGCTACGATTATCATGGTGGATTCCAATATCCAGCGTGAGGATATTTTACCAAGCGAAAAGGCAAAAGCCTATAAGATGAAGTATGAAGCAATGAAGCATCAGGGAAAGAAAGCCGGAATGAATACGCTTGATAAGGTGGGCGAAGCTGCCGGAGAGAATGCAAAAAAGGTACAGAGATATATCTGGTTGTCCCGGTTATCGGATGAGCTTCTTGATATGGTGGATAAGAAGAAATTAGGTTTTTCACAGGGCGTGGATATTTCCTTTTTATCAGAAGATGCACAACAATGGGTACAGGTCATTTTAGAGGAGCAGGGATGTAATGTAAGTACAGTGCAGTCCGGAAAACTCAAGGAATATGGTAAAAGGGGAGAGCTTACCTTTGCGATGGTTCGCCTGATCCTGACGGAAGAAAAGCCAAAGGAAAGAAAAGTAACACTGAAAGCTGACAAAATCAGCAAGTATTTTGAAGAAGATTACAGTAGTGAAGAAATAGAAAAAATCATCATTCAATTGTTGGATGAATGGAAGAACAGACAATAGGAAGGGGGACGCAAAATGGATAACGGTTTGAAATTCGATTATTATTACGGAGCGGAAGCAGAACAGTTTTCCTTCTACCGTGTTCCAAGATTACTAATTAAGGATGAGCGTTTTAAAGGGTTATCCAGTGATGCAAAACTTCTTTATGGTCTGATGCTTGACAGAATGTCATTATCAATGAGAAACGGCTGGTTTGATGATGAAAACAGGGCATATATCCATTATACAGTAGAAAATATTATGGAAGATTTGGGATGTGCCAGAGCTACTTGTGCAAAAATAATTGCAGAGCTTGACAGTAAAAAAGGGATTGGTCTGATTGAAAAGAAAAGGCAGGGACTTGGAAAACCGGATATTATTTATGTGAAGAATTTTGTTGTGGTTGAGCAGAATATACAGCCGGAAAGAACTGAAAAAGAACCTGCTAATACTGATGTTTCCGCAGAAGTTCAAGAATTGAATGACAAGAAATGCAATAATCAGACTTCCAGAAGTTCAAAAACTGAACTTCAAGAAATTCAAAATGCAGACTTCTGGAGGTTCAATAATCAGACCTCTGGAAGTTCAGAAATTGAATGTGCAGACGTTCAGGAAGTGAATCCTAATTATAACAATACTAATTATACTGATTTGAGTTATAACAATCCTATCCATCAATCGGATAGTGACACAGAAAGAGGGATGGATGATGTCAATGCTTACATAGAAATCATAAAAGAGAATATTGAATATGAGCATCACATGAAACATGATTCCTATCAGGATAAAGGATTGTATAAGGAGTTATTTCGTATCATTTGTGAAGTAGTCTGTGTAAAGCAGAAGTTTGTTAAAATTGGTGGATTAGATTATCCGTATCAATTTGTGAAAGAACGGTTTTTAGAGCTGGATAGTTCACATCTTGAATATGTGATTGGGTGTATGCAAAATACCACAAGTAAGATATCAAATATCAAGGCATATATGGTAACTGCACTTTATAATGCACCCAGTACCATAAATCATTATTACCAGCAGGAAGTACAGCACGATATGTATGGAGGTGGATGGAATGAGAAAGGTATTATTTAAAATAATTCTCCTGGTATTTTTGATTGCATTATGGATGATTACCTGTTATCCGGTATGTAATAAAGCAGAAGGATTTGATTTGTTTTTATATTGGATTATGGTAGGTTTTCCTTTTGGAATACATAGGATGTGTTTATGGTTTGTGCCGAGAAACTTCGGTATCGGTGGCAGCATAGGCGTATTTGCATTGAATTGTATTATAGGTGGTCTGATAGGTGGTTTTATGCTAGTAGGAACGATATTTCGTATTGCAGGGACTTTGTGGACTTTTGTAACAGGTGTTGTGGTCAAGCGTTTTTGTAACACTTGTGGCTAAAAAATATCATGATCCGGTTATGCAGCTACCCGCGCTTCATGCGGAGTGACATAACCGTTATAACTGTGTGGACGCACATAATTGTATTCAACATATGAGAATTCCTCTACCGCCTGATAAAGTGCCTCCTCAGTTTCATACTCATACAAGTTCATAAACTCATTTTTCAATGTATTAAAATAACGCTCCATCGGGGCATTATCATATGGATATCCGGCTTTACTCATGCTTTGTGTTACATTTACAGATTCGCAGAACTCTGTAAATGCCTTGGAAGTATACTGTGATCCTTGATCTGAATGCAGGATCAATCCACCTTTCATGGCAGGCTGTGAAACCAATGCTTTCTGCAATGTACGGATAGCAAGATCGCTGGTAATATGGCGGTCTGTAATGCTTGCAATCACGCTTCGGTCATGAAGATCAATGATGGTGCAGTTGTATCTTACCTCGTGATTTTTCAGAAACAGATATGTGAAGTCTGTAAACCACTTTTGATTGATCTTATCCGCTGTAAAATTTTGTTTCAGTCTGTTGGGGAATACTTTGTGTGGCTTTCCGTGCTCATGATCCGGCTTTTTCGGGCGGACAATAGAGCACAGCCCTAACTCTGTATTCATGTACTTGTGTATCGTCGCAAAACTATAATGATAGCCTTTACGCTCCAGATATACAGTCATGCTCCGGTAACCGACGGTGCCATTGTGTTCGTGATAGATTTTGTTAATCTGACCTTGAACTTCCTCTTTATGGGCATAGTAATCTGCCTTCCGGTGTTTCCGGTAGTTATAGTATGCGTTTGGGAAGATGCCAAGCTTCTTAAGAAGCCAGCGCAGACCAAACAGTTCATGATACTGGTCAATAAACCGATAAGCCTCTAATCGATTTCCTTCGCAAAGAATGCCGCCGCTTTTTTTAGGAAGAGATTCTCTTTTTTTGCCTCTT
>CAYMUW010000027.1:0-36989 GCA_964393865.1 uncultured Lachnospiraceae bacterium
ACTTTGCAAAAGCCGTGAAACGTGTACATGATGTGTTCTTTGTATGCTTCTGTACAGGTCATGGAAATTCCCTCCTTTCTTCCCCAAAGGGTATTGCATAGTTTACAGTTGTGCTTTATTATTACTGATTACTTTTGATATTATAATAGCGATTAAAGCCAACGTGATAATTGCCGCTATGGTAGAACTAAATGTCATGCTTGGAAATTGATTATATTTCAATATATAAGTCACAAAGGCATTTGGCAGATTTACGAAATAGGATACAATTAAGTTGTTGTCCGAAAGCTTGTATGCTATTGCAAATCCTAAACCAACAGCAAATAATAAAAGAATATCTTCAAAACTACGGAAACCGGGATAGCCTAAATGATAAAGTGAAAACATTGCTCCAGAAACTAAAATGGCAGGTAGCCAGCCAAATTGTTGTTCAACTTTGCCTTGCACAAATCCCCGAAATAAAAACTCTTCAAAAAAAGTAGTCATAATAAGTGGGGCAATACCCATAGGCAATAAATGCCAGGGTATTATTTCGCCTTCAACTATTTTAGGAATAAGCTGCCCACCGACGGAAAACATAACAAAACCAATCAAAACAATGAACTGCCATATACCCGGTTTTTTTATACCAACAGAAATTGGCAAGCCTTTTTCTTTGTGTAAAAGAAATAATGGAATCAAAAAGCTAAATATCAATCCATACATGAGATTATAAAAAATAAAATAAAGTATAGGTGTCGGATTGAGGTTAGCTAATGCGATACAAATTATAAGCATTATTTCCGTACCGACAGAAAACAAAAGAATTTTTTCCTTTTTCATAATGCAATCCTCTTTCTTTTACTTTGTTTGAAGCATTTCAAGCAATTTGTTCGTTCCAGATAATTCCGTTTTTGCCAAGTCTACCATACGTTTAACAATTACAATATGTGAAAATGGCACTGCTAAATCTTCTTGATGTAAAAGCCAGTTTTCAATTCCTGCAATATATTTTGTTAATATTACAGTTCTTTGCTTCAAAAGTGAAATTTGCTCGTCAATCTCAAAAAAGTCAAGGAAAAATGCTGCAATCGAAAATAGATTGGTGTCAAAATCAAAAGATAATATAGATTTTGTCAAGGTATTTTTTAGCTCTATTTTTCCTTTATCACTTATTGAATAGACTGTACGGTATGGCATGTTTCCGTTTTTTTCAGAAACACCGACAATCAAACCTTTATTATCCAATGTACGAAGCGTAGCATATACCGTTGAATTTGCTATGTCATACCACCATTTTACATTCATGCATTCCAAAACTTTAATTATCTCATAGGCATTTAGGGGCTGTTTATTTATCAGCCCTAACATCATGGTTGCAGATTTTGATAACATATATACCTCCCACGCACTGCTATAAATCAACACTACTGTATAACTATAGTAGTGTTGTTCAAACATGTCAATAGGACTTTAAAGGAAAGAGTGAAAATATTTCCGTCGCCGTCGGCATTCGTGGGAATGTATATAACTGGCTGTCTTATGGAGTTGTGGGTAACTCTGTTTACAGAATGTGGGAAAGCTGCACTTTAGCTTTTCCATATTCTGTGAATAGGGTTATCCATGATTCCATAGCCTGTTATGCACATTTCCATAATGCTTTTCTTTTGCTCTTTGGTTCGGAATAGTGTGGTGCCGACTGTCTATCTCTTGTTTTCGGTTTCTTGCTTCTTTACCGTACATGAGCATTATTGCAAGGTTTGAAGCAGAGCCGATTCGTAAAGCAGGAGAATTTATTATTAAAAACTGGTGGTGGGAACCGGAAGTTGAACCAAATGACGAAATGAGAGAAATGATTGTAAATGAAATGGCACGTTTTACAGAATTTCTTCAGATTGATAATTCACCAAAAAATTATCCCGCGCCGTCAGGCAGGTATCTGTCAGATAACCTTTTTCGTAGTTCCATTCTTTTAGTCCGCGGTAATAGAACAGTTTCAGATTGTCTGCAATGATAAACAGAACAATATTATATTTCAAGCTTCCTTAAACATAATCAGTCTGCCTACACGGCCATTACCATCCTGGAACGGATGAATCCGCTCAAACTTCACATGGAAGTCCAGAATATCCTCAAAAGTCTTCTTTTCCTTGGCATTATACTCTGCCAGCAGTACTTTCATCTTATCGGCAACTTCTTCCGGAAGTACGGTGCCCATGCCGCCAACTTCATTTGGCAATTTTTTATAATCACCCACGGCGAACCAGTCCTTTCTGAAGTCACTGGTACCATTCTTCAGGACCAGGTGAAGCTCCTTGATGAACTTCTCAGTCAGTGCTACTTTTGCATTATCGATAATTATGTCGATGCAGCGGAAGTGGTTTGCCGTTTCAATCACATCATCTGCATTCAGAACTTCATTTTCGACAACGATGGTGTTGGTCTCAAAAATGTATCTGGTCTGATCGTGGGTCAGACAGCTGCCCTCAATATGGTTAGAGTTGTATGTCAAATCAATTTGTGTTTTATGGTAAATGCCGCCGGTGTGTTTGCTTGCTTTCTGTTCCTGCAGAATGTCCAGCAATGTTATGGGCTGCTCTTTCTTTTTATTGGAGTGCTCCGGCTTCTCTGCATTTTCAGGTATATTCCAGGTCTTGCCTGTAAGAAACGCTCCGACCACACGCCCCTAGGCGCAATAATTGGGAAGAATAATAAAAATTATATAGACAGACTGCTTTATAGCAATCTGTCTATATCAGTTAGTATTAATTATCGTCCCCTACTGCCGATAGGTACTTCTGACAAACGGCTCGTCAATTCTGGTGTCTACTAAAAGTCCATATTTCTTCGGATGTCGATATGCATTTCCGTGCACTTCGTTTTTGCGATAATTACGAAGTTGTTCTAAATCAAGCTCAGCCATATAAATTCCTTCCTGCCCATCCGCCTGTAAAATACATGTATCCCGCGAACCCTCTAACTCAGGAAGATACGCCACTCCGTCAAAAACACTTGATCCACCATTACAATCCGGTACTATTTCAGGATAATTGCAGGTGGCAATCGCCGTCATATTTTCATAAGCTCTGGCACGGAGCTGTGAAAGACGGTTGATTTCCATCGGGCAGGCATTTGGAACAAGAATAAGTTCGGCGCCTTTCAGCATCAAAATTCTTGCACTTTCAGGAAATTCCCTATCATAACAAATCATAGCACCGACCTTTACTTCGCCGCTTACTGTATCAAGTGTAGTAACATAAAAATCTTCGCCGGGTGTCAAATTGTGTTCTACATCAAAGTCACAGGTATGTACTTTCGCATATACCAATTTTCGCTCTCCTGATCTGTCAAAAAGGACGAGTGAATTGCGAGGAGCATTTTCATATTTTTCAAGCAGGGTTATACCAATAGCCATATTAAGCTTCTTCGCAAGACTGCCAAAGGTATTGACAAAATCACTATTAACAGGAATGGCTTCCGCCTTCCATTCATCGACAGGCCGGTCATAAATGTTATATCCGTTGCTCCACATTTCAGGAAACAATGCAATATCAGCACCGCCTTCTCTGGCTTTCTTGCAGTATTTGATTCCCTTTTCAAGATTTTCCTGCAGAGTTTTACAGGGGGAAATCTGCAATAAAGCAATTTTTATATTACATATAGAATTTTGATTCAAAATTTATTTCTCCTTGTTAAATTCTTATTTTCGTTAAGTTTTTTACCTGACTAATCGAAATTTATAACTGCTTAAAGAACGTTTTTAAATCAGCTTTGCAAGCATCGTCCAGTTGCTTAACTTCAATTCCACGAATAGCAGCTTCCAAATGGTAAAGAATGACAACACAAGTGTTAGGATATTGTTCTTTGAGCCGGAAGACGGCTTACCTTCAACTTAACTACTAAAAATCTCCTAATCGCTATATGCAGACTATTTCATGCAATTTAAAATTACTGTTATCATCATTTCCATCTCTTCCGGCCTTGATTCTGCAATCATAATTGTTAAAGCAACTAAGGTGTGATCATCAATCAATTTCTCACCATTCATAAACAACACACCGTTTTTATCCAAAAAATAAAGAAACATTGTAGCTGCAATGCGCTTATTCCCATCAAAGAAGCTGTGATTTTTAGTCACAAAATAAAGTAAATGGGCTGCTTTTTCTTCTAATGAAGGATACATATCCTGCCCGCCAAAAGACTGATAAATATTTCCGATACTTCCTTTAAACGAATCATCCTTTTCTTTACCAAACAGTTCTGATTCTTCACCAAATCTCATATTTACGATTACATCCCGACATTCTTCATATGAAAGGGTATATGTTGCCTCATTTCCTTTGGGGCGCACCATGTTCTGATGATCATAAGCATCAAGCAGCTCTAATGCTTCACTATATTTTTCAATTACGGTCAAAACCTGCCTGCTGTCCAAAGAATTTTCCGTTCGTTTCATAATCTGTATTACCTCGCCAAGCTGATTCATACGATTATTATTCACAGCATAGCCTTGTAAAATGTATTGTTTCAAAACGGAATTTGCCCATTTTCTAAACTCGACACCACGTTTAGATTTCACCCGATAACCGACAGAAATTATCATATCGAGATTATAATACTCTATATTCCTTTCAACTTGTCTATCACCTTCAAATTGAACTGTCGCAAATTTTGCGACAGTTGATAAATCAACTTCCTCTCGCAATGCATTATTAATGTGTTTGCCTATCGTTTTCACATCGCGATCAAACAACTCCGCCATTTGATTTCGGCTTAACCAGACCATCTCATCTTCCAATTTTACCGATAACACAATAGATTTATCCTCTGTTTCGAAAAATAAAATTTCACTTTTCATAAAATATACCCCACTTTCCTTTTCCCCTTAGAATACCTTGCTACTTCTCTGCGGACTGCTACAGCTAAAGTCTTTATTGTAAACTTTTCCTAATTTCATTTATGTCTAATTCGCTCCCCCAAGCCCGAATTTATCACTGTTGTTTCACTGTCCAATATCCGTCATAGGCATATCCGTTTTGCCCGCCAATCAGCTTATGCTCTGACTTAATAAAACCAACTTTTTGTATTGCATTTATTCTTTCCACTGCATAGATTGGAGCTTTTGTAATGATTTCTTTACATCCGATCATTTCATACATGGGATAAACAACGACTGAAAAAATGTCGAATAATGCTTCTTCCCGTTCGTAATCACTTCTGACATCAACCCGAAGTATCCCCATATCGTTAAAAGCATCCTCTGAAACCCGATAGCATACTTCTATTGTCCCAATTACCTTTGATATTTTCTTGTCAATGATAGACAATCTTGCAAACCAACCGTTTTCATATGCTAAATTCCAAAATGAAACAGCTTCCATCATTCTTTCTTTTGTTACATAATAGAAGTTATCTCCGTGACAATTATCACTGTTAAAAAAGGGTAAAGCATTTTTATCGCTGTAAACTGCCAATAAATCATCACAGTCCTCTTGTTCGGTTAATCTAAATATAAAATTATCACTTTCCAATACCGGACATTTCTCATAAATATTTATTAAACTTTTCTCCAAACAAAATTTATCAAAATAAGATAATACAATCACATAACAAATTATAAAACAATAAGAACAGACTGTGTGACTTGATTAGAATACTTTTCATAATTTGTGAAAAAAGACAATAAAAAGTGAGAGTGATCGTTTGAAAGTATGTAGATACATGGAAAAATTATCCACTGTTAATGACTTGTTTGAGATTTCTTTAGATGAACTTGTTCTTAGAAAATAACCCAATACAGACAATACCGCTGCTTCTAAATCAGCGCTTGTAAATGTTCCAATTTTATGCTGCTTTGATCTTTCACCACATCCGCCACCGGTAAAAGCATCCATATATGACGTTCCAATACTTTCCCCTTACAAAGACTGGTAAAATCTCAGTCTTCATCATTTTGCTCTATAAGCAAATCATCTATGTCCAAAAATTCATGGTGTCTCTGAGCCTCTTCTTTTGAAGAAAAGAACACGATTTCATCATACGGTTTTAAGTTCCTTTTCCAACAGGAAGCACTCTCCAGAAACGCACTGAAATTCTCAGCAGCCAGGAAGGAATTTCTTTTCTTATCAATATAACATATTGGTGCATCACTATCCAAACTGCTTATTTCTCCAACGGTTCCAATATATCCGCCTTCACTGTCTGTCGCCATAATATCAACCCAGGGAATTGTATAGAAGCTTGTATATACAGCAGCATCTTCAAATATAAAATGAATATCATATTCATCAGCAAATCTTTGGTATTCCGCATTTTTATCGGTAACCGGCATAGAATAAACGGTTGTTCCCGCCGGAATAACCTGTGCATCTTTTGCAAATACACTAATGCATCTGTTATGATCTGTCATGTCTAAATATATTTTTTTCATTAAACCCCTCTGCTAAATTTTATGATACTAATTTTCCCAAATTATATAATTCATCCGGACATATATCCTGCCCGTCAGGCCATACAACAGTGAAGCCGTCTACGGAAACACGTTTAAAATATTCAAAAGAGCATAACTTCCCATACCATTCCCCTTTAATATATGGCTCAACATCAAAATATTTTTTTTCGCCATTATCAAATACTACTAATATCTGATATGCACAAATCGCTTCTACTTGAATCGCAGTTGGTCTTAACATAATGAAATACCTCCACTATCTAATGCAATGGCTCAATTTTGAAGTATCCCTCTCCATTGCTTAATAATTCCCAGTTTGCTCTTAATTCGTCCTCATGGATTGCCATCCATGCTAATAAAAGTTTCATTTGCTTATTGGGTAAAATTCCTTCCAAAATTTCTCCATCTATCCCCATCACAACTTCCTCATCTCCATATAAAGCGTGAATGTGCGGTTTATTATGCTTCCCACCTTTTTCACTTTGCATTCGCACAATAATTCCAAAAAACATGGATAATGCGGCAGTTGAAACACCTCCATTCAAACTTTCCTCTCTTATCTGAGACAATGATAAATTATCTTCCTTATATACAAGATACCATGAAAACATTAACAAATAAAGAAAATCTGCTTTTCTTTCACCTCTTTTTATCAGCCCTGCTTTTCCCCTTAAACTCCTTTTCTATATGGAAGTGTTCTTTTACTGATAGCAGCGTATTTTCTTCATGGTAATCATGGTCATTCCACCGCTTCTCAAACATGCCATGATGATTGCCATTTAAACCTTTCTCCCGCTCCCGAAGCCTTTCGTCCGCAATAATCTTTTTGCCAAAATAAGATGCCGTATCCGCAATCGTATCCAGGCTTCTTCTATACGGACTGCAATAAAACACATCAATATTTTTATCTTGAAGCACCTCCAAAACTGCTTTAGAATCCCTTTTTCCCTCTGTGGTCAAGGGTCTGCTTCTGTCATCTTCCCATGCATGTTCGGGCTGTGCGTGACGCACGAAGTAAACCTTTGTCATAATAATCTCCATTCCGGTGCGGCGCAAAATCCTTCTCCTACCCCACCAAAACCTCCAGCAAAGCCTGAATAAACTCCTTAAACTTATCAATGTCATGAAGTAAACCTTTTTTCAACCCATCTGCGGTTTTCAAAGCACATTCATACTGTTCCCTTGAAATGACATTCTTTTCCAATGCTTCCTGCTAAGCTCTATAACCAAATATTATAAACATAAATTCAAAATCTTTTTATAGCTTCGATATGCAAGATAAATTCCCAATGTACAATCAATGCAAATCATAATCACTCCTGCAAAAGGCATGATAACAAAGCCGATTCCCGCAGCCAGAAAGGCAATTGCACATTTCTTATACAGCCCACACATTTCTTTATTGTATTTATTAACATCCTGAACCTTTGATTTTAAAGTTGTATCCCCGCTCCAGAAATTGATTGGTTCTTTGCTGTCTCTGCTATACACTGAAATTATAAAGAATGGAAAAGCACACAACAGACATGAGACCAAACCTATTATTCTCCCAACCATAATCTATACCTCCACAAGTTCCGATTTTCTTACTCCTGTAATCTGCATACCGCCCTAAATACTTTAAACATATTATCCTTCGGTCTTCATTACCATCTTATAATACTATGCGAAATTTGTCTTCTCATTTTGCCAAAGTCTTTTCCGGTTCTTGACAAAGATTTTTTATACCATATAATTTTCATTAGGAATTTTGACGCGCAGATATTTAAAAGATATGCATGAAAAAGGAGTAGTCATTGATGAACAAAAGTGAAATAGCAAAGAGATACGTCTTATTCATAATAAGCCTGTTTTTTGCGGCTTTAGGTGTTGCTTTTACGAAACATGGCGAATTGGGGGTATCACCTATTTCGTCCGTAGCAAATGTTTTAAGCTACAGATTTTCTGCGCTTTCCATGGGAACATGGCTTATCATTTGGAATTGTTGTCTGATTGTTGGACAGATTTTCATACTTCGCAGGAAATTTCAGTTAATACAGCTGTTGCAAATTCCCCTGTCATTTCTATTTGGCTGGTTTACAGATTTTGGAATGTGGATTGTGTCATTCATTCCTGCAAATTCATATCCCATACGCATTGCCATGGTGATTATAGGGATAATTATTCTTGGTTTCGGCATTTCACTTTCCGTCATTGCAAATGTCATTATGAACGCAGGTGAAGCCTTTGTAAAAGCAGTCTCAGATACGATTAACAAAGATTTTGGAAATGTAAAAATCGTATTTGACGTACTTTGTGTTGTTTTTTCCCTTATCTTGTCTCTCATCTTTTTTGATTTTACGATTGTCGGAACAAGAGAGGGCACTATAATTTCGGCTTTTCTGACAGGTGCCGTTGTAAAGTTTTTCAGCAGGAAGCTCAAGGAGCCTCTCAATGCTAAGCTCCAAACAACTCCATAAGCTCATAAACTCTGGCCTTAGTCATTTCTGCAGCCTTTTGATTCATAATCATTGGCTGAATGCTTCCGCCCTCGTATTCAGCTCCCGCTTCGGCAACTGCCTGTTCCTTCTGCGCAATCCATTCACGTTCCTCTGCCGTGAGCAGGCTCATTACCTCTGCGTCCTGCGTCTTTTTCAAAACATTCCACACCGTATTTAAAGCAGAATCCCACAACTCATACAATTGCTGTGTTTTGTCATTAAGCTCCGTCTGGGTCAACGCCTCCTCCTGAATCGATTTTTCTATGGAAGCTGCCCATTCCTCCATGGCGCTTACGCTCTGCCTCATGTCCTCTATGATATCATGACTGTAAAAACCGCACTCTGAAGCCACATTGTTCAGAGCATAAAACGGAAGCTCCGTATCTGTCGTATTCGAGAGATCATAATAGCCTACCCAGCTTCTGAATTCCTGCGAAAGCTCTGCAAGAGGAGCTCCCGGCAGGTAAATCAAAATTTCCTCTGCGTCATCCAGACCGAAAGCGGTGGCATAACAATACAATACACCGTCCTTAATTTCCTCCCTGCCAGCTTCCTCTGCATAATTCAGCTCACTGATCTGCACAGAATAAGTATACTCATTTACCTTCACAGGCTGCGTAAACCGGCCCGTAAAATTACACTGGTATATGGTTCCGTTGGGATAGCCTTCACCTGTAACGCCCATTTCACCGTCAAAGAACTTTCCGGAAAAGCTTCCGTCCTCCACAACAGTTAATATGGTTGCCCAGCCTCCTGCACCGCTGCAAAACCAAAATTCAAGATTTTTGAAATCTGAGAATGAAAATTCCTTATCGGCCTTGTCCACAATTTCTTTTCCTTCTTCGGCTCCGGATTCCGTATTGTCAGATTCCGTATTCCCGGCCTGTGTATCTTCAGGCTCTGCCAGCTCCGCCTTTGTTTCCTCAGACTCTGCATCCCTTATTTCCACTGCTTCCTCATCTGTATCCACATTCTCAATGTTGACCAAATTCTCTTCTTTTTGCTCCCCGCAGCCGCATAGAGCCAATGCTATGACTCCGGCTAAAAGATATGCATAAATGTTCTTTTTCATAATTAATCTCCAACGCTCCACAAACCGCCGTCACTTGTTATAATTTATAATATTTTCCTTATTCAGCACAAAATCATAATAATTCAAATCTTCTCTTTTGGTCCATCCGATCTCATTCCAAAATGCATTTCCGATATCGTTGACTGTAAACGCAATCAGCGAAACCTTGCTGATCTGCTCCTTTTCCAGCTCCTTCATGCAATGCACCACCATGCTTTTACCGATCCCCCTCATTCGGTAATCCTCATGAACACACACATGGTAAAGGCAGCCTCTTCTTCCATCATGACCACAGAGGATACTTCCCACAATTCTGCCGTCCTGAACAGCCACCACGCTGGTGGTAGGGTTTCTCCTTAAAAACCGCTCCACGCCTTCCTTAGAATCGTCCAGGCTGCGGATAGCAAAGCCCTTAATGCTCATCCACAGCTCATATACACCCTGATAATCCTCTATTGTCATTGTCCTGATATCCATACGAACCTCTCTTTATTTATCCTACAGATTAAGCCCCTTATCATCCTCACACCCAAGCATAATGTTAAGGCATTCAATTGCCGCTCCCGAAGCGCCTTTTCCCAGATTGTCAAACCGGGTGCTGATTAAGATTCTGTCCTCATTTCCCGTAACGTAAATTTCTATGCCGTCCCAGCCTGAGCAGGCATTTCCTGCAAGGAAACCATTGTAGTCCGCTTCCTTGCCAAAAGGCATAACCTTCACAAACTTTTGACCTGCATAATATTCCTTCAAAAATGTATGTATCCCTTCGGGCGTCTTTTCCTTTAATAGCATATCCGCATAAAAGGGCGTAGTAAGCAGCATACCGCTGTAATAATCACATATAACAGGAGAAAACAACGGCGCTCTTTCAAGTCCCGTAATCTTCTGCATTTCCTTTAAATGCTTGTGGCTCTGTGACAGCGCATACTCTCTGGGCGCATCAAGCTCCTTATCCCGCTCTGCTGCCTCATAAACCGCTATAGTTTTCTTGCCTGCTCCGCTATAGCCCGACATTGCAAAAGCGGATACAGGGTAATCCGCAGGAAGTATTCCGCCTGCTATCAACGGATATATAATGGTAATAAAGCCTGTTGCATAACAGCCCGGCACTGCAATCCTCTTACCCGTTTTAATCTTCTGTCTATGCTCCTTGGACAATTCAGGAAAGCCATAAGCCCAGCCCTCCTGTGTCCGGTGAGCAGTAGAGGCATCTATAATTTTAACCTGATCATTTTCAACCAGACTCGCCGATTCTCTTGCCGCATCATCAGGCAGACACAGAAATGTAATATCCGACTGGTTGATCAAACGCTTTCTTTCATCTACATTCTTACGCTTCTTCGGATCAATGGGAAGCAGTTCAATATCATCTCTTCCCGCAAACCGCTCATGAATTCTCAGTCCTGTAGTTCCTTCACTTCCATCGATAAATACTTTTGTTTTCATTTTCATATACCTGTCCTTCATTTTATCCTTATCAATAATACTCTCTCCCATCCAAAATCTCAACAATAAGAATCTCTTAAAAATCCTTATTCTTTCATACAGGGATTATACTCTCTCGTATTGCATGATTATACATCTTTCATGCATAATATTCAATATAAATCTAAAAAATATGCATAAAAATTAAAAATATTTTTTTATTTATGCAAACTTAGTATTGCATTTCCTTTAAAGATGTTGTATATTGTCAGATGAAAGCAACAGGCTTAATAATATGAAATAAAATATTGGAGGCATTCTATTATGAAGGAAAAGGTTATCTTAGCGTACTCAGGCGGATTGGATACCACTGCAATCATCCCCTGGCTGAAAGAAAATTTTGATTATGAAGTTGTTTGTGTCTGCATCGACTGCGGTCAGGCAGAAGAGCTTGACGGTCTGGAAGAAAGAGCCAAGTTCTGCGGTGCTGAAAAATTATACATTCTGGATGTAACAGATGAATTTTGTGATGAATACATAGTTCCCTGCGTACAGGCGCATGCTGTATATGAGAACAAATATCTCCTCGGAACCTCCATGGCAAGACCGCTTATTGCAAAGAAGCTGGTTGAAATTGCCCGCAAGGAAGGCGCTTCCGCTATCTGCCATGGCGCTACCGGCAAGGGAAATGATCAGATTCGTTTCGAGCTTGGCATCAAGGCTCTTGCTCCCGATTTAAAGATTATTGCAGCATGGAGAAATGACAAGTGGACACTTGATTCCCGTGAATCCGAAATCGAATACTGCAAGGCTCACGGCATTGATCTTCCTTTCTCTGCAGATTCCAGCTATAGCCGTGACCGTAACCTTTGGCACATCAGCCACGAGGGACTGGAGCTTGAAGATCCTGCAAACGAGCCTAATTTTGAGCATCTTCTGGTACTTGGCGTTACTCCCGAGAAGGCTCCCGATAAGGGCGAGTATGTGACCATTACCTTTGAGAAGGGTGTTCCTACTTCCGTAAACGGCAAGCAGATGAAGGTATCAGATATTATCCGCGAGTTAAATGCACTGGGCGGAAAGCACGGTATCGGTATTGTCGATATCGTAGAGAACCGTGTAGTCGGCATGAAGTCCAGAGGCGTATACGAAACCCCCGGCGGAACCATCCTCTATGAAGCTCACCAACAGCTTGAGGAGCTTATTCTTGACCGTGATACTTATGCAGTTAAGAAGGATATGGGCAATAAGATGGCTCAGATCGTATATGAAGGAAAATGGTTCTCACCTCTTCGTGAGGCGGTTCAGGCTTTTATCGAGTCCACCCAGCAGTATGTAACGGGTGAAGTAAAATTCAAGCTTTACAAGGGCAACATCATCAAAGCCGGCACTACTTCTCCTTACTCTCTGTATAATGAGAGCATTGCATCCTTTACCACAGGTGATCTGTATGACCACCATGATGCAGAAGGCTTCATCAATCTGTTTGGCCTCTCCACCAAGGTTCGTGCAATGAAGATGCAGGAGCGCGGCGAGCTGTAAGGAGTTACCATATGGATGTAATCACACTGCTGCTGTCCTATTTTGCAGTAATCAACCTGATCGGTTTTGCCCTGATGGGCATCGACAAATATAAAGCGAAAAAAAGGGCCTTCCGGATTCCGGAAGCAACCCTTTTTATCGTTGCAATTATCGGCGGAAGCATAGGTTCCATTATCGGAATGTATGCTTTTCGTCATAAAACGAGACACCGCTCCTTTGTGTACGGAATGCCTTTCATTTTAATTGTTCAAATAGCACTTGCTGTTTTCATATTAAACGCACCTTTTGACATATCAATTATCTAAGTGCAAATAATAATCGACATCATATATCCATAAAGCGGTATTAACAAGGGTTCAAAATCAATTTGGGGCGGGAGGTTATAGTATGCATATTGCAATCTGTGATGATAATATTGCCGACAGGAAACAACTGGAGCGTCTTCTGGGGCGGGAATCCGACAAGCGGAAGTCGGATTCCGATGTGTTTTACACAGATTCCTATGGTGACAGCGAGGTTTTAGGCAAAAACCCTATGCCCTATGATTTGTTCTTTATCGATATGACTGCCGGAAAGGCAAACGGTTTAGATTTTGCGCTGGAGCTCCGTCAATTCGGAGTGACGGCTCCCATTATCCTTTGCTCCTCCAAAATTGATTATCGGGCGGCTGTTGCTGCTCTTCCTGAATGCTCCTATGAATTTATGCATTTGTCCAAGCCTATTATTACCGCTGAGCTTTCCGCCATTTTAGACCGATCCATCGCCCTGCTCTCCGACCGGATTTCCACCATCGAGCTTCGCTCAGATACTGAAACCTATTATGTACAGGAGGATGACATCGTCTGCGCAGTCACGGAAGGTCAATATGTCCGCGTCACCTTAAAGGGCGGTCATTCCGTTCTGCTTCTCACGAAGCTTCTCAATTTTTACGATACTGTGTGCATGTACAGTCACATGGTGCTTCTCACAAACAAAGCCTTGTGCAACATCATCTATCTGGACAGCTTCTCCCCCTTTAAGGTAACCCTGAAAGGCGGAACTGCCTTGAAATCCTCACCTTTTTCGGTTAAATACATCAAGCTGGCACAACAAATGTATCAGGATGAGGCAAAAGAAAAGTGATCACCTGCATAAAGCGACCACTTAAACACTCTGTCTGTTTATCCCTTCTATTTTACAATGTTACAATGACTCCTCCGTCATTGGCATACATGCTGCTGACTCCTCTGGTGTCCATAATAAGAACATCCTTTACCTTGATCTTTTCCGTTATCATTTTTTTCATGCTCTCAGCACGCTCAAAGCAATTGCAGTGTGTAATCATTAAGATCTTTTCCTCTGGATGAACCGCCTCCCCGGCAATGATCTCCGCCATCTTGGAAAGAGCCTTCTTAATTCCGATAGCCTGCCCCCGCTGAACGATTTCCCCCTTATTTCCTGCCATCACCGGCTTAATGCTTAAGGTGGATGCTACCAATGCCTTGATACCGGAAAGCCTGCCGTTTTTACGAAGCGTCTCAAGATTATCCAGCACAAACAATGTCTTCATATGATCTCTGTAATCAGCCAACTTCCGGCAAATCTCTTCAAAGGCAAGCCCCTCCTTGGACCATTGTACAGCCTTCATTGCAAGCTGGGTTTCTCCGCAGCTGGCAGATTCCGAATCACAGACATAGATGTTTTTATCGCCATATTTTTCATAGTAAAGCTTCTTTCCCAGCTCTGCGCTGTTATAGCTGCCGCTTAGCTTAGATGAAAGAGTGAAAACAAATACATTCTCCGCCTCCGTTCTATATGCCTCCATATATTTCTCCGGCGAAGGACAGGATGATTTGGGGCATTGGGGCGATGCAGCAACCTTTTTCAAAAAGTCCGCCTGATCAAAGGACTCGTCATCAACAATCACTTCATCTTCCACCATAAGCTCTAAGGGTACATTCTGATACTCAGGCTTTCCCTTCCACTCCTTCGGAAACTCACAACAACTATCGGCCACGATTTTAAAGCTCATAAAACCCTCCACTGAAATTCTATCTATAATTAATGATAACCGTTCTATGTAGTTTTCATTACTACATATAATAACATATCATTTACCCTCTGTAAAGCATAAATTCTTTTCACCTCTATACTATTACAACATACTATTGTCAACAATCCTTGCGCCCTGTCAAAAATTATTATATGATAATGGTGTATGCGCAGACATAAATACATCACATACTGAATATTGACAAAGTGAGGTAATCATCATGACCACCAATGAAAAAGCATTAATGCTCCACGAACAATGGAACGGAAAGCTGGAAACAGTATCCAAAACACCTGTAAAATCCAGGGAGGATCTTTCCCTCGCTTATACCCCCGGTGTTGCCGAGCCCTGCAAGGTAATTGCCCAGGATAAAGAAGCCGCTTATAAATATACCATGAAAGCCAACACGGTAGCTGTCGTATCCGACGGAAGCGCCGTCCTTGGCCTTGGCAATATCGGTCCCTATGCGGCAATGCCCGTTATGGAAGGAAAAGCAGTTCTTTTCAAGGAATTCGGCGGAGTCAATGCAGTTCCCATTTGTCTGGATACGCAGGATACCGAAGAAATTATCAAGGCGGTAACCTACCTTGCCCCCGGTTTCGGCGGAATCAATCTTGAGGATATCAGCGCTCCCAGATGCTTTGAAATTGAGGAACGTTTAAAGGAAATTCTGGACATCCCCGTTTTCCATGATGACCAGCACGGTACCGCTATTGTGGTTTTGGCAGGCATTATCAATGCCCTGAAGGTAGTTGGCAAAAAGAAGGAGGAATGCCGGGTGGTTGTAAACGGTGCCGGAAGCGCCGGTGTTGCCATCACAAAGCTTCTTCTCACCTATGGCTTTCCCAATATTATTATGTGCGATAAGGTGGGGATTGTATCCAAAAACACCCAAGGTCTTAACTGGATGCAGCAGAAAATGGCAGAGGTTACCAACTTAAACAACGAGGAAGGCTCCCTGGCAGACGCATTAAAGGGCGCCGACATCTTTATCGGTGTTTCCGCTCCCGGTATCGTCAGCCCTGAGATGGTGTCCTCCATGAACAGGGACGCTATCCTTTTTGCCATGGCTAATCCCGTACCGGAAATCATGCCTGATCTTGCCAAGGCAGCCGGAGCAAAGGTTGTAGGAACCGGCAGGAGTGATTTTCCCAATCAGGTAAACAATGTCATTGCATTCCCCGGCATCTTCAAGGGCGCTCTGGAGGGCAGAGCCACACAGATTACGGAGCAAATGAAGCTTGCCGCTGCAAATGCCATTGCTTCCCTTGTCTCTGACGATGAACTGAACGAAAATAACATTTTGCCTGAGGCCTTTAATCCTTCCGTTGTGGAAGCGGTTTCACAGGCAGTCAAATCCAATATATGAAACCGGATTCCGGATGGCACGGAAAGCCCTATTACTCTCTGAACGCCTACTGCCAAAACACCTATGGGGAAAAGCTGTATAAGGTTTCCTTAAATGCAGGCTTTACCTGCCCTAATCGTGACGGCACTTTAGGCAGTCGCGGATGTATTTTTTGCAGCAGCGGCGGAAGCGGCGATTTTGCCAGCGCCTTTTCTTCGGCCGGCTGTTTGGACGCTTCCTTTCATGCCGCTTACGAAAGAAGTATCCGGGCCCTTTCCCGGAAGACCACCGGTCAACGGTATATTGCCTATTTTCAAGCCTATACCAATACTTACGGACCGCTCTCCTATCTGGAGAAAATTTATTCTCTTGCATTGGAGGAACCCTCCACTGCAGGTATTTCTATTGCCACCCGGCCTGACACACTGCCCGATGAGGTGATCCGGCTTCTTAGCCGCTTAAAGGAAAAGTACGCCCCCAAATTTATCTGGATTGAGCTGGGGCTGCAAACCATTCATCAGCACACTGCGGACTTTATCCGCAGGGGCTATCCGCTTTCCTGCTTTACGGATGCGGTAAACAGGCTTAAGGCAGCAGAAATCCCGGTTATTACCCATGTCATACTGGGGCTTCCCAGTGAGGAACCAAAGGACATTTTGGAAACCATTGTTTATTTAAATCAATGTCCGATTTCCGGCGTTAAACTGCAGCTCCTTCATATACTGCGGGGAACGGATTTGGCACTTTTATACGAAAAGGAGCCTGGCAAATACTGCCCCATCGACAGCTTAGATAACTATCTTGATATACTGATTGCCTGCCTCACCCATCTGCGTCCCGACATGGTGGTTCACCGTGTCACCGGCGATGCGCCCCGGGCAGACCTTATTGCTCCTGTATGGAGCGCAGATAAAAGAAACGTTTTAAATACCTTACACCGCAAAATGCGGGATACCGGCGCCTTTCAAGGGCAGTTTTTCCGTTGATACGAAAGGGGTAACATTATTTATGCATGATCCGCTGACTCTTTATAAACTGATCGTTTTGTACATGCTTTCCAGAGTTGATTTTCCTCTGACCAAGGCTCAGATTGGTGATTTTATCCTGGAAAAGGAATACACGACCTTTCTTACCCTGCAGCAGGCCATCGGAGAGCTGATTGATTCCGGGCTGGTAACCGCCCAGTCCATCCGCAACCGCACGCACTTAAGCATCACAAAGGAAGGGCGGGAAACCCTGAGCTTTTTCAAAAATCAAATCAATGACAGCATCATAGCGGATATTGACGAATTTTTCCGTCAAAACGAAATTGAACTGAGAAATGAGGTATCCATTCTGGCGGACTATTACAAATCCACCTCAGGAGAGTATGAGGCACATTTATCCGCAAAAGATAAGGGAATAGATCTGGTCAGCATCACCATATCCGTTCCCTCCGAAGAAACTGTTATTTCCATCTGTGACAACTGGCAGCACAAAAATCAGGAGATTTACCAGTATCTGATTAGTCAGTTGTTTTAAAACATCATCAAGGATCGATAAATAGCCGTCACGATTAATATGCATACCTTCAATTGTGTATTCCGCCTTAAGATTTCCGTCTCTGTCCGTTAAAGGTGCATTTACATCAATATATTTTGCATTATGCTTTTGAGCCAGCTTCATAGTTAACCGGATAATAAGCCATAATATATAACTCTACGTCGGGAATGTTTGATTGAATATCCGACAATATTTGATCATAATTACTAATCATTTGCTCAAGAGAAATAGAAGCATCACTTAAATCGTTTGTCCCGATATTAATAAATATTCTTCTGGAAGATAAATCATAAACACAAACCTGAAGTGCATTTAAAAGATCCTCTGTTTTGTATCCGCCAACACCTCTGTTGTAAGCAATCAGAGGCAAATTATGCTCCTTTATAAATTCTTCAATAGGAAACATCTCCATCAGGGAAGAACCGACAAATAAAATTTGATTTTTCTGAGCGGTTTGATTTAGTTGGCGGTAATTTTCAAGCTTTCTGTCTGTTTCCTTTTTTACTTCAGGCGTCATTTCTTTTCCTTTCTTTATATGCTCCAAACAACTTGCGCTGTCAGCATCGGTTTCATAAGAGAATTCCGGGTGCCATTGCACCGCCCACACAAATCGGGCTGTAGGAAGGTCCTGATAAAGAGTGCCTCCCAGAGCCGCATTCATAAACTGAATTCCGCGACAAATGCCTAATATCGGTTTGTCTCGCTCCAAGGCCGACCAAAACAAAGCTGTTTCCATGTCATCACGTTCCACACAGCATTCTCCACACTTTTCAGACGGCCGCTCATGATAAAGTGCCGGAGCAACATCCTGCCCACCGGTAAATAGAAAACCGTCTAATGTATCCACCAAAGGCACAATGCCAATCACAGGTTTTCTCATAATACATTTCCTTCTGCCATTCCAAGCACTTCTTACAAATTTCGCAGCGACCAAAAAAACAGGGCAACCGTCTTCATCCTTTTTTCGGGGATGCTCTTTCAGATACGGACTTTGATCTCCTACAATCCAATAATCACATGTATTACTGTTTGCACAGGTATGCTTTCTGATAAGTCCTGCATGCATCAGATTCATTGCCGGATAATCTCCGTTACAAAAAGCCGGCATTAAATCAAGATAATTGTGCGCTTTGGCATTAACTATCTTCCCAAGAATTTTAAAAGATGGCAGAAAGGTCTGGTTGTTCATTTCATAAAGCTCCTCTACGGAAGGCTTTTGATCCTGCACCTCATAATATGCAAATATTGCAATTGTATCTTCTCCCACAACTCCATGGCTTCCCCTGCGGAATAGTGCATATGTAAGTGCTCCTGTATCCCTTCTCCTTTTACAAGCACAGGCTCATATTGTCCCTAACCTAAGTTAATATCCCCTCTATTTCATGCCTATAGAAATATTCAGTCCGTTCGTCAAATAATATCCACACCACCCTGTCAAATACCCCTGCGTGCTCTCTTAAATATTGATCCACTGTAGACACTGCAATCTTTGCCGCCCTATCCACCGGAAAGGAATATACTCCTGTAGAAATGGAGGGAAATGCCACGGAACGAATGCTATTCTCCGCTGCCACATCCAGAGAATGGCGATAACAGTCCGCTAACAATCTTTCCTCATCATGATTTCCGCCTCTCCAGACCGGTCCCACCGTGTGAATCACATATTGACATGGCAGATTGTATGCCTTTGTGATTTTCGCTTGTCCGGTTGCACAACCGTGAAGCGTCCTGCACTCCTCCAGCAGCTCTCTTCCTGCTGCCCTATGAATTGCACCGTCAACGCCTCCGCCGCCCAACAGACTATTATTAGCCGCATTCACTATTGCGGAAACATCATTGACCTTGGTAATATCACCACGCCTGCAGTCAATCTGCGTTTTGACTCCGGCCTCTCCGTTTTGAAAGCTTTGGTCTCTTTTTTTCTCCTCTGTTTCCATGAATTACCCCTTTCATTTACTGCTTTTTATAAATTGCCGTTTCATGCACTACACTGATGCCTCGATACAGAACAGTCACATACATACACAACAATGCCAGCCGCTCCCACAAACCCTCATATAGGAGGTTGTCTTTTTAAATGCCTCGCTGGCTGTCAGGCAGTTATTTCTATCTGATTGCCCTCAATGCCTATGATGCAGCCCTCATAATAACCGTCACCGGTTGTGCTCGGACCGCTTATTACCTCATAGCCGTCTGCCTCCATCTGATGCGTCAATTCATCCACTTTTTCTTTGCTTCCCACTGATAACGCAATGTGAATATATCCTGTTCTTGACATTTCTTTGACATTGTCAAATAAGCCCGGCTTATTCATAACGGACACTGCCTTTCCTTTTGATAGTTGTATTCTATCTGAAACAGCGGTTGCATTGCTACCATTGTCACATTGAAGCATGTCAACCATTAGTTACGACCGCGCAAATTCCTTTTTATCAGGCAATAATCCTATTCTTTTTTATGCAGTCTTTCATAGATTCTGTCACAATCATAATCCGGCACAAATTTCCTGGCCGCTTTACAGATTATTTCAATTCCTTCTATATCCTCTTCCAAATCCTCCGCAATTTCTTCCACACTTTTCCCCTTGCAGAGCTTTTTGCAAATTAAGTCTATCAGCTTTCGTTCTCCGCCCTCACTGCGGCCTTCAACAAGCCCTGCACTACGACCCTCGGCAAGTCCTGCACTATGGCCTTCATCTCTTGCCTCTGCCAGTTCTTCCCACCTTTGCATATATTTCACCCCCATCTTTTCCGATTCTTTAATCTTCCGTACCTGCCTGTGAATCAGTTTTATTTTCTCGCTTTTGGTTCTGTTCGCTATTTCTGTGGAAGAATCTGTTACATATTCTATAAAATCCAGAAATTCCTCCGAGAAATCTTCCCTGTTCTTCCCCTTTGTATTGATAAAGACCCTGATTGCTCCATCACCAATCTTTAAATCAGGACACTCTCTGCAGATTCCCTCAAAGGTATAACGACACAGCCCTTTCCCGAAAATATCAAAGGGCGCTATCAATATAAAACAGCTGTCATTCAGTGCATTGAAATCTCTGCTTCCCGGTTCCAACAGGGAAACATCTACATGGGCCTGATAATAACGGCTCCTCTTCCTGAGATTTCCGGTATTCCTCTGCTGCATTTCCGCATAGTAAATCCTCTTTTCGCTGTCCATGCTGACCACATCCAGCCTGACCTCCCGAAGCTGCGGCGAAATCCTGAATTCCTTCTCCGTCTCCGATCTTTCCAGAAGTCTTGTTTCATTTTCCAGCAGGATACTGACTGCCGCTTCATAAGCCTCCCTGTTATCCATGGTTTCGTCAAATAAAAACCTGTCCACCAGATTCAGCTCTTCCAGTTTGGTTACCGTTTTGTTTTCCATATAATTTCCTCCTTACTGCAGGAAAATGTATGGAAAAACCTTTGCACAACAATCATGTCTGTTTCCATCTTCCTGCTTTTATCATATTATTGGATTTTTAAAAGCAGGATTTCATTATTGATGCCTGTTGAACCGCTGATATTCAATAAGCCAAGAACAGTTTGGACTGCAAGACGCGGTGATACCGCCAAATAAGCTTTCGCCTATAGAAATCTTTTGCTTTGGAAACATTGTATCATGTAGCATCTATATATTCAACTATTTTTTTATGTTTTTTTGAATACGCGTACTTATCAGCAAAAAGCAGTCTCTACCTGATAATCTCACTCCAGCTGGAAATTCCTATCAAATCCTTGGCAAAGTCCGTATATTCCGCATGCTGGGATGTATCAATGTATTTAAACACCGTGTAAATCTGCTTGTGATTGCCGCTTGCATCGGACAGACCGAAAGCAAGTCCCTGTGCCACCTCTTCCGCCGCATCCGTTTCGCGGTTTAATAAGAAACCGTCAATCTCATCGTAAGCCTCCACTTTATAGTAAGCATAGGCAAAGGCTGCCGCCTGATAAGCCTGCCCTGCCTGAGAGGTGTATCCCTGCTCACTGAGCAAAATGCTCCTAACCTGTCCGTCATCCGTCAGGAACTGATCCTGCTTCATATAATTGATCAGTACCTCAATATTGGCCATGGTGATCATGGAGGTGTCTGCACTATGCTTTACATATTTGGATGATTTCCATATTCTTGCTTCCGTAAGCGGTACATTATAGGGATGCTGGGCAACTCCCCAATCAATATTTCCCTTGGATGATATATTTTTGTTGAACACATCCAGTATATCTCTTCCGTCATAATTGGTATTATTTTTAATATTCCGGTCCCACTGCTGATCTATGGAAATATATACTCTTGCGCTGCTGCTTACACTCTTAATTGCAGTGTAGAACACACGGAACGCCTTTGCATACTCCTCCACATAAGTGTCAATATCCGTATACTTCATGTAATTCCATTCCTTGCGGGCATTGATTTCATTGGCAATAACCCAGTTGGAAATTCTTCCGTGTGTGTTCCCTGAATATCGCTCTGCCAGGAAAGAAGCGATTGCCGCCATATATTCTACGCCTGATTCCTCGGCGCCGTTAAACATACAGTAGGGCGCAGTGCTGCCGCTTCGGGCATCGGGATGTATCAGCTGCGGATATGCAGAGGAATAATTGTTCAATATAATTGCCGTAGTGGTAATTCCCTTGGCCGTCAGCGTTCCGAAAACCAGATCATACTCTGCCACCACCTGTCCGTTCAGGGTATAAGTCTTTCCGTTATAGGTATAATAAATGGTCGGATAGGCCGAATTGCTGGTAGGGCCAAGCAGCCTTGCAACGGGAATATTATATGCAGCCTGCTTTACTCCCAGATCATCCAGCTCACTGCCGCGCAGCTTGTTAGGGTCTACCAGTAATCCCTTCTTCGAGGCCGGCTGCTGGAATACGGAAGTATATTTTGCAATTACCTCCGGATTGGTAATGTAACTGGGTGTACTGACCTGAACATATTTTCCGTCCAGTTTCACTGCCACCACAAACTTCTTATATAACCGACTTCCCGACATATTGTAATTAAGGCTCGCAGACATGTTAGTTTCACTGTCTTTGTATTCTTTGGCAATGTAATCCGCCCCGTCCGCAATACCGGTATCATATGTGTTAAGAGCAAACAAATAGTAAAATTTATCATCACTTTTAGGAATACCGTCCCCTGTGGCTGTAACGGATATCTTTTTGGTATCCGGGTCAATGATGCATTCACTAACCGTCACAAAATCGGACCTGTTGGCATCGGTCAGCTCATAGCTTTTCGGTCTTTTCTGGTAGGAATCCAACACCGCATTTCCTGCCGTGATGATGTGTTCCACCACATCATCCCCTATATCCTCATCCTCAATTTCCTCCACAGGCTCTGTCAAATCAATTTCCGGCAGCTCCGGGGCAGGCTCCTCGCGCAGCAAAAAGAACAGGCCGGCACCTATTGCTCCTGTTAAAATCAGCACTGCAAGTATGATACCTGTCCAGAGCAGCACTTTCCTGCCTTTGGACATAGGCATTCTTGTATATTTTTTCTTTCTTCCTTTTTTAACCGGCTTTGCTTTCTTTCTCCTGGCAGGCTTCTTCTTATCCGTTTCCAAACTCATAAATTTTCCCTTTTATCATTTTTACTTATCCTGTTTTTACGGCTCATATTCTTCCGCTTCCTTCTTGATACGCTTCATATGCTCCTTTATTTTTACCTCATAGCCGTTTCCAGATGGCTGATAAAACTCCCTGCCGTTAAGCTCATAAGGCAAATACTGCTGCTTCACATAATTATTGGGGTAATCATGTGCATACAAATATCCTTCACCATGCCCCAGCTTGGCCGCTCCTTTATAATGAGCATCCTGCAAATGCGCCGGTATAGGCAGATTTCCTGTCTCTTCCACTGTTTTCATAGCTTCTCCTATCGCCCTGACACAGGCATTGCTCTTTGGTGCACAGGCCACATACATGGCTGCCTGCGCCAAAATAATCTGTGCTTCCGGCATTCCCACACGCTCCACCGCAAGGGATGCATTGACCGCTACCTGCAGTGCCTGCGGGTCTGCCATTCCCACATCCTCCGCCGCATGAATCATAATTCTTCTGGCAATAAAGGTAACACTTTCTCCCGCATACAGCATTCGTGCCAGATAATAAACTGCCGCATCCGGATCAGAACCGCGCATACTCTTGATAAATGCCGAAATCGTGTCGTAGTGGTTATCCCCCGACTTATCATATCTTACCGCACGCTTCTGAATACACTCCTGTGCCACCTCAAGGGTAATGTGAATCTTTCCGTCCTCCGAGCGCTGGGTCGTCATAATCCCAAGCTCAATTGCATTTAACGCACATCTGGCATCCCCGCCGGAAATATCCGCCAGAAACTCCATGGCATCCTCATCAAGCACCGCATCATAGGAACCCATTCCCTTCTCCGTATCATAAACCGCTCTTTTCAAAAGCTGCTTGATGTCCTCCATTCCAAGAGGCTTTAACTCAAAAATAATAGACCGGGACAACAAGGCGCCGTTTACCTCAAAATAAGGATTTTCGGTAGTGGCCCCGATCAAAATAATGGTGCCGTCCTCCACAAAAGGCAGTAAATAGTCCTGCTGCCCTTTATTAAACCTGTGTATCTCATCGATGAAAAGAATTGTCTTCTTCCCATACATTCCAAGAACATTTTCGGCGGTCTTAACCACCTCCTCCATGTCCTTTTTGCCCGCCACCGTGGCATTAATCTGCGTAAACTCCGCGCTGGTGGTGTTGGCAATCACTCGGGCAAGGGTGGTCTTGCCTGTCCCCGGCGGTCCGTAAAAAATGATGGAGCTCAGCTTATCCGCCTTGATCGCCCGATATAAAAGCTTGTCCTTTCCGATGATATGCTGCTGCCCTACTACCTCATCCAGCGTAGAAGGCCGCAGTCTGGCCGCAAGCGGGGATTCCTTCTCCTTGCTTGCAGACCGCATATATTCAAATAAATCCATGTTTCACCTCAAAAATAGAAATTTCGCAGTGCCGCTCGCTCCCTTCGGGCTCTCGCTCACGGGCTTCGCCCTATCAAAACGCAAAAAAGCAAATGCTTCTGCAAGCAGACGCATTTGCTTTTTTGCGTTTTTGCACTGCTCATTGCCATCGTGTACATTATACATGATTTGGGCGGTTACGCCAACAGTGATTTTTCTGTTGCATCCGGTTATTTCATCTATTAAAATATAGGCATAAATGAAAAAATTACTCAAAAAGGAAGGTGTGTGTACATATGGAAAAATCAAAGGTATACTTTACAGACTTTCGTGCTCATCTTGGCGAAGGGCTTCCTGCCAAATTAAAACGTCTGATTAAAAAGGCCGGTATCGGTGAAGTAGATATGGACGGAAAGTTTGTTGCCATTAAGCTGCATTTCGGAGAGCTTGGAAACATCAGCTATCTTCGTCCCAACTATGCCAGGGCGGTTGCCGATGTGGTAAAGGAGTCAGGCGGACATCCTTTCCTTACAGACTGCAATACTCTCTATCCCGGCAGCCGGAAAAATGCCATCGAGCACCTGGAATGTGCATGGGAAAACGGCTTTACACCGCTTACTGTAGGCTGCCCCGTTATCATTGCGGACGGTCTGAAGGGCACTGATGACATTGCGGTTCCCGTAAACGGCGGTGAATACATAAAAGAAGCAAAGATCGGCAGAGCCATTATGGATGCGGATATCTTCATCAGTCTGACTCATTTTAAGGGACATGAAATGACAGGCTTTGGCGGTACCATTAAGAATATCGGAATGGGCTGCGGCTCCCGAGCCGGAAAGAAGGATCAGCACAATAACGGAAAACCGCAGATTGATCCTGACAAGTGCCGAGGATGCCGTGCATGTCTGCGAGAATGCGCAAACAACGGGCTTGTGTACAACGAAACCACTCACAAAATGTCCATCAATCCCGACAACTGCGTAGGCTGTGGGCGTTGTATCGGGGCCTGCAACTTTGATGCTATTGAGTTTGCCAACTGGGCTGCCGCCAGGGATTTAAACTGCCGTATGGCAGAATATGCCAAGGCTGTGATTGACGGGCGCCCTTCCTTCCACATATCCCTGGTAGTGGATGTATCTCCCAACTGTGACTGCCACAGTGAAAATGATGCGCCTATTCTTCCTAATCTCGGTATGTTCGCATCCTTTGACCCGCTGGCACTGGATCAGGCATGTGCAGATGCCTGTTTGGCATCCACACCGCTTCCGGGCAGCCAGCTTACCGACAACATGCAAAAAGCGGATTTTGTAGATCACCATGACCACTTTACCAACTCCACACCGGAATCCGAATGGAAAAGCTGTTTAGAGCATGCTGCTAAAATCGGCATCGGCAACAGGGAATATGAATTAATTGTAATGAAATAAATTTTCGCTTCCTGTTTCGCACCCTGAATTATTTATGCAAAGGCTGGAATTATTATGGCAATTGTTGTATACTAAATTAGTCAGTGCTAACCCAAGCTATGAATTGGCAATTATGAATGTTGCTGCAAATATTATTCCAGCATCCATATAATAATGACAGCGCTGACCGGGAACTGCACAATGAACAAAAAAGGGGAAACAAGAAATGGGAATTACAATTATATTGACAATCGGCATGATGCTTCTTTTATTTCTTATGATATGGGCGGCGACAATCACACTCCCTTATCAGGGACTGACAAAGAATTTTCCGAAGGATGTGCAGGAGCGGCTAAAGCCCAGACTGGACAATCTGCCTATGAGCGGAAAACGGATTTTAGGCTGTATTCTCCTGCTTTTTATAATATTGATGATGGCTGGAATATTGATATATGCCGGTATCGACGGAATCAGCCGCAGCTATGACTTCGGACAGTTTCTTCTCCGTTTCCTTATCATTGGCATAGGCTTAAAAGCATTTGACATTATCGGACTGGACTTTTTTCTGCTGACCAAAACACACTTTTTCCAACACTATTTCCCGGAAACGGAAGGCTGCGCCGGTTGGCAGGACTTCGGCTATAACCGGAAAGAACAGATCAAACACTGCATCGGTGTCCTTATCCTTTGCCTGATGGCTGCGTGGATATGTACCTTAATCGGATGAGAGGCCTGAGTTGGTTTTGCAGAAAAACCATTCAAAAGGAACGACCTTGATGCGCAACGCTTTGGCGGCGCAAAAGTTCGCAGGCAAATTCTTTATTTGTTTTTTAGGAGTAAAGCTATCACGCCTTCCTCTGTCTCCGGGATCAGAGCTATTGGGGCCTCCTCCCAAAGAATAACCGCTATCTGCTCTCCCGCAATGGGCTTAAGAGCAGAAAAAGAATCACCCTCATATTCTGCCAGACAAACGCGCAGACTGCCGTCACTGCCTGTTGTCAAAACACCGTCCGCCGATATAAAACTGTTTTCAAACAAAGTGACCGTCTTGTCTGCCGCATTAAAGTATCCTGCACTGCTGGCATGAACTCCCGATCCACAGGAATAGGTAAAATACAATTCCCAAAAGCCGTCTTCATTTAAGTCGGCAACCGCAAAGGAGGTTGCTCCCAAGCCGCCAAACCATTCCCCCAGCTGATATACTTCATCCTCATACAAGAGAAAAGAAGCGCATGATGTATCAAATTTAAAGATTTGAAAACCGTATAGATCAGAAATATTCTGCGGCGTTACATTATAGCACTGATCGATATCATATCCGGCATCAAAATCGCCCAGACACTGCTCAAATTCCTTCACATCCCTTAAAGACGGTGTAAGTGAAAAGGTTTCTATGGCCTTTGGCGCAGCCGATGTTTCCGTGTTTGGCACAGCCGGTATTCCGGTAAAAGCCCTTACTCCGGCGGCAAAGGCTATAGCAAGGACTATAACCGCTATAGCTGTTGCAAGTATTAATTTTTTGTTCTTCTTATATTTAACCATCATGCCTTATATCTTACACTATTCCCGCCTTTTTGGCAAAATAATCCCGCTTTTCCAAAAGCTCCCTTTGCCTTTTATTCCATCTGTACTGCAATTCATCACTTACAAGATACCAAATGCATTTCCACACCCTAATCCAGACACGTAAAAGAGCAGCTGCTGAAAAAGCCAACTGCTCTTTATCCTTTTATCCCTTTTACACAATTTTACACAAATCGACTATTTAGTTTGAGCCCTCAATTGCCTGCCACTGCTCTTCAATTGCTGCACAGGTAGCATCCTTGTCTGCTGTACCTGCAATGTATGCCTGCATCAGCTCACCAAAGGTCTGATGCCAGCTGTCTGTTGAATAGCAGATGGAAAGAGGTGCGGTACCATTGCTTGCTGCCAGCTCATTACCCTGATTAATAACTGTAAACTCACTTTCTGCATCACTGATAACGGGAGGAACAACGCCTGCCACATCAACGAACCATGCCTTGCCGTAATCGGATGTATACCACCAGTTTACAAAATCAAGTGTAGGCTGTAATACCTTGGAATCCTTTGCTACATGAAGCGCCTGATCGGAACCTGCAATTACCTGACACTGTGCAGCATCGTCAGATACCGGATAACCATTGAAGCCAATCTGGATATCGGGATTGATTGCCAGAATATCTGCTTCAACCCATGCGCCCTGTCCAAGGATCATAGCTGCCTTTCCGTTTGCAAATGCAGCTTCTTCATTTTCCAATCCTGTCTCAAGAGGCTTATCATCGCCATACTTTACTGCCAGATCAATTAACTGGAAGAAGTTATCATAAAGCTCAGGATAATCGGATACCTTTGCCTCTCCCTTTTCAAATGCTGCTACCAGAGATGCTGCATCGGTTCCTGCATTTACTGCTGCAGCATCCAGATAATGCTGCCATACATGCTTGAATACCCACCACTCACTGAAACCTGTACTGAATGGCTTATAACCCTTTGCAGAAATCTTTTCACATGCTGCTTCCAATTCGGAAATTGTGGACGGGAATTCTGTTACGCCGCATTCCTCCAGCATTTCCTTGTTGTAGATCATTCCAAAGAAGTTACCTTTGATTGCGATACCATATAAGCCGCTGCCTTCCTCGGAAGACTTCATCATTTCTGCTACCGCAGGATCAATGGTCTGTGCAAGCGCTTCATTTTCCAGATTGTAAGACCACTCTTTGTAAACATCAATCTCCTTACCGGATGTGGAAGCAAAGATATCAGGAACCTCGCCGGAATTCAGCTTTGCCTTCAACATGGTAGGATAATCGTTCTGTGTGGTTTCATAGTTGATTGTTACGTTGGGGGCTACTTCCTTATAGGCATCGATCAGCTCATTAATAGCGTCAGCATATTCAGGTGAGCTGATGAACATATAAATTTCTGCCTCTTCATCGGATGAAGCAGTGTCTGCCTCCGGTTCTGCCACGTCATCTGCTGCATTGTCAGCTGTATCATCCGCAGCAGCCTGCTGGCTGTCCTCCGCAGAAGTATCTGCCGGTGTCTCCTTGGAACCGCAGCCGGATAAAGTGCCTGCGATCATTGCTGTTGCAAGCAACAGCCCCAAAAATTTCTTTTTCATAAAAACATCCTTCCTTTCTTTTCCTTTTCCTCTCGGAATGTTTTGGTATACGCCATCAACCCTTTACCGCACCGGCAACCACCCCGTCCACAATATACTTCTGTAGAAAAATAAAAATAATGATGGACGGTACTACCGCCAGTACCATGGCTGTCATGGCATAATGCCATTTTGTATTCATCTGGCCTACAAAGGTGTAAGCCGCGAGAACCAATGTTTTTGTTTTGTTGCTGCTGTTTACCATCAGAAGCGGAAGCAGGAAATCATTCCATATCCACATCACATCCAGCACAATGACCGTCACGGTGACGGATTTCAAAAGCGGAAAGATAATAGCAACAAAAGTTTTGAAGGCGCTTGCACCATCTATGGTGGCGCTTTCATCGATTTCCCTCGGGATCGTCTTCATAAAGTTATAGAAAATGAAGGTAGCCATGGGAATACCGAAGCCCCAGTACTGAACTCCCAATCCCAGCTTGCTTCCCGAAAGATGAAGAATGTTCATGGATTTCAACAGGGTAATCATGATCGTTTGAAACGGGATCAGCATAGGCGTAATAATAATCAAATGTGCAATTTGGGTATATCTGTTTCTCCGCCGGTCCAGCGTATAGGCCGCCAGAGAAGAAAACGCCACAATACCGATAATTCCCGTTACCGTGATAACCACATTATTCATAAACAGCTTAAAGTAATTGATCTTATCAATTACATATGTATAGTTTTCCCACTCAAGATACGTGGGGAATGCAATTGCATCCGAAACAATCTCCCCAAAAGGTTTTAAAGAATTCATGAACATCAGGAATACCGGATAAATATATATGCAAGCCGCAACTAACAATATAAAAATGACTATTCCTTTTTGAACCATGCGTTTTTTCTTCATGGACATTACAGATCCACCTCCTTGCTGCCAAACAGCTTAAGTACCAGCTGCGTCACCACAAGCACGAACACAAAATAAATAATGGATTCCGCACTTCCCAGTCCATAATTGTTGTTTGTGAAAGCATCCTTGTAAATCTGTAAGGTTACACTGTAGGTCGCTCCGCCCGGGCCGCCCTTGGTCAGCGCCAGAATAATATCAAATACCTTCAGTGAATTGGTCAGCGACATAAAAATACAGGTTGTAAAAGAGGGACCAAGCAGAGGCAGTGTGACTTTAAAAAACTTCTGCCGCTTATTTGCTCCATCCACCGTTGCCGCCTCCAGCACGTCCGCAGGAACCGCCTGAAGCCCTGCAATATACAGGACAATATAAAAGCCAAGCGCCTGCCATACGCCTACAAATACCACGGAATAAAAGGCAAGCTTGGGATCACCCAGAAAACTTTCATTCCAAAAGGCCCATCCTGTCATCTCGTACAGCTTGGCAAAACCCTGAGTAAAAATAAACTTCCAGATAAAGCCAACGATGGTCATACTCATGATATAAGGTACAAAAAAGATTCCTCTAAACAGATTTACAAACCGGAACTTCTGAGTCAGGGCAACTGCCAGTGCCAGCGCTACAATGTTGGCAAATATAACGAAACCTATCGTATACTTTACGGTAAACCATAAGGCTCCCAAATATTCGCTTCCGCCGCTTAAAATCGTCTTAAAATTCTTAAGCCCGATAAAAACGGGGTCCTTGGAAATTCCGTTCCATTCCGTCAGGGAATAATACCCGCTCATGATAAAGGGAATATACATCATGACCGTAACAAGCAAAATTGCCGGTAAAGTGAAAAGCACGGTCTCTGTCCATTCCTTCCATCTGATCGGTTTTCCTTTCTTCATCCTGTCACTCCCTTCCTATGTAGTTATTGTTTTTAGTACTTTCTTATGTGCTTTTATTTTAAATCATGCACTTTGCACAAAAAATAGAAAATCAAAAACAATCAGGGGTAAAAAAACAAACAAAGCATTACAGGCAAATTGAACCATTCCTGTAAATATTGTATAATTTCATAGAAGAAACATTGAACTGTAATTGTCAGAACGGAGATTTCTTATGCGTCTGAAGGCACGGATTAAACATTTTTTAAACCATATTCCACTGTGGATGCAGCTTACGCTGTTTACGATTTTGATTTCCTTTTCCGTGCTTTTTTATCTGATTTATACCGATTATCAGCGCAACCAGCAGATTATCACCGACACACAGATCGGTTCCTCTGAAAGGCTGCTTTCCATGGAAATGCAGAATTTGGAGAAATATATTACGGAGCTGTCCGTTTTCAGCATTCAAAGCTGCTATGACCATACCTTTACGAGAATTGTGGAACAGGAGAGCGATATCCTTCCCAGCGAGGAAACTTATATCAAGAGCCAGATGCGGGCCTATTTCTATTCCCGGAACGATTTGGAGGATTTTGACATTTACCTGCTGAATCATTCTCTTTGCTTTTCAAGAAGCCATGCGGGAATCAGTACCTCTTATATACTGCCGGAAGAAATACGCGCCACCGACTATTATATGCGCTGTGTGCAAAATCCATATTTTCATGCAGTTCTGTCATCCGATGACGAGAATATCCTTTTTTACTATTACCGTCCTTTGATCAGAATTAAGACCAAGCAGCCCCTTGCCATGGTTTCCGTAGCAATCAACAACACCTACTGGAATTCCCTGACCGCCAATCATCAGCATCCCGGAGAATTTATCTGTCTGGCCAATGAATATGGCGAACTTCTGCATTCCGGGTCCCCGGAGCTGATTTCTTCCGATACGGATCAGACCTTTCAGGAAATTGCCAAAAGAGCAGCCAAACACTCCTCATTCACCTGTGTCCTTGACGGAATGCCCTACCTTGTCACCTTTACGGAAGGCAGCAAATATCATATGCAGCTGTTTTCCTTTCTCCCAATGGAATATATTGACGACCAGATTGCACAGGCCAGACGCCTTGTTCTGGTCAGCGGCTTTTTAGTCTGTCTGGCGCTGTTTTTCCTTATGACCGTATTAATCCGGCTTTTGACCAACCCGCTGACTCTTCTTGCCAAAAAGCTTGATTCCGTAGGAGAAGGCGATTTTACCTCACCGGCAAACATCAGCGGTAGTCTGGAAATATCTGATTTGTCAAACAGCTTTAACGATATGATTCTGCACATTGCCCGCCTGATTAAACAGAATTATATTACCGAGTTAAATGAAAAGGATGCCCGTATCACTGCTTTGGAAGCCCAGTTAAATCCCCACTTCCTCTATAATACCCTTCAGGCCATCGCTACCGAAGCGCTGGTAAACGATCAAATACAAATTTACAATATGATTACCACTCTTGCATCGGACCTTCGCTATACGATCAAGGGCGGCAAATATGTACTTCTCAGGCAGGAAATGGATTATGTCAAAAACTATATCCTTCTCTTGCAGATGCGAATGGATGACAGGCTGAGCGCCTCCTTCCAGATTGCGCCGGAAACGGAAGACCTCTATATTCCCAAGATCAGCATTCAGCCTTTGGTTGAAAATTCCGTCATTCATGGCCTCGGCCCTGACCGGGATTCTATTGAAATTAAAGTAAGCACTTACACCAGAGATAATCTTTTATATATTACCGTCTGGGACAACGGGTGCGGTATTGATGAGAAACAACTGCAGCGGATTTTGGAGGCATTTCAGACACAGACCTTTTCCACACCTTCCAACGGTATCGGTCTTACCAGCCTGTACGGAAGGCTTCATCTGCTGTATCAGGAACATGCCGATGTGAAGATAGAAACAACAGTCGGGGAATTTACCAAAATCACGCTGATTATCCCCGCATCAAAGGAGGCTCCTCATGTATAAGGCTCTTATTATCGACGATGAAAAACCGGTACGAATTGCCGTGCAAAAGCTTGGAAACTGGAGTAAATATCATATTACAACCATCGACACTGCTTCCAACGGTAAGGAGGGACTGGCCGCCATGCGTGAACTTCAGCCCGATCTATGCTTTGTAGATATGCAAATGCCGATTATGAATGGAACGGAATATTTAAAACGCGCCTCCGAAGAATTTCCCCATACGCAGTTTATCATCATCAGCGGCTACGACGATTTTGAATATGCCCACTCTGCCATCAAGTACGGAGCATGCGACTATCTCTTAAAGCCTATTGTGCGCGAAGAATTGAATGCCGCCATCGAAAAGGCTCTTCTGCGTATCGATCCGGATCTGGATTTCTCGGAAAAGAAAGAAAACAGCAATATTCCGCCTGAAGAAGTGATAGAGATTATCAAAGATTATATAGAAAAAAATTATCACAAAAATATCAAAATATCCATGTTTGCCGCCCAGTATTTCTTTTCCAAGGAATACCTGTCCAAGCTGTTTAAAAACAAATACGACTGCGGCATTTATGAATACGTGCAAAAAGTCCGCATGGAACGCGCCAAGGATCTGCTTCTGAATCCCGAAATCAAGATTCAGTCCATCGCAGAACGGCTGGGATATGCGGACAACAACTATTTCTCCAAAGCCTTCCGACGCTATTACGGCATGTCTCCCTCCCAGTTTCGGAAGGAACACACTGAGGGGCTATAAGACTTCAATCAAACAACAGCTCGTCTACCGTAACGAACTCATAGCCCTCCTCCTGCAGCTGATCTACAATCTCAAGCGCTGCCGTCACCGTGGTTTTGTACTGATCGTGCATCAGGATAATGCCGTTTTCCTCCGCCTTGGCGCAAACCGTGTTAACAATACAGGAAACGTTGCTGCTGCACCAGTCGCGGGGATCGATGGTCCAGAGAACCGGAAACATGTTCAGTTCCTTTTCAAATTCCTTGTTCCAGCTGCCATAAGGCGGACGGATATAAATGGTGTCTTCTCCCGTCACCTCTTTGATCACTTCATTGGTTTTAATGATCTCCTGTTTAAACATTTCCGCATTTGTGGTGGTGAGCTGAGTATGATTATAGGTGTGATTGCCGATCAGATGCCCATCCTCGTAAATTTCTTTTACAATATCAGGATAGGCTTCCACATTCTGCCCTGTAATAAAGAAGGTTGCCTTTACATTCCGCTCCTTAAGCCCTTTTAGGAGCTGGTGGGTATAATAAGGATGGGGACCGTCATCAAAGGTGAGGGCAATCTTTTTGCTGTCCCCACCTTCCGATACTTTTCCCATGGTTTCAATTTTTCCCTGATTGAAATATCCGATCAGGCAGATTACTGCCAGAAAAATCAATAAGATAATGCAGGAGAGAATTCTTCTCTTTATATTCATAGAATATTTTCTTTCTGGAATCTTATTCTATTTATATGCTTAAGAAATTTCTCCATGCATTTATTTTATCTGTGGTTATAAATTAAACTGCTCCACCGTAGATTGCAGGGAAGTGACGCTTCCCATTATATCCTTTGTTTCCTCCGAAACATCCTCGCTTGCATTGGTAATCAATTGTAAATTTTCATTAACTGACTGGACAGCTCCGTCCAGTTCCTTCTGGGACACATTGATCGTATCTATAATATGATTGATATTGGCAATAGATGCGCTCAAATTTTCCGTATAGGTGCCTAACCCATTGCTGACCTCCACATAATAAGCCGCATCCTCCTTATAGCTGTCTGCCAGCATCTCCAGTTTATCATAATCCTTCAATACAATTTCATCCAAAAATAAGATAACCTTATTACTTGCATCGGAAAGCTTATTGACACTTTCCATAACCCTTGAAACCAATTCATTTACTTTGTCAATCTCACTGCCTGTCGTATTACTTAACTGCTTGATTTCATCTGCAACTACAGCAAAGCCTTTTCCGGCTTCACCTGCCCTTGCCGCCTCTATGGAAGCATTGAGTGCCAACAGATTGGTCTGTTCCGCAATGGCGCTAATTGCCTGGGAAACCTCCACAATCTTTCCGATTACCTTCGTTTCTTCAATGGCGCTCTCAAGTCTCTTCTTGCTGTCTAATGTTATATTAATAGCATTTTTCTTATCTTCCAGCAGTTCAGGAACCATCTGCTCTACTCTCACGATAATCTCGTTTGCGCGCTCCGTAATCGTTTGTGCGCTTTTTGCCAGTTCGCCCATATCGTTCGCAACGTCCTGACAGTTCTCGCCAATCTTACTGATACTGGCTGTCTGCGTTGACACGCTTGCCCCTGTCTCTTCCATAAGGGCACTGATTTCCATAATGTTTCCACTCATATCCGATACATGTCCGTCCATTCCCGATATCATATCACGTATCAGTTCGGTTTCCTGCTGCGTTTTCTGTATGGTTGAGACGACTCTGCTCTGCAATTCCTCAATAAGGTAACTGATCTCTTTGACCTCTTTTTTCTCCGCTTTGCAGTTCTTCGCACCAATTACCTTTTCCTTGATAAAGGCTTTCATTTCAGCCATTGGCTTTAAAAGCCTGTTTACCACAATATTTAACAGAATGATAAACAATACCAGCAGAACGCAGTCTACTGCCAGCGGAAGCACCAGATTATTTCTGATTTTATCACTGATGACAGAAGTGGGCTGGGTAATTCCAAGCCGCCAGCCTGTCGATTCTATTTCCCGTACAACGTAATACTTGGATTCACCATCATAGTCCTTAAATGTGGATACATCCTCTCTCTCAAGATCAATGTTCAGTACATCCGATAAAATCGTATTCCCTTCTTCCTTTGGAAGATATTCTTCGTTTTCATGGGTAATCACGCTGTTATCTCCGGCCAGAAGAAAGGTCTGCACGCTTTCATCCGAGCCGGCACTTTGTACCATTTCAATCAGGCTGTCAATGGTAATATCTGCAAGAACAACTGCCTGCTCTCCATCCATTATAAAAGGCTTCGCAATGGATACGACCATCTGACCTGTTGCAAAATCTGTATAAGGCTCTGTGTAAATCAGCCCTCCTGTCTCTACTGCATCGATCCACCAGCCTCTTGTTGTAGGATCCAGGTCAAGGAACGAATGGTTGGCTGGAAAAACTCCGCCATCATAGGCAAAACAGCAATAATACATCAGGGCATCCGGGTTCTCAGAAAGGTTTGCCTCCAGATAATCCATGACGGATTCCATATCATCCGTTTCCATTGTCGCAAGCGCATTTTTCATCGTATCAACAATGTATGCCTGCCTGACAAGCCACTCGTCAATCAGTTGGCTGGTATTCTCTGCCTCCTCCGTCAGCGTGCTCCTCCCATTGGTTATCAGCGCATTCCTCATGACAATACTGTTAAGCGTAGCTGTCACTGCTATAATGATTACAGTGCATAACGCCACATAGGAAATAATGCTGCCCTTGATGCTTCCGAAAAAGCCGTTCTTTTTTGCAATATCCACCTGCCTGGATTCTTTCATTGCTTTTCACTCCTTCATTTGTTTCTCAAAGATCCCTTTTCATATGTAGTGGTCAAGCATTTTTGAAATCTTTTCACTGCTTGAGTATGCATCCTTATTACCTATTAAATAATTATAATAGGTATTTTGATATTGTCAATATTGGCTGACACTTTTCGAAAGCCACCCCGCTATGTCGTTGTTTTTCTCATATAAATCCTTATATTGTGCCAGAATGGAAGGTTCCTCCGGGCCTTCTGCATCCTGCGGCTCTGCTTCACTACGCTTTTCAGGTCCAATCATTCTCTGTTCCCGAAAATCTTTTTCAGAGTTTCCTCCAATTTGACCATGTCAATCGGCTTGGCAATATGTGCATTCATACCTG
>CAYMUW010000028.1:0-36052 GCA_964393865.1 uncultured Lachnospiraceae bacterium
ATCCATCAGATTCCCCAAAAGCGTGCTCAGATCCCAATCTTCAATCCCGATACCTCTTGCAATCCGGTTTTCCAGCTCCATGTGTATTCCTTCCTGCTGCGCCCGCTTCTGCTTGCAGCACAAAATAGCATCGATTCCGATATTCCCTGTATCGATCAGGCACTTTTTCTGCGGGTAAAATTCCGCCTTTTGACGATAGTGCTCTTCTAATTTATCATATTGCTTCCTCTTTAGATATTCCAATTCCACAATATAATCATTGGCCATCTCGTGGCGCATAACCCGAAAGCTGTTGTCCGCATCGTTAAGCTCTTTATACCTCTTTTTTAAATAAACGTTTTGCCTTTGCAAAAGCTCATTTTCCGCTTTCAGCCGTCTATAGCTCTTCCCCTTTTTCCATTGCTTCAAGTTCTTATCCCTCCAAAAGCGCATAAATATACATTCTTTTTTCAATGTAATTTTCACCTTTTAGAGTGTAAATAACCTTCCATAGATGGCCGCAAGAACCATTGTTCTGTATTTTCTCACAGCTAAAAATACCATTTTTCGGCGTATATACAGAAAAGCGGCAGGGATTCCCCTGCCGTAAAAGAAATGCCTTAAGATATTCTAGATGTTTGAAACGTTTCCTCTGAATTATACATCAATTCAGTAAATTGTCTAAAAAATGTAATAAATAACATATTTATGGGTACTTTTATCCCTTTTTGGACAGATAATCCATGTGGAATTGTATTACCTCATTTTTCCTGCCCCGGCTGACCGGCAGCCTGTCCTTGTTGCGCAGCATAACCATTCTCCTGTGATACTGCTCAATCTGCCTGCCATTTACCAGATAGGACTGATGAATCCTGATAAAGGGCGCCCGGTAGCATTTCAGCATTTTCTCGATTTCATTCAGCTTGCCATATACGCAATATTCTGCTCCCGTTTCAAGCAGAATCTTTACCGTTCTCCTCTCACTGGCAAAATACAGCACCTCATGCAGGTTAATATTATATGCCCGGTGTTTATATTGAAACTGAAAGCTTTCATACACATATCGGTGCTCCTCCAGAATTTGATCCAGAATAACAAACACCTTCCCCTTCGTCACCGGCTTTTCCATGAATTGCACCGGATACAGGCTGAATATTTCCCTGAAATAAATATCGTACTGGGATACAAACACTACACTGACAAGTCGATTCTGCTTTCTGATCTTTACGGCAGTTTCCACTCCATTCATGCCGCTTAATTCAATGTCCAGAAAAACCGCCGTAAAATCCCCTGAATTTTCAATCTCAAACAAAATTTCTTCTCCGCTTTGAAACTTCATCACATGTATAGGCACCCCTCTGTCCCCGGACCAGCATTTCATGTACTCTGCCAGTCTTTCCATGTGAAAAGGAACATCATCACATACTGCTATTCTCAGCATTTTCTCCCCCTTGCATTATTTAAAATTTCCGATTTCCATTCCCATTGTTCCAATCTTGCATATCCAATGGAAAGGCATATGGCTCATATTAATCTACCACACTATTTTATTTTAAATATGTAAGGCAGGAAAAGAAAAAAGAGACCTTAGATATAGTACTCTATGGTCTCTTCCTGTGTCAGCATCGTTTCCCGATTAAAAATCAGCACCGCCTCCCGCTCCTCCACAGGGCCAAAGGCGTAAATTTCCAGTTCTTCTTTGTTAAAGTAAGTAAGCGGAAGAATTCTGTTATAAGCGCATGGATGGTCATCATCCATCAGAATATCACCTTCCTCATATGGCTCCACCCGGTAATAGGGATCAAACATATAAATCTTGCCGTCCTCTTCGCCCGTCAAAAGCACATAATGTCCCTCATCATAAAACACCCGGACTACCGCAACGCCTCCATGGTGCAGCGCATCGCTGATTATGCTTCCGTTTCCCAGATAAACACTTCTCCCTGACAGATATTTGCTGGAAACCGGAAGCTGGCCTACCTTTCCATAGCCTTCCAGCCAGTTGGAAAGAAACATCATGGCAATTCTTGAGGTTCCCTTCTTACCAAAGGCTCCCTCTGCCCCATAGCAGTCCAGACAATATAACATAATATTTCGAATAACCTCCGGCGGAATTGCCTCCCGAGGGAACAGAAAGCTGACTGCGTCAAGCATAGCTGTCGGCCCACAGTCAAATTCCGACAGTTGATAATGCAATGGATTTTTCATCTCATGTCCTCTATCTGTTCTTGCTTTACAGGTATGCTTAGAAGCTGTGGCCGCCGCCACCGCCGCCTCCTCCGCCACCACCTCCTCCACCGCTGCCTCCGCCTCCGGAGCTGCCAGAGCTTGGCGGATCATAAGTCTTGGTGGTGTGTGTAAAAGTCGCTTTCGGATTATTTAAAATGTATTTGTATTTTGTTGCTTCAAGCAATTCCTGTTCCTTTGGTTTTTTCACCGCAGAGCTTGCTGATACCACAAAGAAGGTCAGCATCAGAGACACAATAAGCGCCAGCAGCGCATTGCTGATATATTTCATTGGCTGCGCAATTTTACTTCCCTGAAGGAGAGTCAATATTTCCGAAAACGCCTCCCGGGCACAGCCATAGTAATCTCCCCTGGAAGCATAGGTATAAACATTATCCGTAATAGTATTGGCATAGCTTTTGGTAATTGTACGATAAATCTTTCCATTGCTGTGTATCCAGATATTCCTGTTATCCATATCAATGAGAAATATCGTACCGCTTCCACTTCCAAACTGCTCTTGGTAATAAGCTTTTATGTAACTTTCAGTGGTCCGATAATTATCATCAATGGTCTTAAATGCCACATCCCCGTAATCGGTAATGCCGCGCATCAGCTCTGCCAGTTCCTCCTCTTCCTCATCCGTAAGCAGGTCCGCATCATCCTCAATAATAACCTGATAGCCTGTGGTCGAATTAAAATATCGCTGCTCCGCAAAGGCACAGGTACCCATCAGACACCACATCACTACTAAAAGTCCTGTTATTTTCCATTTACGCACGGTCATCACCTCCCTTTCTGTCAAACTGGGGAAGTCTTCGCATTGCCAGCTTATTGTAATTATATAAAACATCCAACAGGTTAAACAAAACCACAGCAAGAATCAGAAAAACGCCGACATAATAGTACAGATCCGAAACAGGCTTTACCACGCTGATGATTGCCGCAACAACCGTGACCAGAACAGCAGCAATATGACCGATTGGGAATCTGACATCCCGATAGTCCTGTCTTTCCTTTATTCCCCAAATGCAGCAGTCTGCAATTATTACTAAGGCTGTACCCCAGAGAGCCATTCGTACAAGAGATGAATTCAACAAAATCGTTGCTATTGACCCTACGATGCAAATTGCCACCATCGCATGGATCATACAGATAATCAGCGCACCTACCGATCCTTTTTTCTTCTTTGGTTTTATAAGCTTCATACATTGTTCCTGATTCTTCTCTTCCAACCGACCGCTCTTCCAAAGCGCACCGGTATCATCCGAATTCTGATCCTTGCGGTGAATAGCACGCAGCTGAACGTTATAAATAAGCATGGAAATCAATAATAACAGTGCACTCACCCCAAGCAGCAGCGTTGGCTTAATGGTAAAAAAGAGATTCAGCAGCAAAAAGATGGGCAAAGCCAAAATCAATGCAAACAGCAGACAGCGCCTGGCATCTACAGGGACATCCGCCACTACCTTACCGGTTTGCCCGTTTACCGTTGCATAGGCAATCCGATCCCCCTTTCTCCATGACATAAACCAAACCGGATACATAACATGGTCTGTCTTACGGAGCCTTGTTCCCGGCTTGCTGCCAAGCTTCGTTTTGTTTAAAGGGTCCGATACGGAATAATCCTTAAATTCCTTTTCTCTGCATATCTGCCGAAAGGTGCTTTCCTCCGCCAGCTTTTCGGCATCATACAAATACAGGTCGGAATCCACATCCGAAGTATCGGCATAAAAGCCGCTTAAAAAGGCCGGAGTAAAATGTATCAGTTCCTTGGCATCATAGGGCGCCAGAGCCTCACTGATATTGTCATAAAAGGAGGAGGAAGCGTCAAAGGAGTATCCCAAATAATAGGCGTCCAGATCACCTGTCAGGTCATAATGATCGGTATAAATGTAATCCCCTTTTCTGTGACTCTTTTTACCGGTAAGGCCAATCTCCCCTTTCTGGGTCAACTGATAGCTCCAATAAGGCATATAAATTCCCCGAAAGCCGTCAATAAATTGCGGATCACGAATCTCCTTCGGGGCAAAGAATTTTTTCTTCATGGTCTGCTTATAAGCTTTTTTGCAGTCCTCTTTCGTCTTTTTGAAAGGAATAATAAAATCAGGACGCTTTTCATTGGCTATGCGGCTGGACAAAATAGTAGCTGCACCGCAAAAGCTGCAAAATGACGTAGCTTCGTTATCTGCACTGAAAAGCTCTCCTCCGCACTGCGGACAGGTAAATACAGTGGTTTCAAAATATTTTTCTGCTACCGCATCCGTATCCTTTTTTACAGAGTAAGGATCAAGATGAGTTCCGCAGAAGGCACAGGCCATCTGCTGGGAGGCAATGTCAAATTTAAGATTTCCTCCGCAATTCGGACATTCGTACATAATTTTCCCTTTCGCTTTTACTGTTTATTATTATTTATGCTGTTGTACTGTTTTTATTAAGATTTGGCGATAAACAGAACTCCCAAAGTACCGGGGCCGCAATGGCTGGATATTACCCCTCCGGCTCTGGTTTCAAGAACCTCTCCAAAATGCCCCAGCGAGTGCAAATAACTGCGCACCTCTTCTACCAGCTCGGGGTCACAGCCCGAATGAGTAATGAATATCCGGTCTTCCTTCGCCTGCTTTAGCTCCTCTTCCATATCCGTAACATAGGCCATAACCACCTTGTTGATGTTGCCGCGATACTTTTTCCCCGGATACATTTTTCCTGCTTCCACCGCAATACGGGGGTGAAGCTTTAACGCGCCGCCTGCCATGGCTGCTAACCCGCTGCATCTTCCTCCTCTGTGAAGGTAAACCAGCGTGTCCACAACAAAGCTGGAACGAACCAAAGGCCTCTGCTCTATGATGCGCTCTTCAATCTCAGCTCCGCTCTTCCCTTCCATCGCCATGATTGCCGCTTCCAGAACCAAAAGTCCGATACCGGTAGACAAATTCTGAGAATTGATTACACGAATGCGATCCTCTGCCTCCAATTCTTCGGCAGCCAGCCGCATTACATTTCCCGATGCAGACATTTCGTCGGATATGGAGAAACATACCACCTCATCTCCCGCCTCCACATAAGGCTTTAACAGCTCTACTGCCGCATCCAAAGACGGTGCGGAGGTTTTGGGTGTTGTTTTATGTGCATCCGCCCAAGCAAAAATCTCATCCGGCGTAATATTTACTCTGTCCAGATATTCTTCTTCACCAAGCAAGATATGCAGCGGCAGGATCGCCACGTTATATTTTTCCAATAAGTCTTTGGACAGATCGCAGGTGCTGTCTGAAATTACTTTTACCATCATTGTTCTCCCCTCATTGCTTCCGTTAATTTACATATGAGCCATGCCCATTCGAGAGCCCCTGGCTCTCTCTTTCACGGGCTTCGCCCTATAAGTCCAATCATAGACATCCTTCCTTGAGCAAGCTCAGGATGGCTGTCTATGACTGGACTTGCATGGCTCATTGCCTGCGTGTACATTATAGCATACCTCTGCGCTTTTCGTCGAGAATAATCCACTCGTCCAGAGTCAGCGGCACATAGTTCGAATACATGCAAAAACAATTAATCATATGACATGGTATCGCCGACGGTTCTTCTCTCCCGCGAATGCTTCTGACAGAAGATCTCGTCTCCTGAATAAATCGGTTTAGCAAATATTCATCATAGCCGTCATGCACATGTCCGTACAGCATATAGGTTCTGGGATTTCCCTTTTTATCCAGCTGATACTGCCCGTTATAACAGAAAATCGGATAATGGCTTAAAATTATCTTCCTGTTGTTATCATGCAGCTCAGCATAAGTCTTAATCCACACAAACCGCCCGGCATCAAACTCCTTTTTATGCAAAAATCTGTCGTGATTACCCTCTATCAGGTAAAGCTTTCCCCTAAGTCTGGTCAAAAGCTCATTGGTTTCTCCGACGCTGCCCAGCGAAAGATCCCCCAAAATCACCACCTCATCATTGTTACGGACTCTTGAGTTCCATTTATCTATCATATACTCATTCATAGCCTCTGCCGACGCAAAGCCCCGTTTATCCATATACTCATTCATATTTGCATGAAAAAAATGAAGATCTGATATATAATATCTCATTTACCCGCTCCTGTTTCCTAACCTGTTTTTCATAATAAATTAACTGACTGTACCTGTCAATTTCCAATATTCCCATATAATGACGACAAAAACGGATTTTTATGTCACAGAAAAGAAGACATACTCATAATGGCTGCTTGCAGACATTTTTGCGCTTACACACAAACGGTAAATTTATCATATGATAAAAGGAGAATCTATACTATGAAACGCGAAAAATTCGGTTCCCGTCTGGGCTTTATTCTTGTGTCAGCAGGATGTGCCATCGGATTGGGAAATGTTTGGAAATTCCCTATATGTGCGGTGCAAATGGCGGCGCCGCTTTTATCTTGATTTATCTGGTGTTTTTACTGATTTTAGGAATTCCTGTATTGGTATGTGAATTTGCCGTGGGAAGATGCAGTAAGAAAAGCGTTGCTCTCAGCTTTAATGAGCTGGAGACAAAGGCACCCACTGGCATCACCTTCGGTATATCGGCATCTTCGGCTGTTATTTTTTGATGATGTTCTATACCATGGTCGGTGGCCGGATGCTGTATTACTGCTTTCGCAGCCTTCGAGGCGATTTCACAGGTGCTTCGCCCGATCAAGTAACAAATGCATTTACAGGAATGCTGGGTGATATGCCTACTATGATATTTTGGACTATCTGGACCGTTCCCGCAGTCCTACCGGGGAGGCTTTACACATCACTGCTCTGGATACTTTTGTAGCCCTGACGGCAGGCTTCATTGTAATCCCCACCTGTTTTGCATGCGGAATAGAGCCACAGTCCGGGCCCAGTCTGGTATTCATTACCCTGCCCAATATTTTTGCCCAAATGAAGGGCGGATTTTTATGGAATGCTCTGTTTTTCCTGTTTTTAACCTTTGCCGCACTGTCCACCATTATTGCAGTATTTGAAAACCTCATTGCCTTTAACATGGATTTATTTGGATGGTCCAGAAAGAAAAGTGTGTTAACCAGCGCTGTGCTGATTATCCTGCTCAGCATGCCGGCAGTACTTGGGTATAATTTACTATCAGACATTCAGCCTTTGGGAGAAGGAAGTACCATTATGGATCTGGAGGATTTTATTGTATCCAATAATCTGCTGCCTCTCGGAAGTCTGGGATATGTATTGTTTTGTACTCATAAAAACAGCTGGGGATGGGATGCCTTTTTAAAAGAAGTCAATACAGGAAAGGGCGTGGCTTTCTCTAATGCATTAAGACCATATGTTGCATACGGAATACCTGCTATTGTAACCGCAATTTACTTGAAAGGCTATTACGATAAGTTCCGTACACAGGGTCCGCTGCGCCTGATCTGTTGGATGAGTATTGCAGTTATTTTTCTGCTGTTTGTATTCTTTTGCGCAGTACGCAATCCCTTTTATAAGAGCGCACACGTTGTCTGCAAGACACACCGGAAGGGCATACGCTCCAATACCTACAACATCATTCCAAGGGAGCAGAGGGAAGTCATAGAGGACTGCCACGAAGTCATTATCCCTAAAGCGGAATGGGAACGGGTACAGCAGCTTATAGACCGAAGACCGCCGGACTGGGAAAGAACGTGAGGCGATAGATAAGGCATACTATATCTGCCAGACTTATAACCGTTTGGGTAAGAATGCCTGCACAAGCCACAAAATCGAAGCGAGGGATTTATACAACCTTGTGCCAGCGGACATACAGGAAGTTGCGGCTATGGCTCTAAAGGACAGGGAAGCCTTTTACGGGCGTTTAAGCCGGAGAATGGAAAAACAATACCTTGCCGACACAGACAGTCTGAAAAAGGAGTATGAGAGCCTTGCACAGCGCAATCAGGAAATAGATGATACCTTTATCAGCCTTTATGCGGACAAGGCAAAGGGGATACTTACGGAAAAGCGTTTCCTGAAGCTGACGGACACAATGGAGAAAGAGCAGGAAAGCAATCAGAACCGTATGCAGGAGATAGCTGCGCACATCAGCGAGGAGGAACATTCAGAGGGTGATGTGCAGATGTTCATGGGGGAAATCAAGCGTTATGCTGCCATTACAGAACTTGACGAAACGGTGTTAAACAGGCTGATTAACCGCATACTGATTGGAGAGCCTAAGAAAGATGACGGTGTAAAGACACAGGAAGTGCGGATTGTTTATAATTATGTCGGGGAGCTGTAAAATAAGGGATATTATAACATAATAGATCTCTCACGATTCTATTCCTCTTTTCAAAGCTTTTTCACACCTGTAAGCCAATCATCTGACTATACAATTTTAATTGATTCTATGATATTATTTATCTCCTTCATTATATTTATCTGTGTTTCTCCCGAGATATTGGTACTTATTTCAGTTAACACTTCTAATAAATCTTCTCCATCTTGATAAAAATATGATTTTATATTAGACTGTGCAGTTTTAGCACTAACTATAATTTTTAATAAACCATCTTTGATTTCTTCAAAATTATATTCTTCAAGATATCCATGCATCTGTTTCCAACAGCTTTCGATTCCCTGACTATTTATTTCCGGATATCCATTATCAATCAAAAAAGCAATATAACTTTTCTCATCATTTTTATTTATATATATTTGATATGCATCTGTATGTCCATCACCAATATCCATAAAATCATCTGATGGCCGATTAAATATAACCTTATTTCCATTTAGAGATTGAAACCAAGCTAAATCCTTTTCCTCTTCATGACTTATTTTTTCAACATCCAGAAGATTATAAAGTAATTTACCCATATATTCTTCAGAAAAATCTAAGGGTAAAACTGTTGCCATATCATTTTTTATCCATGAAAATGAGCCATCGGAATCCCTTTTTAATCTTGCCAGCTTATATCCGTTCTCCTGTTCAATCACTTCTATGCATCGGAATTTCTTACTAAATGCTGCAAAACTCTTAATTCCAGAAATTTGCCAAAACTTAAATTTTTTAATTTCTTCTCTTTCAACAGGTACCGATTTACGAGACTTTTCCAAGCCTGCAAATATTGCTTTTCCTAATTGTTCTGCTGTTATATCTACTTTTTCTGTGCTAACAGGTTCTATTGTGACTCTCATAATTGTGTCTGCTATTGTTGTATCGGGAGCAATAATATATCCCCATTGTGGATTATAATATAAAAAAACACTACCAAATTCCATTTTATCACCTGCCAACTGTAATTATTACTTTTATACCTTTTTGTCTACCATACGAGATTGCATTATTAATAGCCTCTATTTGAGTTTGCGTTAAAGTTGAATTCAAAAATACTATTGCAATTGCTTACCAGAAAGCAGATTCCAACCGTTTAATTATTTTATTGAACTTTTCTCTCGATAACTATATCTAACCGGTATTCCAGATAATATATTTTTTGATACTACAAATCCACCATAATCCTCATTATTTATCATTTTCTACCTTCTTTACTATATCTATAAATCCCCGGCGCCAGGAATATTCATTTGCATAATCTATACAAGATTTACCATCATACCACTTTAAAAACTCCTCATAAGTTCCTTCACTAACCGCATCAAACACATCTGAAATTGCCTTATTAAACAAGAGGAACATCTTCCACTATAGCCACATCTAAGAGTTTCCTTAAATGAACTTTTTGAGGTATTATTGCATAATAATTTTGGTCATTCTTTAATTCAAAGCGAATAAGCATAACATTCTCTTCTTTCCAAAAATTTTGAATTTCATTAATATGATCTTCTACATTCTCTTTATAATCCAATTGCAGAATATATCCCTTATCCACCAAAACATTAATTATAACCTCACCCAAAAGATTTCTATCGGCTTTTGCATGAGAAAATTCATCAATCGTAAACCAAACATCATCCAATTTATATTTTGTCCAAAAATCTTTATTCTCCAAATGACCGTAATCTGTTATTATTTGGTTTACCAGAGCATGAAATACTTGTGGTATAATTTGCTCAAATTCGCTTCTTTCAGAACAATCTGATTTTTTATTTTCTTCTTTGTCTTTTCTTGCAGTCTGCACAAGTCCACTTGAAAATGATTTTCCTTTTTTATAATGTACCAGGTCATAGGGATAATGTATGTTATCATGTAATTTACTATCATCAAGTTCTAAAATCTTGACTAAAGCCGCTGTCTCAAAACTCCAAAATCCTACATAACCAGCTCGCTTATGTGCATTTTTCCATTCATAATCATAATGCCCCTGAAACCATTTTTTTTCCATATAGTTCTTTAATTCTCTAATAGCAGTATCCTTATCTTTAAATGATAAATTAATAATTTGTGCTGTCTCCTTATAAGGAGTTTCCTTTTGATAATTCTCAGAAGAAAATTTTCTTATCAAACCACACGAATGTACTAAAAAGTCAAATAGACAATCATCTAACTTCTCCTTATCCGCAGTTCTAATTAATTGCTCAAGTTTACTATCCTCTACCTCCAACAATATACCAAGAGCAAAAACTTGAATAAAATGAACATAGCCTATTTTTTTATATCCAATATCTGATACTACTGATATTAAATCCAAATAATCCTGTTCTATACTCACACATTCCATGCCTAAGGAATACTTTGCCCGAATCAGCTCATATAACAGCCGGAATAATCTGCCTTTTGTTTCATGAATAATTTCTTCATTTTTTCGTGGATATCGCTGTATTCCTTTATTGATATCATCATACAATAATTTAATTTCTTCTTTCTCCTCAGCAATTTCCTCTTTATTAAAATCAATCGTTTCCTTCAATTCTTCAACATTACATAATATATCTCTCACGATTCTCTTCTCCTTTTCTTACAAGATCAAGGCCAGGTTCCAATAATTTTACCTTCCTCATTTAATCGAAATGTAGTTGTTACACCTTTAGAATCAACCTTAGTCAATACTCTCTCAACTTGTCCCCTTTTCAAAGCTTTTTCAATTGCACTCGCTAACTTTTTATCACCATCAACAGCATCCAGAATTCTATTATTACCAGTTTTTGCACCTGTAAGCCAATCAGCTGACATTTGTAAGCCATCTTTCGTTTTTTCTAATTTTGAACTACCAAATTTCACTTCATCAACAACATATTTTATTTCAGAATTAGGATTATTATTTTTGTATAATCCATCAATCCCCTTTACAATAGAATCGTCTGGAGACGTAAGAATATCTCGACCAATCGATTCCAAATCATATCCAGCTTCTTTCAAACCTTTATTGTTTACTAAATTATCATCTGCCTTATATTCTCCATAATTTCCTTTTTGTTTTGTAGTAGCATTACTTGGATCAAAATCATCAAATTCAGACTTCTTCTGAACCTCAGGACTCTTCGTCTTTACCTTTGTTCCTGCATACCCTCCGGCAAATCCGCCTATCGTCTCTCCTGCTACCGCTGCAATTCCCTCCGGAGTCTGTATCTTATCCATGAAATCCTGTGCGATGTCCTCCACCAGTACAATTGGGCCTTCCTCTAATACCTGTACTGCCTTATCTGCCACGTCATCTGCTGCCTGCTTGGCTCCTTTCAGCCAGTTCGGTACCGATTCTTCCGGCACATTTGCCCTAATAACACGGCCCACTGCAAGTACCACCAGTGCTCCTACCACCAGCCACCCGGTGCCAATGCTACTAGTATGACACTTTTTAATTAACTACATTTTTTGAAAATGTTTCAGTAACTACGGTTTCAGATTCGTCAATGTCATCTGGATTCCATGTCCAATGATATACCACTGGGGTTTCATTGATCTCATCAAAATACTTGTAGATACGGGTTATCAACTCTTCCTTTGTTTTAACCCGTATGTTCTTCAGCATCTGCTTTGTCATTTTACTGAAGAAACCTTCTACAAGGTTGAGCCATGAAGCATGTTTGGGCGTAAACACGAACTCAAATCTGTCTGGTACAGTTAATATATATTCCTGTACATCAGCAGATGAATGCACCTTTAAATTATCGAGGATAAGACGGATTTTGTCTCCCTGAGGATATTTGGCATTCAGATTTTCAAGGAAAGAAATATAATCCCTGCTGTTATGGGTATCACTTACCAGAGGAACTGCTTCACCAGTCTGGAGGTCTATTCCGGCAAGCAGCGATACGGTGCCAAGTCTCTTATACTCATAATCACGCTTTATGGCGGCATGGTCTTCATTAGGAAGAAGATCTTCCCCGGCTGTTGCGATGGCTTGAATCCCAGGTTTTTCATCATATGAAAGGACGTGCGTTACCCGGCCTTCAGACGGAATCAGATTACCCTCCTCATCGAACTGAAGCGAGACCTGCTTGTACACAAGAAGAACATTGTGCATTTTGCTGTCGAAGTCCGGATCACGCCGCTCGCAGTAATATTGGACACGGAATGGCTTGATATTACTTTTTGAAAGGATGTTAAATACACTGCTTTCCGAAATAGTTGTAAGACGCTGGTAACCTGCCGCAGCAGCATACTGGCGGATATGTTTGGTTAACGCTGAATTCGTCCATGTTTCGGCTGCATATCCAAGATCTTTAGGCTTTTGGCAGGCAATACCTATTATCCAGGTTTTGGCCTCTCCTGAGATTTCTTCTTTAGGGCCTCTACCCTCGGAAACGCTTAAAATATCATCCAGTGTTTCAGTGGCAGAACGGTTACGATATTTTTTAGTCCAAAGGAGGACTGTTCTCTTGTTTATGCCAAGTTCCTCTGCAACGGAATCGTTTGAACGGCCATCTGCTTTAAAAAGCAATATTTTTGCGCGTTGTACAATGATTGCCGGAGTCATACCTGATTTAACAAGTTTTTCGAGCTTTTCCTTGTGTTCGGTTGTAAGTAACAAAGGCTTTGGTGTATTCATGATTATACTCCTTCCGATAGTACTGATTAGAGTATAACACAAAGTGCGAAAAAGTGTATATAAATAATAAATGATATACTAAGAGGTATATTTGTACATGTCATTAGCTATCAGTTCGTATCTTAGTAGCCTTACCGGCGCTTCTGGTGGAAGCAGCGGCATTAACAAGAATAGCGCACAATATAAAGCGGTTGTAAAAGATTCGTTGTCAGATATTATCGCAAATGAAAGAACAATGTCCGATAAGGAACGTATGGTTTATGAGTTATTTGGTGGACGAGACACCATTATAAAAAACAAAATGAAATTATATGACTCTAATGGAAATTTCCTAAATGCGGACGGTGTGGCAGGAATGTGCATGAATGGAAAAAGTCTTTCAGAGTGTCATCAAATTATAAGCGTTTCCGAAGAATATCGACAGAAGATGTTTGATATGGTAAAAAAAGAGTATATACAAGAGAATGGCGTAGCGAATGGTGATACAACTAAGCGAGGCTCTTTATATACGGAATTTCAAAAAAGCATTAAGATTGACGATAGGTTAAAGGGTTCTTGGACGCTTGCTTTTTCGGGGTAGCTTTTACGTTTTTTGTCCTGTGAAAACTGCGCCCGCAGGGACGGTTTTTTCTCTTTGCCGGACAGTTTTTCGATATGCGTCTTTAAGCCGCCTCTGTCAAAGTGCTCTCTGCTGTATTTCTCGTCCCCTAGAACGCCACGCAGGGTTGTGGGGTCTTTGGGTTGTTACTCAAAGCACAGGAATTCCCCTAAGTCCGGGTCAGCGTCCCCAGTAATGCGTTTTTCAGCTTCTTGCTTGCATACGTTCCCCATTCTCATATATCTTGGTATCTCCGTGGTTGACGGAAACGTCCTTGACGTGTTCATGGTGCTTTTGCTAGTCCAGTTCGTAGAGGTTGCCCATTGCCCTGCTTTTCTCAATGTCCGTCAGCTCCATGGTATTTAACTGAAACTAAATACTCGTCACTCATACAGGGGCATAGACTCCATAAACGGTTCCGGATCAACCAGCTCTATCTAATCTCCCATAAGCATTTCAAAATCCCCGTCTTCTGTCAGGAGCGCTAAATGTGTCAGGCCGCGTGCCTCCGCACCATATTCCAATTCTTTCTTCATCTGTTCAAAATCAGTACTCTCTTCCGGCGGAACCGACTGAACAAGATACTCCACGCGGGACAGTCTGGAATCAATGGCCGCCTCGAAATGCATAACGATACGCTCATTTAATCCCGCCATGTACAATGATCCTGTCTTATTGATTGTCTCCTCACTTTTTTCGCTGGTTATCTTTGCAAACAAAGCAAACATACCGACGCATGCGATCACAATAACAGCAAAGCTGATAATCAGAAAACGAGTTGTGTTTAACTTTTTACTTTAAGCTGCTCTGCCTCTTCATTTGTTCCCAATGCAATCAACCTCTTTCCCTAATAAATATATACCCCGGTTCATATTAGATGCATTCATCAACAATAGCCACACTTTTTGCCTGCCAGAATATTTACCGAAAATATAAAGTTTTTATTCTGTCAAGCGCTTCATTGATACACTTTGCACTGCTTCTGTACTGCTCAAATACAATCCGAAAGCCCTCCGGGTCATCACAGACAAAATTCCAATAATCCTCGCCGATCAGAAGCTCCTCCTCGGCAAAGAACTGCTTTACACGCTCCTGCTTCCATTCCGATTTCTCACCGTATTTGTTATATGCGGTTCCAAAATATAGTTTTATCTTTTCATCCGGCTTATTTAATAAGGAATTCTTCAAAATAAAATATTCCTGCAATAAGGCCAGCTTTTCCGTTTTGGCCTTTTTGTTATCCAAATCTCCTCCGGCTTTTAATTCTATCAGATAGTGCTCCTTTTTGGCCGGATTGTAAAAATAATGATCTGTCACATGTGACCGTTCAAAACTTCTTGTGTCCTCCGGTATCATACATACAAATTCGGAATAATCGGATACCTGGGGTTTTCTGTGTTTCTCATATTCCAAAATAATATAATCCATATGCTGGGACTGCTGGGGCAGCAAAAAGGAATTGATGTTGCCCCGCACATCGTAAGATAATTTGGCAACCTCATTTCCGATCTTCTCCAGCACCCTTCCGAAGGAGCTGTCGAAGCTTCTTACAAATGCGCTGTAAAACATAAATTCTTTGCCAAGCTCAGCCACAAAGCAATTATTCTTCTTGCTGTTAATTACGCCGTCCGGGTCCGACACCTCATCGATGTATCTTGTTTCATACGCATCCATAAAATTCCTTACTTCACGATCAACAATCTCCCGTATGGCAGTCTTTTTCTTCTCATCCATAGCGTTCTCCGTCCCACAAAAGACCCCGGCAAAAATCACCCTCAGCTTCTGCCTTCCTCTATTGTATAATTGGTAATCAGCAGGTGTTGTGCATTTTTATCGTTTCTGTCCTGAAAGCTGACAAAATACTTCTTGTCAAAGGAACTAACATGTAAGCTGCCTCCATTGGCCGCCTTGACTCCTTCCGGATACAGGGAAGCAATATAATCCGTGTTCTTAATGACAATCATAAAATTGGCCTTGCATTCCTTAATTAAATAGTCAGCCAGTCTTGCCTGATCGCCTTTGTCGAATACATTTTGCGCATATGTACTGAACTCGGAATCGTATGGCGGGTCCAGAAACACGAAATCATTCCTTTGAGGCTCATAAGCTTTCATGAAATCATAAAAGTCCATGTTTCCTATGGTTGTTCTGGCCAAATGACTGACCAGATCCTCATTACGATAATACTGTATCTTACCGGCAAAGGATTTGCGGTTATAGGAAATGCCGCCATAAGGAACGTTAAATTCACCATCCTTATTATATCGGAACATGGATGAATAGCAAACCTGTCTGATGAAAAAATAAATTGCAGTGGCAAACTCTTCGGAAATGCCCAGGTTCTCTTTGTTATTCAACAGCATCCTGAAATGTGTATAAAAGGCCGCCTTAAGGGAAGCTTCTATATTGGCTGCAACATCCTCATATACCAGCTTTCCCTTTTGATTCTCAATCTTTTTCATGCGAAGCATTTTATTCTCGATGCTCTTACACAGTTCAACCACAAATTCTCCTATTTCATGGTTAAAATCCGTGGTAAGCAATCCGTTGAATTCTTCTGTATTTTTCAGAACAAATTCGGAAATTTTATCACGTAACTGCTGCCGGCTTACTGATCCCTCCTGATACAGGAAATAAATATCCGTTATTGCCTTTTCATGGCGGTCCACAACCTGACTGATAATGTTCCAATTATGTTCAATAGCTTCCAATTTCTGAAAAAACAGTTCATTCTGTGATTTCACCATCTGATACAGCGATATCAATTCATCTGATCTGTCATTAATGTAATATTCCTTCGCCTTGATGGCAAAGAAAACTGCACCTCCGCCCACAAACGGTTCGTAATATCTTTCCATTTCGGCAGGCAGCGCCGGAAGAATGTAATTTAGTTCCTTTTCCTTACCGCCGGGATATTTAATCAATGGAGACAATCTATTGTCCAGAACGTGCTTGTTCATAGCAGATCCCCTTCATTCATACTTTATCTTAATAAGTATATTCTATCAACTTTCATGTCCGATAATCCGGACTTAATGCCTGTCTCTGCAATGAGGGATGCAGCCTGACATTCCACATTGCGCATCAGTATCTTGATTATACAGCATTTTTCAGGGATACACCATAAAATTATGCGGTTCTATCCGGCAAATTTATAGGCCTGATAAAGCACAATATCCCCTTCTTCTATCACATTGCCTGCCGATGGAAGCACCACTGCTCCGCTCCGCACAAAGGCAATAATATCAATGCCGTATCCTGTCTCTATTTCCTGTACCGTCCGATGGACAAAGGGACTGGCAGCGTCTATCGTAATACTTATCGTTCCCTTGATACCGCCCTCAAGTCTGTTCCTGTTCTGCATTTTGGAATACTGCTCCACAAAACCTGCGGAGATAATACCCGTGGGGATAGCCACCGCACCTACACCAAGAAAGGAAATAATAATGGCCATCACCCTTCCCAATACAGTGACCGGGTAAATGTCTCCGTACCCAACAGTGAGTATGGTTGAAATGCTCCACCACATTCCCGCAAAGGCATTGTTAAAAACGCCCGGCTGCGCTTCGTGCTCTGCACTGTACATGCACAGCGAGGAAGCCATCATCAGTACCAAAATGATGAAAACCGAGGAAATGATTTGGTTTCTTTTTTCATATAAGACGGAGGTAATCACATGAAAGGAATCATAATGTGCATTAATTCTGAACAGATGAAATATCCTCACCACTCTCAGCATTCGAAATGCCACAAAGCCCGACAGGAAAAAGAAGGGTAGAATCGTAAGCAATTCCACCACTCCGTCGTAGGAAACCAGAAACCGCAGCAATGCCTTTGTCCTGCTTTTATTGGGATAAAGGTATTCCGCAGTCCAGATGCGCAGAATATACTCAATACAGAATATCACGATCGTAACCGTCTCAACCCCTTTTAACACAGCCATATACCGCTCCAGCTCGCTGAAGGTTTCCAGGAGAAGAACCGCAATGTTGGCAAGAATCGCCGCAACAATGAAAATGTCAAAGGCCCGGCTCGCCAGATCCTCCTGTTTTCCTATTTGAATAATGTCAAAAATGCGCTTTTTTCTTTGTTTCATGTGGACATCCTATCATGCTGTATTTTACTCACTCTTTGTTTTGATGGGATAAATCTTTTTAGTTCAATTCTCTTTCAAATCTTCTTTTCATTCGTTCCTTGAGATATCTTTTTCCCTCTTCAGTAATTTCCCAACAACCTTTATCATATTTTACAAAACCACAATTAATAATGTTGTTTTGGCTTTCAAAACGATGGCTGACAATATTTCTGATAATCTGATCAATAACCTCATCATTGCGGTTGACAAGCGGATCATTATTTACCCCAGCTGGCTCCAGCAGATCTCTAATTTTACGTTTCACCGTTGTAGTATCCAAGCTTTTCCCTGCGTCAAGAAGAACATACATAGCCGCATCCGTAATATCGGCTTCACCTAATTTGCTTATGATTGGCATAAAACCATTCTTTCCTTTCATATATACTTTGTGTCCATATTTTTTCTTCTTCGTACATTTTTTTATTATATTATACAGCAGGAACAAAGTCAAAAATAAAGCATCCGCCGTTTTTGCCTGTTCCAGTGCCTGCAATACCTATTCTAAGTTTTTGCGGGCTTCCCGCCTGTTTCCAACCATTTTTGACACCTGACTCTTTCTGTTCTGTGTGAATAATTTTTGAAAATAAAAATGGCAGCTGATTGTCCGTTAGGATAAAACGCTGTCAAAAGCCAAAGTATTTTTAACAGCAATATCCTGAAGTTTCTTAGGATATATAGAACCTGAGATGGATGTATTACTTCAATTGCTTCTAAACTGTAATCCATAAGATTATTTATTAATATCTATTATCATCTGCCTTGCCCATTCCTTCTATTTTCTGCTGACTGCCCTCGGTTTAGGGCAGCTGACGGATACAATTAATTTTCTGCCTCAAACTGCCGATATAAATAATAAAATTACACAACTTTCTATGGTCTCAAAAGCAGTAAACGGATTTACTGCCCGAACAACACCAGGACACAACAGATTGCACTTATCAGGGAGGATGATTGCATGAGTATGATGATACGCACAAATAATTCCAACAGAAGGGTTATAAGTCTTAAGGATATTAACGGAAACATAGTCGGAACCATAAGCTATTCCACGAAAGCCAAGAAAAAGCCAAAGCGTTTACAATATAACTTTAAAGGAATTTCAAACCAGCTTATGTCCGCACGCTCCTCTGTCAGCGCAAACACTGTGGCCGCCAGAGCCCGGCAAAAGGTTATGCTGCTCCAGAAAAACAGAAAAATGTCTGACTATGATGATAAGGAGCTGGAAAATGCCATCGCCCACGCAAAGCGGATAGAGCGGATTGCCAAAAGACGGGTAAAACATTTAAAGGAAGAGGAAGCATTAAAAAGAAACGAGGATTCCTTCCTTGATGAAGTCGAAGAAAAAAATGAGCTGCTTTCCTTAGAGGAGTTTGATCCTGAACGCATTCAGGAGCTATCCGAAGAAGAATTAAAGGAACTGATGCAGGAGCTTCAGGAATCTCTGAAAGAATTAGAAACCGAAATGTCCGGCAATGGGCTGACGGATGAATTGACCGGAAGCACGGCCGCAGATCTGAAACCGGAGGAGCTTGAGCGTTTAAAGAAAAAGCACAGAGCAGATGAGCTTCGGGAAATCATGGAAGCCGACATGAAATATCTGAAAGCTATGTTTGAAAAGCTGGCAAAAGAAAAGCAGAGCGTTTCCAGCGGGGTCTCCCTACAGCTTGATGGAATGGATATTCCTGTGGAAACGTCGGAAATACCAGTTCCTGCTGAGGGCGGAACTGTAGATATCAGTGTTTAAAGGGGCTGCTGTTGCAGCCCCTGCAAACTGTAATCCCTAAGCACTAAAGCTTCCCAAACCATCAAATCATTTTCTGTTTTATAAAACCTTTAACAACCTCACATAAAATTCCACCGTCTTAATCAGCGTATCAATCGGAATCCTCTCATTATTTCCATGAATCATTGCTCTTTCTTCCTTGGAAAGGCGCATTGCGGAAAAGCGATACACCCGGTCGGTAATTCTACAATAATGTCTGGAATCGCTGCAGGCCATCATCAGATACGGGGAAACAATCGCCTCCGGCCATGTCATATGAATTACAGATTTTAATTTCTGCCATTCCTCACAGGAGGTATCCGAATAGATAGACGGATTCATCCCATTTACAAGCTCCGGCTTAATCTTATCATTTTGGATAATGCCTTTCAGATAATCGGTTGCCGACTCTATGGTATCACTTCCGAGAAGACGCATATTAATGCCAAAGCTTGCCTTAGGCGGCAGTACGTTGTAAGCCTTGCTGCCCTCCATTCTGGTAACGGCCACCGTAGTTCTCATCATGGCATTCAGCTCACCGCCGGACTTTTTGCAGATCATATCAAGTACAGGTGCAAAGATCCATAGGTTCGCAAAGATCACACGGTATAAGAAGGTGGAATGCCTTCCCAGCGTATCAAACATCTCCGCCACCGGCTTGGTAAGCTGTCTTTGAAAGGGATGCGCTTCTATCCGGGTAACGGCCTTGCTGAGCTGTCCTGAAATAGTGTGGACAGGAGGTGTGGACGCATGACCGCCCTCCGATTCTATGGTAAAATTCATATTTACGCTTCCCTTTTCACCAATTCCCACAAGTGCACATTCTCCGTCCACGCCCGGAAATACATGGTCAACCACTGCGCCGCCTTCATCCACAACGATTGCAGGCTTAACGCCCTTTTGCTCAAGACAGGATACAATATCGGCACAGGTTTCACCGTCTATTTCTTCCTCCCCCGAAAAAGACAGGTACAAATCATTTTCCGGCACATATCCCTCTTTCAACAGCTTTTCCAATGCTTCCATTACACCGCAGAGCGTTCCCTTGGTATCAAGAGTTCCCCGTCCCCAGATGCAGTCATCCTCAATAATTCCCTCAAAGGCCGGTTTGCTCCATCCCTCTTCCTCAATCGGAACAACATCATAATGAGCCATGCATACAGATGGCTTTTGGGAAGACTTTCCGGGAAGATAATAGAGCAGTCCGGTTTTCCCTATCTTTTGAAATTGACATTTATTATGTATATTAGGAAAACGCTCTTTTAAAAGCTCTTCAAACTTTGCAAATTCCCTGCGGTCAACCAATGCCTCGTCCCGGTTGGAAACCGTTTTTAACCGGATCATATCTACCATGTCAGCCACAATCTTGTCTCTGTCAAGCTCAACCGGCTCCGTAGCAACCTGCTTAATGACCTCCGGCTTAAAGCAAAGGGCTCTTGCCAAAATCACCGCAATAAAAATAATCAGAAAAGCAGCGACAACCCCAAAGATAATCAGTCCTGTCATTATACCCATCCTTTCTTATACATGATTCTTGCCGCTCCCAGCGCAACCAGAACCCCCACCGGAACCAATACTCCTACGGAACCTGCAAGAGACGGCAGTGCCAAGAAGAGAACCACCATAAAGATCAGGGGGGCAATGGCAAGCTTCCAGTTCTTGCTCACATAAACCACCGCCAACCCTCCAAAAAGTGCAGGCAGAATGTTATCAAATGCCGGAGCCAAAGCAGGAGAATTTAAAACAGGCGCTATCAGAGTAAGGCCGCATACACCCAGAACCAGTACCAGTGTAGTTACAATAGAGCTGGTTGCGATTGCAATGGTGGAAATCACTTCCCCTTCCTCTGTGCCCGGCTTTACCTGTGCATTCTCCATGGCATTTAATGCACTTGGCGCCTTAAGGCTGGTCAGGTTCCCCGTAACAAAGGCAAGATAAGTTCCTCCCGTTCCAAGCATGGGAGTATAGGTGATTACCTCAATTACACCGACTGTCCAGTAAATCGGTGCAACACCCAGAAGCCCCTTTAAAACAGCGGTTCCCTGAGGCCATGCATGATAGTAAAGGCAAATGGCAACAGGCACCATAAGAACCACCACAACTGCTGTCCATATCCATATTTTCCCGTACCTGTCGGTAGCTTTCATATAATTATTCATCATTTCCTCCTATCCAATCACCGGTGTAATAAGCACGGCAAAAATCATTGCCCCTGCCATGCTGATTGCAAGTGCATAGGTCTCCAGCCACTTCATATTGCATTTCTTGATAAGAAGTCCGCACACTCCCATAATTGCAGCGGATACCAGCAATACAAAGATGGGAATCCATCCGGCAATCCCCTGCCGGACGTTGGCAAACACCATGCCTAAAAATGCGGAAATCATACCTAAAAACATGGAGGTTAAAAACAGATCGCCCCATTTGCTGTCCTTATTTTTAATCTTAATCATTCCTCCCTGAATCTTCTTCATCAGAATAGGCGGAAGAATAATGCTGGGCATAATTCCAAGTGTCATTACCCAGGCAATGGCCGAAAATATTTTAGGGTCCGTGATTGTTTCCGATAGTGATATTCCCAGCGCATTGGCCGTAGAAGTAGCGGCAGGCAATTCATAGGTAAGCGCCCCGATTACGCTCATTCGAATCCATGGCAGCGGTATTCCCAAAAACTTCGACAGCGTTACGATACCGATCAAAATCGATATTGCCGGTGCAACGGTAAACACCGCTGTGGAGACAATCGTTTTTTTTAGCTTGACTGCTTCTATCCCAAGCTCCCTGCCTCTCCGGTACGCCCTTACCAAAAAGAAGACAGACTGCGCCAGCACAAAAATGATGACACATACTGCCAGGATGTACATAAATGAACTGTTTACATGAAATGACATTCTTTTTCCTCCTTTAAAATCTATGCCCGTATTTGGAGCAGGACTAAAAATCTTTATAATCGTTTATCTAAGTGAGAACCTTTCTTATCTTTTCTAAAGATGATATGTGGCTTTTAACACTTTTTCTATATCCTCAACATGAACTCCGATCAACTTTAAATTTTTTAGTTCTTCATCCGTAACCTTTAGTTTTTTTATAAAATCATTCATATCTTGTTTTATCGTTTCGGGAAGTTCACAGCTTTCAAGAACTAATTCCGATGCAATTCGCAGAATATCATTTCTATGCTTTTTAATATCTCTGGAAGCAACATGCTCTCCCTCCTCCATTTTTTTGTTCAGATCAAGCCATGCTTTTGCCTTAAAAAGAATCAAGTATGCCGGTCTCAGTACAGATACACCATCAACTATATCCCTTCCCGTAATCAGCATTTCATAATATGCATCATTACCGGATATCCGGCTTCCTGCGGTTTATCAAAGCGATAAAACTGTGGTACGCTGCTTCCTTTTGTCTTAATACGGTATTTTCCATCCCTTATAAATTTCCAAAACTTTCTCCCAAATTCCTTCGTTTGTGCCTCTATAATTAAAACCACATCCAAGTCTCTGGTAGCACGAAAATCTATATTATTTTCGCTAAATGATATATCGCAGGCTGCACCGCCGATCAGAACATATTGATCTGAAAAATCTGCAAAATATTTTTGAAATAGGTCTAATCCTTTTACCATACATAATTCTCCAGCATTTCCTCCAGTGCCTTATCGACTCTTGGATTCTCTCTTTTACTTTCCATTAGCATCAATACCGTTAACGGATCAATGGCCGACACATCCTTAAAATCAATTATATAACCTAATTCCTGTACAACACAACCCGGTACTTCTCCTTTGGGTACGCACTTTCTATTTCTCATATTAAAACTTTTCAATTGCAACTTTGTGATCGCGCAGGTAACATATTCATTATCCTCCAGCAGAGAATACTCAGAAAGCGCAGAGATTCCACTCTTCACTAACTCTTCTGATATATCCTCTTCCAGGTAATATTCACAGATCAGCGGCTTTCTCATATATGGCTCTATCTCTCTCCACATTTTCTTTTTATCCAAGCACCCTGTCAAATATCTTGTCCTGCCTTTTTTTCCTAACAACGGTATGCCCAAGCTTTCCATTTCATCAAAGCATCTCGTAATCGACATTTTGGAAACATTCAACTGTTTTGCTGCCAAGGTAACTGTAACATCCTGCCATCCGTTATAAAGAGCTGTCAATAATAGCTTTTGTGTCAAAAACGAAACCCTTGTACACGGCTTTAACATTCTCGCCTCATTTTGTCGCAAAAGGATCCCTAAGAACGGCATATATATTTGCCGGTTCTCCCAAATAAAAGGAATACCTTCTTCTAACATTTTATCTCTTGAATAGTAATTCATCTGTGTTAGATATAAAACACAAAATAATCCCGTCAGCTGCTCCAATCGCCTTTGACTTCTTCTCAAAACTGCAAGATCAGCTTCCTCTTTAGGCTTCGCCAGCAGACAGACCTGTCCATTTATCTCCATGGTATACAGATAAAAATATCCCTTAAGCGCCAGTGGCAGCTTATCTGTTTTTTGGTATTCATTCATATTAATTTGCTGATGTAATGTATCTTCAATAAATTCCTTCATTGCATCACCCCGAAAAACTTTTTTAAATTGTAACTTTTTTTATGTTACAAGTCAAATTATTTTACATAAAAACAGCCTCCCACACATACTAATCAAAACTTAGTACAAGCAGAAGGCATAAATGAAAAACAGCTTCATCTTTTATCGATTATTTTATCAATCAAGCCATACTCCAGGGCTTCCTCAGCAGACATGTAGTGATCGCGCTCTGTATCTGCCGTAATTTCTTCTATGGATTTCCCCGTATTCTCCGCCAAAATAAAATTTAACCGCTGTTTGCTTTTTTGTAAATGGTCAGACATGATCCTGATATCCGTTGCCTGCCCTTGAACACCATTGCCATGAATGGCCGGTTGATGTATCATAATTTCCGCATTTGGAAGAGCAATCCGCTTTCCCCTGGCTCCGCCTGCCAGTAAAAATGCACCAAAACTGGCCGCCAGCCCTATACAGATCGTTGACACATCACATTTGATATACTGCATGGTATCATAAATTGCAAACCCTGCAGTAACGGAACCGCCCGGACTGTTAATATACAACTGAATATCCTTTTCCGGATCCTGCGCCTCCAAAAATAACATTTGCGCAATAACTACACTTGCTGAAGTATCACTTACTTCTTCGCCCAAAAACACAATTCTGTCCGATAACAATCTTGAAAAAATATCATAGCTTCTTTCACCACGACTTGTCTGTTCAATAACATAAGGAAGCGTGCTCATGCTGCCATTCTGCCTCCCCACATATGACTGATGGATGAGAATTGCCGTACAGAACATTTCAGGTTCATCTGAGGCTGCTTGGGAGCAAATGCCCCATTCTTCCTATATGTCTGTGGTGTACAGAAATATAATTGGCGAAAGGCTAACGTAAAGGCCTGCTGCGAATTATAATGTGCTTCATATGCAATCCATGCAATAGGTTCCTTTGTTTCAACAAGCTTCCTGGCCGCCTGTGTTAATCTCCGCCCCTGAATATATTTGTAAATGGTACATCCTGTTTCTTTAGCAAAAACTCTGGAAATATAAAATTTGGAATAATTTAATTCCTGCGCTATTGTATCTAAAGATAAATCTTCGTTCAAATGGCTTTCTATATATTCTATCAGCCTTTTTACAATAATATTTTTACTCATACAAAGAAACTCCTTTCTTCCGTAGAGTGTAACATATTTTTCCTGATTGGTCTTAATAGAAATTGCACAAATCTGTTGCCTTTTAAAATTTCCCCCGAAAAGAAGATTAATCTGCTTCCCGACTTTCCAATTGATCACGCAGATCGCTCAAGGTTATGCCATCTTTCACAAAAAATCGCCACCCATTTACATGGATATCCGCTGTCCATCCCCGCTTTTCAACCAAAAGCTTTTGCGCAAGGGCCGTCACAGAAAATTCTTCCCCCTGATATTCAACATGGTTCTTATTATCAATAACTTTCGCCGAAATGCTGTCGTCATGCATGAACATGATCTCTTCCCCTACGGGAATATGTAACAGCTCAAAGGAGTTATTGGACCGTCTTGATCTGCTATCCGCAAGTTCCTCCTCATGTCCCTGCTCCTCGGTGGGCTGATAAAGCCTTAGCTTATCCCTGTCATTTCTCAGGGTTGCAACATCATAGAAAATCCCATATGCGGTTTCCGGCGATATGCGAAAGAACTCTCTTTGCCGTAGCCTTCCATTACCAAGCCTTTCACGGGCATGCAGCGAATCATCCACTCTGTCAATAAGGCTGTGAATGTGTTTCTCAACAAGCTGCGGATTGTCCACTTCATAAACTGCATAACAACGGTATGAAAGTGGAATATTAGGCGGGGCATTTAATTCCCGAAGACGGTTTTCGATGTCATTGCGCTCCGTCATTCCAATTTTGACCCAGCCGTCAAGGCAGGGATTAGTTAATATGTATACAAGACCTGTTGCCATTTTGTTGTTCCTTTCTCTTCCCCTCAACTCAAACTAATCCTTCACAAACACGTACTCATTTTCACTCGACAACTCTTCCCGGAACCGATACTGCAGTCTGTCAAACGCCTTAATATCCTCCGGCTGCTCTATTTCCTTTTCCGCCATAAACCGGACCATTTCTCCCCGTGCCATCTTAGCCTGTGTTCCCTTTTGGATAACCTTACCGTTCTTTAGTTCTCCGAAAATGCAGGTAAGCAGCTTGTCATCTTCCCGCAAATAGCTTTCAATACACCTGGAATATTCTTTGGAGGCAAGATTGATAATCATTCTGCTCTCATCTAAAACTTCCTTGTAAATTCTTTCTCCCCAGAACTCATATAAATTTGCTTTCTCACCAATGCCGGCCTTCGCCTGCATCTCAAGCCGATATGGCGTTACGCCGTCCAAAGGCTTTAGCACGCCGTAAAAACCGGAAAGTATCCGAAGGTTCTTCTGAACATAGTCCCATTCACGGTCCGAAAAGACTACAGGAGCCATGTACTGATATTGGATACCCTCATAGGAAATCAGCGCAGGAGTCAAGTTGTTCCGCAGGTTCATCTCACTGTATCTCTTAAAGTTCAGCTCCGCAAGCTTCTCATTACATTGCCAGAGCTCTCTTGCCTTCGCAAAGCTCAGCTGCTTCATCCAATCCATAATCTGCTCTGTGGTTTCCAAAAATACGGGCAGTTCCTTCCACGGCAGAGTATCCGTATCCTCATTCATCTTTTTCGCCGGAGAAATAATAATCCTCATCTCGTATTTCCCCTATAAAAGTTCTAACATTTGCTGGGGATTTTCTGCCGCTTTGACCTTTCCGACAGCCTTCACAATGATTCCGTTTTCATCTATCAGATAGGTTGTACGCACCACACCCATGGTTTTCTTACCGTACATATTTTTCTCCTGCCATACGTCATAGGCCTTAACAGCCTCCAGCTCCGTATCTGCCAACAGCGTAAAGGGAAGCGCATATTTCTCCTCAAACTTTTTATGTGAAGCAACGCTGTCCTTGCTGACACCAATCACAACGGCATCCTTTTCCAAAAAGTGCAGATACAGTTCTCCAAAACCGCAGGCCTGCTTGGTGCAGCCGGGAGTATTATCCTTGGGATAAAAATATAAAATAACCTTTTTCCCTTTGTATTCTTCTAAAGTGTGAACTGCCCCGTTTTGATCTGGTAATGAAAAATCAGGGGCTTTCGTACCTTCCTGTAACATAAGTTCTCCTCCTTACTTTATGTGTCTGTATTTTTACATGAAGCAGCCAAATTGTCAACAGGCCGTTGCAGCACTTTCCCGTTACCAAAAACAGGAAGAGCCTTATCGCCCTTCCTGCTGTTAAATGTATATCCTATTACTTTAAAATCTAAGCGTTGGTTTCCCAGAAGTTCTCCTGCTGCTCAGGCTGTTCTTCCACCTGACTTTCCTGTACTGTCGACTGCTCAGCCCTGTAATTGCGAGGCTGCCAATCTTATTTCCACATTTATATTTCTATTCCACCGGAACAGCCGATGCCATAGTATCCACAACATCCACCAGTGCAGGGCCGTCTGATGCAGCTTCGGCATTATCCGCAACTTCCTGAGGATCTGCATACTCTTTCTCTTCCTCATCCTCCCAAAGAGAATCATACTTTTCCCGCTTCTGACGCTGGATCAGTGCGCCGATGCTTTTTGCTGCCTGATACAATTCATTGCTGAATTCCATCAGCTTCTTTTCATCGGATGCAGGAACAATTCCTCCCTTCATAATACGGCGTGCAACCTCCATAATCTTCCCCATCTCGGCATAATACTCTTCTGTGGCATCTGCCTGCTGTTCCGCTGCCGCCATATTCCAGTATGCACAATATTGATCCGACAGTTCACTTAGGTAATCCTGATACTCCGTCTGCTTTGCATTTAAAGCATCCAAAGTCAATTCCAGAACAGCCGCCTCCGATCCGTACTGTTCCCGGCCGCTTTCCGAGGCTTCCATACGGGAACGAACATCCTGCAGCTGCTTTGATACCGCCGCCTTTTGTGACTGATATGCCTTAACCTGTTCTCTATAGATTTGCTGTGCTTCTACAATTTTCATATAACTCACTTCCTTGTTTCTATTTCATACACATCCATGTACTCATATTTAATATCGTCTTATTTTATCTGGAACCTTAATTTTTTTGGCACTTTCCTGTTACGCAAAAAAGGATATTACCCGGAAAAGCAATATCCTTCTTAATCTTTTAACTTCTAAAAGCCGATGCTATCCTTATTGTTCTCATTTACATAATCGCCAATTGCGATATTATCATCCAACATCCTGCACCCGATTGTAGATGTACCGTCCTGATTGGCTGTAATATGAATAACGGTACCTTCCAACATACGGCCTTCCGGCAATGCATAATCCAGAACAGACACTTCCACACGTTTATCCTTGATTTCTTCACTATTTGGTGACTCTATGTTACAAGCAAATCCGCCGGCGCTGATATTGACCATTCTGCCGGCATAGGTTCTTCCAGACTCCTTTACCGCTACGGTACAGGAATTGCTTACCAACATTCTGGGATACTTTCTGCGGTTTAATACAGACGGATTGCCGACTACCGTCACCAGGAAGCAATTAGCATTACTTCCTTTTGAAGGAGAAATTTTAACATCCTGCCAGTTATACAAAACATTGCCTACCGCAATCCGCAGGCTATAGCTCCTTGATTTATCCTTAAGGTTTAAAGTATCACCATCGCCAAGCTCAAGAACTGTCAGTATGCCGTCTTCCTTCTTTTCCAATACCTCGCCCTTGTATTCTGTTTCGGCATGGCCGGAATCCTTTGCGATGACGGCAATTTATATGAATGAAAATTTATCTACCGCTCTTCCAAAGGCTGCTCTGGATGAAATTCCAACACCAGATGCCGATGCTGTTTCCATCACCGGGCTGGTTAAATCAAAAGGCCGCATTTCCGGCTATCAGTTATCCGATGACAGGATCGTCAGCCGTGAAGAAGGCGTCAGTCTTGCCAAGGCCGGTAAAATCAAGGATGTAGGCGTTGCGCATAATAAGGATACCGAATATCTGAAATCCATTCCCGACGGCAGTGAAAATAACAATTTGTCTTCCCTTCCCACGGTAAAAACAACTATCTCTTAAGCAGATAAAGCTTATCTCACCTTTTTCTGATAAGCAGATAACAGCTTGTCCAGATAAATTGACTTAAACTGCTTGCTTGCCAATGCCTGCTTCATCGGAGGGAGCTTTAGGATGGTGCCAAATACCGCAGCCATTGCTCTGTGATTTGCAAACGCCTGATTATCAAATATCAGATTTTGCAATGTTCCTTTCTCAATCGCCTGCAGCACAAAACGATGTGTGCTGTTTACCGGAGTAATAACCTGAATGGGTCTCCTCTCCAGCTTAATTGCTTTGGTGGGACAATTTCTTGCGCATACACCGCAACCGAGGCAAATTTCTTCATCAATTACCGGATGTTTCTTTTGCGTTCCGGCAGAATCCTTTTCTTCCATCGCTATCGCCAAAATTGGACATACTTTGGCACATTTTCCGCACGAAACACACCGATCCAGAGAGGCCTTCGGAATGTAATTGGTGGTTGCCACTGGCTGCATAGGGCTGAATCTACGGGCCGCCTGCAATGCCTCGCAGCAGCATCCACAACAATTGCAGATGAACGCCGGATGCTCCCGGACATTCTCTCCGATCTGCACCAGATTGCTTTCATAGGACAGCTCCAGTACTTCCTTCGCCTCTTCCTTGGAGATCAGTCTTGCATAACCGCCATGTTCCGCCAGAGAACGGGCCACATTGTCAAAGGTCAGACACACATCCCACGGTGCATTGATTTCACAGGGATGCCCTGCATGATACATTTTGTGCCGGCAATAGCAGGTTCCCAATCCTATATATTTGGCCTCTTCTACGATATGGGTAGCCCGCTCATAGTCCAAAATATGATTGGTTTTGTCATTGGTCAGTACCGGTTCCTGTACATAAACACGTCCCAGCCTGGTCTCCGTTGCAAAGAACAGATCCTTGACAAAGTCCTCTTCCACATTCATATATTGATAATATAATTCGCTCAAATACTTTTGATCAATATCTCCTCTGGTGCGCATCAGGGCAAATTCAATAAATCCTGCCATCGGCGGCGGCATCACAAACTGACGCTCACCGTGATAATCAGAATCTACCAACAGAGCTTTCTCACAAAGATGATCCAGAAGCTTCTCCGCCTTGGCCTCAGTGGTTCCCCAGATTTTTGCTGCTTTTTTCAGGGTAAAGGGACGCACCGGGAGTAAAGCAACCCACTTTGCCTCCTTCTCCGTATACAGTACCTGCAGAATCTTATATAGCGTCTCGGAAGGCGGTGCGCCCTGCGTAAACCAGTTGATTCGTTCTTCCAGGTTTTTATATGCGTCTTTTGTTGTTAAATGCCCCATCTTGTTCTTCCTTGTCTTGATTACTGTTTGTTTTGACTACTATTTATTTTGATTATTATTTATTTTGCATCTTCAACTTTTATGTATTCATTGGCATGTTTCTTTCCGGTATACACCAATTCTCCGCTGCGGTATGCCAATAAGGTGTTCATAGGCACCTCTTCCCAGTGGTCCTGATTAAGCGGTTTTGTGGAAACCAGAAGCATTTTTTCTTTTTGGCAAAAATGCAGGCTGTCCTTATGATTGGTATGAATATAAAACAAGTCACCGTCGTAAATCATCAGATTTACTTTGTTTTTCGGTGTAATCGTATGAATCACTTCATCCACTACGGAAAAGCGTTCTTCCTCCAAAAGCTCCCCTCGCTTCTCCTTCTGTCTGGCATTTACTTGATCCACCAGATAATACAAAATTCTCTCACTGTCCGTATTTCCTTTTTGTAAGGATACATACGGCTCCAAAACCGGACCTTCAAAAATCGTGCCGTTATGAGTCAGTGTCCACAAACGGTCAAAATTATCTCTCAGTGCAAACGGATGGGAATTTTTGTACTCCAGGCTTCCCACCGATGCTTTTCTGATATGCGCCAAAAGCACATCCTCCACAATGTCATCCGTCAGGCGGTTTTTCAAATATATGCTGTCCATAGATGACGTGGGCTCTTTTTCCAAAGACACCGCGTTGCCGTAAAAGGCTGCCAGTCCCCAACCATCGGGATTGTCAACTCCATGGCTGAAAAACATCCTGAGCACATCGTTACATTTTACTTTTTTTGCACTGCTGATACCAAACAATTCACACATCTTAGTAACAATCTTCCTTATTTACTCATGGTTTTTGATTGAATTCAGAAAATCCCTTGCGCGCTGTGTTTCGGGATGAGCAAAAAACGCCTCAGGTGTATTTTCCTCCAAAATGCTGCCATTGTCCATAAAAATAATTCTGTCTGCCACACGTTTGGCAAAATTCATCTCATGGGTAACAATTACCATGGTCATACCTTCCTTAGCAAGCCCTGTTATCACATCCAAAACCTCGCCGATCATCTCGGGGTCCAATGCACTGGTAGGCTCGTCGAACAAAATTGCTTTCGGATGCATCGCCAGAGCGCGGGCAATGGCAACTCTCTGCTGCTGGCCTCCTGAAAGCTGCGCCGGCGCTTTGGATGCCTGATTATCCACCCCGACCCTTTTTAAAAGTCTTAACGCTTCTTCCTGCGCTTCCTTTTTAGGCTTATGAAGCACATCAATCGGGCCAATTGTGACATTATCCAGAATATTCTTATGTGCAAAAAGATTAAATGACTGAAATACCATACCTACCTGTGAACGAATTTCGGCAAGCTTTTTCCCCTCCTCGGGCATGGCAACTCCGTCAATGATAATTTCACCTGAATCAATGGTTTCCAGCCGGTTAATGGTGCGGCAAAGAGTGGACTTTCCTGAACCGGACGGCCCAATTATAACCACCACCTCTCCCTTTTGTACCGTAAGGCTGATATCTTTTAAGACATGCAGCTCTCCAAAGTGCTTATCAATATGCCTCAATTCAATGACCGGAGTCTGTTCTGAAGTGTTTGATTTGTTTTGTTCTTGTACCATAACTGTTATTGCTCCTTTCGGGCCCTATTGCATTATCATAGTGGAAGAAACATGCATGCGTCTGGCAATTGCAACAGACACCTTATTCAACAAGTAATTTATAAGAATGTAAATCACGGCAGCTACCAGATACACGGACAAAAGTGCATCATAGTTGCTGATCAAAACCTTGGCATTCTGCATCAAATCCGCATAATTAACAACATAGGCAAATGTGGTATCCTTCAGTACTATGACAAGTTCTGAAATCAACGACGGAATGACGTATCGAAACGCCTGCGGAAACACGATCTTAAAAAACACACTGCCGCCCCGCATTCCCAAAGAGAGCGCTGCCTCTGTCTGCCCTTTCGGCACGGCATTCACCCCCGAACGGAACACCTCTGCAACCACACCGGCCGCAGAAAGCGCCACAGGTGTCGATATCTTCCAAAATGCCGGCAGTTTCAGTCCAAACTGGGGAGCTATCAGGAAGAAAAAGTAGATAAAAAGAAGCGTAGGCACTCCCCGGCTAAACTCAATCAACGCCGTACTGATTCCCCGCAGGATTTTGCTGTTACTGATTCTGCCAAGCATCAACAGCAGACCTGCCACAAAAGCCACTACGCCGGCTGCAAGCGCAACCTCCAAAGTACCCGCAAGACCGCGGCCAAGGAATTTCCATGTGGAAAATTTCGTAAAAAGAGACCAGTATTTTGCATTCAACTGCCCGGTAACATAAAATTGCCTGACAACTAAACAGATCAGCGCCGCAAGCACCGCTAATGAAACCGCCGTTGCAATTGCAATACGCTTGCGCGCTTTCGGACCTGGCGCTTCATAAAGCGCATCCCTTATGGAAGTATTTACAGTACTCATCGTAGAATCCTCACTTTCCGATCAATCAGATTACCCAGCTGTCCAATTATCACGGCAGTTCCGCAATATAAAAGTGCTGAAATCAAAAATGCCGTAACGCCTCCCACCGCATGGGTATTAATGTAGGAAACAATACCGGTAAGGTCTGTAGGCTTTAACGGAACCTGTGACGCCAACGCCGTTGTAAGCATGGTCGCCACCAGCAGATTGGTCATCTGCAATACCGTAGAGCGCAATGCCTGCGGAAGCACAACATTGCGAATGGTTTGGAAAAACGTCATTCCAAGAGAGCGGGCAGCTTCAATCTGTCCAACATCTATGGTATTCATCCCCGCCATCAGGTACTCCGAACAAAACGCCGCCGGAAGCAGTGATGTCGCAATTAAAACACAGATATAATAAGACCATACCACATTAAGATATGGCAGTGCATAAACAAGAATAATTAGCAATGCCGCACCGGGAATATTTCTAAAAACCTGCACATAAAAATCACCCGCAAGCCTCAACGGTTTAATTGGACATACGCGCATGATCGTAATGACAATACCAATGGCAAAAGCCAGCACAAACGCCAGTGCAGTGAGTTTCCACGTTGTAAGAAGTGCCAACAAGTATTTATCCCCAAATTGAGCAAGCAGGTTCGAGACAGACATATCATTCCTCCATTCCGAAGCGATTTATTGTGAAGGACAACGCAAGCGAAATTTCAAATTTGGCTCTGCAATCAGGGCATATTTGTGACGCTTTGGCACAAATAGCCGTGTAAAAAATCAGCTCATCAGAGTGATTTTTCAATCTATTACTAAGAGGACTCTCAAACTGTTCCGTTTTGAGAGTCCCTCAAATGCATATCTATGATTTTAAACTAATAGTTTACTGAGCGATTGCGGGTGCTTCCGGTGCAGTGGAAATACCGGTACGATCACCTAAGCTAATCTGCCACAGCTGTTCCCATGTTCCATTTTCCTCAATCTTCTGCAGGAAATCATTCACAAAAGCAACACCGTCAGAGTCAAGCGGAAGGCCGACACCGTAATTATCTTCGGGGCCGAATACATCGCCTGCGATCTCATAAGCGCTGGGATTCTTAACGATGGCATTCAAAAGCAGTGTATAGTCGGTAACATATGCATCCACACGTCCCTGCTCCAGTGCCGTACGTGCCTCAATATCGGTTTCAAATTCCTCAACAACAGCTTCAGGCGCATACTCTGCCAGAATATCAGGGCCAGTAGAACCTGCCTGTGTTGCCACAGTCTTACCTGCCAGGCTGTCGATGCCGGTGATCTCCGTGTTGCCTGCTTTTACAAGAACAGCCTGCTTGGAGGTGTAGTACGGGCCTGCAAAGGAAATCACTTCCTGACGGGAAGGTGTGATGGAATAAGTTGCAAATACCACATCTACCTGTCCTCCCTGAAGTACAGATTCACGGGTGCTGGAATCAACCTGAGTCAATTCAAACTTAGTCTCATCTCCTAAAATGTAACGTGCAAGTAATTGGTAAAGACCTGCATCAAATCCGCGGAGACCCTCATCGGTTTCATCAAGCTGGCTGAACAGGAATGATGTCCGGGTACCACCAACTCTTAAAACACCTGCTTCTTTTACTGCTGAAGCCCAGCTGCTTGCTGCGATATCGGCGTCATCGGCAACAATACCGGAAGCAATCAGGCTGTCAAATGCCTCCTTATCAATGGCAACTGCGACAGGTTCCTCTTCTGCCGTTGTATCCTCTGCGCTCTCGCTTGCGGCATCTGCACTCTCGCTTTCAGCCTCTGTACTCTCGTTTACGGTCTCTTCGGTGCTGCCGCATGCCACCAGGCTAAGTGTGAGTGACACTGCAAACAGGACTGCTAATACTTTTTTGTAGATTTTCATAATATCTCTCCTCTCTTCTATTACACCGTTTGTTCAGGCATTCATATTGCTGAACATTTCCAGTGCTAAACACATTTTCGAATTTAAGCACAAAAAAACGGGATTATATATGTCCCGGGCAAATGGCTATTATAACAGCTTGGATTTCAGCGCTATCTACAGGCGTTCCACTATGATATTGAAGCGCCAACCATATTACCTGCCCGAGAGAAATACATTGGACAGCAACACATGACAGATTTATTAACAATGATGTTGTATGCAGCCATTGCAGATCCCTCCTAAAATAATAGTTGCTCAAATTCGATGTTGTAATCATAAACCCTTTTTCCTAGTTTGTCAATAGGAATACCGGAATTTTATTTTAGGCAATTTACTTATACTACTTTATCATTTTTCGCGGCTGTTGACAACAAATATCGAAACCGGCAGTTTTAAAGAACCAGGGGCTTTGAGGGAAACGGATCACCTCTGCCGCAGCACATAACACATCTCAAACCACTGTTCTCCGCCCCAGGAAGACCCGGCTATTCCGTTATTGCGAAATCCCATCTTCTCATACATATTAATTTTATTCTCTAAACATGTCAAAATTACCAGTTCTCTGTCTCTTTCATATTCCCGCCGAAGATATTGAGTCATAATTTCCTTTGCCAATCCCTGCCCGCGGTATTCGGGAAGTACGTCAAGCCCGAGAAGCATTACATTTTTTCCTGCCGGGTCATACAGCCCCGCATCGGTAAAAAACTCGTCCCTGAAAACATTTTCATCGGTAGAAAGTCCATTTAAAAATCCTGCAATTCTGCCTGTCTCCCTGTCAACTGCAACCAAAAATAATTCAGGCGCCACGGCAGCTCTCTTCTTCATCATTTTCTCCGAACATGCTTCATTCGGCGGAAAACATATTCTCTCAATTTCTGCGGCCTGATCGCCTTCCGCAGGCAGAATGTTCCTAAATTCAAATCTGTCGTTTAAGCCCTTATCCGAGAGACCGGATTTCTCCAAATACTGCTGCGCCTTTGTGCGTTCCGGTTCTGTCTGATACGCCGGTATTGAGGATAACTCTGCGTTTCTCTTTTCGGGTGGGATTGTCTGGTTCATATTCTTGTTTCTCTTTCCTTTTCTGCTGTTTCAGTTCAAACTGCCTCTGTTTCTCTGCTTCCC
>CAYMUW010000029.1:0-35955 GCA_964393865.1 uncultured Lachnospiraceae bacterium
AGATAAACGGAATCGGAGATCCCGCTGCGAGGAATTTCCTATAAGACAAAAAAACTCCCAATATAAGATAATTTCATATCTTATATAAGGAGTTTGCTCTTTCATTTTCATATATTTCTTTATTATCCAGATATTCTGCTAAGCTTTTTGCTGTGTTCTTCAAGAACAACTTTCATAACATCAATATCTGAACTCATGGCATCAATCTGCTCTGCCCGTTCCAGGTATCTTTCGGCAGTATCCACATAATATGTCTCTATGGTATTAAGCCTTGGTATCACATTGTTTTCAAGCTGCACCACCCTGACATACTGCATGTCAGATTCCAACTTATCCAGCCTGTCATAAACCGGTCCCAGCTTCTCATCCAGTTTCTCATCCAGTTTCTCATCCAATTTTTCATCTAATTTCCGATCCAGCATTTCTGAAATTGCCATTAACATTTCCTGATCTACCATTCTTTTATCCTCCTTTTGCTGTGTGCGGCGGAACATATACTTTCCGCCCTCTTGTTATCTGTTGCATGAATCTCTGGCGAAAAGCCGGACACCGTTTCAGCGGTGCATCGCACATGAGAAGTTAGAATAAATTTATGCGAGAATAGATTTCATGTTCTTAATTTACCACATTTCCAAAAAGAGCGCAATAAAAATTAGAAAAAAATGTTTTTTTGTGTTTGTTCTTTGCCGTAAGAAAAATCCTGATATAAAATATGAAATTGTCAAGGTACGGGACTTTTTAGGTCTTTACAGTCTCCTTCTCCATCTTCTTCTGCATATCAATTGCTGCTTTTGCAAGAGGGCTCTTCTTTGCATCCAGATTGGAAAGTTTAGCATAAGGTTTTTCACTGCCGGTCAGACCATATCCTTCTGCAATCGCTGAAGCACTTGTTGTCACAATGCTTGTTGTAACCTATAACATTAATATGGATTTTGCCCGCAATCCACAGATAGGTAAAGCCGATATTGATGATGAACTATCCATGTTTATTGATTTCTTAACAAACGTGAGCGGCTGCTTCTTTTCTATTTTCTCCTGTTAGACTCACGCGATCAGGAAGATATCCTTTCGTTTATGAAGGTAAAATACCAGAATCGTTCCGCTGAAAATCAATACTGTGATGATAAGCAGTCTGACGATCACAGCGAATAAAAGAGAGTTGGCTGATAAGCCAACTCTTCTTGAATCCCACTACAATTACAACCCATCATCTATTCAATTTCTGTCAGAAACACTTTCCCTCTCTATCAGGTAACCGTCTATAATATGTAGCCCCTTCTGATACGGCAGCCCTTTCAGTTTATTGAGCAAAATCTCAATTCCCCTCATTGCCATCAGCTCCATATTAACGCCATAGGATGTAATTCCCACATTACAAATCTCCGGATAAAGGTAATCATCATACCCCACCACTGAAATATCCTCCGGAACCTTATAACCTTTTTCCTGCAGATTTTTGATTAAAAGGCTTGCGGTCAGGTCACAGTTACAGACAAAAGCCGTAGGCATCTCCTCTGGAAGCGTAAGACTTGCATATTTCTCACGTTCTTCCTCTCTGTCGGGCACGATCCAATTATCCCTTATTTTCTCTCCGTGCTCAATCATTGCCTTCTCATATCCCAAATATCTGTCGGTAATACTTTTGGTACTGAACAAAGTTCCTACAAAGGCAATCTCACGATGTCCCTTTCTGAATAAGTAATCCGTAATCTGATAGGTTCCGTAAAAACTGTTGGAAATCACGCTGTCCTCATTGACCTTATCATCATAAAAATCGATATAGACAATAGGTATGCCGCATCCATCCAGCATCTTCAGATACTCGCTTTCAATGTAACCGAGTACCAGAAGACCGTCCACCTTCTTTTCGCATATTAACTTGGGAACTGTCAGATTTTTTTCATCTTCTCCGCTTAGAATTTCAAGCATTGCAAAACAATTTTGTTTAACAGCAAGCATATTGATTTTCTGATACAGCTTCCAATAGAAAGTAACATACTTTTCCGTATAAAACTCTGCCAGCAGCACCCCAATGTTATAGCTTTTCTTAGCCTCCGCTTTGTCAGCCTTCGGAAGGACATACCCCATCTCAAGAGCAAGCTGCTTTATCCTTTCCCTCAGCGCATCGCTGACTCCCGGCTTTCCGGATAATGCTTTTGAAACCGTCATGGTACTGACATTCAGTCTCTCCGCAATATCCTTCATTTTCACCTCTTTTGCCATCCCACACCTCAATCTGCCTGTAATCCCTTCATTAATCCCTCTACAACTAAGGGATATTTCCACTCACAGGTTTCTCTGTCTATCAGTCCAAATAACTCCCCGTCTCCCTCAAATGCGCCGTTATCCCACCAGATACACGGAACGCCAATTTCAGCCGCCGCACTGACATAGTATTCCGCCCATGCAGCACGCTCCTGCTCATTCCCCTCTGCACTCTTATACATCGCACCAAACTCACCGATAATAACCGGGATGCCCTTTGATATAAAAAGCGTATCCAGCGAAGTCATAATTGCATCAATATTGGCAGTGTCCTGATCCCATGTACCTCTTCCCTGCACATTTAAGGCAAAATCATATGGCTCATAGGCATGCACTGACACAATAATTTTGTTGTCATCCGGCACTTCAATGTGCTTAATCGCCTCCCAGCAATTGGCCGCATACCCCGGTATCATAAGAATCCGATAAGGATTGTTGCCGCCGCTTTCCCGAATGGTCTGCACAAACACCGCATTCAGATGGTTTACCACATCCCAGCCTTCCTGATCTCCTCCGTTCCATTCCACATCGGTTCCGATCTTTCTGGGCTCGTTCAGCCCCTCAAAGATAAGATGTTCATCGTAATCCTGAAAGCGTTCCGCAATCTGGCTCCATATTGCCGCCAACACCTCCGCCGAATGCTCTTCCTTGTCATAATAGGTTCCGTACCAGCTTTCATGATGGGTATTTAAGATAACATATGCGCCCTGATCATAAGCATAATCTACAATTTCCTGCACCCTGTCCATCCAGCCCTCTTCGATCTGCCAATTGCCGGATATTAAAATATGATCGTTCCAGCTTACGGGAATTCTAATCACATTAAAGCCCGCTTCTATTACCGTGTCAATCAATTCCTTAGAGGTGACAGGATTTCCCCAAGCTGTTTCCCAATTTACGGCAGGCATTTTTTTGATTGCCGAAGAGTTCAAACTGTCCATTGTATTTCCAAGATTCCATCCTATTTTCATATCACTGACAAGCTCACTTGCCGTAAGTGTTTCTATTCCGAACCTCTCTCCTCCCATAACCTGCTCCCCTGAATTATTTTCGCTTTTTCCGCATCCTGCAAGCAGTAAAAGAATTGCTGCTGCGATCGCTGACGCTTTACCCGCTCCTTTCATCACCATGTCTTACTTCCAGCCTCCGCTTATTGATAATACCACTTTTCCGCTTCTCCGCCCTCTTCATCCGCCTTTGGCATAAGCTTTCTCAAAATCCATTCCAAGGGAAAGGTCAGCCCGTACATACAGACTCCCGGAATAACAAAAATCGACCACGGCATCAGATATATGGCTGCACAGGCTATGCCAAAAGCAAAAAGAAGACCAATTGTTACCGGCAGATATTTAAACATCACAAACGCTGCCGTTTTCACCAGATCCAGCGTTCCCTTTTCAAATCTTGACAAAAGCGGCCAAATATACAGAGCGATTCCCACTATCAAAAACAGTATAAAAATAAGAACCATAAAAATTGCACTGTTCAGCTTGCTGTCATTGTTCCATACATACCAGATATCCAATAAAAGAATAATCATTCCCAGCCAAAAAACAATTGTTATAGGAATGGACTGTTTCATATTACATCGAAAAGAGTGAAAGAATTCCTTCACCGTATAACCGGTTTTATATCTGACTGATTTTGCCATTGCATAATATGCCGCTGTTGCCGCTGCTCCTGCCGTTATCAGCGGAACCGAACATAATATCCACAAAACACTCACACATATAATATCAAACAGTACATTCATAAAACGGCTGAATAAATTATCACTGCGAAACATGAAGCTCCTCATTTTTATAAAAGCGCCCGTACCCATAAAGATACGGGCGCAGCTTATACTACCTGTTTATTATAAATTATTTGTAGAATACATCAAGTGCATCCTGTACATTCTGCTTATAGGTTTCCTGGAACTGCGCAGCAGTCATTTCACCGTTTAACAGCTGAGACCAATCCCACTCAAGTCCGAGAGAGTTCCAAAGGTCAAATGCACCTCTCTGTCCCATGTACTCCATAACTGCGTAGTTTTCTTCTGTGATTGCACAGTCTTCCCACCATGTCAAATCACCGTCACGAAGATCGGTATCGCCATGATACCAGTTCTGCCAATCATAGAATACATTATATACAAGCTCAGGATCTGTAACACCTGCAGGGATCATCCACGCATTACCTGAGGAAACATTTTTGAACTTGTTGGTAGATTCGTCACCGCTGGGTCCGATGGGCCAAGGGCACCAAACAACGTCAAATTCAAGGTTTGCATCTTCATTTGCGGAAGAAATCCATGCTGCATCAATCCAAAATGCAACTCTGCCATCCATGTAGCAGTTCTGATTGTAATCAAAATCATCGGAGTTCCAGGGATTTGCCACATGATCTACATTGTAAATATTATAAATAAAGTCAAGCACTTCCGTTACTTCAGGAGAGGATAAATTTTCCGTATCACTGGAAGCGATTGTTGTACCATTACTCATCAGCAGATTATATACAAGGAAATCCCAACGGGAACCGTAACCGTATACATCCGTTACGCCATCACCGTCTGTATCCTGTGTAAGAGCTAACAGATACTCTCTCCACTTATCCCATGTCCACTCGCCTCTTTCATACAATGCATTGGGATCTTCAAGACCTGCCTCATCCAGCATCTGCTTATTATAAGCAAGCATATAAGTATTTGCAAGTACCATCTCTGCACTGTTAGACTGGAACAAATATACACCATCATCAAGACCGATATCTACCTGTGAAAATACCATCTGGTCATTGAAAATATCCTGATCTGCAGGAAGGATATCCTCCAGATTGGTTGCATATCCGTTTAAGGCTGCACCGATACCAAAGCTTAAGTCTACTTCATAAATATCACAGTCAGGCTGACCTGCTAAAATAGAAGTATTGATAGACTCCTGAATACCTGTATAGGTAAGGTTTACAAACTGGATTTCTACATTATACTTCTCTTCAACCTCTTTTACAATGTCAAAATGTGTCTGTGCCAGTTCTTCGTCGGAAACACTGGGATCATCATAAATATCCGTATGTGTACTGTCATAGAAGTGATCGTACCATGTACCGATCTTAATTACTCTCTTCTCACCGCTATTTGAAGCTGACGTATCAGATGCACTGTCGGCTGTATCATCAGCTGCTGTAGCATCTGTTTCTGTCTGTGATGTTGCATTATTGCTTGTCTCTGTAGAGCCGCCGCAGGCTGTTAAGCCGGCAATCATTGCGACACTAAGGCCAAGCGCAAGTATTTTCTTATACATTTTCATTTCATATTCCTCCTGCTAATATGCATTTTATTTGGGGCGATATGGCAGGCCTCTGCCATATCGCTTTTGACTTAATAAAAATTGTTTACTCAGCTGCCACACCTACTGCTACACTGTAAACTTCCCATGCACCGGAAGCTTCACACTGCATGGTGGAACCCCATGTAGAAACATCGTCACCGCAAAGCGCTGCAATCTGCTCGTAAGTAACCTGACAGGTGCTTCCATTAAATACTGCGGAATCGCTGCCGCTTCCGTCTGCATTACCCTGGCCTACTCTCATCCAGCCTGCTGCTGCTTCATTCATAACAATCCATATATCACCGTTTTCGCTGCTATAAGAAATTGTTACAACAGAACCGGGAACAAGTGCATCCAGAACTTCCTGAGGCATAGTAAAGCCTGCCTGAGACCATCCGTCGCCTGCAACAGCAAAATCAGGGAATTCTACAAGGTTATTAAGCATCTTAAATTCCTTTGCAGTTCCAACCTTCACACCAAATACTTCCCAAGCCATATCAGATTCGCACTGCATTCTTGCTCCCCATGTGGATACGTCATCACCGCACACTGCTGCAATCTGCTCGTAGGTAATATAGCACTTGCTGCCATCGGAAACTGCATCCACACTGCCGCTTCCGTCTGCATTACCCTGGCCTACTCTCATCCAGCCTGCCGCTGCATCAGGCATTACGATCCACATATCTCCTGATTCAGAGCTATAAGTAACTTCTACTACACTGCCGGGAACCAATGCATCAATAATTTCCTGAGGCATATCAAAACCGTTCTGTCCCCAGCCGTCACCTGTACATGCAAAGCCTGCAAACTCAACTGCATCTGCTACTGCATAAGCAGGCGCTTTGGTTCCGACCTTAACTGACTGAACTTCCCATGCAGTATCAGATTCACACTGCATTCTTGCTCCCCATGCAGATACATCATCACCACATACTGCTGCAATCTGTTCATAAGTAATCTGGCAGATATTTCCGGAATTATTTATATAAGCATCATCGCTGCCGCTTCCGTCTGCGTTACCCTGACCTACTCTCATCCAGCCTGCCGCTGCATCAGGCATTACAATCCACATATCTCCGGATTCAGAACTGAATGTAATTTCTACAACAGAACCGGGAACCAATGCATCGATAATTTCCTGAGGCATATCAAAGCCGTTCTGTCCCCAGCCGTCACCTGTACATGCAAAATCTGCAAACTCTACTGCGCCTGTTACTGCACATAAATTGGATCTGTCGTCACCTGTGCTTGCTGCAACATATTCTGCGCTGCTGTCAGCTGTAAGTACATTGCCGGATGCATCCTTAAACACAATATTATCAATATACAAATTCGCCTGAGTTGCACCCTTATCCTTACCGGTATCGGTTTCAAGGGAAACTACAAAATAATTTCCTGCAACAAAGGAAGCTCCATCGGCAATCGTATAGCTGATGGTCTTCGGATTTGCATCCTCCAGATATACCGCCCAACCGGTACTTGACTTTGCATTGTCCTCGCCTAAAAATGCGTAAATATTACCGGAAGCTGCATAGAAATCACCGTCAGGGTTCTCAATTCCAACCGTTAATTCCACTGTCTTAAGACTGGAAGCGCTGTCACCTAAAAGCGCATCCACCTGAATGCCAACGTAAGGCATCTTCCCCTGAGGAGTTACCTTTAATGCTTTTGAACCATTGTAATCCTCTACTGAAAATACAGAATCATCAGCTGCAGAATTAACACTCTTATCACTTCCCACGAATCCGAATAAGCCGTCCTCAAAATCAAGGCTTACCTCACCGGTTCCTGTCTCCTGCGCTTCTTCCTCAGCAGCCGTATCCTCTGCAGGTTCAGCAGCCTGATCTTCTGCAGGCGCTTCTGTTTCTGCATCATTGCTGGTCTCTGTTGCCGCATTATTGCCACAGCCGACTATACTGATTGTCATTGCTGCTGTAAGAAATAATGCCATAATTTTTTTAGCCTTCAACTTTCTCATCCTCCTTTTTTGTAGTTGAATTGTTTAAGTAAAACAAAGCTTTTTAGCCTACAATACCGCTTCGTTCTACCCCCTCTATAAAGTATTTTTGAAGAGCAACATAGATAATGATAATTGGAATCATAATCAGCACAACTCCTGCGTCCAGATACAACTCCTGAATATTGGGATCATAAATCTTCTCAACATTTGAAATCGTTGCCTGAATAGTAGAAATCTTTTTACTGATTACAATATCATCGCTGATCAAAAATAACCTTGCATAAAATGTGTCATTGTACTGCCATACCATGGAAAAGATTGCTACGGTAATGACAGACGGAATTGCATTGACCAACATAATCCGGAAATAGGTATACCAGGTTCCGGCTCCATCCACAAAGGCCGCCTCCTCAATTTCTTTCGGAAGGCCTCTGAAAAACTGATTAAATATATAAATATACAAGCCTGAACGAAGGCCGCAGCCGAACAATGTCATAATATACATCGGCACCGGTGTGGAAAGCAGGTTCACCTCAGAACCATTAATCAACTTTATAATTCCAAAGACGTCAAACTTTGCAAAAGACATATACAGCGGAAGCATGATTGTGTGGGTGGGAATAACGATCATCACAACCACACATGCAAACAGTAAGTTCTTCAAGGGGAACTTATATCTTGCAAAGCCATACCCTACCATGGAACAGATAAACACCTGTATCAGCATCAGTGTTAAAGAATACACCAGAGATGACACCATTGTTTTTCCGTAATTCATATATTTGATTGCCAGCTGATATCTTTCCAGCGTGGGATTCTGCGGAATCAGATACACCATTGTGTTGTAATTATCTGCATCAGAGAAAAAAGAGCTGCTGATAATACCGATTACCGGTCCTAAGATTACGTAGCAGATTCCTACAATAATAACCAGCCGGAACAGTCCGAGAATAAACTTCTTAATGTTGGAAATCCAACGCTTTCTGTCATTGGCAAACTGGGAATCCGATTTGATGTCCTGATAGAAATCGCTGACTGCCTTAAGGGAAAGCTTTTGCTTTTGTTTTGACTTTTCCATCTTTTTTCTCCTTTCTTAGTTATAGTAGAACGTTCGTTTTTGTATAAACCTGCAAATAATTACCAATATCAAACAGGTCAGCACCGTGGACGTTATGCTCATTACCGAGCTTAATCCGTAATTGTTATTGCTAAATGCCGTATCATAAGCCAGCTCCACAACCTCTGAATCTGCAAAGCTGTCTACTACGGTATATACCACATTGGTAATAATATGAGGCAGAACCATAGGGAAGGTTACCTTCCAGAAGGTCTCGTATGCGGTAGCTCCTTCAATCCTTGCAACCTCATACATGGAACCGGGTATGGACTGCAGTGCCGCTATAAAAATAATTATCTGTACACCTGATGCGTTAATAATATCGCTGATTCTGCTTACCGCTCCTGCGACGTATTCAATAATCACATCCGGCAGTCCTAAGGAGCTGAACATCTGGATATAATACTGAATACTCATACCGCCGGAAGAAGCCGCTGCCATTTCCGCGCTGGCGCTTGAAATACCGCCGCTCATCATGGTTCTTGCCAGCTCCATAGCATCCAGAATTGCTCCTGAATTTAAAATAACAGGCAGGAAAAAAATCGCTCTTACCAGTGTTCTTCCTTTAAATTTCCTGTTTAAAAGAATTGCCATAAACAAGCTGAAAAAGGTAATCAGCGGAACGTCAATCAGCATATTTCCTATTGAGGTAGTCAATATCTGCTTAAAGGTTCCATGAACACGGAAAGCATATATATAATTCTCCAGCCCGGTAAAATCAAGCGTATATCCGCCTCCGGGGTTTACCGTCAATTCACACAGGGAAAATTGAACAGACATAAACAGGCTTCTTGCATAAAACCAGATAAAACCAATCAGCCATGGAAGAATAAACAAATATCCCGTTATGCTTCTTTTGGTCGTGAGAGACATTCTTTTTTTCTTTCTTCTCATCATCAGACTCCCCCTATTCCATAGCTTCTTGCAGGTACGGATACCCCGTCCACGGTCTGATCCGCATAGGTTTCGTTCACATAAATGGTGACACCGTTGCTGTATGATACTGCCCGCACACCGTTATCCAAAATTTCGTGGTTGACAATGGAAGCATTATTTACATGTTTTAATGCATTGTTTACTTCCTCATAAATGGCTATCGCATCCTCTTTCCAGTTAGCATAAGTGGTTGCGTAGAATCGGTTAAGTCCCGTATTCTTGATCTCATTCGCATTATTCCATGAGAATATGAAATGCGGGGATGCACCGTTTTCAACCAGATTAAGTACCACGTCTGTCTTATCGTAGGTATCACTCAGGTTGATTACCGAACCGGAATAATCAATATATCCATGAATAATCATCTCATAAAAAGGAACTCTCTCATCCACGATATAGTAATCATTGTCGGTAAGGGGCGCATTGATAATGTCATCTGCATAAGCAAAGGAATAATCATTTCCGTTGTTCAGCATAATATTCTTTCCGACATCTTCTATTAAAGCCAGCTGTGCGGTCACTACATCAAGCGCTTCTTCCCTGTTAATTACATTGGTCCGCTTTTTATCGGAATGCAGCTCGTCGCCAAGATCCCTTAAGGAAATACCGGTTATATCATAGCCCTCTATCTTCTTTACAAATTTATCCACGTATCGTACAAGGAACTTGGGTGAAATCAGGTCGTAAAGATTTTCTGTATATCCAAGACCTGATGTTTTGCGTAAGTTTGCCGGGTTGACCAATCCAAAATCGGCAACATATCCGGTTCCGTAATACCTTGATGTTTCCTTGTTATAGGAATATCGCTTGCTGATAAATGTTACCTTCTGGAATGCCACATCTCCATAGAAGGTACCACCGTTTTTGCTCACCGTACTGCTCAGGTCCTCTAAGGATGATTTTCCGCCAAGCTTGCGGGGCACCTTAATCTTATCAACCACATCATGGTAGTATCCGCCGTTCATCCAGCCCTGATAATTCATAACCTGATTGGTAATGCCGCTATCCGCCAGATCATTGGAAATATCCGCCGCCTCCTCGAAGGTCGTCATTGCATACAGGCCGTTATACTGTATACCAAGGAAGAACTTTGTCATGGATACACCGCCAAGGACATCATAGTAAAACTTAATGTCATCCTTTGTTTCCTCTTTGGCTGTCAATACCCCTTCCTGAACCAGTCTTTCTCTGTAATAATTTGCCGCTCCCACATATCCCGCATTCTCCTCTGTCAAAATGCTGTAGCGTACCGTCAAATTCGCATCATAAAAATTGGTTTCCACAATGGGCAGTTCTGCTTCATTTCCGGTAGAACCGAACATAGCAAGCTTATCATTGCCGCGAAGCACAAAAGTCGGATAAACATAATTGTACTCGTTAATCCTTCCGGAAACCCCTGCTGACAAATAACTGAAGGATGCTCCGTCCTCAATGGTTGCAAAAACACTGCTTTTCTCTCTGAAAATGCCAAACAAAGCCATTTTTACATTTTCCGCATTTTCCATTACGGTATATTCCGCTGCCAGAGGGTCAATTCCATATACATATTCGGAATAAGTGGCTGCCGAACTCTTACCGTTATTAAAGTGTATCAGCGATCCTGAACCATTCGGTACAAGCATATATCCCTCTTCCCCGGTTCCTGCAGCGCCAAAATACCTTAAAAGCTGAATACGGAACAAAGCACCGCCGCCATACTCCTCTACGCCGCACATAGGAACGGAAACCTCTACCGCATCTTCCGTCAGACGATATTCCAACGGAATGACAAAGGAAATTGGTACGGCTCCTTCCACTCCTGAATTTTCCATCTCACGCATATAGTCATCTGTAGTAAAGCCTGCCTCTTCAAAATATTTGTTCAGCTTGCGAAGCTGGGAAGCACCCTTTACAGTAGACTCCAGCATCTCCATATAGCCTTCCGCCACATCGCTTTCCACAAACTTTTTTGCTGTAAATTTTGCTCCCTCCTCAGACATTAATGTCATTACATTATCCAGCGTTTCCTTACTGATATACTGGGGAACGATTCCCGTGGAGCTGGTCAAATCTCCCATGGTATAGAGAAAACGAATTCCGTTTTCAATGGTTTCTGCCTCCAGCTGTCCCCTTGAGGTACAATAGCTGTAAGAGTCAAAGGTTCCTTCTGTTCTGGAAGCATTAAAATAATCAACAATAATCTGGGATTTTAAATAATTTTTGTTGGTTTCGGTTGCAATCTCATCTTCATCTGCATCCTGCGGATTGGAGCGGGTAATCTGACCGTTTCTCTTATCTACAATTGCCACTTCTCCACTTTCCGTATTTACGTACAGCTTCAAGGTATCATTCTCAGCTGCAAGCGTCATATCAGCCACATCACTTTTAGATTCAGCAATAGGAGTAAACTCCGTTCCCTCCTCATACTGGTAGGAAGATAAATCCTCTCTGTATTCATTGTAAAAATAGTATTGAATAAAATAATATGCCAGCCAAATGACTGCAATAAGCAGGATGAGCACTGATACAATTAGTAAAACCTTTTTACTTTTACGCATTCTCATCCTCCTCCTAAGCTCTGAATATCAGTTCCTGATAGATACTGTAAAAGAAACTGTATACCTGATTAATTAAATCTGCGAACAACAATACAACAAAGATAATAATAAACATGGCAATAAAGGTCAGAAAAATCGTAACCAGCGTTTTGCTCAACGTATAATTATGTACTTCCATAATACCGATCAGCATCATAAAAAGCCCGTAAGCAATTCCGATACCCACAATCATATAATAAAATGCCTCTTCATTCTGCGCCACAAACTGGCTGACAATCGTTCCAAGATTAATACCGACAATCATAGGAATCATTGCATAACCGATTGCAATGGCGATGTCCTTCAGTCTTCCTTCTCCCTCCATCAGACAGGTAATAGACCAGTTGCCTACACAAAACAACCCATAGAGCAAAAGCACCGAAATCAATTCCGTAAGGGCATTGACATCAAGCGGGTCCACATCATTTACAATAAAGCTGGCCGAAATTCTGTTAATGGAAAAGCTGAACGAAAAGAGTATAATCAGCGCAAACGCAACGGCCACACTTCCTCTTTCCCGATGCCTGATTTCATAATACCCGTCAGCAGGATGGCTTACGGTATAAAATGCATATTTCCATTTATCCTTGGAAAATAATTGTTTCATCAGGCAGCCCCTCCTTTCTTTACTTTGCGCTTTTGCTTGATCCAGCCTTTCAAAAACTTCTTATAAACAATCCACACAACAATAAGAACCAAAATGATTGTCATAAATAAATTCATATTTTTCGTTAAAATCTCGTTTCGATAGCGTTTCCATGCTACGGAATAATATTTTCTGTTCATTCCCAGCTTTAAGTATTTCATAGCTGTTTTGTTATCTCCGGCAGTCAGATACGCCTTGCCGATACCCGAGTTGGCAAGCTCATTGTTTTCATCCAGCTTTAAAACCTTTTGCCAGATTTCAATTGCCTCGGTTTCATCGCCGTCATATCGAAGTCCCACCGCTTCATTGATAAGGCTTCCGTATTCCGTCTCACCAAACTTTAGTATGGCTCCGTAATAGGCGTCCAGCACAATCAGCTGATCCCCTATGGCTTCAATGGCTACCGGCGTTGTAAAGGTTCCCTCCTGACTTCCGAGACCTCCGAAAATATACAGAAGATTTCCTTCCTTATCGTAGGTGAAAATTCTCCCACGCTTTCTGTCAAGCAGAGAATAAATTCCCTTTCCTCTGTACACCACATCCGTAATCTCACTGGGACCTGCATAATTACCGTAGGTATAAACCCTTATATCTCCGCCTACGTTTTCATTTTCTCCCTTTTGGATAACATCCTTTCCCTGAGGGTTTAACCGTCTTACCGCCTGCACGCCGTCGGAGTCAATATTGGTCGCATAAATAAACCCGCCGCTGTCAACATCCATACCGGTAAATTCGGTAGGAATATATAATTGCTGTTTGGCACGCTCCTCCTTGGTGGCTATCTTTCTCCAGAATTTTTCCCAAAGCGTAATCTTGACGTCAATGGTTCCGAAATATCCGGTGAAGCTTCCGTCGCTTTCAAAAACAAGAATTCCCTCAAATGCATTCTTGGAAATTACATAAGCACGATCCGCATAATCAACGGTTACCTTAATCGGTATAAAATCAAAGCCTTCCTCTAAAATTTCCGACTGGGGATTATCAATAATGCTGACAAATTCGCCTTCCGGCGTCAGCACAACCACTCTCTTGTTCATGGAGTCCGCAACATACAACTTACCATTTTCCGAAACACAGACCCCGTAAGGCTGATTAAAGGTATCCGCCGCTCCATCCCGGTTAAATTCCTCAATAATCCGAACCACTTCGGTTAAATCTGCACTTAACACAACGATTCGATTATTCTGTGTATCCGCCACATAAACCAGTCCGTCCGGCGCCACACACAAATCCTGAGGCTCCTTAAAGTCGGTTGTTCCCACGGACAAGCCCGTTACCGAACCGTTGGGCACATAAGCCGCAGGCGTGATTACGATATTTTCGCGATAATCATAATTATAGGTATCGTATGGCTGATCCTCCGCATAAGCCTTTCCGCCAAAGGATACTGTCGTAATTGCCACCGCAAACAGGAAGGCAGCTGACTTTACTAACAAATTATGTTTTTTCATTCTGCCCCTCCTTATCAATCCTTCATTCCGGAAGTTGTCATGGTTTCCAGTACGTTGCTTTGGCATGCCAGGAAGAAAATAATCGGCACTGCCGCAATAATAAATGTTACCGCTGCTGCCGCACCTGCCCTGGCCGTACCGCCGGCAGATATCTGCTGAAGCGCAAATTGCAGAGGCTTTAACTGTTCATCTCTAAGGAACATGCTTCCCGTATTGCCCCACATCTGCTGAAACTGAAAGATTGCCAGTGTCAGCCATGCAGGTTTTACGTTAGGCATAACAATTTTCCAAAATACCTGATACTCGGAAGCGCCATCCAGTCTTGCCGATTCCATAAGGGAGGTGGGGAGCTGCTCCATAAACTGCTTCATCAGATATAGTCCCATACCATAAGCACATGCGGGAAGTATCAGCGCCAGATAAGTATTGTTTATTCCCAGCCAGCTGATAATCATATAGTTGGGAATCTGTGTTACCGTCCAGGAAAACATCATGGACAGCACAACCATGTTAAACAAAAGCTTCTTTCCCGGAAATTCATGCTTAGCCAGCGGATAAGCCGCCAGTGAAGCCAAAATAACGTGTCCCACCGTTCCCAGACCGGTAATGATAATTGTGTTTAATATGTATCTGGAAAAGGGTACCCACGAATCGTTCATGATGGTAAACAAATCCGTAAAGTTCTCAAGAGTAGGGTTTCTTACCAATATTCTGGGCGGATACTGATATATTTCATCCAAAGGCTTCAGGCAGTTGTTGATAATCATCACAAGGGGAAGCGCCATAAAGAAGCCGCAGATCGCCATAATGAAGAACAGCAGTCCGTTACCGGCAACGGAGCGGTTCAGCTTCTTTGCCCTGGGTTTAAAAAAGCGATGTTTTTTTCTGACCTTAACAGGTTTTCCTTTTACAGCCGTCTTTGCCACTTTACTCTCCCACCCTTCCTAATAATTTCTGAACCAGTTTATTGGTACCAACCATCAGCAGGAACAGCACCGTTGCAATTGCAGATGCGTAACCCATATCAAATCTGGTTGAACCGTAGTCCAAAAGGTGGGTAACCACCGTTGCACCTGCGTAATTAACCGAAGGATTACCTGCCAGCTGGATGGAAATATCCGCAACCGCAAAGGACTGGGTAATCTGCATAACCGCACCGAACATCAGCTGAGGCTTCATAGCCGGAAGCGTGACATACCACAGCTCCTGCCATCTGTTCTTTACGCCGTCCAGAGCCGCCGCCTCGTATAAGCTCTTGTCTACCGTCTGAAGTCCTGCAATAAAGGACAGGAAGCCGGTACCCAATGATAACCAAAGCTGTACCACAATCAGACAGGGAAGAATGTATTTGGCATCCTGCATCCACAGCTTTTGTTCATTGATAATTCCCAATTTAATCAGGATACCGTTTAAATATCCGTATCGGTCACTGGATAAAATCAGGCTCCATACCATATATGCATTACCGCAGATAGAGGGCGCATAAAAGATTAAGGTAAGCAGCGTTCTCAGCTTGCTGGAAAATTCATTGATAATCCATGCAAACAACAGACAGAGCAGGTAACTGACAGGGCCTGTCACCACTGCAAAAATCAGCGTGTTTTTCAAGGATATCAGGAAAATATCATCCTCAAGAAACAGCTTTATATAGTTATTCCATCCGTTAAAGGTGGGAAACTCCAGCATATTAAAGTAGGTAAAGCTCAGTGCAATGGAGGCTAATACCGGCAGCACCGTAAACAGGAAAAACAGGATAAAGTAAGGTGCCAGCATAATGTAGCAGGCTTTATTCTTTTTAATCTGGTAGCTAAGCTTGCTTTGTTTCTTTGCAGCCGTCAATGCTTCAGTTGATGCCATTTACTTATCCTCCTCTTCTAAATCTTCCACCGTCGGCAAGCCGAATTCCCTTCGCTTGTATGTAATCTCATCATTGATGTCCAGCACCTTATCCATCAATTCCTCTCTGGGTGATGCTGTATCCGTTTCCGTTGTTACAGTATAAAATGCATTGTTTACATTTCTCCAGGAATAGTAGCCGCCCGGAACCTGTGGAATTCCCTTTACCCATTTAAAAGCTTCTGTCAATGCTTCATAGGTATCCACAGACCATGGAATATTCTCAAACGCTTCCTTGTTGGCAGTTGCCACACGGGCTGCGGAACCCATCAGTGATTCCATTTCCCTGTCAAAAAGGGTCTGCGTGTCTGCACTGGTCCACCATTTCAAAAACTCCCAGCATGCCTCCGGATTCTCGGTATCTGCCATAATCATACTCGCCAGTCCGGTACAGCCCACGGAATGATCCACTGTTCCGTCCTCCTTAACCGTTCCCGGTACCATTGCAAAATTCCACAGACCTGCAATATCCGGCGCAGAAACCTCCAGGTTGTTATATAACGTATAATCCGCAATGATAATCGGACATTCTCCCGTACGGAAACGTTCCTCCACACTGGCCCACTTGTCAAGGCCGTAATCGGTATAATACTCGCAGTACTCTTTAAATGTATTGACCGCAATATCGGAATCCAGCGCTGAAGAAATGCCGCCCTCATTGTAGTATTCACCGCCGTTTTGATAAAGCAGCATCGCATAAATCTGCTCCGACGGCAATATTCCGAATTCCATCTGATTCTTGGCCAGAACCGACATGGTAACCTTTACCTCATCCCATGTTTCGGGAACATCTACCCCCAGTTCCGCCAGAATATCCTTCCTGTAAAACATAACAGGGAAAGTCTGTGTTTCCGGCAGCGCATATACCGAACCGTCAAATCCAAACGCAGTTAATGCACTTTCATAAAATCTGTCTGACACCTCTTCAAAATCATCAAACCGGGTCAAATCCAGCACCGCATTTCTAAGTCCATAGTTCACCGGCGTGTCATTACCGGTATTCAATACCGCACCGGCAATACCATTGGTATTTGCTACCTGTATTGCCACATCCGGTCCCTCTCCTGCCAGTTCTGCTCTCAACAGCGTATTCATGTCTACCAGCTGCACATTTACATTAATACCGTACACACTGGTAAAAGACTCATCAATCAAGGATCTGATTACATTTGCCTGATCGCGCCCTGTTCCAATCCAAAGCGTGATGGTGGTATTTTCTCCGCTCTCTGCCGTATCGGTTGCTCCCAGAGAATTGTAATCAATCACAAAGGAATAATATAATCTTTTTACTTCATATCCCAGCTTATCAAAGAAGGAATTGGAAGCTATCTTAATCTCCTCATGGGGAGAATACACATTCAATCTGTCAATCTGTAAGGGCTGATCGATAACCTGAGTAATCCATGTACCGCAGGCTCTCACATTCTGCTTATAGGTAGAAACCACCTTTACAAAACGTTCCTCATCCACAATCAAATAGTCCAACTGATCCCGCATCGTTATCAAAACGGATTCCTTATCTGAGGTGCGGCCTGCCGCCTGTCTTAAATCATCAATGGCCTGATTCAACTGATCCCTGACCGCTGTCATCTCCCCACTCAGTCCCGGAAGCGAGGCCTCAATCTGATAATCCCTGTAGGTATCCGGACTGATACCGGTAATGCGAATCACCTTACGGTAGATGGCATTTAACTGTGACACACAATCCTGTACGCTTGAGATAACCTGGGAAAACTCACCCAAAACCACTTCCATTCGTATGGTATGGGTTCCTTCTTCCAGATAAAATTGGAAGGGATTACCCTCCTCATCCGAAAGCACATCCGTTCTCCAGGAAGCATCATAAGTAAATCCGTAATCTTCCAGCTCACTAAAAGGCACCTCGCCGTCAATGGTAATCTTACGGGATACATAGATACCTCTCATAAAGCTCTGCTTATCAAACAGCGATATATTATAGTAGCCAGTCTGCGGCACCTCAAATTCCCATTCAATCCATTGTCCCGCATCTCCCCAGCTTTCTCCTCCGATGGTATTATTTAACAGTTCCTTCGCACTTGCCGGATATACTGCCGGTGATGATTGATCCTGTTTGGGATACAGCATCTGTGAGGAGGTCTTGGTGGCATTTTCCGCCTGAATTTCCACATTTACGCCTGTGGTATTCTGCGCCCCCATCTGATCCCACTCCTCCTTCACCTCCGCATAGCTCTTTACCGCATCATGATTGGTAAGTATCAGTCTGTGAAGCAGCATGGGCTCTCTTTGAGAATTGATGGAAATGGTATGCGTTCCCTTAGTCAGATAAATACAAAGAGGCTGCGTAATGTATCCATTATTATCATATAAATCGGCCACGATCCATTCCGGAATTTCTACCGATGTAGGCTTCATGTCATTGCCCTGATTATCCTTATTCCAAACAACATTGTAATTGCCCTGTGCAAAGCTTGCCTGAGCAATATCCGTTGACCAGACACGGGAAAACTCAATCAGGGAAAGCTCACCGTAAGGCAGTTCTCCATCTACGAAAAAGCTCCTCTGTATTTCAGAGTTCTTACCCTCTATGGGATAATATTCAATGGCAGGCTGATAAAATCCCGTTTCCGGAACCTCAAACTCAAACTCAATATATCCGTCCTCCGCCGTCAGAACACTGTCTCCTGAAACGCCTTCATAATCGGTATAAATCACCGGCTCTACTTCCCTGTCGCCCTCCATATAGGAAACATAATCCGATGCATTTACCTCTATGGTCACATCGGGATAAGAAGCATCACTATGCTCAGCCAGATAATCTGCATAATCAGGAATGGAATCCACCGCAGAAAAAGTACCGACGATTTCCTTTGCCTGAGCCTGTGTCATCGAGGCTGCCGCATTGGCAGGAATGGCACCCATTTGCAGTGTGACTGCCACTTCCGTGCAGGCTAAAAACAGCGCCATCATTTTCTTGTTCATTGTCCCAAGTTTCATCTCAATACCATGCCTTTCTAATAACCTGAAAATATCGTGTTGCTTATTCGTAATACCATGCATCCTCGTTTCCGTCAGATGCCGGCATGTATTTCCGAAGTGCCTTTTCTATCATAAATGTACATACATAGCACCATGCCCCCGGCCAAAAAAGAATTGCGGGCAGGGGCAGATAGTAAAACCAAACCACACAAAGCGCTGCGCTTCCTGCCAGTATCAATATCGTATAACCAATGTATCTCACGGCCATCACAAACGCCAGCTTTACCATAGCGCTCATGCTCATTGTAAACCTTGACAATACCGGAAAAAGATAAATCAGTATTGCTGCGGACAGTACTCCTAAAGCTATGTAAATCCTGCCAAGAAAGATACCCGTAGCTCCCTGCTGTCCCCTTGCAATGGCCCACAGATGATACAGAAGCATAAACCATACGCCTGCAATCACTGTAAACGCACTTCCTCTTACAAAGGTCCTCTTAAAGGAAGCCATATATTCTACCAACGGATAACTTCGATTTCTCCTGATGTTTTTCATCATTGCATAATACAGAGAGGTTGTGGCAGTTCCAAAGGTGAAGATCGGTATGCAGGACAAAAGCCAGACTATATTCAGGATAATCACCTGTCCCGCTTTTGTCAGGGCATAGACCACTCCCCCCTCAGGGTTAAACAACTTTTTACGCTCTTTTTTATTTTCGTACGGATCTTCCTGCCGCTCTGTTTTTCTTCCGTCCAAATCCATCATCTACTCAAAGGCCTCCCTGATCGGATAAGTGGTCAAATCCGGCAAATCCTCCAACGTAACCACATCCTCATCCTCGTAGGCCTTTATCAGAAGACTCTCCTCCGTATATTGTTCATTTAAGGCATATATTGCCATGCTCTTTGCCACAAACTCTCCCTGCCAGGTGCACCACATTCCCCACATAGCGCCGTCTCTCCTGGCAAGCTCGGGATCAAATACGCACCCGTTTTCCGTCATATAAACAAGCTTTCTCTCGGTGGAATAGTTTTGTGCCGCATTCAGATAAGCGGAAATCTGAGAGCTGTATACCCTTTCTCCGGGATAAATATCCTCCCCGATAATATCCACATACTCATCTCCCGGATACCAGTCCGCATCCTGCCCGTTCCATACCCAGATCAGATTGTTAAGTCCGTATTCATTGGTCAGTTTTTCATAAATAGCTATGTAAAGCTTCTTGTAAGCATCAGGGCCTGCCGCTCCCCACCAAAACCATCCGCCGGAGGCTTCATGAAGCGGCCGGAAAAGCACCGGAACCTTTGCCTCCTGCAAAATCTCAAGCTGTTCAGCTATCACATCCACATCGCTCATCAGAAGCCGGTAGCCCTCGTCGTCCTCACCGTTCATAATCTTTGCAAGATCAATATTGGTATTATCTGTATAAAAGCTTCCGCCCCAGTCTCCTGTTATGTACTTGGAAGGCACTGTCCAATGCCAGTGAAACGCCACGATACCTCCCTGATTCCAGAAGTCAATGGCATACTCAGTGGTATGTCCTTCCGTTCCATGCTCCACTCTGGAGGGTGAATAATCCATAAAATCCATGGCAAGAACTGCCGGCATCTTACCGGTGGTTTTCTTCACCACCTGCATTTCCTTACCATAAGGCCCCTGATCGCAGGTCTGTCCCGCCAAAAATTTGCTGCCGTATATATCGCACAAATAGCTGTATAAGCGTTTAGCCTCATCGGAGGCATCAGGATTACAAAGAGGCGCTGTCACCTCATAAATAGAGCTGTCAACAGGTGCGGAATCCGTAATATCCAGTCGATCCAAATAAATCCATCCCCAATACTTTCTAATCACAATTTCATGAGTTCCCTCCGTCAGGTAAACACGCTGTAATACAGAGTCGGTGTACTCCGTTTTTTCCACATAAACGGTTCCCGCCTCCTGGCCGTCCACACTGACATAGTTATACTTTTCACCGCCGTTGCTTGCGCTGACAAAATTCAAATCATAAAAATTTGTTTCAGGGATTTCTACCGTAAAAACACAGGAATCCGGATCATCCTGAAAACCATCCACATACCCGGAGCCTGTATAACCCGAAAGGGCCAGATCACTTGATGTCTCTGATTCGTAAGAGCCTTCCACTGCTTTTACATTGCCTGTAAAGGCAGCTTCTTCCGCTTGATATGATAAAGTGACAGATGGTGTAAACTGCCCATCAGAAACTTCCTGATCGGCAAGACTTCTGCATCCTGTAATCAATATACTCGCCGCACAAACCACGGCACAAACAGTTGTAAGTCTTCTCCCCATCCCTCATAACCTTTCGTAACTATTTTTAAACCATAGTAACAAAAAAATTATACTCGTCCCCCACTTTTTCAACACCATGTTTTATTGCATTTTATATCTCATTCTTGTATTTTTTATCAATTTTGTATATTCCCACAATTTGTATATTGTTTTTTTGTATAAATTGTACATCTTATTTTTTATTTAAACATAAAAAAACGAGAGTTATAAACAAGTTATTTTCTTGTTTATAACTCTCGCTTTAACCCAACTTTATAAACCGTATTAACACTTCTTTACACGCTTCTGATTATTGCTATCCTCAAAAGTCTCTATCCCATCAAGGCTTTGTATAAATTTGGAGAATTGACTGTATCCATAATCCTTCACATTAAACCTGCTGTATTTGCCATAAACAATATTGCTGAGCTCACTAAATCCAATTCCTTTTTTACCGGATGCAATGATAACCGTATGAATATAGTCCTTAATTTCCTCTTTATCTTTTTCGTTATTTTTAAGGGAAATCGTAATAATATTATTCTTTTTATTTAACTGGAACAAACCGGAATCTTCCAGAAAACGGGAAAGCAGACTGTATCCGTAATTTCTCACGTCAAAATCAGGATACATATTTACAAGGCTGTTTCCCACAGAACCAAGTTCAACTGTTTTTCCTTTATTTTCATTTTCCGTAATAATATTGGTAATCGCATTGTATACGGCCTCTCTCTTAACCGTATTCCCCTGCTTATCCTTACTGTCCGAATTGTCATCCTGATTTCCCAGATTTTCCAAATTCACGAAACGGGAACATGCCACGCGGAAGGACCTGGGCGTTTTCTCCTCCCCCATTCCAATCACTTCCATTCCCGATTCACGCAGCCTGCTTGCCAACCGGGTAAAATCACTGTCGCTGGACACGATACAAAAGCCCTCCACATTGCCGGTATACAGAATATCCATGGCATCAATAATCAACGTGGAATCTGTTGCATTTTTACCCACCGTATTGCTGAATTGCTGCACAGGAAGCACGGAATTTTCCAAAAGCTCCCCTTTCCACTTCGTTGCCTGCGTGCTCGTCCAATCACCGTAGATTCTTTTGTAGGTGATGATCCCATAGGTGGAAAGCTCCTCCATAATTACACTGATATATTTTGCAGATATATTGTCTGCATCAATCAAAAGCGCAAACCTTTTATTCTCCATCATTTTGCTCCTTTATCGCCATAGCCTCTGGCTCACTCATTCACGGGCTTTCGCCATGCCCTTCACAAGTCTCCGGCTCTCTTTCACTGATTTTCGCCATGCACATTCGTGAGCCTCTGGCTCACTCATTCACGGGCTTTCGCCCTATGTCTGTCCAGAAGCTTATATCTGTCTGCAAGCAGCCAATATAAGCTTTCGGACAGACGCATGGCTCATTGCTTTCGTGTACATTATATCATAAGAAGACCCCTCGCACAAACCATTTGTACAAGGGGTCTTATCGCTTTGCTTCATTCGAGCAATAATTATTTTACTGTATTTTCTTTATACAGGGTAAGCTGCGTTCTTGGTATCAGCCTGTGACATATCTACCTTTTCCTGCTGTGCCTGACGATACTTAAAGAAATCAGTTGCCACCTGAGGGAACAATGCATAGGACAATACATCCTCATCCTGCTGCTTCCATTCCTTCATCTCTGCCTCCAACTTATCCATTTCGTTCTCAATCAAATCAGCGGGACGGCAGGTAATTCTCTCCTCACCGGGAATAACCTTATCAATTACTTCCTGACTCATAGGCTTAACGGTCTGACCGTATTCACCACGGAGAACAGCCTTTGTCTCCTTGGTAGCCATCTTATATCTTTCGCCCATAAGTACATTAAATACAGCCTGTGTACCTACGATCTGTGAAGAAGGTGTAACAAGTGGAGGCTCACCTAAGTCCTTACGAACCTGAGGGATTTCCTTAAGCACATCATAGTACTTATCTTCCGCATTTTGTTCCTTCAACTGGCTAACCATATTGGAAAGCATACCGCCGGGTACCTGATATAACAAAGTCTTAATGTCAACGCCCATAACCTTGGGATTTAATAAGCCGCTTGCAAGGCACTCATCTCTGTAAGGTCTGAAGTAATCAGCAATTTCAGCAAGTAAATTCTGATCATAACCTGTATCATAAGGAGTTCCCTTGAAGGTTTCAACCATAACCTCTGTAGCGGGCTGTGAAGTACCCATAGCAAAAGGAGAAATTGCACAGTCAATTACATCAACACCCGCTTCTACAGCCTTCAGGTATGTCATGCTTGCAACACCTGATGTATAGTGGGTATGTAACTGAATAGGAAGCTTGGTTCCCTCTTTCATGGCTTTAATCAGCTCTGCAGCCTTATAAGGAACAAGCAGACCTGCCATATCCTTAATACAGATAGAATCAGCACCCATTTCTTCAATCTTCTTAGCCATATCTACCCAATAGTCAAGCGTATAAGCATCGCCTAATGTGTAGGAAAGAGCAATCTGAGCATGACCTCTTCCTTCCTGCACTTTAATCTTATTGGTAGCATTTACTGCTTCCTGTAAGTTTCTGAGATCATTCAGACAGTCAAAGATACGAATGATATCAATACCGTTTGCAATAGACTTCTCTACAAAGCTGTCTACAACGTCGTCAGCGTAAGGTCTGTAACCTAAAATGTTCTGACCTCTGAAAAGCATCTGCAGCTTGGTGTTCTTAAATCCATCTCTTAACTTTCTAAGTCTGTCCCAGGGATCTTCTTTTAAGAAACGAAGGGAAGCATCAAATGTTGCACCACCCCAACACTCTACTGCGTGATAACCAACTTTATCCATTTTATCAACGATTGGAAGCATCATCTCGGTAGGCATTCTTGTAGCAATCAAAGACTGATGTGCATCACGAAGAACTGTTTCCATGATTCCAACCGGTTTTTTAGCCTGTTCTGCCATTTTATAATCCTCCTTTATTTTTCGAAGAAAAAAGCGACTGCCCTTGCAGGAGCAGAGGATTTATCCTTCTTATTATTATATCAATGAAACACCCGGAAGAATGACTCTCTGGAGTCATTCTTCCCCATGAAGCTCAGTACTTCTCAGGCAGCGTCCTATGCCGCCTTAACAGTACCTTTCATGGTTAGAATACTCCAAATACTGCCATAAATGTACCGGCTGCTACAGCTGTACCGATAACACCTGCCACGTTAGGTCCCATTGCATGCATCAGCAGGAAGTTCGTAGGATCTGCCTCCGCACCAACCTTCTGGGAAACTCTGGCTGCCATAGGAACCGCTGACACACCAGCAGAACCGATAAGCGGATTAACCTTGCCCTTGGTTGCAATACACATCAGCTTTCCAAATAATACGCCCGCTGCGGTACCGAATGCAAACGCAACCAAACCAAGAACAACGATCTTAATTGTATCCCAGTTCAAGAATGCCTCTGCACTTGTGGTTGCTCCAACAGAAGTACCGAGCAGAATAACTACAATATACATCAGTGCATTGGAAGCAGTGTCTGTCAACTGTCTTACTACACCGGACTCTCTGAACAGGTTACCTAACATCAACATACCAACAAGGGGAGCTGTAGTAGGAAGGATTAAGCTTACTATAATGGTAACAATGATAGGGAAAAGAATCTTTTCAAGCTTGGATACCGGACGAAGCTGTCCCATCTTAATCTTTCTTTCCTTCTCAGTAGTCAGTAACTTCATAATAGGCGGCTGAATAATCGGCACCAGTGACATATAAGAATATGCTGCTACCGCGATAGGTCCAAGCAAAGCAGTCTGTCCAAGCTTTCCGGCAAGGAAAATGGAAGTAGGACCATCTGCACCACCAATAATGGAGATTGCAGCTGCAGCCTTATCATTAAAGCCCATTGCAATTGCTCCAAAGTACGCTGCAAAAATACCAAACTGTGCTGCAGCGCCAAGTAAGAAGCTCTTAGGATTTGCAATCAAAGGACCAAAGTCCGTCATAGCACCTACCCCCATAAAAATCAGGGAAGGCATGATTGCCCATTCATCTAAGAGATAAAAATAATACAGCAGACCGCCGGTTCCGTTTGCAGAGTCTTCAATACTCATCATAATATCGGGATAGATATTAACCAGCAGCATACCAAATGCGATAGGTACAAGTAATAAAGGTTCAAATCCTTTGGCAATCGCAAGATAGAGAAATACACAAGCCACAAGAATCATCAAATAATTGCCCCAAGTAAGATTAAAGAAGGCTGTCTGATGAATCAAATTGGACAGTGTAGTTACAATATAATCCATTTTTTTACCTCCTGTTGTTTTTTCAGCAAACTACCGCATTAATTAAGTGTTGCCAGTAATGCGCCTGCTTCAACAGGATCTCCAACAGCTACTTCAATGCTTGCTACGGTTCCATCTTCCGGTGCTACAACAGGGATTTCCATCTTCATTGCTTCCAGAATAATTACGGTATCGCCCTTCTTAAGAGCCTGTCCAACACCTACTTCAACCTTAAATACCTTTCCTGCCGCACCGGCTTCTACCTTGATACCGCCTGCTGCGGCTGCCTTAGGTGCTGCTTTAGGAGCAGCCTTGGGTGCTGCCTTGGGTGCCGCAGGTGCTGCTGCGCCTGTACCTGCGCCTTCTTCTACTACTACGTCATATACGTTTCCATTTACGGTAATGGTATAATTTTTCATTACTAAATCCTCCTGTGATTTTCATTTATAATTCATTATTAATTATGCTCTCTGCCATTTATTTCCGGCCCGTCTGATGCTTCTTACAACAAATCCGTCTGCGGAAGAAGCTCCTTCACTTGCTGCAATCGCAGCAGAAATAACAGCAACCAGTTCCAGATCATCAGAAAGTTCTTCCTTTTCAATAATCTGTGCAATGGTATTATCTACTGCGGTCTTGACATCTGCCTTGGCAGACTTCTGTGATAATTTTGACTGAATTTTAGGTATAATATTAAAGCAGCTGATAATAAGGCTAATCAAAATCAGGACAACAAATACGGTACCCATACCCAAAAGAGTATTCAGGGCAGCTTTCTGCATATTTTCTCCAAAGGTATAATCAACATTGGTCGTGATACTTGTTATTGCACCCTTTTCAAAAATAATTTCTACATAAGCATCTTTCTCCGTACCTTTAACCTCAACGTTAATCACGCCGTCTGTGGGATATTCCTCGCCATCTATTACTTTGACGATTACAGAATTTTCAACTACTTTTCCTATTTCTGTCAAACCACCCATTGCTTCAACAGCACTTTTCCAGCTCTCAAAAGCGCTTTCAAACATTGCACTGTCTCCGCCGCTTTGCTCGACACTAAAAATATAGCCTTCTTCTGCCTGATTATTTACCACCTGATTAATGACGCTTACAACATTTTCAGCAATGGCCTGCGCATTACTTTCCGTTAAAATCTGCTCTTCTTCCTGATTTTCGCCGCATGCCGTAAGTCCCATCATACAGGTAATCATACCTAATACTATTAACCATTTTTTCATATTAAGCGATCATCCTTTCTAAACTGTACCGTGTTTCTTTGCAGGACGGTCTTCCCTCTTGGTAAGCAGCATTTCAAAAGCTCCGATTACATACTTTCTGGTATCTACGGGCTCAACAATCTGATCAACATATCCTCTCTTAGCTGCGCTGTCAGCGCTTAACTGAAGTGCTGCATATTCCTTGGCACATGCATCAATTGCCTCTGCGCCCTGACCATCACAGATAATCTTAGCTGCAAGCTTTGCATCCATGGTTCCGATCTGTGCATCGGGCCAAGCCATTGTAATATCTGCGCCGATTGCTTTGGAGTTCATTGCCACATAAGCGCTTCCGAAAGCCTTGCCGATCACTACGTTTACCTTTGGAACTGTAGCATTGGCAAATGCATATGTAAGCTTTGCGGCAGCCTTCGCAATCTTCTTCTCGGAACACTTGTCCGCCTTAAAGCCCTTTACATTGGTAAGAGAGAGCACCGGAATATCAAATGCATCACAGAAATTAACAAAATCTGCTGCTTTGTCACAGCCTGCAGGAGTCAAAACCTCATCAAACTTCTCTGCGATCTTGCCGTCCCCGCCGTACACCTCGCTGCGGTTTGCAACAGCACCAACAGTTACTCCGTTCAACTTAATAAATGCAGTAACCATATCCTTTGCAAAGCCTTCCTTAACCTCGAATACCGCTCCGTCATCTGCAAGTTGTGATAATGCAATGGAGGTATCTCCCACGCAGCCTGCAATCTCTGCACATCCACGGTTAATATCGTCTGTGCACTCATCTAAAGGCATTCCGTCTTCATTGTTAGCAGGAAGCAGCATAACAAGCTCTCTGACCTTAGCAAGAAGCTCTGCTTCCTCTGCAACAACATCCACAATACCGGCTTCCTCACTCTGGAAGGATGCCGCGGAAGTATCGCATCTGCTGATTTCATTTCCGTCCAATGCGTTAGGTGCATTGACGAAAAGCTTAGCCTTCTTTGCTTCCATAAAAGTAAAATCTGTCAGTGTAGGAATCAAAGCAAGTCCTCCACCACAGGTTCCAAAAATTGCTGTAATCTGAGGAATGACACCTGAACTTAATGCCTGCTTCTGATAAATCTCACCAAAAGCATTCAGTGCATCTGTTGCCTCCTGCAGTCTCAGTCCGGCAGATTCAATCAATCCGATCACCGGTGCTCCTGTCTTCAGCGCAAGATCATAAAGATTGGAGATCTTCTTTGCATGCATCTCACCAACACTTCCGTTTAATACGGAAGCATCCTGGCTGTATACATACACAAGGTTGCCGCCTATCACTCCGTAACCGGTAACAACACCGTCAGAAGGAGTTTCTGTCTGTTTCAAATTAAAGTCAGTGCTTCTTGCTGTTACGCGCGCACCAATTTCAACGAAACTGTTTTCATCGAGCAAAGCTGCTATTCTTTGACTCGCTTGTGAAGTAGTACTCATGTTTTTCAGCCCTCCATTTTATATTAAATAAATTATAACTTTGTTCACGGGGACATAATTTCCCCATAATTTCACCTATAGAAGTATAACACAAAAGAACCAAGTCGCATAGAGAAAAATTCTCATTTTTTACATTTTTTAATAAGGAAGGTTCTCAAAATAAATATTATTTTCAATCCGCCCGGACAAATCCTCCAGCTTCATATTATAAAGAAGCAGCAGTTTCATATAAGCCGCTTCCGCCGAAATATTAACCATAGGCGTCACTCCCATTTCCATAATTTTCTTTGCAGTCACATACAATCTTCCCTTCGGCTCCTTATAGGACGCCGTATAAACCGGTATCTCTCTTTCCCGGCAGCACTCCAGGAAAGACAGGAACGAATATTCCTCTTCTCTCGTGCAGGCAGTTGCGGAGTGATAAAGATAATGCATCACCGCCGCCGGCCTTTGATCCAGATCAATATAATTATAGTTCAGTCCCGGATAGGGCCTTATCATCAAGATCTGCTTCCGAAAGACCGGACACCCCAGCCTTCTTAAGCTGCCTGCCTGTTCCAGTTCTTCCGGCGAGGGATTGATTTTACCCATGCAGGGAACAAACTTCCCCTTCTGCATCTCTCCCAAAGGTGTCCCTCCAAAACCGAAAAACTGATCACCATAAGCATCTGCTTCCACAAGCCGGGTAGATAAATATACCGGCATACTTCCGTCCGCCCGCTGATATACGGTATATACTCCTCCTGTCATTTCCGTTTGTATCAATTCCACCGCACTTCTGAAATTGGAAAGTCCGTTGCTCCTTACATCTTCCAGCGGGTAATTGGCTGCAATCAAAACTACCGGCACCGGAACATGCCCCAAAAGCATTCCCAAAAGTGCGGAGGTATAGGCAAGGGTATCCGAACCATGGGCAAGAATCACCCCTTCGTATTTTTCATAGTCAATTTCACACATGACCTTACATAAGATACCAAGCAATCCGGGCGTCATATTTTCACTGAGTACGGAAAAGGGATAAATCACCTCAAAGCTATCCTCTGTGCCATACTGTTTACGGTACAGCTCCAACAGTTTGTATGGTGATGCATTGGTCACATCCATGCTGTCATTTTGTACTTGACTTCCAATGGTTCCGCCTGTAAGAACTACCAGTATTTTTCTCATCTCTTTACCTCATTTCCTGTTGTAATGCTGCTAAATCCATATATGAATTATTCAGGTAGCATATTTCCTCTTTGAAAATACATATATATTAGGAAAAGATCAATATTGTGAACGCTCTCATGAAATATTTGAAACACTTCTTTTCCATATTAACAGGGCTGTCCCTGATTCTTTCCCTCTCCACCTGCCCCACCGGCATCCTGATCGCCGAGGGCGAAGAAACCAGTGAAATAAAACTGTATGCCAAATCCGCCGTATTAATGGACGCCGACTCAGGCCGGATTCTCTACCAAAAGGACGGAGACCTGGTTCTTCCCATGGCAAGCACCACTAAAATTATGACCTGTATTCTTGCTTTGGAATACGGAAACCCTGAAGATTATGCCGTTGCCTCCTCCTATGCTTCCAGTATGCCCAAAGTGAAGCTTAATGTAAAGTCCGGCGAATATTTTCAAATAAAGGATCTGCTTTATTCTCTTATGCTGGAATCCCACAATGACGCCGCCGTGGTAATTGCCGAACACATTGCCGGCAGTACGGAACGCTTCGCCGATATGATGAATCAAAAGGCAAGAGACATCGGCTGCTACGATACTTATTTTATTACTCCCAACGGTCTGGATGCAACGGTAACAGGGGAAGACGGCACCGTTAAAACCCATTCCACCACAGCCGCCGATCTGGCACGTATTATGTCTTATTGTATTACGGACTCTCCCAAAAAGGAAGCATTTCTGGAAATCACAAAAGCCCCATCCTACTCCTTTACCAGTTATCAGGAAAAGGACGGAGAATATGTTTCCAGCGGCAGATTTTTTAGCTGCACCAACCACAACGCCTTTCTTTCAATGATGGATGGCGCCCTGTCCGGAAAGACCGGTTTTACCGGCAATGCCGGTTACTGCTATGTGGGAGCCCTTAAGCGGGATGAGAGAACCTTTGTGGTGGCGCTGCTTGCCTGCGGATGGCCCAACAACAAAACCTATAAATGGAGCGACACCAAAGCCCTGATGAATTACGGACTTGACAACTTTGAGTATCACTCTCTAAGCGAGGTTCTTTATGATGCTTCCCGGCTGACTCCCATTCCGGTTCTAAACGGTCAGACAGCACAATTAGGGGAACAGGCATACACCGATGTGGAAATCAGCCGCTCCTCTTCTGAGCAGGCCCCTGAGCACGCCATGGAAGGGCTTTTACTGAAAAAAGGCGAAGAAATCCAAGTGGATCTTCAAATTGAGCAGGAACTGACCGCCCCTGTCAGTGCCGGCACAGAGGTAGGCCGCATCAGCTATCTGGTAGACGATACCCCTTATCGGGTGGAATATATTTTGACCAGTGAAACCGTTCCTGCCATTGATTACCCATGGTGCATCAGGCAAATTCTGCGGTATTTTTGTATCTGATTCAGATTTTCAGGAGCGTTCCTGTCACATAAAAAAGCGCAAGCTGTAAAAGCTTGCTCTTTTTTAAATATCCAGCTGTACGCTGGCTTCCTGTTCTGCCTGTATTTTAAACTCCTCTATCTGCACTGCGGAAAGCTCCGGCAGCTCCTCCAGGGATTTGACCCCAAAGCTGCGTAAAAACTCTTCCGTTGTGCCAAACAAAAGAGGGCGTCCCGGCGCATCCATTCTGCCCACCTCTCCGATCAGGCCAAACTCCAGCAGCCTGTTTACCGCATGATCACAGCTCACACCTCTGATCTTCTCGATCTCTGCTCTTGTTATCGGCTGTTTATATGCAATGATGGAAAGAGTTTCCAAAAGGGTATCCGTAAGCACATATTTTCTGGGTGTTTTGGCAATCTTAATCAGGTACTCATACATTTCCGCTCTGGTACACATCTGAAAGGAATCTTCCAGCTCCATCAGTGTAATACCGCATTCCTTCTGCTCGTACTCTTCTTTCAGTTCCAAAAGCAGCTCTTTTGTAGTCTTTTTGCTTTCTTCTATTACAGAAGCAAGCCTTTCTATCTCCACGGATTCGCCCATGGTAAAAAGGACTGCTTCCAGAATTGCTTTCTCCTTCTGCCTTTCCAAATTAAATCCCCCTGTTATTCATTCGAAGTAATAAGAATATCGTCAAAGGTATCCTCCTGAACGATGGATATCCTTCCAAGCTTCATCAGCTCCAGCATAACCAAAAAGGTAACAATAATTTCCATTTTGCTGTTTTGCTTTTCCAAAAGCTGGCGAAAGCTGAATGTCCGATGAGTCTGAATGTAATTCTCTATGTAAGAGGTCTTGAGATCCATATCTATCTCATCTTTTTCAATCTGCCCAAAGGTACTTCTTACCGGATCAATCTTGTCCTCCTGCCTGCGCATAACCATTTTAAAAAGCTCCTGAAGCTTTCCAAGGTCGGCATCCCCCAAAAGCTCCTTCATATTCACAGGAGGCTTGTAATCTTCAATTTCCTTGGGAAGGGTCTTCACTTTAAACAATGTCCTGGCGGCATCCACCTGCCTGTCCTTCAATTCATAAGACATATATTTATACATCTTATATTCCAAAAGCTTTTGAACAAGCTCTGCTCTTGGGTCTTCCTCTTCGCCCTCTTCATTGACCTCCTTTGGCAGAAGCATCCTGCATTTAATATCCAAAAGAGTGGCAGCCATTACAAGGAACTCGCTCATCACGTTCATATCCTCGGTTTCCGTGGCCTTAATATAATCCAGATATTGCTCTGTAATCTCCACAATAGGAATGTCATAGATATCTACTTTATTCTTTTCAATCAGATGCAGCAAAAGATCCAAAGGACCTTCAAAAGCCTGCAGTTTCACCGATAATGCCATGCCGGGCTCCTTTACTTACAGATTGCCACAGTGGCACTGGTTCCCAACCGGCTTGCCCCTGCCTCTACCATGGCTGTGGCAGTCTCACGATCCCTGATTCCGCCGGAGGCTTTCACTCCCATATCATCTCCCACTGTTTTCCGCATCAGGGCTACATCCTCTGCCGTCGCACCTGCCGTAGAAAAGCCTGTAGAAGTCTTTACAAAATCTGCACCTGCTTTCTTTGCCAGCGTGCAGGCTCTGACCTTTTCCCCCTCATTTAAAAGACAGGTCTCAATAATCACCTTCAGCACTTTACCGCCGCAGGCCTGTCTTACAGCCTTTATGTCGTCCAGCACTACATCATCCAGTCCGTCCTTTAAGGCTCCCACATTGATTACCATATCAATCTCGTCTGCTCCGTCCTCCACTGCTGCAGCTGTCTCTGCCGCTTTCGCCTTCGAAGACATCTGTCCTAAGGGAAAACCTACTACCGTACAGACCTTTACGCCGCTTCCCTGAAGCTGCTCTGACACATAGGCCGTATAATATCCGTTTACGCAGACGGACATAAAGCCATATTTCTTTGCCTCGTCGCAGATCTTTTTAACGGCATCTTTCCCTGCATCCGCCTTTAATATGGTATGATCAAATAATTTTGTATTCATCTTTCCTCTCATTCTGCTGTTTTCACAGCCCCGGAGCTCTATTTTTCGTGGTAAAATATCCCTTGCACATTCTAACATGGATCATTTTGACAGTCAACTTGGATCACCACAAGCTCTCCCGGATTAAATATCCTGATAGGCAGAGTATGGGTTCCCAGTCCTCTGCTCAAAACCATTGTACTTTTTCCTTCCCGGAACAGGCCTCCGTCATACTTTGGAAACAGCCTGATTGCTGGGGAAAGAACCCCTCCTAAAACAGGCAGCCTCATCAGTCCTCCATGCACATGACCTGACACCACCAGGTCTGCCCCCCAGGCGGCATACTCTTCAAAATAATCGGGATTATGGGCAATCAAAACGGAAAATCTGGTTTCATCCGGCCTGCCCAACAAGCCTGTCAGGTAGTCCTTTTCCATCCTGGCACGGCGCATTTTGGGATAATATTCTCTTCCCAGATCCAGTCCGAAAATATCCGCAGGCACTTCAGACAAACACGCCTTTTCATTAATCAGCAGCCTGACGCCGGCCTGTCCCAGCTTCTGGACATAATCATCATATACTTCCCCGTATTCCTTCGGAAACATTCTGGTTTTATCCTCATGATTTCCCATTCCGTAATAAACAGGATAACGGGCGGCAAGCGTACACACAAGCTTCTCCGCCACATCCGTCGTCTGCCCCAGGCCTGCGGTATACATGTCTCCGGCTATCAAAATCATATCCGGTCCAATGCCCTCAATGGCATGCAGAAGCCTTCGGTTATCCCGTCCAAAGGATTTACTGTGAAGATCCGAGAGAAGGACAATTTTCATGCCCTTCTTCAGGGACCCCGAACTGCAATGATATTCTCTTATTGTAAAACGGTTGCAGTCGATTGCCATAACAGCCGCAAAAAAGACCGCCAATCCAACCACTGCTCCAGGCAAAATGTTCAGCATTCCATAACCTTCCTGTGTAAAATCAGTCCTTTATTATCTTACCACAAGATTTAAAAACTACAAAACAGTTTCCAGACTTTCACTAAATAATCCTTATAACCGGCCTTTTCTATGGTCATATCGGACAGAATAGACACGCTTCCGATTCGCTGGCCGTTTAGCGTATAAACCGCTTCTCCCACTGCATCTCCTCTTTGAACCGGTGCATCCACCTGTGCCGGAAGAGAAATGGTTTTTTCAATGCTTCCAAGATCGCTGCCCTGAATATCCAGATACCGGAAAGGCCCCTGATAAGTCAGTGTCGTCTCATCCAAAACACCGCCTTTCACCGGCAGCGTGGGAAGCTTTTCTTCATTGGCATCCTCGTACAAAGCGCTTACACTGTAACCGTAATTCAGCAGCGCCATGGCATCCTGAAAACGGCTTTTGTTGCTGGGCGATCCCATGACCACCCCGATCAGATCGATATTGTCCTTGCTGGCAGTTGCCGAAAGGCAATACAATGCCTTGCTGGTGGAACCTGTCTTTAATCCTGTTGTCCATTCATACATCTTAAGCAGCTTATTGGTGCTGGAAAGCGTAAAGGTGGAGCTTCCCTGTCTGGTCACATGGGTAATGTCCTCCATCCAGATCTTCGTATAGTCAAGCACCTGCGGATACTTGGTAATCAATTCCTTTGACATTAAGGCCACATCCCTTGCCGAGGTGTAATGATTATCCGATTCACTTAATCCGCAGCAATCTTCAAAATGTGTATTTTTCAGGCCCATTTCCTCTGCCCGGGCATTCATCAGCGCCACAAATTCCTGCTCGCTTCCCGCTATAAACTCCGCAGCAGCCACGCTGGCATCATTTCCCGATGCAACCGCAATACATTTGATGATTGTTTCAAGAGTCTGTACCTCTCCCTCCTCCAAAAAGACCTGGGAGCCGCCCATGGATTTGGCATAGGCGCTGGTCATAACCTCACTGTCCAATCGTATCCTGCCGGTCCCCAGATGGTCAAAGATTACCAGAAGAGTCATAATCTTTGTTATACTGGCGGGACTTCTTCTCTGATCTGCGTCCTGCTCGCAGATAATCTGACCTGTAGAGGCCTCCATCAGTATGTAGGACGGTGCCTCAATTTCAGGCGCAGCACTTACCGTCAGCGGCGTCATTAGCAAAAAAACAAAACACATCACATAGCACAGGGTGATTTTAAAAAATTTGCTCACTTAACTGTTCTCCCCTTATGTATTCTACTACTATGGATATGTTTTATTTTATTTTAAAATGCAAGTACCATTTAATACCATTTAGCACGAAAGGACTCATATGCCTCCTGCAGCCTATGCTTCTGCTCCTTAAAACTGATATTAAAAATGTTCATCAGCTTAATTATGTAATCAACGGTCACCAGAAGCAAAATCACCTTACATGCTCTGATGCCCCACTGCCTGCTATACATATCCACAAGTCCAAGAATTCGGGAATGTAAAAAGGTAATGATAATAATTGCATAAAATCCCCACGCAATGGTGCTTTCCAGACAGATAATCCCCTGATAATTGCAGGGCTTTTCATTGTAATCCCACCAAACCTCGCCAAAAATCTTCAACATCAGCCTGCCCACCAGATATTCAAAGGCTGTTGCAAGCACGGCTCCTGCGAAATAAAGCGCCACCAGATTTTTACTTAAGGGATGGAGAATCAGATATCCCACCACCCCGCCAAAACCATAAATAGGGCAAAAAGGGCCACGCCCAAATCCTCTGTTGGTCAGCTTTCTGTTACAAATCGACATATATATGGATTCCACTACCCATCCTGCAATACTGTATATAATAAACGCTGAAACCAGATGATATACATCTGTCCCAAAAAACTCTCTTGCCCACATATCACTTATCTCCCCTCCGCAAACCCAATATCCTGTGCGGAATGCTTTTTGTTTCATAGGAAAGGCAATTACTTTCACACAATAATTTCCTTATGAAATAAAAAATAGGCTTCGCCTATTCAACTCCCCTGCCCCTCAATCTTGAGGGGTTG
>CAYMUW010000030.1:0-16322 GCA_964393865.1 uncultured Lachnospiraceae bacterium
CCGTGGTCAGCGCAGATAAACATCTGTCCGTTTACCTCCTTAATTGCAGCAACTGCTTTTCCTACGCATTCATCCACTGCTTCCACCGCCTTAATCGCAGCTGCTTCCACACCAGTGTGTCCTACCATGTCGGGGTTAGCAAAGTTGATGATAATCACATCATATTTACCGGATTTAATTGCTCCCACCAGCTTATCGCAAACCTCATAAGCGCTCATCTGAGGCTTAAGGTCATAGGTTGCAACATCCTTAGGCGAATTTACAAGGATTCTGTCCTCTCCCTCGTTGGGCTCCTCAACACCGCCGTTGAAGAAAAAGGTAACATGAGCATATTTCTCTGTCTCTGCAATTCTTGCCTGCTTCATGTTGTTGGCCGCCAGCCACTCGCCAAAGGTGTTGGTAACCGAAATCTTATGGAAAGCAACCTCCTTATTGGGAATGGTAGGATCGTAATCGGAGAAGCACACATAAGTGATATCCAGTCTCTTTCCTCTTTCAAAGCCCTTGAAATCATCATCACAGAAGCTTCTGGTAATTTCTCTTGCACGGTCAGGCCTGAAATTAAAGAAAATCACGGAATCGCCATCCTTAATCGTGGCAACCGGCTTTCCATCCCTGACTACTACGGTAGGCTTTACAAACTCGTCTGTCTCTTCTCTGTCGTAAGATGCCTGAATACCCTCCGGGCCGCTTGCCGCCTTAAGACCTTCGCCCTTGGTAAGCGCATCATAAGCAAGCTTCACTCTGTCATAGTTATTATCTCTGTCCATTGCATAGTAACGGCCTGTAACGGAAGCAATCTCGCCCACGCCAATTTTTTTCATCTCGGCTTCCAAAGCCTCGGCATAGCCCTTTCCGCTTGTGGGAGGCGTATCACGCCCGTCTAAGAAGCAGTGTACATACACCTTGGAAAGTCCGTTTCTCTTAGCCAGTTCAAGCAGTCCATATAAATGGGTGTTATGGCTGTGAACGCCGCCATCTGAGAGAAGGCCGAACATGTGAAGCGCCGAGTCATTCTTCTTACAGTTTTCAACTGCCTTAAGCAGCGCAGGATTTTCAAAAAAGGTTCCGTCCTGAATCTCCTTGGTAATTCTGGTCAGCTCCTGATATACAATGCGGCCTGCGCCCATGTTAAGGTGGCCAACCTCTGAATTTCCCATCTGCCCTTCAGGAAGTCCTACTGCCATACCGCTGGCATTTCCTTTCACAAAAGGACACTCTGCCATCAACTTATCCATAACCGGAGTCTTAGCTTCCGCCACGGCATTATGTTCCTTATTGTCATTCAGACCATAGCCGTCTAAAATCATTAACACTGTGGGTTTTTTCATGTCTACTCTCCTTCTATAAATATGTGTAATTCCCGTCAATACTTCTCACGAGAATAAAACCTTTTTACCAACTACGCATTATACACGTTTTTGCCTGTATAAGCAAGACATTTACAATTAATGAGAAATTATTGCTTCCAGAAAATCACCAGGTTTTTCGCCCTTTCCAATATCTCCGGCTGATGTGTCGCAATGGAATAATCATAATCAACAAAAAACAGCAAAAAGCAAATAACAAATGTATATGCTGCCAGCATGGTCAGCCAAAAAGATAATCTTTCATGCTTCTCTGTCTGCCAGTATAAGCCGCAGGCTCCAAACATAACCAGAAATCCCAGCAGAAAATTAAAATCCAGCGCATATCTGCGAAACATAATCGGCGCCCACATCACATGATAAAAGGAAATAATCACCACGGCAAGAGTAATCATGCCCGCCAGTCCTTTTATCATGGTATTTCCTCTTTTTTTAACCCCGGTCAGCCCAAAGCTCCTGAGCCCGATAAAAAGGATGGGAAACAGCACAAAATTACCGTCATGATGAATAAATGGAAATGTATCGCTTATTTCCTCATAGTCAAAAAAGTGAAACAGCAGCCCTGTCAGGCACTTACTTAACTTAAATGTATTGTCACTGTAAGCATGCTGGTCCACCGTTGTCAGCTGATAGCTTTGACCAAACTCAAACGGACTGGCAAATCTTGCATAATTATAGGCCATCAGTAAAGCCGCCACTATTACAAACGGAATACAGAACGGAACAAACACCTTCATAAATTCCGAAAACTTTGTATTTTTCCTGAGGTAAAAATATAACAACGGCAGCAAAGCAAGGCAATAAAAACCAATCGTCGGCCGGCAGCCAAATGTCAGCGCACTGAAAAGCGCACCTATAGCCGCATGTATCACGGTCTGTCTTCTGCTGCTGTCCGTAACAAACGCCTTGTGGCAGAAATAAAACCCCCAGACAGCCATACATATGCCGCCGGTATTCGCCGTACAATATAAAGCCGGATATTTTACCGCATACCAAACGGCAATCCAGGAAGTTGCAACAGATATGGAAAGAAACCCTGATAAGGGAATTTCCGGACACATGCGCTTTGTAATTTCCCGAAAAACCGCAAACATTCCAATAATAATAAAGATCACAAAGATCTGGGTTGCCTGATAAGAATACAACGTAATTCCCAACAGCTTAAAGGGAATAAACAAAAGAAATACCGGAACAACACCAAAGTACATATAATAATGTCCGTTGTAAAATGCATGATCCCAGTAATAAGATACATTTCCTTCACTGCGCATCGTTGGATCATAGGGATTCTCCATCGCCGCCAGTTCCGGCGAAACCTCCAAATCCATGTACAAATGGCCGTCCAAAATTGCCTCTGTCATCGCCTCATACTGAAACTGATAATCCGGTCCCGAATCACTCCACCAGTCGCTGATCCTCATGGTAAAGAAAGCTGTCAAACAGGTTACCGCAACAACAAAAATGCAGACAGCCTTCTGTTCTCTTTCCAGACAATTCATTCGTATCCGGTGAAGCTTTGATCCCGGTCTGACAATATAAAAGAACAACCCAACCAAAATGAACAACAGCATCCTCTGCCACAGATATGCGTTATTCCATTTTCGGTATGCATACAACGCCAAAAGCGCCGAAGCAAGACAGATGCAGAATATAGGGATCAGAAAATTTACATTTTTCCCCTTCCATGTCAGCCTCAAATCATCCCACTTTTTTTCACCCATTTCCTGTTCCCCCTATGGACAAAATATTCCTCTGCCTTTCTATGAAATATCAGTCCGATCAAAGCAATCAATGATATTATTTCGCAAATTCTCCAGTATAAGGGCTCCTGATACGAAATACGGATCGTTCCCTCAAATCCCTCCGCAAGGTTTATCCTGATCCGGTTATTATTGCTGCTTCTTAAAACTTTATAATGCTTTCCCGAATCATCCACAGCTGTATATCCCGGATAATAAAAGGTCGGTACTTCAATGTACGCATCCTTTTGATCTGCCCTGCATGTAACGCTGGTATTCAGGCTTTTCCTCTGTACTCCAAATATCTCTGCCCCGTTTCCGGTCACGGTGCGGTCTGTATTCGTAACATCCACATAAGAATTCTGATATAAATACTCTCCCGCTACTACACAGGTGGTATCCAGCGCAGCTGCACTGTACTTTGTTTCACATATTCCGCTATAAAGCACCTGATACTGATAGTCCATCCCCTGGTAAACAGCCAGCACCGATAATATTACCAGCAGTACCTTAAGAGCCGGCTTTACCATATCTCTTCTGATCCTAAGCAGCACAAAGAAAACAGCCAGCGTAAAAAACAGACTGGTCAATCCCAAAAATCTATATGGAAACTGTATTTTAAATAGAATAGCTGCAAAATGCGGGAAATAGTTCTTAATCATACTGTAGGGGAATAAATTTGTTGCCATAAAAGCGGCAATAACGCCAAAGGAAAGGGAAATGGCAGCAGCCTTGGGCTTGTTTACCTTCTTATTCCACAAAAGAAACAGTGCAATCACAGCACCTCCCCATAAGGCCAGTCCTACTGCAAATGTACACTTATCTGCCAGCGATACATTATAAGCAAAGGTAAATCCATAGGCATTGGAGGGCTCTGTTGCAAAGAGCTCTGTGACGCTTAAGCCCCACAGCTGAAATTCATTTTCCACCTCTTTTGCCTGCCAGAGAACCAAATCCTCTGTCCCAAAGCGAACAATCGGAACCAGAAACCACAAATTAACTGCAATCGTAAAAAGTGCAAGCTTCGCAAAATACAGCAACGTTTTTCTGCGCAGCACCTTTTTCATCATGATAATTCCCAATACAATAATAAAAAGTGCACACATTTCACAGGTAAGGATATGCGTCTGAAGCATTCCGGTAAAACCGATTACCGGCGCAATCAGCTTTTTTCCGTATTCTTCCCCGGAAATATCCTCCTCAAAGGCATACCAAAAGCCCAAAACAACCAGCGGCAGAAACATCATTACCGTAAATTCTCCCACTGCCGCCCTGATGTAGATGCATGCCAGACGATATAATCCCGTGCAATATATGAGAGTGGCAAACAACACTTTATATCTGTTACTGCAGATCTTGCGGAACGAATAGTAAGAAATCAATGCGGTTGCCAGATTTACTGCCACAACAAAAGTCTTCCATGTTGTCTGCACCGTAAAGCCGCAAATTCTCATTAATGCGGGAAACAGAAGCGTCAAATCACCGTACATGACAGATACTGCATATCCCCATCCGTTATTCCATGTAGGCTGAATCCGCACGGGGAACATCCCGGACATCAGCCCGTCCTTTAACCCTTCTATCCGATTCATGTGAAACACAAAATCATGTCCGGGCAACAAATATCTGGTAAACAATCCAAGCGAACAGATAAAGGTAATCCCAAGAATGCCGCAGACCGGAACGGAATACTTCCGCAGCCTGTCACGAAACATAATCCCGAACAGGACCAAATCCAGAAAGCATATTTTTAATATGAAACAAACAACCAGGTACAACATGGAATTCCGTGCAGTTTTCATTTGAATGCTGTCAACAACTAATTCTCCGCCGTTTGACCGGATTTCAATTCCCGTTTCATCCGTTTTGTCATTAACCCATATCTGAAAAGAAACCTCTTCCTTTGTTGAAGGAAGCTCTATTGCATCCTTCCACATACTGTTATCATTAAAAGTCTGCCCGAAGGCCTCTGCCGTCCCTCCGTTTGTAGACACATACCGGACTGTAATGTCATATATGCCTTTATTCAGGGTAACTCCAACTGTTCTGAGGCTGTCTATTGTTTCAGCCGTCTCATCCTTCAGGGTCTGTGTCATCACCATTCCGTCCTGAGAATTTCCATAGATTCCATTTTCCGTAAAAGAATAATTGACTGCCCCTTTGGAAATCACCGTGAAGCTGTAAACAGTCAGACAGATCAGTTCAATCACACAGATGATAAACACCTTATTTTTACTAATCTTTTCCTTTAAGAAAAGCCAGACCTTATATAAATCAATCTCCATTTTTATTTCTCCTAAAGCATCTTAAAAAATTCCTCATGGCAGCTTTACAAACTTTATTACAATCCATTATAAACGATCACAGTTCCTACCACATTAAATAAAATTCCCCATACGGCAAACGGTAACTGCCATTTGACCAATCGGGTGTGTCTGGTCAAAAGCATCATAAGACAGACAAATAACCACGGCATAATATCGTTGGTATAGCGATTTCCAAAATGCCATCCTCCCATCGTTGCATGCATCATGGTGACAACCAGATATGCCGCAGATAAAATAATTGTCAGCACGCCAAGTACTGCAGTCTCCTTTTCTCTCTTAATACACGCCAATAAAATTCCGATTGCCGCAACCAAAACCGGGGGATTTACCCACAAAAAATTCAGATTCCCAAAATGATCGATCATCATTTTTCCTTCTTCCGTGAAATCAGGAAGATTCATCAGCATTTTAAAGTTATTGGCAATATATTCCGTTGAAAACAACTGCTTATGTTCACACACAAATTCCGGCAGATAATTGTGACCAAACTCGGATATACTGCCAAATCTTGCATAATTAAGCACCATATAGGATATCGCTATCCCCAAAGCCGGAATGCCCCAATATATCTTATTTAAAACAAGCTTATACCATTTTTCATCAGGGTGCTTCTCCCTTTCTTTTCGGAACAGAAGTACCAACAATACCGGAACATACAGCGCCTGCATGGGACGACATCCTACCGCACAGCTCCAAAACAGCAGAGACCATCCGCCCTTTCCCTTAAGGGCAAAATAAATGGCCACAGCTGCCAGACTAAAACACAACGACTGTGCAAAAAACCAAACCGATGATGTAAACATTACAAAAGACATGTTGGTGCAAATCGAAAAAAACAATGCGCCGAGAGCCGACGCTCTTGGAGAAAGCTTAAGCGTAATGCCGATTTTGTATAAGAAAACCACTGCGATAATATCAAAGAACAGCAAAACCAGGCCGTCCGGCGTATTACTCCCAAAGATAAATGTCAGGGGAAATAGTACATAGGAAGGAAAAGGCGGAAAACTGCAATAAAACTTTCCGTTATATTCCGCTATCTCAAGCCAACTGTAATTCTCCCCCAGATCAAGTCTGCCATTTCTCCACGAATCCGCCTGCAGCGCATAGGTGTTATAGGCATTGTGTTCCCACATATACTGGCCGGTAAATATCTGCAGCACAAGCAGATAGGTCATCAGCACAACCACAGCCAATACCCCATATTCAATAAATTCTGCCCTTCTTTTGTTCATTCCGGCTCCATTTACAGTTTCCTGTCCAATGCGAATACCTTGTAACCGCTCTTTTAACCCCATTTGTTCTATACCCTTTTCCCTTTCCACAAATCAAGCTCATCTGAAAGCAATCTTACCCGTACTCTTTGTCAATATCGATCACAGCAAAATAACTTTGGTCTATCTCCTCTATCTTCGTCTGTATATACGAAATAATCTCAGCATCCGACATCCCATAATCATAAGGCACCACCACATCAAAAATCAGATTCGTATGGGTAGGTCCGTGTACCATCCGGAAATCATGGAATTTCACGTCGCCCTCCATGCCTCCGATAATCTGCGCCACTGTTTCCTTCATTCGGTTGGTCTCTTCATCATTGACGCATACGGGGTCCATATGGATGACCGCATTGCATCTCAGCTCATCAGCAAGCCTGTGCTCAATCAAGTCAATCATATCATGAAGCGCCAGAATATCCCCGGTGGAGGGAACTTCCACATGCACCGACAGCATCACTCTGCCCGGCCCGTAATTATGTACCACCAGATCATGGATGCCAAGGACGCCCTGCTCTTTGTATTCCATAATCGTCTCTTCTATTTGCTTCACAAACGCCGGCTCCGGCGGCTGTCCCAGCAGCGGACTGACCGTATCCTTCATGGCTCCGTATCCCGTCCACAGGACAAACAGGGCCACCAGAATACCGCACCAGCCGTCAATCTGCACATCGGTCCAAATCGCCAGCATGGTGGCAGACAACACCACTATCGTTGATATACTGTCACTGATACTGTCCTTAGCCGCAGCCATCATAGCGGCACTGTCAATTTTTTGTCCGATCCGCCTGTTATAATAAAACATATACAGCTTCACGCAAACAGCCAGAATCAGGATACCCACGATCAGCGGACTGGCTTCTACCGGCTGCGGATGAATAATTTTATAAACGGAAGATTTTAGCAGCTCCGCTCCCATCAGCAGTATGATTACTGCCACCAGCAGACCTGAGATATATTCAATTCTTCCATGACCAAAGGGATGTTCATGATCCGGCTTTTGTCCTGCCATTTTAAATCCCACTAAGGTAATGATGGATGAGCCCGCATCCGAAAGGTTGTTAAATGCATCCGCCGTAATAGCAATGGAGCCGGAAATCTGACCTGCAAAAAATTTAAAAAGAAACAGAAACACGTTAAATCCAATTCCCACTGCGCCGCACAGGATTCCGTAAGCCTGCCTCACTAAGGGATTGGATGTATCATCGGAGTTTTTGATAAAAAGCCTTGCTAAAATTGAAACCATACGATTGTTTTGCCTTTCCTAAAAAGGATTATAGTTATTAAAAATGAAGGCTGTTTTTTAGTATTCCATATTCCATTCATGTTCTCCGCCCCAGTCGCCAATCAGCTCGGAAACAGTTCCTTCCGGTGTGGCTATTCTGGTTTCAAACCGGTAATTCATCTGAGGCACATCCACCCCGTTAATTCTCACGTTGCTGTAAAGATATACAAACTCATAGGTGGTATGGGGGTAATATTCTCCGTTTTCGGAAGCGGGTTCATAGGATATACAAATTCTCTGTACGCCTCCGTCATCCTGCTTCGTTCCCCAGATTTCAATCACGCCCTCCGTCTCGGGACAATCCTCAAAATCCGCAAAGCTGAAACGCCATGCTCCATCTACCCTATACAACTTCATCTTTTCACGGCTTACCGGAATATAGGTCATTCCATCCCAATACTCCATGGTTCCGTTCATAAACTCATCGCGAATCGTTATGTACTCTTCCGACTGCATAAACTCTTTGATCGGTCCAAAATCCCCGGACTGGAAAATGCTGAATGCCGGTGCAAAAATCTCCTGTGCCCAGGCAGCCTTTTCCACACAGGCATAAAGCTGCTGCAGCGTATCGCTGTCGTCCAATGCTGTCACTCTTTCCAGCAATGTCTTATAATCTGGCAAATGCTCTATTTCAAGCCAAAGCATCTCATTCTGGGGCTGGGCATATTTAACAATCTCCTCTTTCAGCTCTTCCTTTCCCGTATCCTCATAAATTTGAAGCATCTGGTTCATGCTGGCCAGATAATGATCAAAAATACAAGCATTCTCTCCTGACCCATTGCAAAACAACTCATCGCCCTCTGACATAAAAAGTCTTCCGTAGCAGGCATTCAGCACTGTGTAGTCATCCTCACTGTCAGGATTTTTTTCGATGGCACGAAGGCATTTATCTAAAGTATCCAATGTACAATTTCCCGTATTAATATCTTCCACTGCGTCATTGAGAAGATACACGCAATATTCCTTTAAAAGGCTTTCATCCTGCGTGCTTTCCCATCCCCGGTACAACACCTGTTCCGCTGCTTCCCGGTCTTCCTTGTTAAGATAAATCCCTGCCATGGCACGATATGCCTCAACCGAAGTGGAATCAATCTTCAAGGCCTCCTCGCAGGATGCAATCGCTTCATCATAAGCCTGTGTCTCCGCAAATTCACCTGCCGCATTCAGCTGTCTGGCCACCTTAATGTCAGGCATCATATTCCAGACGACAGCGGTTCCTCCCACAAGAATAATTACAATAATCAATGCAATGGTGATTCTTTCCGCCATCACAATTCTTTTTCTACGCTTACGTCTCCGCTCTCTTGCGGCCTCGTTCACACGTTTTCTTTTTATTTCCTTGTCTGCCATTTTCATCAAACCTCAATCAACGACTGCCTTTTCAGGCATTTACACATTAATATTAATACTAACACAATAAACGCTCAGTGACAAATGCTTTTCATATTTTATCTTATTTGCCGCATCAGGGCATTTAATGCATTATTTTTCTACCACATGAGAAAAGACACCACTTCGTAATAAAAGTGCTGTCTTTCTTACACGAGCTTTTAAAGTATATCCATAAATTCAGCTTCCGTCAAGCATCTTCATGCAAAAACTGTTCAATTATAAACCGCGGACGTGCTTTCGTTTCCAGATATATCTTACCGATATACTCTCCTACCACACCTATCGATAACAAAATCAAACCGCCAATCGCCCACACCGAAACCATAAGCGTGGTCCATCCCACAATAGTTGCCCCCATAAAATGTCGGACTAAGCTGTAAATCAACATTCCAATACTGACAAGAAATACTAAAAACCCAAGCCCCGTAATCAGCCGGATCGGCCTGGTGCTAAGGGAGGTAATTCCTTCTATTGCAAATGAAAGCATCTTTCCGAAAGGATACTTACTTTCTCCCGCAAAGCGTTCCCCTCTTTCATAATAAACCACATCCCATGGATACCCGATCATAGGCACAATTCCGCGCAGGAAAAGATTAACCTCTCCAAATTCAGCAAGTCCTTCAAGCGCCCGTCTGCTCAGCAGCCGATAGTCCGCATGATTAAATACTGTATTGGCCCCCATGGAATTCATCAGCTTGTAAAAGCTTTCCGCCGTAGCCTTCTTAAAAAAAGTATCCTTGGCACGACTGCTCCTCACACCATACACAATATCTATACCGCCTAAATATTTGTCCACCATCTCATCGATTGCATTGATATCATCCTGCAAATCCGCATCCATGGAAATCACCATATCCGCATGTTCCTTAACAGTCATAAGTCCTGCAAGCAATGCATTCTGATGCCCCCGGTTCCGGCTCAGGTTAATGCCGCTGAAAAGCACATCAGCATCATGCAGCTCTTTGATGATTTCCCACGTTCTGTCGCGGGAACCGTCGTTCACAAATACAATGCGGCTGTCTGATGCAATCTTTCCCTTCTCGATCAAGGATAATATCTTATCCTTAAGTCTTGATGACGTCTCCGGCAAGACCTCTTCTTCATTATAGCAGGGAATTACCAAATACAACTTATTATCCATCTATGAGCCTCCTGCGTCCATTTACTTTACAGAATTAAGTATATCATAATCCGGCCGTAAATTACAGGACATTTATTCAAAAAAGAGGCAAAAAGAGGCATGGGATTTACCCATGCCTCAAAACTACTTTATTCTTTTTTCTCAAGACGCAACAGCATTGCGAAAGATAATGCCGTTCCCGATGCCAAGCCAAGGGTTAATATCCACCAAAGCATTGCTGTGCTGTCACCAGTAGAAGGACGTCTTCTCTTTCCTAATACCGCATAATCCAAGCCTCTTCTTGCTCCAAGCACTGCCACGTCCTTATCTTTCACTCTGAGCGCTCCAAGAACCTCACGGGTCGGTGTCGCCGTAGGAGCAGGCGTTCGGTCAATCGCAGGCGTGGTATTCGGTGTTGCCTCAGGCGCAGCCTCCGGGGTCGCTCCGGGTGTTGCACCGGGCGTTACGTCCGGCGTCGTTCCGGGTGTTGCACTAGGCGTTACATCCGGCGTTGTCTCAGGCGTTGTATCTGGTGTAGCATCCGGTGTTCCGGTAGGTGTCGGCGTCTCTCCCGGTGTAGGTGTCGGCGTCTCTCCCGGTGTAGGTGTCGGCGTCTCTCCCGGTGTAGGTGTAGGCGTTGTGGTAAGTGTATTGGTAATAACAATATTATTGGTAGTAGTTTCACTGGTTGCACTGGTATAACCTGTTACAGCAACATAGTTACCGTCTGCATCTTCTACACCAAGCTCTTTCACCGTATAGTTGATTGTCAAGAGGAAACCTCTCTTCGGCAAATCATTCCAAGTGTAACTCCAGCCATTTTCAACACTTAATCTGACAGGATCGCCTACTGCTTTATCAAACAGTTTATCCTTATAAAGCTGAACCCAAATTGCCTCAGGTCTGAGACCTTCCGCATCCTCGTTATCTACCCATTTCTTAGTAACAGTTACCATTGTGGTCTCGGGCGTATAGGTATTCGTTACATTGTCGCCTTCAACCTTTGCCGTGTAATCAGTGATATCTTCCTCTGAAATAGTATATTCGATTTCCTGACCCACGCTTCCTGCAGCATACTTAGGCAGGTTTTCAAACTTCCATGAAGGCCAGTCACCATTTGCGTCAGGCTTAATGGTCTGACTGTCAATCTTCTTTTCGTCTGCCCACAGATTGATGGTGATGCTGGCAGGTCTTGCTCCGGCTTCATTATCATTGTCAACCCATGTCTTGGTTCCCTCAACAGCAACTGTCTCAGGTGTATGAGTATTGGTAATTGTAAAGCCGTCCTCTGCATTTCCGGTTACCACAGGATCGTTATAACCTTCTACTTTAACCTCCTGAACGGTATATTTGATTTCCGTCCCCTGATCTCTGTACTTAGGCAGGTTTTCAAAGGTGCAGCTCCAATTTCCGCCTGCATCTGCTTCTACCACCTGACTCTTATATTCCGCACCGTCTTTCAGCAGCTTAATCGTGATGCTTGCAGGACGCTTTCCATCCTGATTGTTTGCATCGTTCCACTCCTTGTTGACACTGACACTGGTAGTTACCGGACTGTATGAGTTGGTAATGGTGGTCTTGATACCACTTACTGTAGAATTTGCCGTATATCCGGCCGGTACGCTGACCTCTTTAACCTCATACCTGATATCATTTCCGCCGCTCTTCTGAGCAAGCTCATTCCATGTGTAGCGCCAGTTATTGGTACTGTCAAGGGTGATGGGAGCTCCCTTTGCCTCGTCATCTGCATACAACTGCACCTGAATGGAAGCCGGGCGCTTTCCGTCCTGATCATTGGCATCATCCCATATCTTCTCCACACTGATGCTGGTCTTGGCGGGCGTATAGCTATTGGTAATGGTATAACCGCTCATTGCATTTCCGGTAATCACTGCCGAATAACTACCTACCGTTTCTTCAGATACGGTATAGCTAATCAGCTCACCGCCGCTATACTTATCAAGGTCCTTAAAGGTATACTTCCAATCATTACCTTCATTCAGCGTTACTGTCTCTTTTTCTGCTTCATCTGCAAGCAGAGTAACCACAACCTCACCAGGACGATTTCCATCCTGATTATTCTCATCCTCCCATACCTTCTGTACGCTTACTTCTGTCTTCTCAGGTTTATAGGTGTTAGTTACATCGTAACCGCTTACTGTAGAAATATATCCCGCTGCCGTAGCATTGGTAACTTCCTGAATGGAATAGCTGATTGCCTTTCCGCCTGCATATTCAGGCAAACCGGTAAAGCTATATTTCCAGTTTCCGTCAGCATCTGCAGTCACCGTCTGACTCTTATATTCCGCACCGTCTTTCAGCAGCTTAATCGTAATGCTGTCTGGACGCTTTCCATCCTGATTATCATTATCTGACCATGTCTTGGTTCCGCTAATATCAATGGTGGCAGGCGTATGAGTATTGGTAATGGTGGTCTTACTTCCGTTTACCTCATAGGCCACATCATAGCCATCCGGCACATTAATCTCCTGAACCGTGTAATCAATTGTTTTTCCATCAGCCATCTGATCAAGCTCTGTCCAGGTATAACTCCAGTTGTTTGCAGCATTGAGACTTACAGGGCTTCCCTGCCCTGCATTATCTGCTTTCAACTGCACCAGAATTTCTGTCGGACGCTTTCCATCCTGATTATTATTATCTGACCATCTCTTCTCCACGCTGATATTGGTCTTACCCGGCGTATAGCTGTTAGTGATGGTATAAACGACACCTTCTGCCTCACTTTCTGTTTCCTTAATATCAGAAGAGTAATCTGTTACCGTTCCCTCAGATACACTGTACAAAATCTTAATTCCGTTCTTATACTTGGGAAGTCCTGTAAAGGTGTGCTTCCATTCATTATATTTATTCAGCGTTACTGTCGTACCTGTTGCCGTTCCATTTGCCAACAAAGCAACCACAACCTCATCAGGACGCTTTCCATCCTGATTATTCTCATCCTCCCATACCTTCTGTACGGTTATTTTCGTTTCTTCAGGTGTATGGGTATTTTCTACATCATAACCGCTTACTTTGGATGTATATGCATCAGCTGCTACAGGGTCTGTAATAACTTCTTCAATGGAATAATCAATTGCACTTCCATCTTTATATACGGGCAGATCTGTAAACCTGTAACTCCAGATACCATTATTGTCCGGTGTTACATCCTGACTTCCAACAACATCATTATCTGCAAGAAGCTTAATCGTAATGCTTGCAGGGCGCTTACCATCCTGGTCATTGTTGTCATCCCATGTCTTCGTTCCACTGATACTGGTGGTTTCAGGTGTATGGGTGTTGGTGATGGTATAAGTATTATCACTATAGGTTGTCGTGTAGTCTGTTACTGTTCCGATTTCTCCCACAGTATAGGCAATCGTCTTTCCGTTCGCTCTGGCAGGAAGTCCAGTCCATGTGTGTGTCCATGTATTTTCTGCTCCGCTCAGCGTAACAGGATCACCGTTTGCAACGCCATCTGCATACAACTGTACCGTAATGCTGTCAGGACGTTTGTCGTCCTGATCATTATTATCATTCCATACCTTTTGTACGGTAATAGAAGTCTCACCAGGCGTATGCGTATTAGTTACATCATAACCATTTATCTCAGAAGAATAATCAGCTACCGCCTCCTCTTCGATGGTATAGGTAATCTCACTTCCATTCGCATACTTATCAAGGTTTGTAAAGCTCCACTTCCAACCCTCGTCGGCAGTTACTGTTTTACTGTCCTTAAATGTTCCGTTTGCATAAAGCTTGATGGTGATGCTTGTGGGTCTATCGTCTTCTCCATCATCCAGCCAGGTCTTGCTGCCTTCCACCTCAGTCTTGTCAGGCACATGGGTGTTGGTAATGGTATAGCCGTATATTTGGGATGTGTATGCTTTTGCAGTATCCTCATCTACTACTTCCTTAACGGTATAGTTGATTTCCGTGCCCTCATCTCTGTACTTAGGCAGGTCTGTAAAGCTCCATGACCAGCTATCGCCGGTTCCGCTTACAGTTTTACTTTCCTTCAGTTCATTATCTGCATACAGCTGAACCGTAATGCTTGCAGGGCGCTTACCGTCCTGGTCATTGTTGTCATCCCATTCCTTGGTTCCATCAATGCTAATGGTTTCAGGCGTATGGGTATTGGTAATGACAAAAGTGCTTTCATCTTTATTATAACTATAAGATGTTTCGTAGTTTGCTATTGTTTCGATTTCCTTTACAGTATAGAAAATGGTCTTTCCGTCCGCTCCTCTTTCAGGAAGATTCTCCCATCTTGCTTCCCAACTATTACTCTCGCTCAGTGTGACAGGAGCTCCATATTCGATTCCGTCTGCAAGCAGCTGAACCGTAATACTGTCAGGCCTCAGTCCATCCTGATCATTCTCATCCTTCCATACCTTCATCACTGTTCTGGCGGTTTCACCGGGCGTATGAGTATTGGTCACTACAAAGCCGTCTGCTGCATTACCGGTTATCTCTGCAGAATAATCAGTTACTGAATCCTCTGTGATGTAATATTCAATCTCTGTTCCATTTTCATACTTAGCAAGATCTGTAAAGCTCCATTTCCAGTCATCAGCTTGGGTTACTGTTACCGTCTTTACCGCAACATCACTGCTCTTCTTATACAGGTTGATCGTAATGCTCTCAGGTCTGCCATCTTCCCCATCATCCAGCCAGATCTTGCTTCCGCTGATGTTTATGGTTTCAGGTTTATGGGTGTTGGTAATGGTATAGCCGTCTATTTCGGATGTGTATTCTTCTGCAGTATCCTCATCTACTACTTCCTTAACGGTATATTCAATTTCTGTACCCTGATCCCTGTACTTAGGCAGATCTGTAAAGCTCCATGACCAGCTATCGCCAGTTCCGTTCACGGATTTGCTCCCTACCAATTCTTTGCTGCCATCCGCCAGCGTCTTATACAACTCAATCGTAATGCTTGCAGGGCGCTTACCGTCCTGGTCATTGTTGTCATCCCATTCCTTGGTTCCATCAATGCTAATGGTTTCAGGCGTATGGGTATTGGTAATGACAAAAGTGCTTTCATCTTTATTATAACTATAAGATGTTTCGTAGTTTGCTATTGTTTCGATTTCCTTTACAGTATAGAAAATGGTCTTTCCGTCCGCTCCTCTTTCAGGAAGATTCTCCCATCTTGCTTCCCAACTATTACTCTCGCTCAGTGTGACAGGAGCTCCATATTCGATTCCGTCTGCAAGCAGCTGAACCGTAATACTGTCAGGCCTCAGTCCATCCTGATCATTCTCATCCTTCCATACCTTCATCACTGTTCTGGCGGTTTCACCGGGCGTATGAGTATTGGTCACTACAAAGCCGTCTGCTGCATTACCGGTTATCTCTGCAGAATAATCAGTTACTGAATCCTCTGTGATGTAATATTCAATCTCTGTTCCATTTTCATACTTAGCAAGATCTGTAAAGCTCCATTTCCAGTCATCAGCTTGGGTTACTGTTACCGTCTTTACCGCAACATCACTGCTCTTCTTATACAGGTTGATCGTAATGCTCTCAGGTCTGCCATCTTCCCCATCATCCAGCCAGATCTTGCTTCCGCTGATGTTTATGGTTTCAGGTTTATGGGTGTTGGTAATGGTATAGCCGTCTATTTCGGATGTGTATTCTTCTGCAGTATCCTCATCTACTACTTCCTTAACGGTATATTCAATTTCTGTACCCTGATCCCTGTACTTAGGCAGATCTGTAAAGCTCCATGACCAGCTATCGCCAGTTCCGTTCACGGATTTGCTCCCTACCAATTCTTTGCTGCCATCCGCCAGCGTCTTATACAACTCAATCG
>CAYMUW010000030.1:16422-35262 GCA_964393865.1 uncultured Lachnospiraceae bacterium
TTGCTCCCTACCAATTCTTTGCTGCCATCCGCCAGCGTCTTATACAACTCAATCGAAATGCTTGCAGGGCGCATACCGTCCTGATTACTGTTATCATCCCATTCCTTGGTTCCGCTGATATCAATGGTTTCAGGGGTGTGGGCATTGGTAATGATAAAAGAATCACTACTATAGGTTGTAGTGTAGCCTTCTATTTCTCCGATTTCCTGTACGGTATAAGCAACCGTTTTGCCGTTCTCTCTTTCAGGAAGTTTATCCCATGTATAGGTCCAGGCATTTCCTGCATTAAGCGTAACCGGATCACCATACGATTCATTGTCCGCCATCAGCTGTACAGTAATGCTGGAAGGACGTTTGCCATCCTGATTATCGCTGTCATCCCATACTTTCTGCACCGTTCTGGAGGTTTCACCGGGCGTATGAGTATTAGTAATGATATAGCTGCCTGCTTCCTCCTTGGTTATCTCTGTAGAATAGTTTGCTACCACATCCTCTTTCACAATATATGCGATCTCTATCCCTGCTTCATACTTATCAAGGCCTGTAAAGCTCCATGACCATGTATTGCCGGTTCCGCTTACAGTTTTACTTTCCTTCAGTTCATTATCTGCATACAGCTTAACTTCGATGCTGTCAGGGCGCTTACCATCCTGATTACTGTTATCATCCCACACCTTGGTTCCGCTGATACTGGTGGTTTCAGGGGTATGCTTGTTGGTAATTGTAAAACCATCCGCTGCATTTCCGCTTATTACAGGTTCCTCATAACCTGTCACCTGCTCCTCTGTTACGGTATATACGATTTCCGTCCCGTTCTTATACTTGTCAAGGCCTGTAAAGCTCCATGACCATGTATTGCCGGTTCCGCTTACAGTTTTACTTTCCTTCAGTTCATTATCTGCATACAGCTTAACTTCGATGCTGTCAGGGCGCTTACCATCCTGATTACTGTTATCATCCCACACCTTGGTTCCGCTGATACTGGTGGTTTCAGGGGTATGCTTGTTGGTGATATCATATTCATTATAAGAAGCATTGTATCCATCTACCGGTTCTTCTGTTACGGTATAGGTGATCTTCTGTCCATTTTCGTACTCCGGAAGATCCTTAAAAGTATATTGCCAGCCGTTAGACGCTGTTACTAATGTACTTGCTACTACATCAGTATTATTTTTCAACAGATGAACCATAATGCTATTAGGTCTGATACCATCCTGATTCTCACTGTCATCCCACGTCTTAGTACCACTTATGTCTATTTTTATAGGCGAATTGAAAACATTGACTGACTTGCCTCCCGGCCATTTATTTATCACATTTTTTAGTTCATCCGACATCTTGGCCAGGGCTGATGCATAGCTGTTTCCCTGCAGGATAAAATAATGCTTTTCCTTATCCTGAACATATCCGGCTGGCGCCGTATCCTCTACATAGTAATATACTACGTCGGCATCCAGGCCACTAAACGTTAATTTCCCGTCTGCTCCTACTTCTTGTTGTTCTGCTACAGCCGTTACACTATCCATTATAAAGTTGCCAATACCATTCTCCTGATTAAGCTTAAATAAGCTGAACACCGCACCGCTTATAGGCTGAAGCGTATCGGCGTCATATTTGCAGATGGTAATACTTCCAGAATCTGCTTCTGCGCCGGCAGCTGATTCCTGTATGGTTACCTGATTTTCTTCCGTAGTTGATGCATTTGCAACACCTGACAGTTCTGCACTGTTTCTGATCGTAACTGTCGTGTTTTTCTCTCCTGCCACCACTACCTCGTAAGCAACCTTCAATGTCATTTCATCCGGCAGCTCTAAAGCAAATTTATCCTGTCCTCCGGTTGAATCATAAGAAAAAGTATAATCAACAGCCTTACCGGTGCTTAACTCCGTAACACTTACTGAGCTTAAATCCAGTGTAGTATTGGAATCAAGCGTATCAACCATCGTCAAAACATCACTGTAAGGATTTAAGTCTGCACCTGCACGGTTCACTATAATCGTATAATTTACCGTATTAAGATCGGTCTCATTCAATACACCCGTCTTATCTAACACCGTATTTTCAATCGTAACCTCAGCAGATGCATCTCCGATCTCCTTTTCATTTTCAAAAAGCTGTGCATGATTTACAAAAGATACACTGCCGCTTTCAGGAATGGTGGTAATGCGGGTCTTATAGGTCAATACAATATAAACATATCCAGAATTGTACTGCGAAAATGTTTCACTAAACGCAAATGTAAGCTTCCCATCCTCATCGACTGTTGGCTCAATAGACCCTTCTCCCCATAATCCGCTCTCTCTCAATTCATAACGAGCTGAATTTTCAATGTATTCCATGCCTTCAGGCAATTGATCTGATATAACATAAGAGCCTTCCAATCCACTTATACATGAATCATTCCTCCAAGTATCCTTGTTTGCAACAATCGTCCATTCAACCTCATTGCCATCTAATACACCTGATTTTTCAAAAGGTTTGGTTGCCTTTTTTGCATATTCAATTTCTTTATCATCCGTTTCTTCTTTAGCTTTTTCGTCTAAAATATAGCTTGTTTCAACACGATTCTTTTCCCAGCCGCCGCTGCTTCCTTCAGCCAGCTTGGTGGTATACGATACAACTATCCTCTTAGCCATATTAACTGCGCTGTCTGCAAATTCAATTGTAAAATCAGTAGTATTCCATGTGATAGTATAATCGGTATTTTCCGTAAGGGCTGTTCCGTCATCATACTGAACAGAAAGGCTGTCATCAACATACTTAGAGCCTGTTGTATCAACATTTAACAACTGATCCTTCAATACCAAATCAGTTATGGTCTGCCCATCGGCATATCCGGTAGGATCAACCGTAATCGTCCATGTAATTGTGGAATCCGGATAATTGCTGGCAGAACCATTTTTGGATACAATATCAATATGCGTGCCGCTGTTTGCCTCAGTATAAACTGCCTCATATTCTTCACCATTTAATAAATTCTTATAGGTACCATCCACATCAATCCGATCCGGGATAGTATAATATTCAATGGTGTATGTCTTGCCAATTTCCGCAGCTCCAATGTTGGCCTGAGAAAATGTATATGTAAACCCTGTTGCGTTCTCATCAAGTGTTACCGTATCAACAGGAGTATTCCCCCAGTCACAGGAATAGCCCTTGTAAACATAAAAGGTGCCCTCATACGTCTGTCCCTCTCCCAATGTATCCGTAACCGTCTTGCCGATTACATTTGATAAAGCATCCGGCTTTACTGTAATTGTCCATTTAATACGATCGTTCTCCTGTACGCCGCTCTTCCAAATGCTTTCCTGATCAAACCAAACCGAGCAGCTTACGGAGCCACCAGATGGATTGGCCTTCCAATTATAATTGACAGTATTATAATTTTCATTAGGAGCTTCAGCCAACACATCCTTATTAATTGTAGCCCTATACGTTAATACATGTTCTCCTATTTTCAATTCTGATAACTTAATAACCGCATTTTGACCGTCAATCTCAGCATCAACTTTGGTACTACCATCCAAATAAAAGGTGTCCGGAACAAATGAGAAAGCTTTGCCTAATATATCCTCTAGCTCTACACCCTCTGCTTTTTTACCTTTTACAACAAGGGAAATCGTAAACTCTATGGTTCCATCCGACAACAACTCGTAACTTTTATACGCATTAACGCTACCGTTGTCAAACGTTATAGTAATGGGAGCGCTACTGCCTTCAAATCTTATTGTAAATTCATCTTCATTCTCAGTATAAGATGAATCTATTTCCGCTTGAAACTTAAAATATCCTTTCATATTATTATTATAATTTGATAACCATGTTTGATTATAAGTAAAAATCACACAATTGCCAACCAGCTGGTAGCTACCTATATTATTATTATCCGCATTATAGATCGTTCCTTCCACACCGTCGCTTGTAGTAAGCCGAACAAGCTCCGACGGGATAATAAAATAAGCTACATTATTATCCGCAGTGAGCTTAACCGCTGTATTATCAAAAGCGTATTCCAAGAGGAATGTAAATACTGTCTGCCTTCCAACTTCGTCACAGGTTTCCGAATCAGTTACATTAATTGACCATGTAACGCCATCAGCAGAATTAATACAGATCGCATCACTAACACCCGCCTCTTCCAGAATTTCATCCTGGGTCAGCGCATAGGTGGAAAACCCCTCCGCCTCAAAAGACACCTTATTGTAATCAATTTTCACATCGGCTACTTTCTCAGCTGAGGAATCGGGATCCTCCAAATGATATACGGATACTCTGTCATTATTGGCTTCCTCTTTAGCTGCCAGCAATGCGGGTGAAGTAATCGATACGGTAACAGCTTCCGTAATCTGATATTCCGCATCATTCACATCCAAAATTGTAATATCATAAGCAGCCAGAACCACCTTGCCTTCAATCTCCACTGATACCGGAACAGCGTTCACCCTTGCACCGTCCGGCAACAAGCCGCTGACAGTAATCCATGCACCGTCATCTGTTTTTACAATAATCTTTTGTTCTGTAAGTTTCTGCTCTTCTATTTCAATTTCTTCCAGTTCTGTTTCTTCAGATACTGCCCTAATTTCCGCAGTTCCAATATACCCAGCTTCTGTCTTCTTTACTTCTCCGGAAGCATAGTAATTAAACGCTGCCGCACCCCTTGCACTTATGGAGAATTCCTCACCGTTCAAATTTCCAAATGTAATATTTCCGACATCCTTACTCAAACCACTGATTTCATAATAGCCGTCTCCGCTGGAGGTAAAGGAATAATTGGATGTTACGTCCTCTGTATCAACAGACAAAATAAGACCAAAGGTATCCTCTTCATTCAGCTCTGATGTGTCAAAAGATACCGTCACTTCATCTAATCCAGTTCCAGAAATGCCTTCACTGCCATACCAAATAGAAGCGTTCTCTTCATCCGCTGCATCGGGCGTTGCACTTGGCGTTGCAGAAGGAGATGTGCTGGGCGATACATCGGGCGTTGCAGAAGGAGATGCACCGGGAGTCTCGTCTGGTGTCTCACTGGGTGTTTCCTCCGGCGTCTCATTTAACGTCTCATCTGGCATTCCACTGGGCGTTTCATCCGGCATCTCTCCGGGTGTTTCCTCCGGTGTCTCACCGGGCGTTTCATCCGGTGTTCCATCATTCGTCGGATTCTCTACCGGATCAACTGCCGGCGATGCATCGGATATCTCAACAGAATCGCTTACATCTTCCCATAAAGCGTCACCGTCCGACTCCTTATCTTTATTTTGATCGGATACTTCATCAGTTCCCTGTTCTTCCCCATAATCTGAAGAAGAAACCGATGCATAAATCGCAATCGTGCTAACGGTTACCGTCACAATAAACATAAAAATGGCAATAACCCTCATCAATATAACTTGTGTATGTCTTCTCATTCTAAACATTTTCCATCCCCCTAGACGCACAGAAAATATTACTATAGTACTATAGTAAATTATATTACTTTTTTTCAACGCTTTCAAATAATCAACTATTTTTCGTCAAAAGTACTAAAAATCCCCGTCCAGAGTAGTAATTTTGTACAAAACAAACGTGTGTTTTCCTACTCTGACGGGGATTATCATATTCTGTCATTATGTTTCTGCTCCCGGCTCCAACAGAGAGACATCCAGTTGTGCCTGATAGACTTCTCTGTCTTCCATCGTTTCATCAAACAGGAACCTGTCCACCAAATTCAATTCCGTAAGTTTCGTAGTTACATCATTTACCATACATCTTCCTCCTTTGCGCAGGAAAACGTATGTATGATTTGCTTTGCATATATCATATCACAACAAAAGCATAATATCAGCTCTGCAAATTCTTACTGGCTTTGCTCTGCTTTTCATGTACTTTCCTGTCACAAAAAGCAAAGTCCTGAAATCATAGACTTCAGGACTTTGCTTTGTAATTATGATATTTTAAAAATTAATAATTAACAATCTTGCCGAAGTCAGCCTTAAGGGATGCGCCGCCTACCAGACCACCGTCAATATCAGGCTGTGCAAACAACTCTGCCGCATTGCCTGCATTTACAGAACCGCCATACTGGATACGAACTGCATCTGCCGTTGCTGCATCATAAATCTCTGCGATACAGTCACGAATTGCTTTACATACTTCCTGAGCCTGCTCAGTAGTAGCTGTCTTACCTGTTCCGATTGCCCAGATAGGCTCGTAAGCAATAACCATGGAAGCCACCTGATCTGCACTTACGCCAACCAGATCAGACTTGATCTGCATACGAATCCAGTCAAGTGTGATGCCCATCTCTCTCTGCTCTAAGGTTTCACCACAGCAAAGAATAGGTGTAAGTCCGGCTTCAAAAGCCTTCTTTACTTTCTTATTTAATAAAGCATCATCTTCCTTGAAATAATCACGTCTCTCGGAATGTCCGATAATTACATATTTAACGCCTGCATCTACCAGCATAGCTGCGGAGATTTCTCCGGTGTAAGCACCCTTTTCTTCAAAGTACATGTTCTCTGCACCAACTTCAACATTGGTTCCCTTTACAGCTTCCACCACAGGAACAATGTCAATTGCGGGTACGCAGTAAACCACGTCTACGCTGTCGGATTTAACCAGATCCTTTAATTCATCACATAATGCTACTGCCTGGCTGGGAGTCATGTTCATCTTCCAGTTTCCGGCTACGATTTTCTTTCTTGCCATCTTTCTTCTCCTTAACCTATATCAACCCAAACAAAATTCATAAAAAACTAACATTATTCCGTTTTATCATCTGCTGCTGCCACACCGGGAAGCACCTTACCTTCAAGGAACTCAAGGGAAGCGCCGCCGCCTGTGGAAATATGGCTCATCTTATCGGCAAAGCCAAGCTGATTTACAGCTGCTGCGGAGTCACCGCCGCCGATGATGGTTGTTGCATCTGTCTCTGCAAGTGCCTTTGCTACTGCAATTGTACCCTTTGCAAGAATAGGATTCTCAAATACGCCCATAGGTCCGTTCCAAACAACGGTCTTAGCGGACTTAACTGCATCTGCATAAAGCGCTGCTGTCTTGTCTCCGATATCAAGACCTTCCATATCAGAAGGAATCTTGTCAGCATCTACAACAGATACTTCAATTTCAGCATCAATAGGATTCGGGAAGGAAGCTGCAATTGTTGTATCAATAGGAAGCAATAGCTTCTTGCCAAGCTTTTCAGCCTTCTCCATCATTTCCTTACAGTAATCAAGCTTTTCATCATCAACTAATGAATTACCGATTTCATAGCCCTTAGCCTTTAAAAAGGTAAATGCCATACCGCCGCCGATGATCAGTGTATCACACTTCTCAAGAAGGTTGTTGATAACGTTCAGCTTATCTGCAACTTTAGCGCCGCCAAGAATTGCAACAAAAGGTCTAACCGGGTTTTCTACTGCATTGCCAAGGAAATCAATTTCCTTCTGCATCAGATAACCAACTGCACATTCGCCGCCCTTAGCACGAACAACATCTGTAACGCCTGCTACGGAAGCATGTGCTCTATGAGAAGAACCAAATGCATCACATACATATACATCACAAAGATCAGCCAGCTCTTTGGAGAAAGCCTCTCCGTTCTTGGTTTCCTCAGCGCCACGGAAACGTGTATTCTGAAGCAGGACAACATCGCCGTCCTTCATGGCTGCAACAGCTGCGGTAGCAGCCTCACCTGTTACATTGTAATCTGCAACAAAGTTTACTTCCTTACCCAGCTTTTCGGAAAGTCTCTTAGCAACAGGTGCTAAAGATTCTCCTTCGTTGGGGCCATTTTTTACCTTTCCAAGGTGGGAGCAAAGAATTACCTTGCCGCCATCTGCCAGTAATTTATTGATTGTCGGAAGTGCTGCAACAATACGAGTTTCATCTGTAATCTCACCATTTTTAAGAGGTACGTTGAAATCGCATCTTACAAGCACACGCTTTCCGGCTACGTTGATATCATCAACTGATTTTTTGTTTAATCCCATGATTATTTCCTCCATTTGATTTATTTTGCGGCAGAACCCGCCAGACAAATAAAGGGTCCGGTCCATAAGACCGGACCCTAAAGGTCTAAAACTTAAGCTAACTCAGAGAAGTATTTGATTGTTCTTACCATCTGGCTTGTGTAAGAATTCTCATTGTCATACCAGGATACAACCTGTACCTGAGTATTGCCGTCTTCCATAGGAGCTACCATTGTCTGTGTAGCATCAAAGATGGAACCATAGGTGCTTCCGATGATATCGGAGGATACGATTTCATCTGTATTGTAACCGAAGGATTCTGTAGCAGCAGCCTTCATAGCGTCATTGATCTGCTCCTTGGTAACCTGTCCCTTAACAACTGCAACAAGGATTGTTGTGGAACCTGTAGGGGTAGGAACACGCTGTGCGGAACCAATCAGCTTACCATTTAACTCAGGAATAACAAGGCCGATTGCCTTAGCAGCACCTGTTGAGTTAGGAACGATATTGCAAGCGCCTGCACGGCTTCTTCTCTTGTCACCCTTTCTCTGAGGTCCGTCAAGGATCATCTGATCACCTGTGTAAGCATGTACGGTTGTCATGATACCGCTCATGATAGGTGCTAAATCATTTAAAGCCTTAGCCATAGGAGCTAAGCAGTTTGTTGTACAGGAAGCTGCAGAAATAACTGTATCTTCAGGCTTTAATGTCTTGTGGTTTACGTTGTAAACGATGGTAGGAAGATCATTTCCTGCAGGTGCAGAAATAACTACCTTACGAGCGCCAGCTGCGATATGTGCGCTTGCTTTTTCCTTGGATGTATAGAAACCTGTACACTCAAGAACAACGTCTACCTTTAACTCGCCCCAAGGAAGGTTCTTAGCGTCTGCTTCCTTGTAGATTGTGATGGTCTTTCCATTAACTGTAATGGAATCCTCTCCGTAGGATACGCTGTCTGCATATTTGTACTTGCCCTGTGCTGTATCATACTTTAACAGATGTGCAAGCATCTCAGGACTTGTTAAGTCGTTGATTGCTACTACTTCATAACCTTCTGCATCAAACATCTGTCTGAATGCAAGACGACCAATACGGCCAAAACCATTAATTGCTACTCTTACTGCCATTTTAGTTTCCTCCTAAAATTGAATAATTATTTTATATTATTTTGCAACCTGTTAAGATTGACAAAATTTTATCAGCAGGACTATTTTACCTAATTTGTCCAGAAAGTTCAAGATGTAATTGAAAAATAATTGCTTTTTTTATTCCCGTCATATAAACTGATTACAATTCAGCCATGCGATAAATTCCGACAGCTTATAAATGATATGGCTGATGTTCCTAAACCGAAAATGCAAATCAGGAGGTTTGACGCTATTATGGCTATTAAATCAGATTTTCATTTACACTCCTCCTTTTCAGGAGATTCCACCGCTCCCATGGAGGATATGATTTTAAAAGGAATATCGCTGGGACTGGACACAATGTGCTTTACAGAGCACATGGACATGGATTACGTTTACACCAGTTCCGATAAAGACGGTATGTTTGAACTGAACACCGATTCCTACTTATATGAATTGATCAGGCTAAAGGAAAAGTATGCGCATCAGATCAGGCTTTTGTTTGGTGTGGAGCTGGGCGTCCAGCCGCATTTAAGGCGCGAGCTTGCCGTATATGCCAAAAGCTTTGACTTCGACTTTATCATTGCCTCCTCCCATCTTTGCAACCGGAAGGATCCTTATTATCCCTCCTTTTACGAAGGGCGCTCGGATGAGGAAGCTTACCGGGAATATTTCCGTTCCATTCTGGATAATCTGAAGGTCTTTGATAATTTTGATGTGTACGGGCATCTGGATTATGTGGTCCGTTACGGGAAAACCAGGGATGCGGATTACTGCTATGATAAATATAAGGATGTTCTTGATCCCATTCTGGAAACCATTCTGGAAAAAGAAAAAGGAATTGAGATTAACACCGGCGCCATTAATTATCACTTAAAGGATTTAAACCCCTGTACCGATCTGATAAAACGCTACCGCAGTCTGGGCGGGGAAATCATTACCGCAGGCTCTGATGCCCATGCCCCTTCGGCCATTGCAAAGGGCTTTGACCGGGCAGCCGATGTGCTCACCGAATGCGGCTTTAAATACTATGCCACCTTTGAAAAAAGGACGCCGGAGTTTCACAGAATATAGGGAATCGCATCCTTCTATCTATAGAATCGTGCCGCCTCCCAAAACGTATTCTCCGTCATAAAAAACCACTGCCTGTCCCGGTGTAATGGCACGCACCGGGTTATCAAAGCTGCAGTGTATTCTTTGCCCGCCTTCCATTCTGATGGTGCACCATTCTCCCTTATGGGCATAGCGTACCTTTGCCCACACTCTTCTGGGCTCCGGTAAAGCCTCCATCCCCATAAAGTTCATTCTATCGCAGACAAGCTCCGTGTGGAACACTGCGCTTTCATCACTGATGACCACTTCATTTGTTTCCGGTCTGATCCCGGAAACAAACACCGGGCGTCCCATAGACAAACCCAGCCCCTTGCGCTGGCCTACTGTATAGTGGGTAATGCCTTTGTGTCTGCCAAGTACCGTTCCGTCCTCATCCACAAAATTTCCCTCTCCCGGTACCCGGTCAGGCGCTTCCGCAGCAATAAATGCAGCATAATCACCATCGGGAACAAAGCAGATGTCCTGACTGTCCGATTTGTCAGCCACCGGCAGCCCTATTTCTGCGGCTATTCTTCGTATCTCATCCTTTTCATAATCTCCCACCGGCATCAGGGTATGAGCCAGCTGGAATTGTGTCAGATTGTATAGTGCATAGGTCTGGTCCTTTTTGGCTGTCACCGAATTGCGAATGGCATATCTGCCGTTGGGAAGCAGCTCCACTCTGGCATAATGTCCTGTAGCCAGATAGTCCGCACCGATATCCATAGCCCTTTTCAGCAGGGCCTCCCACTTCACATATCTGTTGCAGGCAATACAGGGGTTCGGCGTTCTCCCTTTCAGATATTCTCCCACAAAGTAATCCACCACCTGATGCTGAAATTCCTGTTTGAAATTCATTACATAATGAGGAATACCGATCACCTGCGCCACCTTTTTTGCATCCTCTACAGCAGATAAACCGCAGCAGCCGCCATTTTCTTCGATCTGCCCCGGTTCCTCATCCTGCCATATTTGCATGGTTACGCCGATTACCTCGCAGCCCTGCTCCTTCAAAAGGCAGGCCGCCACGGAGGAATCCACTCCTCCGGACATGCCTACTATCACCTTTTTTTTCATTAATATTCTTCCTCTTCCTCGCCCTCATGGATATCCGACTTGGGCTTTTGAAGTCCTTCAATCGTGATACCGTTCTTTTCCGCATAATCCCAGAGCGCCGCATGGATAGCTTCCTCTGCCAGCAAAGAACAGTGTACCTTCACAGGAGGCAGTCCGTCAAGCGCTTCCATAACAGCCTTGTTGGTCACCTGAAGCGCTTCCTCGATGGTTTTTCCTTTCACAAGCTCTGTGGCCATGCTGCTGGTAGCCACTGCCGCTCCGCAGCCAAAGGTCTTAAACTTGCAGTCTCTGATTACATGATTTTCATCTATATCGAGATACATTCTCATAATATCTCCGCACTTGGCATTTCCAACCGTACCCATACCGCTGGGATTTTCGATTTCTCCCATGTTTCTGGGATTGGAAAAGTGATCCATTACCTTTTCACTGTACATAAGTAATCTCCTTTCGTTATTTCTGATTCTTTTTTACAAAATCCTCATAAAGAGGGGACATTTGACGCAGCTTTGCCACGATTTCCTTAACTGCTTCCACAACATAATCAAGCTCTTCTGTCGTATTCTCCTCACTTAAGGTCAGCCTTAACGAGCCATGGGCAATCTCATGGGGAAGGCCGATAGCCAAAAGCACATGAGAGGGGTCCAGAGAGCCTGACGTGCAGGCCGATCCGCTGGAAGCACAAATCTGTTTCATATCCAGCATAATCAATAAGGACTCGCCTTCTATAAATTGGAAGCTGAAATTCACATTGCCCGGCAGACGCTTAGTACGGTCTCCGTTCAGCCGGCAGTAGGGAACCTCCTTCTCCAGTCTTTCTATTAAGTAATCCCGAAGCTTTCTTTCCTTGTCGGCACGCTCCTCTAAACCGTCAAAAGCCTTTTTCACCGCTGCCGCAAATCCCACTGCTCCCGGCACATTTTCCGTTCCCGCACGTCTCCCTCTCTCCTGGGCGCCGCCATGGATAAAGGAACGTATTTTGACACCCTTGCGGATATAAAGGAAGCCTATTCCTTTCGGACCATGAATCTTGTGAGCGCTTGCGCTGAGCATGTCAATGTGAAGCTCCTCCACATCAATGGGAAGATGGCCGTAGGCCTGCACAGCATCCGTATGGAACAAAACTCCATGTTCTCTGGCAATTGCTCCGATTTCAGCTATGGGCTGAATGGTTCCGATCTCATTGTTGGCAAACATAACGGAAATCAAAATCGTATCAGGACGTATCGCTTTCTTCAGTTCATCTAACCTGATAATTCCGTTTTCATCAACATCAATATAAGTAATTTGAAAGCCCCGCTTTTTCAAGTAATCGCAGGTATGAAGCACCGCATGATGTTCAATGGCTGAGGTGATAATGTGTTTCCCTTTGCTCTCGTAAGCCTCAGCAGCTGCCACAAGCGCCCAGTTATCGGACTCCGACCCGCCTGCTGTAAAATAGATTTCGGAAGTATCCGCATGAATGCTTTGGGCTATCGTGTCACGAGCCTCCGTAATGGCTTTTTTTCCTTTCTGTCCAAGCTGGTAAATGCTGCTTGGATTTCCGTATTGCTCCGAAAAATATGGGAGCATAGCCTGTACCGCCTCCGGTGCACATTTCGTTGTGGCGGCATTATCTAAATAAATCAAATGGTCCATAGTTTTATCCTTTCTCCTGATCTTCCTCAGGGCTTATTCCTATCAATTTACTAGGTTTTGCATAATTACTATAGCACCAGTAAATTGTTCTGTCAATGCACCTAAAAGCATATATTTATCAATAACATCCATGGTTTCAAGGCGGTTTTAAATGCAGCTTTTTCGTCACAAAAGTCCTCTGATTACAGGCACTATCATTCTTACAGCCACCGGCTTTGTCAGCCGTTTCATCGGTTTTTTTTACAGGATTTTTCTCTCCCGTTTGTTTGGCGCAGAAGGAATGGGAATCTATCAGCTGATTTCTCCCGTGCTGGCTCTCTCCTTCTCTCTTACGGTGGCCGGCATGCAGACCGCCATTTCAAAATATGTTGCAGGGGAAACAATCTCTAAAGATTATCGGTCATCCGCTTCCCATTTATTCACCGGCTTTGTACTTTCCATGACCGCATCTGTTGTGTGTGCGGCGGGTATCTACTGTTTTTCCGAGCAGATTGCCGTCCGCTTTCTTCTGGAAGCCCGGACTGCACCGCTGCTTCGGATTATTGCGCTTTCCATTCCTCTTGCCACTGTGCATTCCTGTATTAACGGCTATTTTTATGGGATACGGAAAACCTCAATTCCTTCTCTGTGCCAGCTGGCGGAGCAGCTGATCCGGGTAGGCAGCGTTTATGTGATTTATTTCTTTTGCAAAAAGCGCGGAATGACTCCTACGATCAGCTTTGCCGTAGTGGGTCTTGTAATCGGCGAAAGCGCTTCCATGCTGGTTTCTATCATTGCAGTAAAAGCACATTTTGAACATGTTATTCCCAGGGATTACGGGCCTTTGCTGAAAATGAAGCTTTCCTCTTTTTACGAAACTGCAAAGTGCCTGCTGACCCTTGCCCTGCCTTTGTCCTTAAACCGGGTCATTATCAATTTCCTGCAGAGTGTTGAGGCAATTTTTATCCCAAACAGACTGATAAGCTACGGTTATGACAATGCCACGGCATTGAGTGTGTACGGTGTTCTAACCGGCATGGCAATGCCTCTTATCTTTTTCCCCAGCGCCATCACTAACTCTATCTGTGTGCTGCTTCTTCCCATTGTATCCGAAGCGGACGCTTCTGACAATGTGGACACCATCAAAAAAGCAGTACATAAATCCATATGTTACGGTTTCGGACTGGGAATTTTATTCACATCACTGTTTCTTTTGTTCGGCAGATTCTTAGGGCAGTTTCTCTATCAAAGCACTCTGGCCGGAAGCTTTATTCTGGTGCTCAGCTTCCTGTGTCCGCTGATGTATATCGCCAGCACCCTGAACAGTATTTTAAACGGACTGGGAAAAACAGGAATCACCTTTGCTTACAGCATGATAAGCCTTTTGGTGCGGCTTGGCTTTGTATTTTTTGCCATCCCCAGGTTTGGCATACACGGTTACCTGGTCGGGTTAATCGCCAGTCAGATGGTTCAGACCCTTCTGTGTATGTTTGCGGTGAGGAAATATCGGTGATTATACCATTAGAATTAAGGTGTCAAAAGCTAACTTTCCATCTTAATCCTATTTATAAATAATTTTTTTCTATTATTTCCTCCGCACAACAATTAAAATAGAAATATCAATACAAGCAAGTATGATTGTAAAGGAGGTTATCACATGAAGATATTATTTATCGGCGGCACCGGAACCATCAGTATGGCAATTTCCAGACTGCTTCTGGCTCAGGGACATACCCTTTATCTTATCAACAGGGGAAGCCGCAACAACGATCTTACAGGAGATTTAATTGAATTAAAGGCTGATATCAATGATGAAGCTGCTGTGAAGGATTTAATTAAGGATTTGGAATTTGATGCGGTGGCGGATTTCATCGCTTTTGTTCCTGCACAGCTTGAGCGGGATTACCGTTTATTTGAGGGTAAAACAAGGCAGTTCCTTTTCATCAGTTCCGCTTCCGCTTATCAGAAGCCGCTTTCCGATTACCGTGTCAGCGAGGCAACGCCTCTTGCAAATCCCTATTGGGAGTACTCCAGAAACAAAATTGCCTGTGAAGACTACTTAATGGGCTTATACCGAGAAAAAGGCTTTCCCGTTACCATTATCCGTCCCAGCCACACCTATGATGAACGTTCCGTTCCCTTAGGCGTACATGGAGATAACGGCAGCTATGCTGTTCTGCAAAGAATCAAAGAAGGACGTCCCGTTATCATACACGGAGACGGCACCTCTCTGTGGACATTAACTCATAATTCTGACTTTGCCAAGGCTTTTGTGGGCTTATTGGGAAACGTTCACGCCATCGGTGAGGCAGTTCAGATTACCTCCGACGAGTCCGTGACATGGAATCAAATCTATCAGATTATTGCAGATGCTCTCGGCGTAAAGCTAAATGCAATTCATGTAGCTTCCGAGTTTCTGGATGCCTGCAGTAAATACGATTTCACCGGAAGCCTTCTCGGCGACAAGGCAAATACGGTGGTCTTTGACAATACCAAGCTAAAAAGGCTTGTACCCGGCTTCACCGCTACAGTAAGAGCCGATCAGGGCATCCGTGCCGCCGTTGAATATGTGCTCTCCCATCCGGAATGTCAGGTGGAGGACCCTGAATTCGACGGATGGTGCGACAAGGTTACTCAGGTTATGGAGCAGGCTGTTGAAATGATTAAGAATTAAATTTTACATCTATGCCAAGGGAAAAGCTAATTTTTTGATGAAGTGGCAGATTGCCTTTGACGCCAAATTCACTTGCTTATTTTCTCGAGGAGGGCACTGCAGCCCTCCTCTATATCGTTATAGGCCGCATCAAAATTGCCGGTATACCATGGATCTGCAATATCTCTGGCGCTGCCCGGTGAGGAACCACAGGAATACCCAATTGGCGGAGCTTATTCACTGTTCCGTGGTGGGGCGGGTTACCGATCTCCTCCCTGCTGGTGGCTGCGGAGGAGATGAAAAAACGGTCTTGGAGGCCTCTTTGGTTTACCATGTATGTCATGACGCTTTCAGCCATGGTGCTGCGGCAGATGTTGCCACAGCACACAAATAATATTTTTATCATAACGCTAAAACTCCTTTATTTCCTGTATTTTCAATGCTTTCAGCCATTTTCATTGTTCTTGATTTCAAACATTTTTTCTTAAATTGTCACATATTTTCTTACTTTCCTGTTTCCGCATACAAGTAAGTCAATCGGAACCTGAAGCATATAACTCAACGCATATAGATTATCTATGGTTGGCATATTGATTCCGTTCCACCAATTATACACACTTTGTACACTGGCCAGATTAAGGTATTGCTGAACATCTTTTGCAGTAATTCCACGCTTGTCCATTATTCGGCGGAGATTAACACCTGTTTCTCTGAGATTTATTATCGGGAACATAAATCGCCCCTCGTATTATATAGTAGTAGGCGTTTGCGAAACTCTGAATCCATTGAAAATACTGGATTCTTTGATGGTGAAAAATCAATATCTCCTCAAGAATGTCAGTTTTTACGCTTTTCAATTCTTGTGGAAATGTGGATAACTTTCTCTCACCACATAATTTTTAGTAATTATTCTCGTTTTACCTCTCACAAAGCCTATAACTTCGTTAGAAATTTCAAAAGTTATCCACACCAATCGCATTTTGAGTTTCGCAATTACCTATTTAGACTAATGTTTATAACCCTTATTATCTATAGTTCCAAACTATTTTCCTTCAAAAGAAAATCATAAATACTCATCGTAGTAATTCCATCTTCGTCTCTTGTTACATTAACAACATCCTTAACAATAATGATTTTCTTGAACGAATCACCAATGTTAATAAGCGATGCCTTTTCTTGGATACGTTTCTCTTCCGTTGGCATACTAAATGCAGACTGAATATAATATCGCTTACTTCCAAGGTTTGCAATAAAATCAATTTCTAAATACGTTCTTTCCTCTTTTCCTTCCTCATTTCTACCGCGTTTTTCAACCACTCCTACATCTACAGAATAACCTCTACTACGTAGTTCATTGTAAATTACATTTTCCATAATATGAGTTTCTTCTATCTGTCTAAAACCCAATCTGGCATTCCGTAATCCTACATCTTCAAAATAATATTTAAGCGGTGTTCCTATATACTTTCTACCTTTAACGTTGTAACGATTAGCTTTATTAATAACAAAGGCATCCTCTAAATATTCTATATATTGCCGAATTGTATTTGCACTAATATTAGACTGTATTACACTTCTAAATGTAGCCTCAATCTTCGGTACATTGGTAAGGGAACCAATGGCTGACGCCAACACATTAACTAAATCTTCCAATTCTTGCGATTTTTCTATGTGATGCCTTTCAATGATATCTTTTAAATACGTCTCTTCAAACAGTTTCGTTAAATAGTTAATCTTCTGTTCTTCTGTTTTCATTGTCACCGTAAGTGGCAAACCACCATAGACAACATACTCTGCCCAGCCACGATATATATCACCTTCATAAGCCTGCATGAATTCCTTAAATGTCAATGGATAAATATGAATTTCATCTCCTCTTCCACGAAATTCAGTAATAACATCCTTCGACAGGAACTTAGAATTACTTCCAGTTACATATATATCCACATTTTTGATATGAAGTAATGAGTTTAAAACTTCTTCAAATTCATTCAATAATTGTACTTCATCTAACAATATATAATACTGTTCATCATCTATAATACGTGACTCTATATACTCTAAAATCACATCCGGATCTCGATACTTTTTATCTTTTCTTTGGTCTAGCTCAATAGTAACAATATGAGCTTCATCAGCCCCTTGTTCCTTTAAGTAATTCTTGAAAATAGTAAAGATCAAATATGATTTTCCGCATCTTCTGATACCAGTCACAACTTTTATCATTCCATTGTTCATTCTGTTAATCAGATCTGATAAGTATTTATCTCTTTTGATATCCATTCCGTATCTCCTTTATTGAATATTTTTGACACAATCGACACATTTACTCAAAGGTATTATAAATCACTTTACTCAATTAATCAATTTTATATTGAATATTTTTGACGCAATTGACATTTTTATTCAACAAAGAGCAATTTTCAAGCATACTTTATATACTTGAAAATTGCTCTCATCTAATCTTCTCAACCATGTCACAGCTCCAAATCCTTAATTTTCTGGTATAAATCTGGTATAAAAATCCTCTCTCAAACTCCCATAACCCTTGAATTTACTGGATTCTTCTAAAATAGCAACTTACTGCCGTGGCAAACGAAAAGTATCTTTATCAATGCTCTAAATCTCCTTAAAATGCTTTATTTATGCCGCATTCACACATTTTGCGGCAGACGGTTTTCTGCCTTATCATAGCATATCGTGGCATAAATTGGTATATTTTTTCATCCATTCTTAGTAAAAATCTTAGTAAAATAACCTTGATTTTTAATTTTTCTAAAGACCTTTCTTTTGGTTGTTTTCTTTGTTTTCAGTTTCGATAGTGTCAGGCAAGCCTGCCGATGCGTTCAAACTCCTCTCTTGCATCATCCTCCCAAATTTTAATTGAGTTTTCCCTGCAAATTCCATTTTTTTACTAATTGCTCTAACTTTCCAGACTTAATTGTCAAGGATTCGAATCATGTCCAATCTCAAAATATATATCCTTTTCCCTTGTTTTTACCCTCATAGGCATGTGAAAGTTTCTTTTTTTAAATCCAACAAACAGACGATTTTATTATATCTAACAATGGGGGACAATTTTCGCCCCAGGACAAGCAGCTGTCACTTTACGCCATTTTTACAACAAGCGTTATATAGAAGCATTCATCACGAATATCAGCATATACCTCTCCATTCATAAGCCCCATCAGCCTTTTGCATATGAAAAGCCCAAGCCCGTTGCCCTGCACCTTGTCCGCATTATTCCCACGATGAAAGCTCTCGAATATCTGAGGCAGTTCTTTCGCTTCAAGAGTGCAGCCTGTATTCGATACCGTGATAAGCTCAC
>CAYMUW010000031.1:0-19645 GCA_964393865.1 uncultured Lachnospiraceae bacterium
CGCCTTCCTCGGATTCGATCTTTTGTATGTGGGGATTTTGCTCATGTTCTTCAGGTTGCCGCTGCTTGCGCTATCGGCACTTGCGATGATCCTGTTCCATATACAGATCGTGTATGTGGAGATTGTCAATATGTGCAGATAGTTTTAGAGCATAGTTTGGGATATTTCAATATAAGGGTTTAGCAGAAAATGATTTGTTCGCAGAGCAATTATCAAAAGAATTAGAGAATATCGGGACAAGTATGAAGTAAATATGAAAAAGGTATTGTGTCATGTAGCATTATGTTTTGCATGGCAATGCCTTTTTTGTTTGATTTGCTACATAAAAAAGTGTAAATGCACATAAATTAGTAATGTCTATTGAAGTAAAAACAATTTAGTGGTAAAATAGCATTACTAAAAATCGTGCAGTGCACAAAAACAAGGAGTGATAATATGGAGATTAAGAGAGATTCATACCTTGAACAGTTAAAGATACGAAAAGATAACGGAATGATTAAGATTATCACGGGAATCAGGAGATGCGGCAAATCATTCTTGTTATTTGTGTTGTTTAAGAAATATTTGATAGAGAGTGGCGTAGATAATGACCACATCATCGAGATTGCGTTAGATGGGATTGAAAATGAGGAACTGAGAGATCCCAAGAAGTGTTATCAGCATATTAAAGATGCAATGAAAGATGACCAGAAGTATTATTTGCTTTTGGACGAAGTACAGTTTATGCCACGATTTGAGAAAGTGCTGAATAGTTTGCTTCGTATCAGCAACATTGATGTGTATGTAACCGGCAGTAATTCTAAATTTTTATCTAGTGATATTGTAACTGAATTTAGGGGCAGGGGAGATGAAATCAGAATTTATCCGCTGTCCTTCGCAGAGTTCTATGCGGCTTTTGATGGAGATTATGATGATGCTTGGGAGGAATATATAATATATGGTGGTTTACCACAAGTGGCGCAGTTCTCTGTGGAACGCCAGAAGGCTGAGTATCTTAAAAATATTTTTACCAATGTCTATATTAAGGATGTGGTAGAGCGGAATAGGATTCAAAATGTTGATGAGATTGGAACTTTGGTGGACATTCTTGCTTCTGCCATAGGAGCCCCTACCAATCCAACCAAAATATCAAATACTTTCAAAAGTGAACGAGGTATCAATTATAGTAATAAAACCATATCTAACCATATTGATTATCTGGCAGAAGCATTTTTGATTTCTAAAGCGGATCGGTATGATATTAAGGGTAGAAAATATGTAGGAGCAAATCTAAAATACTATTTTTCGGATATAGGACTTAGAAATGCCAGATTGAACTTCAGACAGCAGGAGCCGACTCATATTATGGAGAATATTGTTTATAATGAGCTGCTTGTGCGTGGTTACAATGTGGATGTCGGTATTGTGGATGTATTTGCAAAGAATAGTGAGGGAAAGAGGGTTCATAAGCAGCTAGAGGTTGATTTTGTAGTGAACCAGGGCAGTCAGAGATATTATATTCAGGTGGCTTACGATATGACTTCAGAGGAAAAGCAGGCTCAGGAGCTTAACTCATTCCGAAATATTCCGGATTCATTTAAGAAGATTGTTATAGTGAATGGTACGAAAAAGCCTTGGAGAAATGATGAAGGATTTGTGATCATGGGCATGAAATATTTTCTGCTTAATGAGGATAGCTTGGAGTTTTAGCATGTAAAATGAGATAATTTATTCCGATATAGAAGATATGGATATAAAGTTAGGAGGCAGAGAAATGGCAACGGTTGTGTATTCTAATGTAGAAGATGATATGTGTTCTTTTGTGATAGATGGAGAAGAATATGTCGAAGATGAAGAAATAATTTTGAAATTGAAGTATGTGAGTCAAAAGATTCTTCGGTAATAATGGTATCTGTTCCGATGACCTTTGTAAAAGTTGGTAAAAATGAGTTTCAGGTTATTTATGATGAACTTATTACTAGTGCATTGACACATTGCTAAGAATATAGTAGCATCTGGAGTTGCTGAAAAATGTGAAGTGAGATTAGCTTATGCGATAGGGGTTGCTCAGCCGGTATCCATTGGGGTAGATACCTATGGAACAGGTAAATTATCTGATGAAGAAATAATTAGTCGAATTGAACATGGATTTGATTTGACATCGAATGGAATTATTAATTGTTTAAATTTAAGACATCCGATTTATAAGCAGACAGCAGCATACGGACATTTTGGCCGAACAGATATTGAAATTGCGCTTGTGCAGGCTAAAATTGTGTACAATAAACATGGCTGGCATGATCCGGAAGGGCGCTTTTTTGTTTTGAGGGAAGAACTGGAGCGCCATGGTGGTCTTGAAGCTTATATTCGAAAGGTGGAGAAGCAGGAGATCAGGGTGGAACCGCTGGTAATCCGTGCCAATGCAGGAGATTGTATTGAACTGCGCACCACGAATCTGCTGCTGGAATATCTGGAGGCCAATGCATTTCAGCTTAGAACCAGAACGGATATTGCAGGACATCATGTGCATTTGGTGAAATTTGATACCATAGTTTCGGATGGAGCGGCCAACGGTTGGAACAATATTGCCGGTGCAAGGAAATACGAGACATTGGTGGAACGTTTTTTTTGCGGATGAGGAGCTTGGGACTGTATTTTTCCATGACCATCTGTTTGCAAATTCCCATCAGATGCACAGGGTGTTTGGCACATTGATCGTTGAAGAGGCAGGCGCAGCCTTCCACAATATCCGTGACGGAAAGGAATTATTCTTTGATTGATGATCCGGCTGATAGACGGAGCGCATGAAGAGCAATTGACGACGCATAGCTGGGACTGTGGGGAATCATCCGTGCTTATGATAAATATCAGGAATGCCTGAAACCGCTTTGCAAAGGAAAGGATATGATTCTGCCGCTGCCGCCCTGCCCCGGAAAGGATGATGTGGTGAGGCACTACGAGGTTGCTGCGGTTCAGACAAAGCTGACCTACAACCGATATGGAGACCATGATCCGAACGGACTGATATTTGTTCCTTTGGAGGATGTGGATTTGGCGCTGACCGGGAATATGGAGCCTGCATCCTGCAATCCTTCGGAGATATGCGCAATCACAGGTATCACGGATTGTTCGGGGCGGTTATTGTAGAGCCGCGGGAGCAAGCTGGTATGAAAACTTTACGAAAAAGAAGAACCCATATGCAGAGCAGGCAGTGATCACTGCGCCGGGAATAGAAAGCTTTCGGGAATATGTTTTATTTATTCAAAACGGTATCAGGCTTTTGGATGCAGACGACACTCTGATACAAACTGCGGCTGCCGATGGCGGGGAGCCGGTGGATGCAGAGGATACGGGAGAAAAAGGCTACAACTACCGGTCCGAACGGTTTGCCAACCGCCTTAAGAAGGATGGGAGAGTATGGAAGGTGTTCAGCAGTAAGGTTCATGGAGACCCGGCAACACCTATTTGGAAAGCTTATCCCGGTGACCGTGTGATTTTCCGTACGATGATGCCGGCAGATAAGCCGCGAAACATATCATTGGCCGTGCATGGACATTTTTGGAGAGAACAGCCGGAGGATGCCCTTTCCAGAGTGGTTCCGCTGCAGGCAGATTTTGTCTCGTAAAAATAAGACCGGATGAGAAAGTAAGCAGTAAATTACCGAGCGGAATCCGCAAAGAGGGTTTTGTCCGGCTTTGAAAATCGCTTGACACTAAATATAGGGTTGAGTAGAATGATTACGACAATTTTTCAGAGAGAAACAGGTAGAACAAATGTTAAATCAATTTTCAAGAACAGAATTACTTTTGGGACATGACGGGATGGAACAATTGTACAAGTCCCGGGTAGCAGTATTCGGTATTGGCGGTGTTGGCGGTTATACGGTGGAAGCGCTGGCGCGCAGCGGCATTGGCACATTGGATTTAATAGACGACGACAAGGTATGTCTGACTAATTTGAATCGTCAGATTTATGCTTTGCGCAGCACGGTAGGAAAGTATAAAGTGGATGTTGCCAGAGAACGCGTGCTGGATATTAATCCTCAGGCAGTGGTTCATACTTATAAAACATTTTATACGCCTGAGACAGCGCAGCAGTTTGACTTTACGCAGTATGATTATGTGGTGGATGCTATCGATACCGTTACGGGAAAGCTGGAACTGGTAAAGCAGGCTGCAGCAGCAGGCGTGCCGATTATCAGCTCCATGGGTGCAGGAAATAAGATGGATCCGACGGCCTTTCAGGTTGCGGATATTTATGAAACCTCCATCTGCCCTCTGGCAAAGGTTATGCGGCGGGAGCTGCGGAAGAGGGGAATTGATCATTTGAAGGTGGTTTATTCCAAAGAGCCGCCAATGACGCCGGTTGATGATATGGCAATCAGCTGCCGGACCAATTGCATTTGTCCGCCCGGAACAGCAAGAAAATGTACCCAGCGCCGTCAGGTGCCAGGAAGCAATGCCTTTGTGCCTTCGGTAGTCGGTCTGATTATTGCAGGTGAGGTCATTAAAGATATTACCCAAAACATGATGCCTGCTGAGACGGGCAATATAGAATGATATTGGAGAAGCAAAATGTTGAAGCCGTACATCAGAACAATTGAAGAACTGGAAGCGGATCACAGGGATAAATTAGTCATTGATATTCGAAGCCGTGAAGATTATGACAAGGAAACTTATCCGGAGGCTGTGAATATATATTGGGAGGAATTTCATGGGCACCTTTCAGAGCTGCCTGAGGGAAAGCCTGTTTATCTGATCTGCTATACCGGACAGAAGAGTGATGAGATCGCTTCAAGCCTGACGGAGAACGGCTATGAAGCCTACAGCATTGAAGAGGGGTATCGCGCTTATCTGCGCATGAAGCTGAATAAGCTGATGGCAAGAGAGGATGACAGGGAAATATGTTGTCAGGATGTAGAGAGAAGTATCGTTAAGAAATTCCGCAAGAAAATCTGGAGAAAGTTTACCAGGGCAATCAACGAGTATGAATTGATCAAAGATGGGGACAGGATTGCGGTCTGTATTTCCGGCGGCAAGGATTCCATGTTGATGGCAAAGCTGTTTCAGGAGCTTTGGCGGCATGGCAGGAAAAATTTTGAGCTGGTATTTCTTGTGATGAATCCGGGATATAATGAAATCAATTATCAGACCATACTGGATAATGCAAAGCTTTTAAATGTACCGGTTACGGTTTTTAAATCGGAAATTTTTGACATTGTAGCGGGGGAGGAGGATTCTCCATGCTATCTCTGTGCAAGAATGAGGCGTGGATATCTGTACAGCAAGGCCAAAGAGCTGGGATGCAATAAGATTGCGCTGGGACATCATTATGATGATGTGATTGAAACCATTTTAATGGGAATGCTCTATGGCGCGCAGGTTCAGACTATGATGCCCAAGCTTCACAGCACTAATTTTGAGGGAATGGAGCTGATTCGTCCTCTCTATTTGATCAGGGAGGAGGATATCATCCGCTGGAAGGATTACAATCACCTGAATTTTATCAACTGCGCCTGCAGGCTGACAGAAAGCTGTGCATCCTGCGGGGGAACGGAGAAGGGTTCTAAGAGAGCGGAGATAAAGGGACTGATCAGGGAGTTAAAGAAGGTCAATCCGTTTGTTGAAAGCAATATTTTCAAAAGTGTGGAGAATGTCAATCTGAATACGGTGATTGCATACAAGGCAGACGGTGTGCGTCATCATTTTCTGGACGAGTATGACAGAAATCCCCGTCTGCCGCAGTGAAAAAAGAAATGTAGAAAATAAAAACAAATATTACTTGACAAACAAGTAATATAACAATATAATTAAAACATATTAAACATACTGATTAAGTAGGAATTAAAAAGGAGTAATGCCATGAGCAGATCAATTGTTACAAAAGTCATGAAAATAAACATGTGTTGTTGTCAGACTGCATATAAAAATACAGTTGATTTTTTTCATGCATTATGATGCCTAACAAATGACCGTTCAACAAGGAAGCAGGTGCCATAATGGTATCTGCTTCAAATTTTAGGAGGTAAGTAAAATGAGCAAAGTAAAAGAAAGCGCACTGGAGTTAATTGGAGGAACACCTGTTTTAAAAGTAAGCCGTTATGCACAGAAAGCAGGAGTGACGGAGGCTACAATCCTTGCAAAGCTGGAATATTTAAATCCCGCAGGCTCCGTTAAGGATCGTATTGCCCTTGCCATGATTGAGGATGCCGAACAAAAAGGAATATTAAAACCCGGAGCTACCATTATTGAGCCGACTTCAGGTAATACGGGAATCGGCCTTGCCGCTGTAGCAGCAGCAAAGGGATACAGAGCCATCCTGACATTGCCGGATACCATGAGTGTAGAGCGAAGAAATCTTTTGGGAGCATACGGCGCAGAGCTGGTGCTTACGGAAGGTGCCAAAGGAATGAAAGGGGCTATCGCCAAAGCGGAAGAGCTGAAAGAATCCATCCCCGACTCCATTATTCTGGGACAGTTTGTTAACCCGGCCAATCCGAAGGTACACAGAGAGACAACAGGGCCTGAAATCTGGGAACAGACTGACGGCAAGGTGGATATTTTTGTGGCAGGCGTAGGGACTGGCGGTACAGTGACAGGTGTAGGGGAATACTTAAAGAGTCAAAACCCTGATATCAGGATCGTAGCAGTAGAGCCTGCTTCCAGCCCTGTGCTTTCAAAAGGAACTCCGGGGGCACATAAAATTCAGGGAATTGGCGCCGGCTTTGTTCCTGAGGTATTAAACACAAAGATTTATGATGAAATCATTCCCATTGAGAATGAAGATGCTTTTGCGGAAGGAAAGGCTTTTGCGGTCAGCGAGGGCATTTTGGTAGGTATTTCGTCCGGCGCAGCATTAAAGGCGGCATCTATTCTGGCAGCAAGACCGGAAAATAAAGGGAAAGTGATTGTTGCACTGCTGCCCGATTCCGGAGACAGATATTTGTCTACTGCATTATTTGCTAATAATTAATTTGCCAAGACAGTAACTGACCAGACAAACTGGAGGTTTTAAATCAAAAAGGTTTAGGACCTCCTATTTTATTAGACAGCCTGTCCCGGAGGACAAAATTAACAGGCAGAGAGAGTGATTTTATGGAAAATGGAAAAAATCGCAGATGCGAGGTAAATGAGAAACAGCTGAAAATTATCATAGACGAAATTGAAAGATACAATACGGAACGGTAACCGTAGTTGTGCATCCAAGTATCAATCAGGATCGTATTTAGGAGGTGGCATTGTGAATAATCAAAATCAGACATGGCAGGAATTAATTAAGCAAGAGGGAAATCAGGTGATTATCAGTGCGGTGGGCAAGGACGGTACTCCATACAGTGAGGCGGAGTGAAGGTTAGAGTCAACGTAGATGGACGGCTTGCCTATTATGAGCTGTTGGAAAGTTCGCAGATGCAGAAAAATCTGGTTTACAGTCTGTGGTTCAATAACAAGGTCAGCCTGACCGTTCTTGATCGTACCGGAAGAAATTATCACCTTAGAGACCGCATTTACCGTGCATGGATTTCAGGACGTGACTTTGAGGAAGAATATGTTAAAATAGTGGAAGAACAGGGAAATGATGCGGATCTTTCCACGATATGGCTGATTGATGTAGTGGAGTTTACGGAAACCTCTTATCCGGCTGCCCGCGAAAGGGAGAGAAAAGAGCATCCGTACATGATGCATTGGGATCATATTTATAAACAGGTCCGTTGACGAAGTAATCAGGAAAAGAGAGAAGCAATGAGTTTATTGATTAAGGATACAACCAGAGAAGAGAGAGAACAGATTATCCGCCGCTCGCTGGACTGCGGCGGGGGATGTGAGAATTGTTCATCCTGCTGGCTTGGCGGCGGAAGTCCGTTTGATATGTATCAGGACTACATAGACGGGAAAAAGGAAATAGCGCAAATCAATGCGGAATATAATGCGCGTTATCTGCGCGGATAGTAAAGAATCCGTTTAAATTACATCCGGCCTATCAACATTTGGACCGTTTGGCGTTATAATAAAGCTTAGAACTATTGATGCTGATGAAAGGAGGATTTTTATGAGCGAAGTTTTGGAGACGATTGCAAAGCGCAGTTCTACACGTGCGTATAAGGCAGAAGCATTAACCGATGCACAGATACAGCTTTTGTTAAAGGCCGGACTTGAGGCACCGACTGCACGGAATCAACAGGAGATTCATATATCCGTTGTGGATAAAGGACAGTCGATTTTGAAGGAAATCGATGCGGAAAAGAGAAGGCTGCTTGCGTTTGGAAGTGACGCAAATGCTGCAAATTTCTATTACGATGCACCGAATGTTTTCTTTTTAAGTGCAGATAAGGATTGCAGCTGGGGACGACTTGATGCCGGGATTTGCGTGGAAAACATTGCGATTGCTGCGGAGGCGCTTGGACTGGGAAGCGTAATTATTGGCATTATCAATGGCGCAATGCAGGGAGAAAGAAAGGAATATTTTGCCAAAAGCTTACAGTTTCCGGACAATTATGAATTTGCCATTGCAATTGCAGTAGGGTATAAGGCGGTCGAAAAAACGCCGCATGAAATTGATATTAAGAAAAATGTTACTTTTATAAGATAAGAAGAAAAACCTGCGTAAGCGGGTTTTTTGTTTCTAGGAATAAACTTGATGCATTAGTGTGTGAAAGTAATTGCCTTTCCTGTTTAAAATGATGTTGAAATATCGATAATATTGTATTATATTTTTGCTAAAGCAAAAGATTTCTTTGAGCAAAAGCTTGTGTGGCAGCGAAAGCTGCATCTTACAGAACAATCTGTTCTTATACATTCTTGAAATCCTGCTTTAAAACCCAATAATTTTAATATGGCAGGAAGATCAGATTGATACATGAAAATGTGAAAAAATCAGAACATTAGAGAAGATGGGGTGAAATATATGCAGCTATGGGAAGAAAAAGCATACATCAGAGAGGGTGCGCGCGCAGAAGGATTAGCAGAAGGTTGTGCCAGGGGCATTGAAGTACTTATTCATGATAATCTGGAAGAAGGAAAGGGCGGGAAAACCATTATTGAAAAGCTGGTCAGGCATTTTTCTTTAACAGAAGAAAAGGCAAATAATTACTTTGAAAAATATAAAAGATCATAAAATTTTCATGTAAAAACAATTTGCAACCTATTGACAATTGGGTTAACAAGTGATAATTTGCCTAAAAACATACTAAACCAGTAGGAATAATAGGGAAGCAAAAGCGATGCTAAACAGAGTGGCAGAATTCAGGAAAGCAATATCCAAATGCATGGCATGGAAGTGTTGGAGCAGTTTTTGTATGTAGTATAAAATGCAACAACATGGTATTAAAAGTAATCGCTATAATGCGGAATTGCAAGCAGACTTGCATGTGCATGGAAAGGATAATTATGAGTAAGGAAAATAGTTCAGCATCAGCCAATGAGCTGGTGACTACAGATAAGTTTAAATGGAGTGATCTTTGGAAGAAGGAGGATTGGCTGGCGATATGGATCGGATTTATTCTTATTGAAATAGCGGCAATCGGAGTATTAACAGGAGCGTTTGATTTCAGTGCGGCAAAGTTTTCAACCTGGGGCAACGGAAGCAGTCTTTTTGAACAGTTGAATGTAAGCCTTCTTGGAAAGCTGGTGCTTACGGCGGTGGTATTGAGAATTTTATTTACTGTAGGAAATGCCTTAAAGGGAGCCGATGTTAAAAAATACATACCCGCATTTCTTGGATTGTTTGTACTTGCAATTGTGGTCCGCCTGATCAGTTCGGAATATACCTTTAACCGTTACCTGGAATGGGCATTCTGGTCAATTATCGTAGGACTTTTGATATCCAATACGGTGGGAGTTCCCAAATGGTTAAAGCCTGCCGTGCAGACAGAATTTTACATCAAAGCCGGATTGGTTATCATGGGATTTTCGGTTCTGTTTTCCAATATTATTAACTTTGGTCTTTACGGACTTGGCATATGTAACCGTTTCTATCAATGAAGAGTTTGTTGAAAAAAGCAATATTGAAACCACAATTCTCAAAGAAGGAGATAATGTTGAATTCCTTTATTTTATGGGAGGTGGCTGCTAATGGCTCTTACAGATGAACAAATAGAGCGTTACTCACGCCATATCATTTTGAAGGAGGTAGGCGCCAAAGGACAGAACAAGCTGTTAAAGGCTAAGGTGCTTATTATAGGTGCGGGAGGACTTGGGGCACCGGCGGCTATGTATCTTGCGGCGGCAGGAGTAGGAACAATCGGTATTGCAGATGCGGATGAAGTGGATCTGTCTAATCTGCAGAGACAGATTATCCACGGAACCGCTGATGTGGGCAAAGCAAAGGTTAAGTCTGCGGCAGAAACTATTGCTCAGATGAATCCGAATGTAAAGGTAAATACTTATCGTACTTTTGTGTCTGCCGAAAATATCAGAGAGCTGATAAGAGACTATGATTTTATTATAGACGGCACGGATAATTTTCCGGCTAAATTTTTGATTTATTTCAGACATATTTCTTTTACCAGCGCTGTCCATTGCTCCGGATAGACCCCTAAAAGTTCCTCGTGCCTCAAATCGTGTTCATGAATGACAGGGTCCTGGAAATGCTGCCGATACCGAGCCAGATATTTTTCACCCATCTTTTTCGCATAAAATACATGGATTTCCGCATTCCCGGAGGGAATGTGATCCGGTATGGGGGTTATGAGATCGGAATAAAACTGGTTTTTCAGGCTGTTCTTGGAGATGAAGCTCATGTCATATCTATCCGTCCCTACAATACTTAAAAATGCTTTGTTATATGGGTCAGGTTCCGCCAGACGCTGATCCATCCTTTTTTGGATAAAGGATATGCTATACCTGCCTGTATGAATATATGGATACAGCAGCTTTCCCATCAATGCGGCTTTCAGCCTGGCTGATAATACGCCTGACTGATCAAAGTCAGAACTTCCGATTATGCCGTATTTCATGGAAATATTTTGCCTGGCGGCTAACAGTGCCACAAAGCTGCCACCCAGAGAACATCCGTAGGCCGCACATATTTCATTATGATAATGCTCTTTGATATATGCTTCCAGCTTTTCGGTTTCTTCTTCCATGGAGGTAAATTCGTCGCTGCCGCTTTCGTCAAAGCCGCTGTATGCCACGATTCCAACGCGGAAATCGTCGGTCAGACCCTCTAACACATTTTCAAAATTTGCTTTCCAGTAACAGCAGGTGCCGGGCAGCAATAAAAGGAACGGACGCTCCGGCTTACCATATTCATGTATTTTCATTAGAATAACCAACCCTTTCTTTTGCATGCAATGCTTCAGATGATTTAAAGTCCTATGCATGACATAAATTTAGTTTTTGACGTGCAGATTTTACATAGCTTTTTTTGGCACAGTTGTGTCATACCTCTTTTTATAATATAATATAATTTATACCTGATTTCAACGCGGCACGAATAATTGACACATTTTTCTGATATTGTGCCAATGGGAGAGCATCTATGAAAAAGAAAGAAAAGCAGTCAACTGCTCAATGGATTGCAGACGCCTTATTTCGTTTATTGGAAAAGCGTGATTATGCTTCCATTACTATTCAAAACATTGCCGATGAAGCCCATATCGGCAGAAGAACCTTCTACCGGTATTTTCCTTCAAAGGAAGCGGTTCTGATTGATGCGATCCGGGCGTATATGTGGCAGCTGGGAGAGTATTTTAAAGAAAATTTGTCCGACAGGGCAGAGGATATTTCCTTTTACTATTTTTCCTATTGGGAACAGCATATTGATTTCCTTCTGAACATGCAAAAGGCCGGGCTTACTTATATGATTTCGGAACATTTTGAAGACGCTGTCCATGATATTGCAAAACAGCTTGGCCACATACCGTTATCCGATGACAGCCAATTTATCCCGGAGTACCATGAGAGGTATAAGTTCGCTTTCGGATTTCGGCTGGCCGGATATTGGAAAGTGACTGAATTGTGGTCACAGGAAAATCCTCGAAGATCTGCCCGGGAAATGAGTGCAATTGTTAATGCGATATTGTGGGGAGAAAGAGCATAAAGGAGAAAATTGGCGTTAAACTATAATTGATAACGGAAGATAGATAAGGTAATTAAAGAATATATTTTTTGCAGGGACAATCACAAATATAACACGAGGTGACAAATATGTGTACGGCAGCAACGTTAAAGACCAGGGATTTTTATTTTGGAAGGACGCTTGATTATGAAACTTCCTATGGCGAGGAGGTGGTGATTTCACCACGCAATTTTCCTTTTTATTTCTGCAAAATGGGAATTGTGGAACGCCATTTTGCAATAATCGGTATGGCTCATGTGGCAGAGGATTATCCACTGTATTATGATGCAGTGAATGAAAAGGGCCTTGGAATGGCCGGCCTTAATTTTGTGGGAAATGCAGATTATAAGGAATTTATACAGGGTAAGGATAATGTGGCCCAGTTTGAGTTTATCCCGTGGATACTGTGCCAATGCGCCAGCGTAAAAGAAGCAAGGCTGCTGCTGGATAAAGTGAACCTTCTCAATATTCCCTTCCGTAAGGAAATGCCTGTGGCCCAGCTCCACTGGCTGATTGCGGATCGTGAGGAAGCCATAACGGTAGAGGCAGTGAAGGATGGAATAAAGGTTTATGATAATATGGCAGGAGTGCTGACCAATAATCCGCCCTTTAACGAGCAGATGTTTCAACTGAATAATTATATGAGTTTATCGTCCAGAGAGCCCTGGAACAATTTTTCTCAGAAGCTGCCATTACACACCTATAGCCGAGGGATGGGTGCACTGGGACTTCCCGGGGATTTATCCTCCCAGTCCCGCTTTGTGAGAGCAGTCTTTGCAAAAATGAATTCTGTTTCCGGTGATTCAGAACCAGAGAGTGTCAGCCAGTTTTTTCATATTCTGGGTTTTGTGGAGCAGCCAAGGGGCTGTTGTGATCTGGGAGATGGAAAATATGAGATTACCATCTACACATCATGCTGTAATGCAGATAAAGGGATCTATTACTATACCACCTATGAAAATCATCAAATTACCGCAATTAATATGCATAAGGAGAATTTGGAGGGGAACCTGTTGATCAAATATCCGTTGGTTCAGGGTGAACAGATTAAAATGCAGAATTAGCGGGATAGGAGATGGTTCGTCTCGATTTTCTTTACCAATCCCATTTTTTAATAAAAATGCAGTATAATGGTTTATACAAATAAACGAATTAAGGGGAAATCTATGCTGGAGCATAATGAAGAAATTCGGCAATTGGCTGAGGAATTTGAAAACTGCCAAAAGATATTATTGGCGCTTGGTGATGAAAATCGTCAGCATCTTATGCTGGAAATGCTGCGAATGGGACAATGTACAGGAGTGCGGGTCGGAGCAATTACGGAGAAGAGTAATTTGTCTCGTCCTGCGGTATCTCACCATATCAGAATACTCAAGGATGCTGGAACACACCAAAAGAATTATGGAGCTGCTGCCGGATCGCAGTGGTGGAGAAGTATGAGTAACGGAGGTAATGGAAAATGAATGTAACAGAAGCAATGAAGGATCGTCACAGTGTCAGACAGTATAAAAGCAAGGTATTGGAGGAAGAGACGATAGCAGTCCTACAAAAGCAGGTTGACGTCTGCAACCGGGAAAGCGGTCTGCATATTCAGCTTGTCACCAATGAACCAAAGGCTTTTGACGGTACAATGGCACATTATGGGAAATTCAGCGGCGTAACAAACTATTTTGCCCTAATCGGTAAAAAGGGGCCGGAGCTTGAAGAAAAATGCGGTTATTACGGAGAAAGACTGGTTTTAACAGCGCAGCAGATGGGGCTGAATACCTGTTGGGTGGCATTGACCTACAGCAAGATAAAAAGCGCCTTCAAAATTGGCAGCGGTGAGAAGCTTTGCGCCGTGATAGCGCTTGGTTATGGGGAGACGCAGGGGGTTCCCCATAAATCCAAACCGTATCATGCGGTTGCCAAAACAGACGGTTCCAATCCCGATTGGTTCCAAAAAGGTGTGGAAGCGGCTTTGCTTGCACCTACGGCAATGAATCAACAGAAGTTTCTGCTTACGCTAACAGGCGATCGCGTTTTTGCTAAAGCAGGAGCGGGCTTTTACACGAAGCTGGATCTGGGTATTGTTAAATATCATTTTGAACTGGGTGCGGGAAAAGAAAATTTTCAGTGGGAGTAGTCTGAATTTTGTATTGCCTCAATCATTTTCTTTTCTGCCTGTTTCATTCCTCTGACTTTTGCATAGGAATCCAGACGTTCTCCCTGAATTGTCAACACGGGCTTTAGATTAATAACGTTTGCAAGAGTGGCTCCCGCAGGGGTTACATGTCCGCTTTTCTTCAAATATTCCAGAGAGTTTACGGTAATGTAAATGCCGGAGTTATATGCATTTTCTTCCAGGCGTGCTTTAATGTTACGGACTGAGTAAAGAGCAGGAGCCGGTAGAAGAGATTGCAGGGATCTTCTGCCGGAATTATTCACAGCCCCAATAGGTGAAGCAGATGATCCGCAGAACGATTTAAAATTAATTCGGTTGGGAACCCGGTCTCCCGGATCAGTTCAAGGGCATAGGTAAAATTGCCCACATTCTGCCCTCCGTGGCTGTCGCTGGAGAGCAGCACGGGATAGTTATATTCCCTGCAAAGCTTCAAAATACGCAGATCGTTTTCTTTTACGGCTCCCCGGTAACCGTCCGGTGCAAGGGAGCTGTTGTTAATTTCCAGAAAAACATGATTTTCCATAGCGGCCTCAATCAGTTTCCGGTAGTCTACCGGATATTTCACGTCATCCGGGTGAGCCAGCACTCTGATATAAGGGTTTTTCATTGCCTGAATGAAGGCATTGGTGTTTTCTTCCACGGTTCCCGGTTTGATGCAGGGAACATGCATGCCTGCAATACAGTAATCCAGCCTTTCCATAATCTGATTATCCAAATCCAGTCTGCCCTCATAATCCAGAATATTAACCTCCGCTCCGTATAATACCCTGATTCCCAAACGCATAGACGGCGCAAAAGCAAGGTTCCTGAAATAATTGACATTGCAGGAATGGGGGATGGCAGGGCCGTGCTCGCTGATTCCCAAAAGCTTTAAATCTTTTTGAACCGCACTTTTTAACAGATCCGTTACCGTATCGGTGGTATAGTGTCCGCTGGCAATACTGTGTGTATGAATGTCAAATTCCATCTGAATCATAATAACTCCCTTTTTTGCCTGGTTCTGCGTGATAATCAAAACATTTCACAACAAAATCATAGCATAGAAACGAAACAAAAACAACAAAAATTGTGTTGGATTTGTTGACTTTTTGCATATATGCATATATAATTAAAGGCAACCGTTAACAAATGTGTCGAAAGGAGCAGTTCCATGGGCTTATACAAATACGAAATCAAAGACTATCCCAAAACAGACAGGATAACAAGATTAATTGAGAATTTATATGCCAAAATGCCGGAAATTGAACCGGCAAGGGCCAGGCTTGTCACCGAATCCTACAAGATGACAGAGGATCAGCCCATCATTATCAGGCGGGCTAAGGCGTTTGAGCATATTTTGAAAAACATTCCTATTATAATCAGAGAGGATGAACTGATTGTGGGAAGCACTACCCTGGCTCCCAGAGGCTGTCAGACCTATCCGGAATTTTCCTATGAATGGCTGGAAGAGGAATTTGATACGGTGGAAACCAGAAGTGCAGATCCCTTTTACATATCGGAAGAATCCAAAAGGATTATAGCGGAGGCGGACCGCTACTGGAAGGGAAAGACCACCAGTGAGCTGGCTTCTGCCTATATGGAGCCGGAAACACGTCTTGCCATAGAACATAATATGTTTACCCCCGGAAATTATTTTTACAATGGGGTAGGACATGTGACGGTTCAATATGAAAAGGTGCTGGCTGTCGGTTTCGAGGGAATTCGCAGGGAGGCTCAGGATGAACTTGACAGGTGTGATCCGGGAGACGGAAATTATGTCACCAAATCCAGATTTCTGCAGGCAGTGATTATCAGCTGCAATGCAGCTATCGCCTATGCCGAGCGGTACGCAGAGCTTGCCGGAAAGGAGGCGGCTGCATGCAGGGATGCAAGGAGAAAGGCTGAGCTTCTTCAAATTGCGGACAATTGTGCGAAAGTACCGGCTAAAGGAGCGCAGACCTTTTATCAGGCGTGTCAGTCCTTCTGGTTTGTACAGCAGCTGTTACAGATCGAATCAAGCGGCCATTCCATTTCACCGGGGCGGTTTGATCAATATATGTATCCTTATTATGAGAAGGACATTAAGAATGGAAGCTTAACAGGAGAATTTGCCCAGGAGTTAATCGATTGCATCTGGGTGAAACTGAATGATTTGAATAAATGCAGGGATGCGGCTTCGGCGGAGGGCTTTGCAGGCTACAGCCTGTTCCAGAATTTGATTGCCGGAGGACAGAATAAGGACGGCGTTGATGTGACTAATGACCTTTCTTTCATGACCATCCAGGCTGCCATGCATGTGCAGCTGCCTCAACCTTCCTTCTCTGTGAGAGTATGGAACGGTACGCCCCATGAGTTTTTGATTAAGGCTGCAGAGCTTACCAGAACCGGTGTGGGACTTCCGGCATACTACAATGACGAGGTGATTATTCCCGCCCTGCAGAGCAGGGGATTATCTCTGGAGGATGCAAGAGAATACAATATTATCGGCTGCGTAGAGCCTCAAAAGGCCGGCAAGACGGAGGGGTGGCATGATGCAGCATTCTTCAATATGTGCCGTCCTTTGGAGCTTGTGTTCTCTCAGGGAAAGGATAAAGGGGTTCAGATCGGGCCGGTTACCAAGCCTATAGAGGAAATGCAGGAGTTTGAAGAGTTTTATGACGCATACAAGACGCAGATGAACTATATGATTAAGCTTCTTGTAAATGCGGACAATGCCATAGATGTAGCTCATGCAAGAAGATGTCCGCTGCCGTTCCTTTCCAGTATGATTGATAATTGTATGGAAAGGGGGTTGTCCGTGCAGGAGGGCGGCGCCGTTTATAATTTTACAGGTCCGCAGGGCTTTGGGGTGGCCAATATGGCGGATTCCCTGTATGCAATAAAAACGCTTGTATTTGAGGAACATAAAGCAACCCTGAAGGATTTTAAGGAAGCGCTTGCCGTCAATTACGGAAAGGGACTTACCAGGGATATGCTTCAGGATATGACTACCCGGATAGCAGTGGGATTACAGGAAAGCGGAAAGCAGATAGGAGAAAGGGAAATCACGGCCATTATGAAGACGGTTGCGGAAACCGCAGTGATGCCGGAGGTACAGGAAAAGGGCGAGCGGCTTTTGAAGCTGATTGCAGAGGTACCTAAATACGGAAATGATATTCCGGAGGTGGACAGCTTTGCCAGGGATGTTGCTTATACATATACCAAGCCCTTACAGGAATACCGCAATCCAAGAGGCGGACAGTTCCAGGCAGGACTGTATCCCGTATCGGCTAACGTGCCCCTGGGAGCGCAGACTGGTGCAACGCCTGACGGAAGGCTGGCAGGAACACCCATTGCAGACGGGGTATCTCCTTCTGCAGGAAAGGATGTAAACGGACCTACCGCAGCTGCCAACTCCGTAGCAAGATTGGATCATTACATAGCTTCCAACGGAACCTTATTTAATCAAAAGTTCCATCCGTCGGCATTAAGCGGCAGGGAAGGACTTGAAAAGTTTGTAGCTCTGATCCGCAGCTATTTTGATCAGAAGGGAAGCCACATGCAGTTTAATGTGGTAAGCAGAGAGACTTTGCTGGATGCGCAGAAAAATCCGGAGAAATATAAGCATCTTGTAGTAAGGGTTGCCGGATATAGCGCATTGTTTACCACCCTGTCACGTTCTCTGCAGGATGACATCATTAATCGTACACAACAAGGGGTTGAAGTCTAAGAGAGAAAGGGAAGGATATGGAAAGCTATTTGCAGACAAAAGGCCGTATCTTCGATATCCAGAGATATTCTATTCATGACGGGGATGGTATTCGCACCATTGTATTTTTGAAGGGCTGTGTGCTCCGCTGCAGATGGTGCTGCAATCCGGAATCCCAGGAGTATACCATACAGACTATGACCGTACAGGGGGAACCCAAGGTAATCGGGAAAGATGTTACCGTGCAGGAAGTCATGGAAACGGTAGAAAAGGATCGGCCCTATTATTACAGGTCAGGGGGAGGCCTTACCCTTTCAGGAGGAGAAAGCCTGTGCCAGCCGGATTTTGCAAGAGATTTGCTTCGGGCGGCCAAAGAAAAGGGAATTAGCACGGCGCTGGAAAGCATGGGCTGTGCAGACTATCAGGTGATAGACAGTATTCTTCCGTATCTGGATCAGTATCTGCTTGATATTAAGCATATGAACCCGGCCAAACACAAGGAGTTTACCGGAAAGTCCAATGAGCTGATGCTGGAAAATGCAGTCAAGATAGCAAACAGCAATAAGACCAGACTAAGCATCCGGGTTCCCGTTATCCCGACCTTCAATGATACCGTTAAGGAAATTGAGGATATTGCGGCTTTTGCGGGAAAGCTGGGAGGCGTGGAAAAGCTTCATCTGCTCCCTTACCACCGGCTGGGGCAGGACAAATATGAAGGGCTGGGGAGAGAATACTTGATGAAGGATATTTTACCTCCCGATCAGAAGCATATGGAAAGTCTGCTTCAGGCGGCACAGAGGGCTTCCAGGCTTGCATGTCAGATCGGAGGCTAGGAAGGAGAGAGGTTTTCAGGTATGCAGGATCACTTATCTACAGAAGGAAAAACGAGAATTGTACAGGAACTGGTGCCGGGTAAGCAGATTACCATAGCCCATTTGATTGCCAATCCCGATCAGGTTTTATATGAAAAGCTTGGACTTGATCCCAGCGTGGATTATTCCAAATCGGCTATCGGGATACTTACCATCAGCCCGGCGGAGACGGCGGTAATCACAGCAGATATTGCAATGAAGGCGGCCGGTGTGGAATTGGGATTCGTAGACAGGTTCAGCGGCACCCTGATTATTACGGGTACGGTATCGGAGGTGGAAGCCTCCCTGAGAGCGGTACTGGACTACACCAGTCAGAAGATGGGCTTTGCCGTGTGTGATATGACTAAGACTTGACATTGCTGATCGGCGCGTAGGTGCGGAAATGAAAAAAATAATCTTAATGGGACGCAGTGAATGTGGAAAAACCACATTGACGCAGGCATTAAAGGGCGAACACATTTGCTATCATAAGACACAGTATGTCAACTATTTTGATGTGATTATTGACACGCCCGGAGAATACATTCAAACCAAACATTTAGGTTATGCCCTTGCTCTTTATGCTTACGAAGCGGATGTGGTTGGACTTTTGCTTTCCGCTACAGAGCCCTATTCCCTATATTCTCCCAACATAACAGGCATGGTCAATAGGGAGGTAGTGGGAATTGTGACCAAGATACACGAAGAGAAAGCCAATCCTGAGAGCGCGGAAAGGTGGCTTAAGCTGGCGGGGTGTAAGAAAATATTTTTTGTGGATTCCACAAGACAAGAGGGCATTGCGGAGATTTTGGAGTATTTGAGGGAAGAGGGGGATGTGATGCCCTGGGAGAGGGAGTAAAAGGACGGCGGCAGTTCAGCGTGCGCCGCTTCACCAGCGCACAAAAATTCAATGTGCACCGCTTCACCAGC
>CAYMUW010000031.1:19745-33882 GCA_964393865.1 uncultured Lachnospiraceae bacterium
GCACAACAGTTCAGCGTGCGCCGCTTCACCAGCGCACAACAGTTCAGCGTGCGCCGCTTCACCAGCGCACAACAGTTCAGCGTGCGCCATTCGCAAAGTCGCACCTGCGGTGCTTTCCCGCTGCTTTGCAGCTAACTTTGCTCATTAATCGGCGCACAGCTCATGAAATAATGAGCAAAATGTGCCCTGTGTGCAAGCACCCGTGCCCATTTGCCATCATTTCATGGCTGAACTGTTGACTAAAACAACACAAAAACAAGTTGACATATGTTGTATCTAGTGGTATTCTTGAGATGCAAAACAACAAAAAACCAAATTTTAGAACATATAAATAGCCAAGGAGGAGAAGCGAGCTATGTTAAATGAATACGAAGTAAAAAAAGAAATGTGTGAAATTGGTAAGAGAGTGTATAACAGAGGCATGGTAGCAGCAAATGACGGTAACTTTTCCGTAAAGCTGAATGACAATGAATTCCTGTGCACTCCTACCGGAGTAAGCAAAGGCTTTATGACGCCGGAGTTTATCTGCAAGGTAGATGCAGAAGGCAAGGTGATTCAGGCCAACAAGGGATTTAGGCCTTCCTCAGAAATTAAGATGCATATGAGAGTTTACAAGGAGAGACCTGATGTACAGGCAGTGGTACATGCTCATCCTCTTTATGCTACCAGCTTTGCTATTGCAGGCATTCCTTTAACACAGCCCATTATGCCTGAGGCAGTTATTTCTCTGGGATGTGTTCCGATCGCAAAGTACGGCACTCCTTCTACGGAGGAAATTCCCGATGCAGTATCCCAATATCTTCAGTATTTTGATGCAGTACTGCTTGAAAATCACGGCGCACTGGCATATTCCGACTCTCTTCTGAATGCTTATTATAAGATGGAATCTCTTGAGTTTTATGCCCGTCTGTTATATCAGTCAAAGGTACTGGGCGGCCCTCAGGAGCTGTCACAGGAGCAGGTAGAGCGTCTGTATGAAATCAGAAGAAAGATGGGTATGACCGGAAAGCATCCTGCTGATTTATGTCCTAACAAGCAGGCCGGCAAGGCAAGCTGCCATTCCTGCGGTTCCTGTTCAGGCAGCGGTAAGGGAGCAGCAGGTGTAGACGCAGATGTGGTTGCTTCCATCACAAAGAAGGTAATGGAACAGCTTGGAATGTAGGAAGGACATGGATGCTGCTATGAATGAACAGCAAATCTGTCAGGTGGTGGAACAGGTGATCAGACAGACGGGAAACAGGAATATGACCCTGAAGCTGGCCTGTGCCCTAATCGATAAAGTAGAACAAAAAGCAGAGAGTATGGGAATTTCCGTAGTCATTGCGGTGGCGGACAAAGCGGCAAGGCCGATAGCCGTTCACTGTATGGATGATGCGTACATAGCAAGTTATGATATTGCACTGAATAAAGCCTATACCTCCGCAGGACTTAAAATGTCAACAGCAAAGCTTGCCGGTCTTGCAGGACCGGGGCAGGAGCTGTATGGCATCCAGCACACTAACCGGGGGAAGATTGTAGTCTTCGGCGGCGGAGAGGTGCTTGAGGATCACGGAAACATAATAGGAGCATTAGGCGTAAGCGGCGGCAGTCTGGAACAGGATACGCAGCTTGCAGCCTATGGGAAAGACATATTTGGGGAGGTGTTAAAGTGTCTGTAAGTGAACAGATGGTACAGGACGTGGTAAAAGAAGTGGTTGCCAAGCTTAAAATCGAAGCCGATGTAACCGGATGTGCAGGCGTATTTAAAGATATGAATGACGCCATTGCTGCCGCAAAGGAAGCGCAGAAGCAGGTACACGCCATGTCCATGGATCAGAGAGAAAAGATTATTTCTCTCATCAGAAAAAAGACAAAGGAGAATGCTGAAATCATAGCCCGCATGGGTGTGCAGGAAACAGGCATGGGAAATGTGGGACACAAGATTTTAAAGCATCATCTGGTGGCAGAAAAGACACCGGGAACAGAGGATATTACAACCACAGCGTGGTCGGGTGACAGGGGACTTACCTTAATTGAAATGGGACCCTTTGGGGTAATCGGAGCGATAACACCCAGTACCAACCCGTCGGAAACGGTTATCTGTAATACCATAGGAATGCTTGCAGGAGGCAATACGGTTGTATTTAATCCCCATCCTTCTGCAATTAAGACTTCCATTTTTGCAATCAACATGGTAAACGAGGCATCCAGAGAGGCAGGCGGACCTGATGTGATCGCCTGTACGGTAGAAAAGCCTACCCTGGAGACCAGCAATATCATGATGAAGCATAAGGATATTTCCTTGCTGGTTGCAACAGGAGGAACGGGTGTTGTGACAACAGTGCTTTCCTCAGGCAAGAGAGGGATTGGAGCAGGAGCCGGAAATCCTCCGGCGTTGGTGGATGAGACAGCCGACATCAGAAAGGCGGCAGAGGACATTGTAAATGGATGTACCTTTGACAACAATCTGCCCTGCATTGCAGAAAAGGAAATTGTTGCGGTGGACTCCATTGCGGATGAGCTGATGCATTATATGGTCAGCGAGCAGGGATGCTATAAGATCAGCAAGGAGGAGCAGGATAAGCTGACAGCTACCGTTCTTACCCCCAAGGGACTTAACAGAAAATGCGTGGGAAGAAGCGCCAAAACGCTGCTTGCCATGATCGGAGTAACGGTACCGGATAACATCAGATGTATTGTGTTTGAGGGAGAGAAGGAACATCCCCTTATTTCAGAAGAGCTGATGATGCCTATCTTAGGTATGGTAAGAGCGAAGGATTTTGACGATGCGGTAGAAAAGGCAGTTTGGTTAGAGCACGGCAACCGTCATTCGGCACATATCCATTCCAAGAATGTAGATAATATCACGAAGTATGCCAAGGCAATCGATACGGCAATTCTCGTAAAGAATGCACCTTCTTATGCGGCGTTAGGCTTTGGCGGTGAAGGCTACTGTACCTTTACAATCGCCAGCAGAACAGGCGAAGGCCTTACCAGTGCAAGCGCATTTACCAAGAGAAGACGCTGCGTCATGTCAGACAGCTTATGTATCCGTTAGCAGGCATGAGGGCGGAGTAGAACAGAAAAGAAGGAGGCAGTTATGGCAAATATAAACACAGTGGATGTAGAAGCGGTGGTAAAGCAGGTCCTTCAGAGCATGATGGAACAGCCGGAAGTGAAAACATCAAGTGCCGGACGTGAAATCCCAAAAACTGCAAGAGTGGCAATGCTTACCGAGCTTGAGAAATATGAAATAAAAGAATTTCCCATTCCTCCGGTAGGAGACGGAGATATTCTGGTAAAGGTAGAGGGATGCGGCATCTGCGGAACAGATGCACATGAATTTAAGAAAGATCCCTTCCACCTGATCCCTGTTGCATTGGGGCATGAGGGAACCGGAGAGATCGTTAAGATGGGTAAGAATGTGAAGACGGACAGCGCCGGAAAGCCCTTAAAGCTGGGAGATAAGGTTGTTACCTGTATGATCTTCAAGGACAATCCGGATATTACCATGTTTGACTTAAATAAACAGAACGTGGGCGGTGCGGATGTTTACGGATTACTTCCGGATGACGATATTCATCTGAATGGATGGTTTTCCGACTACATATTAATTAGAGAAGGTTCTACAGTATTTAATGTAAGTGATCTGGATTTGACATCCCGTATTCTGATCGAACCCTGTGCGGTTCTGGTTCATGCGGTGGAGAGAGCTAAGTCCACAGGAATCTTAAGATTTAACAGCAGAGTAGTGGTTCAGGGCTGTGGTCCGATCGGACTGATCTGTATCGCGGTGCTCCGTACCATGGGAATTGAAAACATTGTTGCGGTGGACGGAGAACAGAAGAGACTTGATTTTGCTAAGGAAATGGGCGCTGATAAGTCAGTCAACTTCAAGGATCACAAGGGAATTGAGGCGCTTACAAAGGCAGTGGAGGATGCGTTCGGCGGACATCCGGCAGATTTCGCTTTTCAGTGTACAGGATCGCCCGGAGGACATTCCAACATTTACAAATTTGTCCGCAACGGCGGCGGATTATGTGAGCTGGGCTTCTTCATTAACAACGGCGATGCAACCATCAATCCTCACCTTGATATCTGCTCCAAAGAGCTTACCATTGTGGGTTCATGGGTATACACATTGAGAGATTACGGAACCACCTTTGATTTCTTAAAGAGAGCAAAAGGAATAGGTCTTCCCATTGAAAAGCTTGTTACTCATGAGTTCCCGCTGGATCAGATTAACGAGGCGCATCAGACTAATCTGAAGATGGAAGGCTTGAAGATAGCAATCATTAACAAGTAGAAAGTGAAATTTCCGGGAGACAGATATGGGAAAGGCAGTAGGAATTATAGAAGTATTTGGATTGGCTACCGCTTTTGCGGCGGCAGATGCGGGCTGTAAGGCAGCAAATGTTACCATTGAAAATTTTGATAAGAACAAACCGGCAAATGCAGATGCGCTTCCAGTACCTCTCATTGTGATGATTAAATTCAGAGGTTCCATATCAGATGTAAGAGCTGCGCTTGATGCGGCAAATGCAAGAGCAAGCCAGCTGGCCGGAGTGGTGGCAATGCATGAAATTGCAAGCCCGGAGGAAGACACCGAAAAAATGCTGAAATTAAGCGGCATGGATAAAAAATAAACCTTAAAAAATAATTTTAAAAACAGGAGGAGAAGAGATGGCACAATTAGCATTGGGTATGATAGAAACAAGAGGGCTTACAGCAGCCATTGAAGCAGCCGATGCAATGATCAAAGCAGCCGAGGTTTCCCTGATCGGAACAGAAAAGATCGGTTCCGGATTGGTAACCGTAATGGTTCGCGGTGATGTGGCAGCAGTAAAGGCAGCTGTAGAGGCAGGGAGTGTGAGAGCGTCAGGTCTTGGTGAACTGGTAGCAACCCATGTAATCCCCAGACCCCATAATGATGTCGAAAAAATTCTTCCGCTTATCTAAAATAAGCCGGTTGAAGAAGTAAGGAGCAAAGCTCATGGGATATGCGTATGGATTTTTTGAAATACCCAGCACTACAGCGGCTATCGACGCCATTGATATCATGTGCAAAACTGCCAGTGTAGAGCTTGTCACATGGGAAAAGAAGTTAGGCGGCCGACTGGTAACGATCGTAATACAGGGAAGTGTTTCAGACATACAACAGGCAATTGAAGCAGCAGAGAAGAAGGCAATTAAAAAGCCTGCAGCCACTGTGGTGATTGCCAATCCCCATGAAGAGGTTGTCAGGTTGGTCAAAAAGAGTGCAAGCCGCCTGCCGAATTTATCGACAGGATGGAATGATGAAATGGAGTAGCTTATGGCAGAAACAAAGAGTAAAGAAGCAAGTGCAGTATCAGCAGCAAAAACAATAAAAGCAGAGCAAAAGGAGGAAAAGAAAATGACACAGGAAGCATTAGGAATGGTTGAAACAAGAGGATTGGTAGCATCAATTGAAGCAGCAGATGCTATGTTAAAGGCAGCAAACGTAACACTGGTAGGAACAGAGAAGATTGGTTCCGGATTGGTAAGCGTTATGGTTCGCGGTGATGTCGGTGCAGTAAAGGCAGCTGTAGAGGCAGGTTCCACAAGCGCATCAAGACTTGGCGAATTAGTTGCTACTCATGTAATTCCCAGACCTCATTCAGATGTTGAGAAAATTCTTCCCGTTTTAAAATAGGAAGCACAAAAAGGGCGGGCAAGAGCCCGCCCGCTTTGTTATGAACGAAAGTAAAGACAAATTTATCGGCTTACAGCCGTAGGAGCGGCGGATTGTGAGGAAAAATGGATAATAATATTGAGCTGATTACCAGAATGGTGATGGAAGCAATCGACAAGAATCAAAAAGAAAAAGGCGGATACCTGGTACCCATCGGTGTATCTGCAAGACATGTGCATTTAACACAGGAGCATGTGGAAGTTTTATTTGGGGAAGGATATCAGCTGACCAGGAAAAAAGAGCTGATGGGCGGACAATTTGCATCCAATGAGCAGGTTACCATTGTCGGTCTTAAGCTTAGAGCAATAGAAAACGTAAGGATACTTGGACCCGTCAGGAAAAAATCGCAGGTGGAAATTTCTGCCACGGATGCAGTAAAGCTGGGCGTTAAAGCGCCTATCAGGGAATCCGGTAAGATAGAAGGCAGTGCACCGATTGCACTGGTAGGCCCCTGTGGCGCAGTTTATCTGAAAGAGGGATGCATCATTGCCAAGCGTCACATACATATGACACCGCAGGATGCCGCTGCGGCAGGTGTCCGCGACGGAGACGTGGTATCCGTAAAGGCAGACAATGAACGAGGAACGATTTTTAATAATGTGCAGATCAGAGTGGATGACAGCTTTACACTGGAAATGCATATTGATACGGATGAGGCAAATGCATCCAAAATTGCAACCGGAGATGTTGTGACGATTCTCAAAACCCTGGAAAGGAGCATGGCTTAAAATGCTGATAGGAAAAGTAGTCGGAAGCGTAGTTTCCACAAGAAAAAGCGAAAAGCTGGTTGGCAATAAATTTATGATCGTTGAGATTGCAAAGAATATGAGAGGCAGTCAGGAGCAGATTATCGCCATCGACAATATCGGGGCAGGAATCGGAGAGGCTGTTCTGGTTGTTACCGGAAGTGCGGCAAGAATAGGCTGTGATCAGGATCAGGCGCCGGTGGATGCAGCAATTGTCGGTATTATTGATGATGGAGCAAAGTTCCTGTAGAGAAAAGAGGCTGAAGGATGGAGACGGTCATGGATATAAAAGAATTAGCTCAGGTACTCAGACTAAGCGGAACCGTCGGCGCAGGCGGTGCGGGATTTCCCACCTATGCGAAGCTGGATGAACGGGCAAATACCATTATCATGAATTGTGCCGAGTGTGAACCTCTGCTTCGGCTTCACAGACAGCTCTTGGAAAGAAGGGCACATGAGATTGTAAAGACCTTTCACATGCTGGCCCAGTGCGTGGGCGCACAGGAGGCGGTGATCGGCATTAAAAAATCCTACACCAAAACAATTGCGGCCTTAATGGCCGAGATAGGTGATTACCCGGAAATCCGGCTGGGACTTTTAGATGAGGTATATCCTGCCGGGGATGAGGTGGTGCTGGTTTATGAGGTTACCGGAAAGGTGATTGCACCCGGCGAGCTGCCTATTGAAAGCGGTGTGGCGGTATTTAATGTGGAGACTGTCTACAATATTTACAGAGCGGTAAGTCTGGAAAAACCTGTAGAAGAAAAATTGATTTCGGTAGTAGGAGAAGTGAAAACTCCCATGACGCTTAGCGTGCCGATCGGTATCAGTATTGAGGAGGTTGTGCAGGCAGCCAGAGGAACAGAGCTGGATGATCCGGTTTATTTCATCGGAGGACCCATGATGGGATATATCGGAAGCGGTGTGCAGCCGGTGACCAAGACCACTAATGCGGTATTGGTATTGCCCAAGGATCATCTTCTGGTTCAGAAGAAGCGAAGCAAATCTTCCATTGATTTAAAGCGTGCGGCAGCGGCCTGCTGTCAGTGTACCATGTGTACGGATTTATGTCCCAGGCACCTTTTGGGACACCCCATAGAGCCTCACAAGTTTATGCGTGCGGCAACCTGCAAGGATGTGCAGGACCCGGATATTTTCCTGAATACTGCATTTTGCTCCGCCTGCGGCTTGTGCGAGAATTATTCCTGTATGCAGGGCTTATCACCAAGGTCGTTGATTGCGGATTATAAAGCAGGACTTCGTGCCCATGGCGTGAAACCGCCGAAAGATGTAAAACCGGCGCCTGTAGCGGCAGAGAGAGAATTTCGGAAGGCTCCGATGGAGCGGCTGCTGGCACGGCTGGATTTGGCCAAATACAATAAACCGGCGCCTATTACCGATGCGGAAATTCCCGTAAAAAGGGTAAAGCTGCTATGCAGCCAGCATATCGGTGCACCTGCAGTTCCGAATGTAAAGTGCGGCGATCAGGTGGAAAAGGGACAGATGATAGCGTCACCGGCAGAGGGCTTAAGTGTAGCGGTACACGCTTCCATAACAGGAAAAGTAGTTGAAGTAACGGATAAGTATGTTATAATCGAGAAGTAATTGAAGGGTTGTAAATCATATGAGTAAAGCAATTGGAATGATAGAATACAAAACGGTTTCTGCGGGCGTTTTCGCGGCGGATATTATGGTCAAGACCGCTGAGGTGGATATTATTGAAGCCCAGACGGTATGCCCCGGCAAATATATTGCGGTGATTTCAGGACAATTGAGTGCAGTGGATGCTGCGGTTACAGCAGCTAAAACAAAATGCGGCACGCATTTGATTAACAGCTTTGTGTTGGGAAATCCTCATGAATCAATTTTCCCGGCTATCTATGGTGCCACGGAAATTCAGCATATTTCGGCGCTCGGCATTTTGGAAACCTATGATGCGGCGTCCATCATTGTGGCTGCGGATATAGCTGCCAAAACGGCAATTGTGGATTTGATTGAGCTGCGTATTGCAAGAGGAATGTGCGGCAAATCTTATATGATGCTGACCGGTGAAGTGGCTGCGGTAGAGGCTGCTATCAAGAAAGCCAGAAAAAAGATCGGAGAAGACGGCTTGTATTTGGATTCCTCAGTGATTGCACACCCGGATGAGAAAATATGTCGTTCGATATTATAAAGACAGGATAGAAAAGGAGGCAGAGGATGCTGGCGATTGAGAGAAGAAATGAAATACTGGAGAGACTGCAGAGGGAAAAACGGGTTGTCGTCAGTGAACTCAGCAGACAGTATGGTGTTTCCGAAGAAACAATCCGCAGAGATCTGGAAAAGCTGGAGAATGACGGATATGTGATCAAAAGCTATGGCGGTGCTGTGCTGAATGAGAATATTAATATTGATATGCCCTTTAATATTCGTAAGAACACAAATGTTGTGGGAAAACAGCAAATTGCGGAAATTGTAAAGGGAATGGTTTCAGACGGAGAAAGTCTGATGCTGGATTCCAGCTCCACGGCTGTATTCATTGCCAAGGCGCTTAAGGAAGAAAAGAAAAATCTTACGATCATTACCAACTCTATTGAAATTATTATTGAACTTTTTGATGCCCAGAGTTGGAGGGTGCTTTCTACCGGAGGGCTTGCCACCGAAGGCTCTTTTGCACTGGTAGGTCCTCAGACGGACCATATGCTTCACAATTTTCATGTGGATAAGGCGATTGTTTCCTGTAAAGGCTTTGATATGGAAAACGGTATGACGGATTCCAATGAGCTTCATGCAAGAAACAAGAAAACCATGTTAGAGAGGGCGGCTCACAAAATTCTTGCGGTAGACAGTTCAAAGTTTGGCCATACGGCATTTACCAAAATCGCCGATTTGGAAAGTATTGATACGATTATCACTGATGAGAAGCCGGAGGAAAAATGGCTTCAGCTGTTTGCACAGTATCATGTGGAATGTATTTGTCCCACATCTTAATCCTATCCGGCAGGCAGCTGCCTGCGGTAGGCGGAAGCGCTCAGGCCATAGTAACGTTTAAAGGAAGCGGAGAAGTGCTCCACACAGGAGTAACCGGTATCCTCCGCAATTTGTGTGATGGAAATATCAGGATTTTGAAGAAGAATGGAAGCGGCAGACATGCGCGCTTCTGTTTTTTTCTGCAAAAATGTTTTGCCATAGTGATCCTTTAACAGACGCTCCGTCTGACGGATTCCCAAGCCCAGCCTTGCGGAAAGCTTGTCCAGAGTTAAGGTGCGGTATTCATAGAGAAAGCACTCTTCAATAATCAGGTATTTGTTATCAATTAAATTTGGCACGGCGTTTCTGATGCTGACCTCCGTTTTGTTTTCGTAGTTTCGAACCAGCTTAACAATCAATTGCTTTAACAGGATCTCGGCCTGAATAAAGTAGCCTGTATAGCGGTGTTCCAATTCAAAGAAAAGCTGCTTCATCAGGGTATGGATATCCTGGGTATCCTGTCCGAACCAGAAGTCTGTCTTCTTAAAAAGGTCAGCCAGAGCCTTTTCGGCAGAGGAGCCTGAGGGAATGGAGCTGCGTCCCGTTTTCAGATAAATGCAGTATTCACACATAGGGTCCTTGCGGTTGGGAAACTGGGCATGTTCCACAAAGGGACCTGTGATAAACAGGGTGTTTGGAGTCACCTCGTAATCCGTCCCGTCAATAACGGCCTTTCCGTAACCGAAGGGAATGTAGTGAATTTCATAACTGTTTTTGCTGTGGCTGTGCATAGGGATAGAACGCTCAAATTGTTCCAACACAATATTGGAGACATGAAAATCACATCCCCCAAGGGAAAAATGCAGATCAAAATTATTGAAACGTGTCAGCATAAAAAACTCCTTTTTCTTTCAGTATACTGATTTGATTTAACAATTTCAACAAATATTCGAAAACACGACATAAATATATGAGAAAAGTCAAATATCTCTCTTATTTTTATACCGGAATGAGCTATAATTAAAATATGAGAAAAAGGTATTGTGAAACAACGATATAATGAAAAGGAGGAAATGAAACATGGTAAAAATGATGGGGGCAACCCTGCCCGGAAACAGTACGGTGGAATTAAAGGAATTTGAAGTTCCGAAGCCCGGATTTGGACAGGTACTGGTGCAGACAAAGGCTACCACAATCTGCGGAAGCGATATCCGCTGTATTTACAGAGAGCACGTTGGAAAAGGACCGGAAGGTTATATTCCCGGAATGGTTGCCGGACACGAGCCCTGCGGCGTGATTGTGGAAGAGGGCGAAGGCTTAAAGCGTTTTAAGAAAGGTGACAGAGTTATTGTTTATCATATTTCAGGCTGCGGCGTATGTAATGACTGCAGAAGAGGATATTATATTTCCTGTTCCAGCAAGTATCGTCAGGCTTATGGATGGCAGCGCAACGGAGGCATGGCTCCTTACATATTGGCAGATGAGAAGGATTTGATTGAACTGCCCGACGAGCTTACCTATAAGGATGGCGCACAGGTAGCCTGCGGTTTTGGAACCGTTTATGAAGCAATTGAGAAGATCGGTATCTGCGGAAACGACGCAGTGCTGGTAACAGGCTTAGGCCCGGTTGGCCTTGCGGCTTTGATGCTGGCTAAGTGTATGGGAGCCAATAAGCTGATTGGTGTGGAAATGAATGATTATCGTATTGATCTTGCAAAGAAGCTGGGACTTGTTGACCATGTATTTAAGCCGGGAGATGACGCGTTGGATCAGATTCTTGCAGTAACAGGCGGTAAGGGTGTTGAACGTGCCATCGACGCAAGTGCAAACGATGCAGGCAGACAGCTGGCAATCAGAGCAACCAGAGAATGGGGCAAGATTGCATTCGTTGGAGAAGGCGGAACCTGCAATTTTAATCCCAGTCCCGACATTATTCACGGACAGAAGACCATTTACGGCTCCTGGGTAACGTCGCTTTGGAAAATGGAAGAGCTGGTAGAGCGTCTGGTAAGATGGGGCATTCATCCCGAAGATTTGATTACCCACGAGTTTCCGATTGAAAAGGCCGGAGAGGCATATGCTTTGATGGCAGGTGGACAGTGCGGTAAGGTAGCGGTAACCTTTGAGGACTAAGGCAGTTACTGTGAAGCAGCAGGCTGTGAAAAGATGTGAAATAGAAAGGAAGATTGCAAATGAGTGACAGAATTAATCCGGTTGATGTGCCTAAGCGCAAGCTGTACACAGGGGAAGAAATTCCTGCTGTAGGTCTGGGCACCTTCGGCTCAGACAAATATACTCCCGATCAGATATCGGAAGCGGTGTTTGGCGCTATTAAAAGTGGTTACCGTCTGATTGACTGCGCTTCCGTATATCAGAATGAGGATCGGATCGGACAGGTGCTTCAGCGGATTTTTGCGGAGACGGATATTAAAAGAGAGGATTTGTTTATCACCTCCAAGGTATGGAATGATATGCACAGAGAGGTAGCACGTTCCTGTGAGAAGACTCTTAAGGATTTGCAGCTTGACCATATCGACCTGTACTTTGTGCATTGGCCTTTCCCCAATTACCATGCACCCGGGTGCAGCGGGGATTCCAGAAATCCCGACTCAAAGCCTTTTTCCCTTGAGGAATTTATGGACACCTGGAGACAGTGTGAGGAACTGGTGGAGAAGGGAATGGTTCGTTACATCGGAATGTCCAATATGACCATCCCCAAGCTGGAGGCAGTGCTTCCACTGTGCAAGATTAAACCGGCAGCTCTTGAACTGGAATGCCATCCCGGCTTCCAACAGCCCGAGCTGTTTGAGTATGCGGTAAACCATGGAATACAGCCTATCGGATATTGTCCGATTGGTTCACCTTCCAGACCGGAAAGAGACAGAACCAGTGAGGATGTGGCAGATACCCAGATGCAGGAAATCGTGGAAATTGCAGAGGCTCATGGAGTTCATCCGGCGCTTGTGTGCCTGAAATGGGCAGTGCAGAGAGGCCAGATTCCCATTCCTTTTTCGGTGAAGGAGCCCCAGTATTTAAGCAATTTAAGATGCACAACCGAGGACCCTTTAACCCAGGAGGAAATGGATAGGATTGAGAAGGCCGACAAGAACTGCCGGCTGATTAAAGGGCAGGTATTCCTGTGGGAAGGAGCAAAAGGCTGGGAAGATCTTTGGGATTTGGATGGCACAATTACCAAAATGTGAAAATTATTATAGTTTATGCTATTAATTTACAATTTTAACAGCCTTTATCATGATATTATTATATCAGTGGAAGGTATGTCTTAGAAATGGAGGAAGGGTTATGCTAAAAGGAATTCCAGGGATTTTATCCCCTGAGCTTTTAAAGGTGCTCTGTGAGATGGGGCACAGTGACAGACTGGTGATTGCAGACGGCAATTTTCCTGCGGAGTCCATGGGAAAGAATGCGAAGGTAATTCGCATGGACGGACATGGTGCAGCAGAGGTTCTGGATGCAATTTTACAGGTATTTCCGTTGGATACATATGTGGAGAAGCCTGTCAATCTTATGGAGGTTATGCCGGGTGACCCGGTGGAGACGCCAATCTGGGATACCTATAAGGAGATCGTAACCAAGTATGATGAGCGCGGCGCAAATGTCATAGGACAGATAGAGCGTTTTGCATTTTATGATGAGGCGCAGAAGGTATACGCCATCATTGCTACCGGCGAGACAGCGCTTTATGCCAATATTATGCTGCAGAAGGGTGTTGTGATTAATTAGAGATATCGTTGGCGAAAATATACAGTATCTTCCCTTGACAGAAAGAATTGAAAGGTCGGATGCTGTATATTTTTTATTCTGGGAAATGATAATTGGAGCGAAAGGGGAAGACGGCAGAAAACTCTGCACTAAAAGGAGGATTGCATGTATCGGATATTGCTGGTAGATGACGAGGCACTTATCCGCGAGGCGGTAAGCGAAAACGTGGCTTGGGGAAAATGTGGCTATGAGCTTGTGGGGTGCTGTGAAAACGGGAAGGAAGCATTGGATTTTATCGCCCGAAATCCGGTAGATGTAGTACTTACCGATATTTGCATGCCATATTTGGACGGTATGGAGTTAAGTGAAAGGCTTAGCAAACAGTACCCTGATATCAAGGTAATTATACTCAGCGGCTATGATGAATTTGAATATGCAAAAAAGGCAATTAAATTTGGTGTAAAGGAATATCTTTTAAAGCCCATCACGGCAGTAGAAATGAGCGAGACGCTTTTGGCTCTGAAGGAGAAAATGGACAAGGAACTGGCTGTAGAAAGAAAAATTTCTGCTATGCAGGCCAATTACCATAAGGGGCAGATGCTGGTCTGTGCCAATGTACTGCTTGATCTTATTATGGGAAGAAAGACGGAACAGGAAAACCGCAGTGCACTGGAGGAGCTTGGCATTACTCTGGATGCGCTCAGTTACAGAGTGGGAATTGTGGAGCTGGATGTTTACGCAAGAACGGATAAGCTGTGTGAGGAACAAAAAAAGGAAAGCGCGCTTATGGCATTTGTTCTGTATAATATCAGTCAGGAAATTGTGAAAAAATTCAAGGCGGGCGAGGTCTGTCAGGGACAGGATCACCGAACCTATATTTTGTTTTATTCCAACAAGCCTGTGGAAATGAGTCAGACTGTTAAGGTGGTATGTAATGAAATTATTCTGCATATGAACCAGCTGATGCAGCTTGATGTCAATGTCGGAATCGGAAGCTGTATCAAGCAGTTTAAATATATTTATAAAT
>CAYMUW010000032.1:0-33719 GCA_964393865.1 uncultured Lachnospiraceae bacterium
GTAACCACAGGGGGTTGCTGGATTTATCTCAGATATTCACTTCAAAACTCAGAAGCATTAATATGGTTTCCAGATAATTTTCCGCAGATTCGTTTGTATGCATGATACACTCCTATTCTAATATAATAACCCAACTATATAAATAACGAAATAATTATATCATAAAATGATAAAAAATATAAATAAAAAATAAAAAAAGCATTGACAACTAACAGAGGGTAGAATATACTAACCTTGAAATGAAAATGATTATCAAAATCCATAAGAAGAAAGAGAAAGAAGGTATAAATGATGCCCCTGACAATGGCAAAAGAAGGCGAACCAAGTGTAATACATAAAATCGGCGGCAAGGAAGAGACCAGGCGTTTTCTGGAGAATCTGGGCTTTGTTACCGGCGGAATGGTTACCGTGGTATCTGAAGTAGGCGGCAACTTAATCGTAAACATTAAGGATGCGAGAGTTGCAATCGGAAAGGATATGGCCAACAAAATTTTAGTTAGTTAGAAGACTTATTTTTATGTCTTCCAAAGAATAGAAAGGAGTTAGTAATGAAAACATTGAGAGAAGTTCCCTGCGGTCAGACTGTAAAGGTCAGCAAGCTTACCGGAGACGGACCCGTTAAACGGAGAATTATGGACATGGGAATTACAAAGGGAGTAGAGGTATTTGTGAGAAAGGTTGCCCCCCTTGGAGATCCTGTAGAGGTCACGGTAAGAGGATACGAGCTTTCTTTGCGGAAAGCAGATGCAGATATGATCTTGGTTGAGTAACGTTTTTTGAACATGAGTTAGATATAACTAATAATAGTAAGAAAAGAGGTATAATATGTCTGTTAAGATTGCACTTGCAGGTAATCCAAACTGCGGTAAGACTACATTATTTAATGCACTGACAGGTTCTAATCAGTTCGTTGGAAACTGGCCCGGTGTTACAGTTGAAAAGAAGGAAGGTAAGCTGAAAGGACACAAGGATGTTATTATCATGGACCTTCCCGGTATTTATTCCCTTTCTCCCTATACACTGGAGGAAGTAGTAGCAAGAAATTATTTGATTTCAGAAAGACCGGATGCGATTATCAATATTGTTGACGGAACAAACATTGAAAGAAACCTTTATCTGTCAACACAGCTGATGGAGCTTGGCATCCCCGTAATCATGGCAGTTAACATGATGGATGTGGTGACAAAGACCGGCGATGTGATTAACACCGCAAAGCTTGGCGAGAAACTGGGATGTGAAGTGGTTGAAATTTCAGCCCTCAAGGGTACAGGAATTACCAAGGCCGCTGAAAAGGCAGTTGCACTGGCCAACGAGAAGAAGGTTCAGCCTCCGTTACATAAGTTTGCTGTTAAAGTAGAGAATGCATTGGAGAAGATTGAAGAACAGCTGGGAAGTGATATTCCTGAGGAACAAAAGCGTTTCTTTGCAATCAAGCTGTTGGAAAAGGATGATAAGATTGCAGAGCAAATGAGCAGCGTTCCGGATGTTTCTGCACAGATTGAAGCGCTGGAAAAGGAAATGGATGATGATACGGAGAGTATTATCACCAACGAGAGATATGTATATATTTCTTCCATTATCGGCGAGTGCTATAAGAGAAAGAGCAAAGAAAAATTAACCACATCTGACAAGATTGACAAAATTGTAACCAACAGATGGCTTGCACTTCCTATTTTTGCAGTGGTTATGTTCCTTGTTTATTATGTATCCGTAACTACAGTCGGTGCTTTTGTAACGGACTGGACCAATGACGTGCTGTTTGGTGAGATTATTCCTCCCGCAATTGAGAGTCTGTTGACGGCAATTAATTGTGCAGACTGGCTTCAGGGACTGATCCTTGACGGTATTGTAGCCGGTGTAGGTGCGGTGATTGGTTTCGTGCCTCAGATGCTTGTATTGTTTATTTTCCTGGCATTTTTGGAAGCTTGCGGATATATGGCTCGTGTAGCTTTCATTATGGATAGAATTTTCCGCAAGTTTGGTCTTTCCGGCAAGAGCTTTATTCCGATCCTGATCGGTACAGGATGCGGCGTTCCCGGTGTTATGGCTTCCAGAACCATCGAGAATGACAGAGACCGTAAGATGACAATTATGACCACAACATTTATTCCCTGTGGCGCTAAGCTCCCTATTATCGCATTGATTGCAGGTGCATTGTTTGACGGAGCCGCATGGGTGGCACCCAGTGCATATTTTGTAGGTATTGCAGCAATTATCTGTTCCGGTATTATCTTAAAGAAGACAAAGATGTTTGAAGGCGATCCGGCTCCTTTCGTTATGGAGCTGCCTGCTTACCACTGGCCTACCGTAGGCAATGTACTTAGAAGCATGTGGGAAAGAGGCTGGTCCTTCATCAAGAAGGCAGGAACCATTATCTTATTATCCACCATCGTTCTCTGGTTCTTAATGAGCTTTGGCTGGGCAGACGGTTCCTTCGGTATGCTGGAGGCAGAGCAGCTTGACGGCAGTATTCTTGCTAAGATTGGTAATGCAATTGCATGGCTCTTTATTCCTCTCGGATGGGGAGACTGGAAGATGGCAGTTGCAGCCGTTACAGGTTTGATTGCTAAGGAAAACGTGGTTGGTACATTTGGTGTCCTGTACGGATTTGCCGAAGTTGCAGAAGACGGTGAGGAAATCTGGGGACAGCTTGCAGGAAGCTTAAGTACAATTGCAGCATATTCTTTCCTTGTATTTAACCTTTTGTGCGCGCCTTGCTTCGCAGCAATGGGAGCAATCAAGCGAGAAATGAACAATGCTAAGTGGTTCTGGTTTGCAATCGGATACCAGACAATACTGGCTTACGTTGTTTCCCTTTGTGTATACCAGATCGGTATGTTGTTTGGCGCAGGCTCATTCGGTATCGGAACTGTAGTGGCAATTCTTCTGGTAGCTGCTTTCCTGTATCTTCTGTTCAGACCTTATAAGGAAAGCAAATCATTGAAGGTAGATACGAAAAAAGTGGTTCGTGCCAAATAACTTTTGCATAAAATAATGTAGAGTTTTTTGGGCAAACCGATAGGAGGCTGTTATGGGAACATTTATTACAGCAGTAATCCTGATCTGCATTGTCGGATTGGTGATTAGAAAAATGATATTGGATAAAAAAAGCGGGAAATCCCTGCAATGTGGCTGTGACTGCAAGAATTGTGCAGGCGGCTGCGGACATAAGTTATAAAGAAGATTAAGAAGCTCCGGGATCATATAGATGATTCCGGAGTTTTATCTGAAAGCGTATTTTATCTTCATGAGTCTGACAATAAGTTTACCCCATCCCAAGTTACGATTGCTCTTGATTTCTGAGAGAAGAGTATACTATAATGTAAGTAAGTTTTTTACAAATGTTGATGCTGCATTTTTAGAGGGGTTTTTATGGACAATGCAATTAAGGGGATTTCAATCGAGGAATTTGAGAAGATTATCGATGTTTTGGACCCGTGTATGGATGATTTTTTATATATTCTGGATTTACAGAATGACTATTACTGCATTTCGCCTAATGCGGTAAAGCGTTTTAAGCTGCCGGCAAGTCAGTTTGACAATGCAGGCGTACACTTGAATGAGCTGGTGTATCCGGGGGACAGACAGCTTTTGAATGCCGACTTGGATCGGATCAATCATAACGGACAGCGTTTTCACAATCTGCAATATCGTTGGCTGGGAAGGAATGATAAGCCGATTTGGATTAACTGCAGAGGCAGAGTGCTTTGTGACAGTGAGGGGAATGCCGAGTTTTTGGTAGGCTGTATCAATGAAATCGGCAAAAAGCAGAAGGCTGACAACATCAGCGGACTTTTACGGGAGGAAAGCCTTTCAAAGGAAATAAGCATTTTGGGTTTGAAAGGACTAAATGGTTTTCTGATCCGTCTTGGAATTGATAATTTTAAGGAAATCAATGAAAATAAGGGACTGAAATATGGCGATATGATTATCGGCAAAACCGCAGAATGTATTCAGTCCGTGCTGCTTCCTGAGCAGAAGCTTTATCGTGTTGTGGCAGATGAGTATATTGTTCTTGACAGTGAGAACAGAAGTGTTGAAGAAGCCATTAAGCTTTATGCCGAAATACAGCATAAGATCACCCAGTTGATAGAAGAGAAATGCTATGAGGTTTTTTACACGATTTCGGCCGGTATTTTGGATTTTGGACGGATAGAAAATCAGGAGTACCATAATCTGATGAAACTGTCGGAATTTGCCTTAAATGAAGCAAAGAACAGAGGCAAAAATAAGTGTTACGTTTTTGATAATGAGGATTACAATACGTTTTTACAGGAAAAAGAGCTTACCAGCCTGATGCTGTGGTCTGTAAATCATGATTTTGAAGGCTTTGAAGCATACTTTCAGCCGATTATGGATATTAAGGCAAACAAGCTGTGTAATGCGGAAACGCTGCTTCGTTTCCATACCAAGAAGCATGGAATGATTTCTCCGGTTAAGTTTATTCCGCTTTTGGAGGAAAGCAATCTGATTATTCCGGTGGGGCGTTGGGTTTTAGAGCAGGCGATGGCAGCATGCGCCCAAATACAAAAGTCTATTCCTGATTTTAGAATTTCAGTAAACCTTTCCTATATTCAGGTTTTAAAGAGCAATGTGCTGGAGGAAATTCAAAAGGGACTTGAGAAATATCAATTAAGCTCGGACAGCGTCATTATTGAGCTTACGGAAAGCGGATTTCTGGAATCCAATTCCTTCTTCTTTAATTTCTGTGAAGGCTTAAGAAAGAACGGCATACTGTTGGCGCTGGACGATTTTGGAACCGGATATTCAAACTTCCATTATTTATATAATCTGAATTTATGCACGATCAAAATTGACAGAAGCTTTACGGTAAAGGCGCTGAACAATCAATATGAACACAATCTGCTTCAGCATATGTCGGACATGGTTCATGACATTAATTTGAAGCTTTGTATCGAGGGAATAGAAACCAAGGAAGAGTTGGAGTGTATTTGTAAAATTGAACCGGATTACATACAGGGGTATTATTTTGGACGTCCTTGTCCATTTGATCAGTTTGTGGAGCAGTTTATTTCCAAAAGTGAATAACAGTTTAGAGAAGTTAATACAGCGTATGGAACTTTGGTTCATACGCTGTATTAATTTACGCGAGCAACGAGCCGACTTGGATATGTAAATGGTGAACCGTTATCGTGTATGAGCGGGATGTGAAAAATATATTGACTTTAGCACTTTAAAGCTATATAATCAGTACGGTGTTTAAATCATTATTATTTTTTGAGGAGGAAATATGATGAAAAAATTATTAGCGTTACTTGTAACCGCTGCAATGACGTTCAGTCTTGTTGCCTGCGGAGGAACTTCCGAGGACAGCGTAGATACAGCAGCTCAGAGCAGCACAGAAACAGAAGATGAGGCTGATGTGGAGGCTGAGGTTGCCAATGATACAGAGGATACCGCAGACACGGAAGCAGCAGATGATGTTACCTATACAATAGGTATTTGTCAGCTGGTACAGCATGAGGCGCTGGATGCAGCAACTCAGGGCTTTAAGGATGCCTTAACAGAGGAATTGGGAGACAAGGTCGTTTATGATGAGCAGAATGCGCAGGGAGATACCAATACCTGCTCCACCATTATCAACAGCTTTGTTTCTAAAAACGTTGATTTGATTTTAGCAAATGCAACACCTGCACTTCAGGCAGCTGCTGCCGGAACAAATGAGATTCCCATTCTCGGTACTTCTGTTACAGAGTATGGCGTAGCTCTTGAACTGGATGATTTCAATGGCACAGTGGGCGGAAACATTTCAGGTACATCTGACCTGGCACCCCTTGACGGACAGGCAGACATGCTGCAGGAGCTTTTCCCTGATGCAAAGACAGTTGGTTTGCTATACTGTTCAGCAGAAGCTAATTCCCAGTATCAGGTTGATACTGTGAAGGGCTTTCTTGAGGAAAAGGGTTATACCTGTGAATACTACGCATTTTCAGACTCTAATGATCTGTCTGCAGTAGTAACAACAGCAGCAGGTGAGGTAGATGTTATTTATGTTCCTACTGACAATACGGTAGCATCCAACACAGAGCTGATCAACAATGTATGTCTTCCAGCAGGAGTACCCATTATTGCAGGCGAGGAAGGTATCTGTGCAGGCTGCGGTGTTGCAACTCTTTCTATCAGCTACTATGATTTAGGTGTTGCAACAGGTAAGATGGCTGCAAAGATCCTTACAGGAGAAGCAGATATTTCTACTATGCCTGTAGAATATGCGCCTAACTTTACCAAGAAATACAATGTAGAAAATTGTGAAGCTTTAGGTGTTGCCATTCCAGATGGTTATGAGGCTATTGTTACCGAATAATCTGCATTTGATGGATATGGATACATGAAAACCAATTGGCAGTGGGAGAAGACCAACCCCCACTGCCTTTCTTGGAAAATGTGCCACCGTTTCAAGTTGTGCTTTGGAGGAAAACGATGAATGTTTTAAACCTGATCAATGCAATGCCGGGAGCCCTTGCTCAGGGGTTGATCTGGGGAATCGCAGCAATCGGCATTTATATTACTTATCGGCTTCTTGATTTCGCGGATCTGACCGTAGACGGATCCTTATGTACAGGAGGTGCGGTCTGCATTATGATGATGCTGTCCGGCCATAATGTTGCTGTCGCCATGCTGGCGGCTACGCTTGCAGGAATGGTAACCGGGTTTGTGACCGGTGTTTTACATACTGTTATGGGAATACCTCCCATTCTTTCCGGTATTTTGACGCAGATTGCTTTATGGTCGGTGAATCTAATGATCATGGGAAAAGCAAATCAGGCGATTAATGTAGACAAATACAGCCTTTTAGTATCGCTTCGATACATAAAGGGTGTTCCGTTTTATAGAAATACGATTTTGGTGGTAGCAGTAGGTATCCTGCTTTTGATTATGATTCTGTACTGGTTTTTCGGCACAGAGCTTGGAAGCGCCTTAAGAGCTACAGGCTGTAACGGAAACATGGCAAGAGCACAGGGAATCAACACGAACTTTTTTAAGGTGCTTGGTCTGATGATTTCCAACGGACTGGTAGGGCTTTCCGGTGCGATGCTTGCACAGTATCAGGGTTTCGCAGATATTAATATGGGACGCGGCGCCATTGTAATCGGGTTGGCCGCAGTAATCATTGGAGAAGTGGTGTTTGGCAATATCTTTCATAATTTCGGATTGAAACTGTTTGGAGTTGCATTGGGGTCTATTTTCTATTATCTGGTTATGCAGATAGTGCTCTGGATGGGGGTAAAGCCGGATTATCTAAAGCTTATATCAGCGGTGATAGTGGCAGTTCTCCTTGCTGTTCCGTATTGGAAGGAAAAGATATTTTCACAGACTCATAAGAAAGAAGGGAGAAAATAGCCATGCTTGAAATCAGAAACGTGACCAAGATATTTAACCCCGGGACAGTGAATGAAAAGCTTGCCCTTGATCATTTCTCCCTTACCCTTGAAGACGGAGAGTTTGTGACAGTAATCGGCGGAAACGGAGCAGGTAAATCCACTATGATGAACGCCATTGCAGGTGTGTGGCCTGTGGATACAGGACAAATTGTGATTGACGGGGTGGATGTTACCAGACTTTCCGAGTATAAGAGAGCAAAATTCTTAGGGCGTGTTTTTCAGGATCCCATGACAGGAACCGCAGCTGAGATGGAAATAGAGGAAAATCTTGCCCTGGCAAGAAGAAGAGGGCACAGAAGGCTTTTGCGCCCAGGCATTACCAAAAAGGAAAGAGAAACATTCAAAGAAATCCTGAAAATATTAGGATTGGGTCTGGAGGATCGATTAACCACCAAGGTGGGACTTCTTTCCGGCGGACAGAGACAGGCGCTTACCCTGCTTATGGCAACGCTGCAAAAACCTAAGCTTCTTTTGCTGGATGAGCATACTGCAGCTCTTGACCCCAAGACGGCGGCTAAGGTTTTGGAAACCACGGAGCTTATTGTAAACAGAGAAAAACTGACCACACTGATGATTACCCATAATATGAAGGATGCTATAGCGCATGGAAACCGTTTGATTATGCTGATGGACGGGAAGATTATTTTGGATATCAAAGGCGAGGAAAAGCAAAAGCTTACCGTGGAGGACCTGCTTCATAAGTTTGAGGAGGCCAGCGGGGAAGAGTTTACCAGCGATAAGGCGATTTTAGGCTAAATAGATTCAGACAGTTTAAGGACCGTTTCATGCTTGGAAAGGGCTCAGGATGAGGCGGTCTATACTGTTAAAAGGAAAAGAAACGGGAGGAAGCTGTATGAGCAGTATTTTTCACAGAACCAGTATTCGTAAATATAAGGATACAGAGGTAGAGCAGGATAAGGTCAAAACAATGCTCCGCGCAGCCATGGCGGCTCCCTCGGCGGGTAACCAACAGCCATGGGAGTATTATGTGGTTACCGATAAGCAGAAGCTTGATGCGCTGGCAAAGGTCAGTCCGTATGCGGGCTGTACAAAGGATGCACCGGTGGCGTTCGTTGCCTGCTATCGCAAAAACTGCATGATGCCGGAGTATGCACAGCTTGATTTGAGTGCATCCGTAGAAAATCTGCTTCTTCAGGCAGACGAGCTTGGGTTGGGTGCGGTATGGCTTGGTATAGCACCGCTTGAGGACAGAATGAAGAAAGCAGCGATTATTCTGGATTTGCCTGAAAATCTGGAAGTATTTGCCGTTGTTCCCTGCGGTTATCCGACGGAATGTAAGGAGCAGCAGGACAGATATGAGGAAAGCAGAGTGCATTATGTGCTTTAATGGAAGAAACTTGGCTCTGTGGAAAGGCTAATAGGGATTCTTCTTGCAAAGTGAATATAAGAATGTTATAATCGGATTTGGTAAACAGTGTTTACTAAATCCGATTTTTTAACGACAGACAAGTGCTGTAATCGCAGTAAGAAGAAAAGTATGCGTGAGTCGACAGAATTAACAAGAAAACGAATTTTGGAAGCAGCGACTAAGGAGATGCTTAAGGTAGGATATCAGGAAGCCTCCATGCGGAAAATAGCTGCGGATGCAGGTGTTACAGCAGGTGCGCTTTACAAGCATTTTCCGGGCAAAAAGGAAATTTTTGAGGCGATCTGCGACGATGTAATCAATCAATTATTTGCCATGCAAAAGCAGCTGCTTCCTGATGATCTGGAGCAGAAAACAGATCAGGAACTGTTATATTTGTTCCAGCAAAAAGCATCGGTGAAGATGCTTGCCGGATTCCAGGAGCATTTTCCGATTTTGCAGATGATTGTGCTGCATGGCAATCCCGAGTATTATGCCCGCAAAAAGGCAGAATATCTGGAATTCAGCGTTTCCTATTCCGTCCGCTATTATGAGGAGTTGTACAGACGGGGTCTGACAAAGAAAAAATACAGTATAAATGAAGCGTATATGCTCAGTCAGGCGGAGTTCCTTGCGTTATGCACCTTTCTGGAAAATACGGAGCATCAGGGAAGCATGGACGAGAGCAGCGTGCAGGCCTATGAGACCCTGCTTCGCATTGTTCGAATCGGTATTGAGATTGACAGTGGAATGGCTTTATCATAGGAGGTTGTTATGGAAAAATATAAGATTCAAAAAAATTCCGTTCAGGAAACTTTGATTATCTCGTTATATGGGCGAAAGCTGGCAATGGATATGTATCCTGAGAATTTTTCGGACCATGACTGTCAGCGGTTGATAGAACGGATTGACTATGATTTTCCCAGGCAAAGAAAAATCATGGACCGGATCGGAGCGATTATGGGAGCAACGAGACAATATGATCTTGCAGCGGTATGCAGGGAATATTTATCAAAACATCCCAAGGCATGTGTGGTAAATCTGGGTTGTGGTCTGGATACTACATTCCGGCAGGTGGATAACGGCATCTCAAAGGGATATAACATTGATTTCCCGGATGTGATTGCAGTCAGAAATCAGCTGCTGCCTGAAACAGAACGTGAAAAGAATATTGCAGCCGATTTAACTGATACCTCCTGGTTTACCCGGATTGATTACAGGCAGGAAGATGGCGTCGTATTTTTTTCATCCGGTGTGTTTTATTATTTTAAGCGTGAGGAGGTTAAAAAGCTGCTTAGCAGCATGGCAGGGCATTTCCCGGGAGGAAAACTTACATTTGATGCAACCAATGCAAGGGGCTTAAAGAGCATGTTAAAGACCTGGCTTAAGCCCTCAGAGATGGGAAATGTAGGTGTATATTTCAGCCTGGAGGATGAAAAGGAATTGATGAACTTTAGCAATGCATTTTCCGATGTGGTCAGAAAAGGATATCTGACAGGGTATCGTCCTTTAGACAAGCGATATGGCATTGTTGTTAATTGGGTGTTCCGCTATCTGGATAAGCACAAAATGTGTCAGATGATTGAGCTTGAATTCTAGGTGCGATTGGAGAAAATGATGAAAATATACAGTTATGTGTAAGCTTTATGGATTTTTTATGCGGATGCCTGTAAAAGGGAACTGAAAAACAGATTTCCGGGCAGAAATATGCCATGGGCAATTCAGGCAGAATATAAACATATCGTATTAAGAGCGAAGAATATCGGCAATTCCAGGCTGCTCAGCGCCTATATGATGGCGGCGTATTTTATTGTGTTATTCATCTTGACATTGAGGTTTTACTTTTTATATTTTCAATGACCCAATAAATATAAAAAGTCACTGAAAGAAACAAGAGGGATATTTTGCCGGCCAATTTTACGGAAAAAGAGCGTAAGGAAATCAGGCAGAATTTAATCAATGCAGGTTATCGAATGAGCAGAGAAAGCGGATTAAAGGGCATGACCGTTGCCAAGCTGGCAGAGAGCTGCAGGATTGCCAAGGGTACCTTTTATCATTTTTTTGCCTCCAAGGAAGAGTTTGTTCTTGCACTGTTTGAGGAATCAAACAGGAAGGAGATGCAGGAATTTGCGGCATTGATGCAGGGGAGAGACAGGATTTCCCTTGAGGAAATGATGCGTTGGTATCGAAGCCTTTTTACCTTTGAGCACAATTTTGTTATGTCCTTCAGAACAGAGGATTTTGTATGGCTGAAGGAGCATCTGCGTAATTTTGGCATGTTTGATGCAGAGCGGGAAAAGGTTGAAGCGGAAAAACTGCTTAAGGTGGTTTGTGGTATTCGTTCGGATTACGATACCGGTGTAATAGTGAATTTCTTGAAAAGCATTTACGGCATGACAGAAAACAGGGATTCCTTTTGTCAGGAATCCATTGAAACCAACATTGACCTTATTTTTCAGACAATCTATCAATACATAAAAGCGGAGGACTGATTATAGCGGTCGTAAGGTGGTTTTTCATGAGAAAGGAGAGTATGATGACTTCAAAACAAAAAATAAGTTTGGCGATTCCGGCCTTTTTAATGGCAATGGTAGGAGACTACATGATAGGATATGAGCCGTGGGATGTTGAACCGTTGGGGATGATTGCGGACACGGGATGGCTTACCATTTCGGATTGGCGGATTGCCTTATCCAATCTTCTGGGAGCCATTGCCATACCGTTGTATTTCGTGGCGGCAAAGGAATTTCTGCGTCTTTTGGACGAACAGAACCCGAAAGGGAGTGATAGAGGAAAGGATCGCTTTATAGGGTTGTTCCGTATTGGGAATTATGCAGGGGTTATGGCGTTTTTATTTATTCATATCGCCTGCGGGCTTTTAATTTTGCAGTTCAATGCGGCATATGATGTGCTTGGAAATGCAGACAAAGCGATGGGAATCGATCTTCGCATATTCTGGGCGGAAGCGGTTCCGTTTCTCGTGTATTTTGTAATAGCGGATTTGTTTACGACGATCGGATGGATTGGACTGGTGGTTAAGAAGGTGCTTCCTCTTCCGAAAGTATGGCTTCTGGCAGCTCCGCTTTTGTCTACATTGATTGGGCAGGTTTTCAGTATTTTCAAAATTGGATTTAAGGGAATTGATTCCGGATTTGAATCATTGGGTTGGCTATTGATGTTTGTCGGGGCTATAAGATATGCAGGTACTTTGCAGGAAAAGACAGTGAATGGAAAGCGCCGGGAAAAAAATCAAATACAGGTCTAAATATTTTGATACAATGTGCCGAAGATTAAAATAAGATCGTTATTACTGTTTTTGTTTTTAATATAGCTAAGGATAGCGTTATGTTTTCCAAGATGGAGTAAAGGGAAGTATAATGCTATTTTTATATTTCAAAATAAAATAACCACTTGGACCTTTCAGGAAAGTGGTGCGGCTTCCGAATGGCAGAAGAAGCTGCGGAAAGGAGAAGGAAAGCATGAATATAGGGAATATTCAGGAATTTAAGGAAAGTCAGCTGGGTAAGGTGGAGAGGAGAAAGCAGCAGGATAAGCAGATTAAGAAAGGCATTTATCAGATGCAGATGCTGATCGATTGTCAGAACATGGAAACGTTCGAAAAAGAAAGCGAAAAGAGTAAGGAAAGAACGGAAATTTCACGCTCAGAAGGTCAGAAGACGGAAACTCCAAAACAGGAGCAGAAAAAGACGGATGTGCATACGGAAATGAAAAGAATGATGTCCGTGACAAAGCAGCAGCTCTGATTCTGTTGTTTCCTACTGACCATAGATAAAGCGTCTGATATAAGTAATAGGGTGATTTTGAACTGAAAACCCCCGAAGCTGCGCCTTTGCAGTCCCGGGGGCTTTCCTTAGGGGAGGATAAGTATTCATTTATCTTTAGGTAATTGTGGTTTCCCACGCTGTCAAAGGAGGGGGTTCCGTTGACTATTAGTATTATTGACCGGTTTTTCCATATTATTCATTTTGTTCAAAAAAATTTTACTTTTTCAGGAAAGTAATATATAATAGCAGAAAGTGGCTATCACTGCGAAAACATAAAATATCTGTTTTGTGCAGGTAAGGAGGAACTGTTTTATGACATTGCTTAAAAAATGGCGCGATATGGCGTACTCAGAGACAGCAAATAAAGGAGATTTACAGAGACTCTGGACAGATTATTTCCAGAAGGAAAAGGATATATACGCAGAACTTTTAAAAAATCCCGATGAGGAAGTGACCGGCACCGTGAAGGAGCTGGCAGACAAATATAACGTTGATATTATGACCATGACAGGCTTTCTGGACGGCATCAACGACAGCTTGAAGGAAGCAAATCCTATAGAGGAAATGGAAGAGGACACCAAGGTAAGCCTTGCATTTGATAAGGCGCTGCTTTATAAGAACATGGTGGCAGCCGGAGCTGACTGGTTGTACGAGCTTCCCGAATGGGAAGAAATTTTTGACGAGGATACAAGAAAGGCGCTTTACAGAGAGCAGAAGTCTTCTACAACCATTGTTAAGCCGGACAAGATATATCCCAATGACCCCTGTCCCTGCGGAAGCGGCAAGAAATACAAAAAGTGCTGCGGAAAGAAAGGCTGATGCTCAGTCGGGTAGAACAGGCGGCAGCTACCTTTGAGGAGGGGTATACCTGTGCACAATCGGTTTTTGCAACCTATGCGGACCTGTTTGGAATGGACAGAGAAACCGCGCTTAAGCTTTCCAGTCCTATGGGCGGCGGGATAGGCAGAATGCGTGAGGTTTGCGGTGCTGTATCGGCAATGGCGCTGCTGGCAGGACTGAAGGAAGGCAACACCGATCCTGCAGATGAGGAAGGCAAGGAAAGAATTTATCTTCTCACCAGACAGATGGCAGACAAATTCCGGGAGCAAAACGGAACCATAATCTGCCGGGAACTGCTTGGAATAGAGGGGATGGAGGAAAGCGCTAAGCCATCCAGGCGTACGAAGGAGTATTATCAGGAAAGACCCTGTACCAGATTGGTAGCATCGGCGGCCAGAATCGTGGAAGAAATGCTTCTTGAAGAGATTAATTGATAACTTTTCTCTTTACAGAATTTAAAAAGTGTCATATGATAAGAAATGTATTAAACATAAACTAACACATTGATGAGACGAGTAAGCTGTGAAAGGTAACAGAGAGAGACATCGGTGGAATTTTGTGATACCGTGCTGAAAATGTCTTTGCGGGAAGCAGCCCAAAACTAACTCGGAGTGGCCCCAATCCGGCCCGTATAATCTGCGTTAAAGATGAATGAGCGGTCTCCGTAAGCAGGAATCGTGTTTCGGAGGCAAGCAGGGTGGAACCGCGTATATTACGTCCCATGCATTACTTAATGTAGTGCATGGGAATTTTTTTGCGAGCAACGAGCTGAACGAACATGCTTGCATGTTCACTCAGCGACTGCCGCGATAACCAGCGAAACTCGCAAAGCGTGTTTCGTCTGGTTGTATAGCAGATTGCCGATTGGAAGAAGGAACAGCAGTGATAAAATTGTCACTACGAAAATGACATTTTTATAAATGAAGAAAGAAAGGAAGGAGAAAAAATGAAAATCACATTAAAAGACGGCTCTGTAAAAGAGTATGACAGAGCACTCAGCGTGTACGAAATCGCAGCAGACTTAAGCGAAGGACTTGCCAGAGTGGCATGTGCCGGAGAAGTAGATGGGGAAGTGGTGGACCTTCGAACTACCATCGACAAGGACTGCACATTAAATATATTGACGGCAAATGATCCTGAGGGACTGCGGGTGGTAAGACATACCTGCTCCCATGTAATGGCAGAGGCGGTTAAGAGGATTTTCCCGGATGCCAAACTTGCCATTGGACCCAGTATTGATACGGGATATTATTATGACTTTGAGCATGCGCCTTTTTCCAGAGAGGATCTGGATAAGATTGAGGCGGAAATGAAGAAGATTATCAAGGAAGGCCATGAGCTTAAGCGCTTTACGCTTCCCAGAGCAGAGGCGATCAAGTTTATGGAGGAGCGGAATGAGCCCTATAAGGTAGAGCTGATTCAGGATCTGCCGGAGGATGCGGAGATTTCCTTCTATGATCAGGGGGAGTTTGTGGATTTGTGTGCAGGCCCTCATTTAATGAATACCAAGGGCATCAAGGCATTTAAGCTTACCTCTTCATCCGGTGCATACTGGAGAGGGGATTCCAATAAGGCAATGCTCCAAAGAATATACGGTACAGCATTTAACAAGAAGGAAGAGCTGACAGAGTATCTGGAATATCTGGAGAATATTAAGCTGCGCGACCATAATAAGCTTGGCCGTGAGATGGAGCTGTTTACTACAGTGGATGTGATCGGACAGGGGCTTCCCCTTTTGATGCCTAAGGGCGCAAAGATTATTCAGACCATGCAGCGTTGGATTGAGGATTTGGAGGATAACGAGTGGGGCTATATCAGAACCAAGACTCCTCTCATGGCAAAGAGCGATCTGTATAAGCTTTCCGGACACTGGGATCATTACAAGGAAAGCATGTTCGTGTTGGGAGACGAGGAAAAGGATAAAGAAGTATTTGCCCTTCGTCCCATGACATGTCCTTTCCAGTATTTTGTATATAAGGCAACACAGCATTCCTACAGAGATCTTCCCCTTAGATACGGTGAGACCTCCACGTTGTTCAGAAACGAGGATTCCGGTGAGATGCACGGATTAACCAGAGTGCGCCAGTTTACAATTTCCGAGGGACATTTGATTGTAAGACCGGATCAGATGGTAGAGGAGTTCAAGAAGTGTATTGCCCTTGCCCAGCATTGCTTAAAGACTTTAGGCGTAGAGGAGGATGTAACCTATCATCTTTCCAAGTGGGATCCCGAAAATAAGACCAAATATATCGGCGAGCCTGAGGTTTGGGAGGAAACCCAGCAGCATATGAGAAATATTATGAATGAGCTGCAGATTCCTTTCGTGGAGGATGTAGGAGAGGCAGCCTTCTATGGACCTAAGATCGATATCAATACCAAGAACGTATACGGCAAGGAAGACACCATGATTACCATACAGTGGGATGCTCTTTTGGCCGCACAGTTTGATATGTATTATATTGATCAGAACGGTGATAAAGTACGTCCTTACATTATTCACAGAACCTCCATGGGCTGTTATGAGAGGACGCTGGCATGGCTGATTGAAAAATACGAGGGTAAATTCCCAACGTGGCTGTGCCCTGAGCAGGTTAGAGTACTGCCTATTTCCGACAAATATGAGGAATATGCCCAGAAGGTTCGCAGCCAGCTGAAAGCAAACGGTGTGCTTGCAGAGGTTGACAGACGTTCCGAAAAGATCGGATTTAAGATTCGCGAGGCAAGGCTTGCCAAGGTTCCTTACATGCTGGTAGTAGGTCAGCAGGAGGAGACGGACGGTACCGTTTCTGTCAGAAGCCGTTTTGCGGGAGACGAAGGCGTAAAATCTCTTTCAGAGTTTATCGATCAGATATGCAAGGAGATCAGAACCAGGGAAATCCGCAAGGCTGAGGTCAAAGAAGAGGCAAAATAAGAGAATAAAGTGAAACAACGATATTGAGGTAAATACGATATCAAGTAAAAAATCGAGAGAGTATAAGAACGAGGTTAAAGGCAGGACAATGTGGAAACCAAAAGCATCATGGAAGGATATAGCTGGAATGATTCTGCTGGCAGCAGGTGTGGTGATGCTTGGTGTTTCAGTGTTCCTGTGCTTTAGCAGTGATATCTGGTATGATGAACTGTTCACTATGGGGCTGGCCAGCCAGCCCCTTGGTGAGCTTATTTCTATAACTGCAAGGGATGTACATCCGCCCTTGTATTATATGATTGTCTGGCTTTTTCTGCTGACAGGAAAAGCCATTTTCGGAAGCGTGGATCAGGTGGTGGCAGCCAAGCTTGTGTCGGTGCTTCCTTTTTTGCTGTGTATGATTTATTCGGTTACAAAGGTGAAAAAGCATTTTGGGATGCTAAGCGCTGGCTTGTTTTTCTTTTTGCTTTTGGCTATGCCTCAGATGGCAGGCTATACGGTGGAAGTCAGGATGTATGGCTATGCACTGTTCTTTATTTTGGCGGGAATGCTGCACGCATATGAGCTGACGGATGAAACTGCTGCCGGGAAAAAGAAAGTATGCAATTGGGTGCTGGTTACCCTTTATGCGCTGGCAGCCTGTTATACCCATTATTTTGCCTGTGTGGCGGCCTGCATGCTTTATGTCTATCTGCTTGCAGATGCCGTAAGAAGGCACAAAGTCAGGGAAATCATCAGGCCTTTTCTGGTCAGCGGGGTGATTTGTGCGGCAGGCTATCTGCCCTGGCTGCTTACGGTGGTTACCGCTCAGGTGGAAGCCGTAAAGGATAATTATTGGATTATGCCTCTGTCCGTAAGGACACTGGCAGGTTGTGTGAAATTTTTGTTTTGTCCGGCCCTTGGAAATGAAATGCTTGGCAATATTGCAGCGGTATTGTTGTTTGCCCTGTATGGAGGAATGCTCCTTTTCTTTTGTCTGCGAAGCATTCGAACAAGGCTGCCGGGAACGGAACCGCATGGAACGGAGGAACAGGGAAAAGGGCAGCAGGAGGAGAAACGGACTGCCATGTTCTGTATAGGATGCATTGGCGTGCTGGCAGGAATCGTTGTGTTTGGTTTTGCGGCTTCCATTTTAATTCGTCCTATTTTTGTTTACCGCTATATGCTTCCGGCAACAGGGGTGTTCTGGCTTGCATTTGCAGTTGCTTTTTCCAAATTAAAATGGAAGAGGCCGGTATGTATTTTTGTATTGATTGTTTTGGCGGCGGTGGGGATTAGGAATTACCGTTCCTTCTATGGAGAAGAGATGTGGAAAAGAGTTCAGATGGAACAAACCGAAGCGGAGCTTTCCCGAATCGGGCAGGAGGATTTGATCGTCTGTAATTTCGATCAGACTCAATCGGTGGTTTCCTACTACTTGAACAACGATTCTTATCTATGGTATGGAAATCCGGAAGAGCTGATTCGCCTTATGTATCCGGTGAATTACAGTCTGGTGGAGGGAGAGTTTGACGACCAGAAGGGTATTTTACGGATGAAGGAGCTGCTTGACAGCGGCAGAACTGTTTGGTTTTTGGGCAGCGGTGCGGCCAGAGACGAGATTATTGCCAAGTGGGAAAAGGAAGGAATAGAGGTTGAAGAGACGGGAAGTGTTTTGTTGGAGCGGTACTGGTTTAATATATACCGGGTAAAGAACATTTCCGACATTGACGGCAGAGATAAAAAACGATAAAATAGGAATATCTAATAGATTTTGACAGAGAATTTCGGGGGAAAATATGGGAAATCAGCTCGTACATAAAAATCACAATCTTTCGGAGAAGCATAACAAGGGCTTTACCTTAGTGGAAATGATTGTAGTAATGGTTATTTTAACTGTGCTTGCAGCGATCCTGATTCCGGGGCTTTTGGGATGGATTGACGAGGCTAAGGGAAAGCAGTATGTGCTCAGTGCAAGAAGCATTTACATGGCGGCGCAGGCATTGGAGTCGGAGAAATATGCCGCATGGGACGGCACAGCGGCCAATGCCAATCACAATCTCACCGATGCGGATCAGGAAAGAATTCTGAAGATGGCCGATGCGGACGGAGCAGTGATTGAAGAGGTCGTGTTTGAAAGTGACAGTTTAGGAGGCAGCGGCGCTTCCTCAAATCATGGATATTTTACGATTGTCGGCATTACGGTTCGATACGAGGGAGCTACGGTCATTCTGGCAGACGGTATATGGACGGTAATTCAGTAAGAAGAATTCAATGTGTGAGATTAGCGGTGTTTCGGACGCCGCTAATCTGGTATATGAACCTTTGTGCATTTGTTCCCGGCAAGGAAGCGGATTTCTTAACAGATTATGAGAAAGGCATGGTTTAAATATGGCAAAATTCAGATATCTGGCCAGAGATAAACAGGGAAATACCATAAGCGGCATGATGAGTGCCGCAGATGAAGATGAGCTTTACCGTAAATTGAAGGAGGAAGATGAATTCCTGATTAGTACGGAAAGCGGAATGGAAGGGCTCAGTACCAGTCAGCTTCCGCTGCTTATGCTTTCAGAGTTTAACAGAGAACTGGGAGACATGCTTGGGGCAGGAGTAACGCTGGTTCGTGCGTTTACTATTTTGTCTCAGGAGGAAACCAGAAAACCCAAAGAAAGAGCGGTGCTTGCAGCCGTTTTAAAGCTGATCAGGCAGGGAGCCTCCATTTCGGATGCCATGGAGCAGCAAAACGGTGCGTTCCCGATTTTAATGATCAACATGTATCGTGCAGCGGAAACCAGCGGTAAGCTTGCAGATACGGCGAAGCGGCTTGCGGTTCACTACGAAAAGGAGCATCAGCTGAATATTAAAATCAGAGGGGCAACGGTTTATCCCAAGATATTGACGTTTTTGGTGTTTGTGGTACTGGTTTTTATTATGACCTTTATTCTTCCACAGCTTACTTCTTTGTTCGACAGTCTGGATACCCTGCCGGGGCCGACCAGAGTATTGTTTGGCATCAGTGATTTTGTGGGAACCCATTGGAGAGCGCTTTTGGCATTTCTGGTTGTTGCCGCAGTGATTATTCTGATGTTGAGAAGAATGCCTGCGGTGCGAAGCTGGTGTGATGGAGTGAAACTCAGAATACCGGTGATAGGAAAGCTGCTGATGGTGGTTTATACAGCCCGGTTTGCAAGAAATTTAAGCTCTCTTTACAGTTCGGGCATTCCGATTATAACAGCTATGCAGATTTCCAGAAAAACCATAGGAAACAGTTACATTGAAGGGCAGTTTGATGGGGCAATCGGCTGTCTGCGGGCAGGCGGTTCCTTAAGTGATGCACTGGAGAACATAAAGGGATTTCGAAAAAAGCTTCCCTCTGTGGTCAGAGTAGGGGAGGAAAGCGGCGATTTGGTTCAGATGCTGGATGCTATGGCAGATTCCTTTGACTATGAATCTGAGATGGCAATTAATCGGTTAATCAGTTATCTGGAACCGGTGCTGATTACCGTTATGGCGGTACTGATTGGGTTTATTATGATAGCAGTTATGATGCCGATTTATGAATCTTATTCGGCAATCGGTTCAACTGCATATTATTAAAAGGGAGAAAACTTATGATATTGTATTTGTCAAACCGTCTGGTTCAGGCGGTGGAAATAAGGGATAAAAATACGGTTTTGGTTTGTCAGGATATGGCGCCTGAGGGCAGTATTATTAACGGTATCGTAACCGATGAAGAGGTTTTTCTTCCATGGATAAAACAGTTTATTGCGGACAATAAGCTTCTTCGCAGGGAATGCCGTCTGGTTATTAACAGCACCCAGCTGAACAGCCATGTTCTGGAGCTGCCGAAAACCAACGGCAATGAACTTAAGAAGATGATAGCCAGAGAATTTGCAGACAGCAGAACCGAGGGAACCGTGTTCTCCTATCATGTGCTGGAGGTTACAGGCGGCGGCAAAATGCAGCGATTGTTTGCAGTGGCAGCGGAAAGAGATTTTCTGGAGGGGTATATCCGTCTGATGGCCCAGGCGGGAGTTGAGGTTACCTCCATTGAACCTGCAATTTCTAATTTCGTCAGAAGATTTAGCACATCCTCGGAGGTTCAGAAGAATAATTGTATTGTTCAAATTCAGGACGGACAGGAAATTATCAGTATTCTTTTTGTAAAAGGCGTATATCTGTATTCCCAGAGAAATCGTATATTTTCCGAGAATGACCAGAAAGCACTGGCGGCTGAGGCAGGTGCGGTGGTAGAGAGGATTTTGCAGTTTGCCACCTCTCAGCACGTGGAGGACCCGGTCAGTGTGTTATATTTGTGCGGACAGAATCAGATCGATTTAAAGAATTTGATTGAGGAGAATAAAGGCTTTGTTCAGCAGATCACACCCCGTATTTACAGGGAGGAAAAGCTGACCGTTAAAAAGAGAACCGGAATGGATGAGGCCGTGGATTTTGTGTATCCGCTGGGAAGCCCGCAAAAGACTGACAGATATGTGGATTTTATCAGGCAGCTTCGGCAGGAAAGCCCGAAAAACGCTAAGAGAAGAGAGCGGTTTAATCTGGTATTCCCGGCAACGGCTGCATTTGTGGCCTGTCTGGTTATAACGGCGGTTATGGGTGGCATTTATCTGGGAAGAAGTGCAGAGCTTAATAAAATCCAAAGGACTACGCAGGATTCTTCCATTGCGGATAACAGAGCTTCCTATGAGCTGGCGCAGGCGAGCATTGACAAGATGGAACAAAATATGGAGGAGGCGGAGATTTATTGGGAACAGATTATGAGCCATCCGACCATTCATTCTTCTGTCAATGAGGTACTGCAATCCTGTGCGAAAGAGCATGGCGTGACAGTGGAAGTAAAAAGCTTTAACAGGGACAGCGGCGTGCTTTCCTTAAACGCTTCCGCTAAGGATGTGAAAACCATCAATGGGTTTATTGAACAGCTTCAGCAGCAGGAAATCTTTGAAGCCGTAGAATATAGCGGGTATACGCTGACTAAGGGAGCAGGCAGTTACAATATTTATGTGGTATGCGCACTCTCTGAGGGAGCAGGAAGAGGGGAGGCAGAATAATGAATGTAATGATTACGGAAAGAGACAAAAAGCTTCTTGGTTTTCTGGCTGCCTTTTTGATCGTACTTGCATTTCTGATGTTGGTTTTCCGGCCGCTTGCGCAAAAGAACGGTGAGCTTGCGGAAGAGATTAAGACAGCCCGAGAACAGGAGGCGGATTTTGACGATAAGGCTTCCGGCGCACTGGATATGGCTGATCAGGAAGAAGCAACGAGACAGAAGCTTGGAAATGTGCTGTCACGTTTTTATCCCATGCAGCAGAGTCAGGATGCAGAAAGAAAGGTTACTACGCTGATGCTGAATCATGGTCTTGAAATCCAAAGCCTTACGATTACCATGCCGGAAACGGCCAGTGTGCTGAAATGGTATCAGTATTCCGAGAACGGCAAGGCGGCGGGGGAGATACCTGCTTCCCAGAAAGAAGGTGGGGAAGCTTCCCTTGCTTTGTACGGAGCCAGAGTGGTTTGTGTGGCAGAGGGCAATGAGCAGGATATGTGGGAGCTGATTGATGATATTTCCGATAATTTTCCTGCTATCAGCATTATCAGCGTAGAGTGGGACACTTCTGAGACAATAGATACTTTGCAGCAAGCCCAGGAAACGGCACCGGCGGATTTCGAAACAGATGTTGAAGAGGCGGAACATAGCGGGGAAGAGGCTGAAAACAGCCAGGAGGAAGCTGAAGAGGAAGCGGATGAGCAGGAAGAGTCAGCGCCTTGGCAGTTGTCCGAAGCGGAAACAGTCAGGACAGACAGATTGACCATTGGTCTTGAAATATTCATGTGTAATCAGTAATGGAGGTTCGGGGAATGGAAGCAATGACCGGCAAAAACTTGAAAATCGGTGATATGTTAAAGGAGCAGGGATATTTGTCCGATGAGGATCTGTTAAAGGCTCTGGAGGTGCAGCGCAAAGAAAAGGGCAAGCGTCTTGGAGAGGTTTTGATTGAGCAGGGATACATAACGGAAAATCAAATGCTGCAGGCAATGGCAGTTAAGATGGATTGTCAGGTGATTAACTTAAACGGTATCAATGTCAATATTGATGCAGTGGAAAAGATTCCCAGACAGGTGGCTGAGAAGTACTGTGTTATGGCGATCGATGTGGTAGGCAACAGGCTGCATGTGATTGTCAATGATCCGTTGAATTTCTACGGACTTGAGGATGTGCGTCAGATTACCGGCATGGAGCTTACAATTTTCCTTGGAGAAAAGGGGCCTCTTGAAAAGGCAATTCATTTCTATTATGCGGAAATTTCCGCAAAGGAGGCCGCCCATAAAGCAAATGAGGCGATTACCCAGAATGTGGAGGAAATGGAGGTAGAGGAAGGCGACGATGACACGCCTATCATCAACCTGTTAAACAGTCTGGTGCAGCGTGCATACAGCACCAATGCCAGCGATATCCATATAGAGCCTTTTGAGGATAAGACCAATGTGCGCATGAGGATAGACGGTACGATTGTGGATTATGTGACACTGAAAAAGAGTGTGCACAATTCTCTGATTGCCAGAATTAAAATTCTTGCGGAGCTTGATATTGCGGAGCGGAGAGCGCCGCAGGACGGACATTTTAAGGTCAAGCAGCCGGAGGGATATTTGAATATTCGTGTTTCCATTATTCCTACGGTGTTTGGTGAAAAGGCCGTTTTGCGTCTTTTGGCCGGTAATACCAGAATTGATAACAGCGGGCAGTTTGGCATGATGGATGAGGACTATCAAAAGCTGTTGCAAATGCTGCGGTCTCCCAACGGGATCATTTATCTTACCGGCCCTACCGGTTCAGGTAAGACTACCACGCTTTATCTGGTTTTGGAGGAGCTTGCCAAGCGCAATGTAAATATTTCTACCATTGAGGACCCGGTGGAGAAAAATCTTCCCAGAGTGAACCAGATGCAGGTGAATCCGCTTGCGGGTCTTACCTTTGAGACAGGACTTCGCGCTCTGCTTCGTCAGGACCCGGATATTATCATGGTAGGAGAGACCAGAGATCCGGAAACAGCATCTATTTCCGTTCGTTCCGCTCTTACCGGACATCTCGTATTTTCAACGCTGCATACCAATGATGCGGCTTCCTCGGCGATCCGTCTTAAGGATATGGGGCTGGAACCGTATCTGATTGCCAATTCCCTGGTAGGTGTGGTGGCTCAGAGACTGATGCGCAAGGTATGTCAGGAGTGCTGTGAGGAAAGGAAATTGACGCCGGAGGACGAGAAATTAATGGGAATAGGTGGGGAGGATTTTCCCAAGCCTTTTATGGTGAAAAAGGCATGCGGCTGTCCTGCCTGCAATCATACGGGTTACAGAGGACGGATTGCGGTTCATGAAATCCTTACCATTGACAAAGAAGTGCGCCATATGATAACCGAGAACGCACAGGTAGAAGAAATTAAGGAATATGCGATGAAAAAGCAGGGTATGAGAACGCTGAAGCAGTGTGCACTGCATTATCTGCGCAATGGGGTGACGACTGTGGAGGAGGTCACGAAGGTAGCATATTATGAGGAATAAAAAGCAGGAAAGCGGAAACAAAGGCTTCACGCTGGTAGAAATGGTGGTCAGTTTTGTTATTCTTCTGATGTTGGCATCGTTAAGCGTGGCCGGAGTGCTTGCTTATCAGGATTATGCGGATTATAAAAGGCAAAACAGCTATGCCCAGACGCTTTTTGTGGCAGCCCAGACGAAGCTGACCTCCTATAGTGTAAGGGGGCAGATAGACAGGCTTAATGACGCGGCGGTAAATACCGTGGACCTTGGAACGATTTTGACGCCGGACGGAGTTTCGGCCGCAGAGAGTCAGAAGGGGGCGGCAGTCAAAAGCGGCAATGTTTATTATCTTGTCGGGGACAGAGAAAGCTATGAGAAGTATCGCGCAGGAGAATATCAGGGCAAAACAGATATTGAAAGCATCGGATACCGGGCGCTTTATGAGATTTTTGACGAGTTTTTATTCGATAAAAATGTTTTAAACGCCTGCATTGCCATTGAGTTTAATCCCGAATGCGCACAGGTGTACAGTGTTTTGTACAGCGACAAATGCAGTGAATTTACTTACCTTGCCCAAAATAAAAACGGGCGGGTAAATATTCAGAACAGACAGGAAGATTATAGAAGCGAATATATGATAGGCTATTACGGCCTGGATTAGAAAGGAGCCTCGTGTGAAAAAGAAGTTGCATATTTGCCGGGACAATACCGGAGCAACCACCATCGTGGTTGTATGTGTGATGGCGATTATTATGGCTCTTTCACTGGGGCTGTTTCTTACGGCGTCGGTGCTTTTAAGTACTTCGGGCAGAACGCTTGCCTCCGAACAGTGCAGGATACTTGCGGTTTCCTTCAGCGAAGAGGTGGAAAGGATGCTGACCGATGAGAAGTATTCCTTTGAAAGCAGGTCCGGGGAGGAGGCCGGCAGAGCGGAAAATATCAGCAGGCTGCCTCTTTGGTATTATGTGAAGCAGAATATCAGCGAGGGCTCATGGGCTTATTTGGAGGAGGGTCAGGGAAACCTTCACAGCAGTGCAAATGCTGTCCGTTCCTTTCAAATGGAGCAAAGCGGTGCGGTGGGAGAGGTTGTAAACATTGATCTTTCCATGTATTGGACCAGAGAGGAAGGCAGTGACCGGCCGGGTGAGCTGGTGATAAAAACCACTGCAACGATCAAGGAGCAGAGCTGTACGATTACCGATATATATGATTTGGAAATTACTCCCTTTAGGGATTATGAAAGATGGAGCTGGAAGCATGTTGATAAGAGATAACAAAGTCAAAAATAAAGGAACAACCATGGTTACGGTAGTGATCTCTTTTGCACTGCTTCTTTTATTTGTAACCAGCTATTTCAGGGTACAGAAGCTTTCTACGGAAATGATGATGGATTCCAAGGATATGCTGATTAACAACAGACAACTGATCAGGGCATATTATCTGGGAGAGACGCAGAACCGGACGGTGGCGGATCATGTGGCAGTTGATTTTTCCGGAACCGAGGGCAGCTTTTATATAGAAGGAACGCTGAAGCGTGCGGATATGGAAGGCCTTCAGGGAACGATTTACTATTTTGAGGAGGGGCCGGAAGATTAGAATGAAGGGAAAAGAAAATCTTTCAAAGGATAACAGAGGCCTTACCCTGACGGAAATGATTGTTACTTTTGCACTGGTAGGCATTTTCATGGCAGCGGCGGTTTCCGTGATTTCCTCTGCGGTTATTACCCACAGTGAGCTTACGGCGTCTATGTATGCCCAAAGCGTAGGTGAGATGCTGCTGGATAAGATTTCCGGGGAACTGGCGGCGGCAAAGGCGGAGGACGGCTGCATTTTGATTGGGGATACCGCAAATCTTGGAGGAACGGAAGGCAACGGTGCGGCTTTTTATGATCGCGAAGGAAGGCCTGTGGTATGTCTGGTGGAGAATGGAATACTCCGGTTCCGATATCAGGAAGCGGATTCAGACGAAGGAAGCGCAGAGTACAGTCGGGAGAATGAATGGAGCTTTGACGAGAAGGCTTATATGGGATTTCGCATTACAGACATGCAGATCCATAGAATTGACGAAAAAAATGTGTTGGAAATCAGTGTAAAAATTCAAAATTTAAAAACCGGATTTGAGTATTCCACATCCCGATGTACCAGATGCTACAATTTCAAATCGGAAAGTGATTATCAAAAAATTTCGGAAGAGAATACGCTTTAAAGGTATTTTGTTTGAAAATGAATACGACAAAAGCAGAATGGCCATACTATTACTGAGATATGCAAAGGAGGTAAGAAAATGGCCGAGTTAAGATGTGCTGTAGATAATTGCGTATTCAACAAAAGTGAGTATTGCTGTAAGGGCGATATTATGGTAGGAGGAAAACATGCCGGCTGTACGGATGATACCTGCTGTGAGAGCTTTGCCGATAACAAAAGCGATCGCTTTACCAGTTCGGTGCATCACCCCAGTGAGATAATCAGCATTGATTGTGAGGCAGTGAAGTGCATTTACAATAGCAATTATAAGTGTACGGCGTCTCATGTTGATATAAAGGGATGCGGTGCCTGTGACTGTAGGGAAACAGCCTGTGCTACTTTTCAGGAAAAATAGAATAATTGTGTAAACTTTAAAGAATGGCTTCTGGAAAAGCGCTCCGGGGCCATTCTTTTGTACTTTTTCCTTGAATAATAACGAAGATTATGCTTAAATAAGTATTAGCGACATATTACAAAATTAAGGAAATTAAAAATAATGAAAAAGAAAGCGTTATTATTGATTGTATTGGCATTTTTACTTACCGGATGTCAGGAAAAGGTGATTACAGTTGCTGATATTCAGGTGGAGGAAGGACAGGAACCTGAATACATAAAGATGCAGGAGATTGAGTTAAAGGATACGAAAACGATAAATGCGGAGAGCGGCGAAGATGATGTGCGTTATTGTGCGCTGTTGATACCGGAAGGATATTTGCCCTCCGAAGAAATCGACGGGATGTATGTCCATGAAAGAAGCCCGCTTGATTCTTCCAATATCTATTACACTGTTTCAAGGGGAGACAGTGACGGACAGGTTTCTGCTGAACTGACCGAGGAAATCTATGAGGAAACGGTTGAGGATGCCTTTCAGGAGGCAGGACAGGAAATTGACCTGCAGATTGAAGCCTTTGAGACAATTGATATGGACGGCGTACCCTGTTATAAGATTAAAAGCTGTTATGAGGCGGAGGATACCAGAATAGAGCAGCTTGCTTATATTATCATGTCTGATGACACTTATACCATTACCTACAGTCAGGTGGCGGATGACGAGCTGCTGGTTGACTTTGAGGCCTCGGGCGAAGAAATCCGGCTGATCAGGGATGAGGATGTGAGCCTTGCCAAGTGTAACAGTTCAAAATAAGTATTGACATTTCAAGAAACAGATGATATAGTGATTAAGCATGTGGTTGACACATGAACAACAAGCAGAGTATCCACTCTCACCCTGTGGCAATCAGGCTTACAGGTGTTCAAAGCGTTAAAGGTCTGATTTATACTGTATTCGGAAGGATATGGTGGGATTATGGCGGATGTATTTGAGTGGATAGCTGTGCTGTCCATTTTTTTTTGCAACACTTTTTATGTAGGGAGGATACAGCCATTAGCGAATTATTCATTAATGAACAGATCAGAGACAAGGAAGTACGTGTGATTGGAGAAGACGGAGAGCAGTTAGGCATCATGTCTTCAAGAGAAGCCTTGCAGATGGCAGAGGAGGCAGGTGTGGATCTGGTTAAGATTGCACCCACAGCGAAACCGCCGGTTTGTAAGCTGGTTGATTACGGTAAGTATAAGTATGAGCTTACCCGTAAGGAAAAGGAAGCAAAGAAGAAGCAGAGAGTAATTGAGATCAAGGAAATCCGCTTATCTCCCAACATTGATACCAATGATCTTAACACGAAGGTGAATGCGGCAAGAAAGTTTCTTGCTAAAGGTGACAGAGTGAAGGTAACACTTAGGTTCCGCGGTCGTGAGATGGCACATATGGCAAGCAGCAAGCATATTCTGGATGACTTTGCAGAAGCTCTTTCCGATGTATGTGTTGTTGAGAAGGCCCCCAAGGTGGAAGGCAGAAGTATGACAATGTTTTTAACTGAAAAGCGTTAGCCTGCCAGTTAAAATAAAAGACAGGGACAACCTGTCGGCAGAAATTATTATAGTTTACAGGAGGAATCAGTTATGCCCAAAATGAAAACAAGCAAAGCTGCTGCAAAGCGTTTCAAAGCTCCAGGAACAGGAAAATTAAAAAGAAATAAAGCTTACAAGAGCCATATCTTAACCAAGAAGACTACCAAGAGAAAGAGAAATCTCAGACAGCCTGCAATTACTGACAAGACAAATGTTAAGAATATGAAGAAGATTTTACCCTATTTATAAGAGGTCGTAAGGAGGAAATAAGACATGGCAAGAATTAAGGGCGGCTTAAATGCCAAGAAAAAACACAATAGAGTATTAAAGCTTGCAAAGGGCTACAGAGGAGCCAGAAGCAAACAGTATAGAGTAGCAAAGCAGTCAGTTATGAGAGCGCTTGCTTCTTCTTATGCAGGACGTAAGGAGAAAAAGCGTCAGTTCAGACAGCTGTGGATTGCGCGTATCAACGCTGCAGCAAGATTAAACGGTTTATCCTACAGCAGATTCATGTATGGACTGAAGCTTGCAGAGGTTGATATTAACAGAAAGATGCTTGCAGAGATGGCAGTAAATGATGCGGAAGGCTTCAAGACACTGGCAGAGCTTGCAAAGAGCAAACTTGCGTAAGATGATGAGAGACGAAAGACCTTATTTTTGATAAGGTCTTTTTTCTATTTTGATGATATGTTATGATATGCCATATAAATTAATTTTAAGCAGATGTTATGATGGAAAGGAACAGCATGAGAATACTTGAAAATTTGGAACCGAAGGATGTCTTTTACTTTTTTGAGGAAATATGTAAGATACCGCACGGATCAGGCAATACCGAAGGAATCAGTAATTATCTGGCTGAGTTTGCCCGCTTAAGGAATTTGGAATATTATCAGGATGAGGCAGGGAATGTCATTATTATTAAAGAAGCGTCAGCAGGTTATGAGAATCATGAGCCGGTGATGCTTCAGGGCCATATGGATATGGTGGCGGTGAAGAAGCCGGATTCCATGATCGATATGAAAACAGACGGCTTGTCGCTTGTCGTGGACGGAGACAGATTAACGGCCGACGGTACAAGTCTCGGCGGGGATGACGGTATTGCAGTTGCCTACGGACTTGCACTGCTGGATGGAGCGGATTATAAACATCCCAGAATAGAACTGGTTATCACTGTGGATGAGGAAGTGGGGATGAACGGCGCCAGAGTGCTTGACGTGACGCCTTTAAAGGCGAAACGCCTGATTAATCTGGATTCGGAGGAGGAAGGTTTCTTTCTTGCCGGCTGTGCAGGCGGTGCCAGAGTCAACCTGTATTTTCCTTATGAAGCTGTCACATGCCAGGGTGTTCTTTGTGAGCTTAGCCTTTGCGGTCTGATGGGAGGTCATTCCGGGGAGGAAATTCATCGGGAGAGAGGGAACGCTGTTTGCCTTTTGGGAAGGATCATGAGCAGACTGATGGAAAAAATGGAGCTGTGCATTGTAAATTTGGAGGGCGGTGTGGCAGATAATGCAATTCCCACAAATGCTAAGGCTCAAATTCTGATTACCGGATATAAAAATGAAAGCGGCAGCCACAGGATGATGCAGGGAGAGTTTTCCCAGCAGGAATGTGCCGCACTATATAAACTTACCTGTGAAAAGCTGGAACGGGAACTGAAAACGGAGCTGGCGGATAAGGACCACAATGTACGGATTGAGGCAGCTTCCATCAAGCTTACAGAAGCGGAAGGGATAGAAGAAGCAGGCAGAAGGTTAGTCAGCCTATTGAATGCAATTCCCTATGGCGTACAGGCGATGAGCAGTGCCGTGCCGGGGCTGGTAGAGACTTCCTTAAATCCGGGACTGCTTTCTATGAAAGAGGGAAGAGTCAGCATAGGAATATCCGTAAGAAGCTCGCTGGAAAGTGCCAAGGAGGCATTGATCGGTAAGCTGAAAAGTCTTGCCTATATGGCAGGAGCCCACACGGAGGTGACCGGTGATTATCCCGGATGGGCTTACCGGAAGGACTCCCCTCTTAGGGATCAAATGGTGGAAGTGTACAGACAATTATATGGGAAAGAACCGGAAGTGAAAGCAATTCATGCGGGAGTGGAGTGCGGGCTTTTGGCAAGTAAAATCCCGGGGCTTGACTGTGTGTCCATAGGACCGGATATGAAGAATATCCATACGACAGAAGAAGAGCTTAGTATTTCATCATCAGGCAGGGTGTGGAACTTTTTATTAAAGCTTCTGGAGCAAATGTAGAAGATTAAGGCGAGGATACAGATTATGAATTTAAACCGGAAGAACATAAGAAAAATAAGAGGATTGATTTTGTTTGCGGCCGTAGTAATTTTGGCTTTGATGAAATTTGATCTGCTCTGTGCGGCATTGGTATTTTTAATCGGCATTATGAAGCCTTTTATTGTCGGCGGCATGATTGCCTTTGTAATCAATATTCCAATGCGCTTTTTTGAAACCAGATTATTTAGCGGAGAAAGGCTGAAAAACAGAAAAGCCCAATTTTTGCTGAAATGCAGACGGGGCTTTAGTCTGGTTCTGGCATTTCTGGCGGTTATTTTAGCAATCACGCTGGTGGCTGTGGCGGTAATCCCTCAGCTGGTAGCGACCATAAAGGTGTTTACCGACAAAATTCCTGTATTTTGGAATGATATTATTAAGCGGCTGGAGGTAATATTTGCGGAGAATCCGGAGCTGACTGCACAATTAAGCAATTTTGAAACATTGGAGATTGACTGGGACAAGACATTTGATACAATTATTGAATTCCTGCAAAACGGTATGGGAAGCATGCTGACATCGACTTTCTCGGTGGCAGGCAGCATTATCAGCAATACGGTTAATTTCTTTATTGCATTGGTCTTTTCTGTTTATATTCTGGCACAAAAGGAAAAGCTGGGAAATCAGTTTAGAAGAATTCTTGAGGCTTATACAAGTCCCAAGGTATATAAGAGTACGTTGAAGGTGTGCGCACTGTTAAACCGGAATTTCAGCAATTTCATTACAGGCCAGTGCATGGAGGCGGTTATTCTGGGACTGATGTTTGTCATATCCATGACGATCTTTGGATTTGATTATGCGGTAATGATTGGCGTATTGATTGCGTTTACCGCATTGATACCTATTGTAGGGGCATTTATCGGCTGTTTTATCGGAGCTTTCCTGATGCTGGTGGACGATCCGGTGAAGGCGCTGTGGTTTGTAGTGCTCTTTATTATTTTACAGCAGATCGAGGGAAATCTGATTTATCCCCATGTTGTAGGTAATTCGGTGGGACTTCCTTCCATCTGGGTATTGGCAGCGGTTACGATGGGCGGCAGCCTGATGGGAATTTTGGGTATGCTGATTTTTATTCCTTTGTTGTCAACCGTTTATATGCTCCTCAGAGAGGATGTAAACAGGAGAAATGGCGTTAAGCCGGATGGGAAAGAGCAGTTGAAGGAGCATTCGGAGATACCAAAGAAGTAAAACCATACGGGTATAAGGCTCGGCCTTATGAGAATGGAAGGAAATAAGAGATACAATGAGAAGAAAGAGGATATATATCTATATCTGCATGGCACTAAAATACCTTTTTGCAATGCTGTTTCCGGTTTTGACTGTAGTGATACACAAGATGACCTGGCGTTATCTTGTAATTGCACTTGCAGAGGTGGTTTTGATTGCACTGCTTACTAATTTGTTATGTCGCGTGAAAACATGGCTGGGCTATATTTTTAATGTACCGGCATTATTGATTATGAATGTTCAGTTTGCGGTGCTGTATTGGGGAAGTACCTTTATCAGTATGGTGATGCTGGCAAATTTGGATTCTGTAAATGCAATCAGCGGCAAATTTTTGGTATATGGTCTTTCTGTTGTGATGGTTTTGCTGTTTTCGTTTCTGCCGGTTTGTCCGCTCCCCGGCAATAAAAAGACGACCCTTACTCTGGGCGCTGCCACAGTGATTTTGTATGCTGGCGTGATGCTGACAGACATCATTTCGTATTCGCCGTATCATGCGGTTTACACGCTTTGTCGGCAGCAAATGGCACGAAACAGGATGGCGAGTAATACGGTGAGTAACGCAGCGAGCAGAGCAATGAGCAGTTCGGTGGAGGATGTGGCAAGTAATGCGGAACTGCCGGAGGAGGAACATGAGTTTTACTCGGCTGCGGTGGCGGACTATATTCAAAAGCCGGAAGAACTTCCGGAAACGCCTAATGTGATACTTATTTTTGTGGAGGGAATGTCTCAGAATATTGTTGATGACCCGAGAAATATTATGCCCAATGTATCGGCTCTGCAGGAGCGTTCCATCCGCTTTACAAATTATTACAATCATACCTTTGCAACCTATATGGGATTAAGTGGTCAGCTTTATTCAGGTTATCAGCGTGAAAATTATGACGTAAATTGTCTGGTTTCCGTTCAGGATATTTTTAAGGATTATGGATATCGGACTTCCTTTATTAACACAGAGCCGCAGAATAAGGAGTTTTCGGATTATCTTGCAAATTTTGGCTTTGATGAGCTACTATCTGACGAAAGCAGGGTAGATGGTATGGCCGATGCACTCAGTGACAAAGCGGCTTATGAGATGCTGTTTGAAACAGCGCTTGAGCAGAGTGAAAGCGGGGAGCCTTTCTTACTGGCAATGTATTCCTTCGGTACTCATGCCACTCTGGACGGCGTTTATGAGGAATTTGGAGACGGAACCAATGCATTGCTGAACAGATTCTATGATCTGGATGTACAGATCGGAACGTTTCTGGACCGGTTTAACGAAAGCAAGCTGGCTGACAATACAATGATAGTACTTACCTCAGACCATGCAACCTATCAGGATGCAGATTATGTTACGGCTTTTCCCGATTATAAGCGGGAAGATCCGTCCCTTGATCGTATGCCGCTGATGATCTACTACAAGGGCGTTACGCCTGAGGAATACGATGTGAGCGGCCGCAATTCACTGGATATGGCGCCTACGGTACTGGATTTCCTTGATATGTCTGCGCCCAACAGTTTTCTGGGAGACAGTTTATTTGCACCGGAGGGTGAAAGCGCCTATGATGCTTATTTTGAATCCATGGGTATCTATTATTGTACGGCAGGCGGAGAGATTAACCTTCTTTCCACAGAGCAGCTGCAGGAATTCGAGAAACAGCTTGCCAAATACTATGCGGTGAAGCTTTCCAATGATTTGATTTATGAGGAATATGAAGAGGCATCGCATGTCTATGTCGAAGTGAATGAGGATCAAACTGCGATTAAAGCAGAGCTGTATAATGCAGATGCGTGGGATACCATCAGCTTTGCGCTTTGGAGCGAAGAGGGCGGGCAGGATGATTTGCAATGGTTTCATACAGCCGGTAATCATAAAGGTTATTTCACATTTGAAGTTGATTTATCAGGTTATGAAACAGAGGGTGTTTACTATTTACATGCCTATGGAAGTATGGATGATGATGAAGAGATGACCTTTATCGGAGAAGCAAAAGTGTATATCGATAAAAAAACAGCTATTTCAAATTGAAATAGCTGTTTTCGTCGGAGTGACAAGACTTGAACTTGCGGCCTCTACTTCCCTAAAGTAGCGCTCTACCACCTGAGCCACACCCCGAAACGCAAGTTACATTATATATGGAACAGAGGATAAAATCAAGCCCCAATTGAAAAAAAATTAGTTTTTTAGTAACAGTTCAGCCTTCCGGCTGAACTGAATAAAAAATCATTGTCAAAATGCTG
>CAYMUW010000033.1:0-30508 GCA_964393865.1 uncultured Lachnospiraceae bacterium
CAGACAAAGAGAATATTGTAATTTAATGATGAAAAAGTTATACTTATCCCATAATGCAGATACAGCACTTTAAAAATATCCGGTATCTACTTATAATAAATAAGATAATGAGAATATCGCGCTGGCAGCAGCAATGAGAAAATGAGCGAAAGAGGGGACAGTATAGCCATGAAATTACTTGAGGAGCGCATTCGGAAGGATGGAACGGTTAAGGCAGGAAACGTGTTAAAAGTGGATTCTTTTCTGAACCATCAGATGGATATTAACCTGTTTAACGAAATGGGAAAGGAATGGGTACGCCTGTTTGCAGAGTGTCCGATTACAAAGATCCTGACGGTGGAGGCCTCCGGAATTGGAATTGCCTGTGTGGCAGCCCAGCATTTTCATGTACCGGTGGTTTTCGCGAAGAAGACCCAGTCACTTAACATTGACGGGGAAGTGTATTCCACCAAAATTCAATCTTTTACTCATAACAGGGTTTATGATGTCATCGTTTCCAAAAAGTTCATAAAGCCGGAGGATCATATCCTGATTATTGATGATTTTCTGGCTAACGGATGCGCACTGGAAGGACTGTTGGAGATTGTCCGTGAAGCCGGTGCAACAGTGGAAGGAATCGGCATTGCCGTTGAAAAGGGATTCCAAAAGGGCGGTGATGTGATTCGTTCCAAAGGGATACGGCTGGAATCTCTGGCAATTGTGGAGAGTATGGATGCAGAAACCGGTGAGATTACATTTCGATAAAATAAATTTTGAACCTTTTCTTGACAAGGGCAGTTGTAGATGATTATACTGACTAGTGTTAAGAGCAGACAATGGGGTTGTATGTAGGTGTCATACTACCCTTTTTATGTTAAGCTCACAAAAGACCTAATATTTAGGAAAAAACAGGAGGAAATTATGAAAAAGAAAGTTTTAAGTTTACTTGCAGTTATGGCTTTAACAGTTAGTGCTTTAGCCGGATGCGGATCTTCTACGGCCGATGATACTACTGATGCTGTAGTAACGGACGACACAGATGCAGCAGATACTGAGACTGGTGCAGAGTCCGAAAGCACTGAAGGAACCGCAGAAACTGCCGGATTAAAGGCAGGTTTTATCTTCCTGCATGATGAGAATTCTACCTATGATTTGAACTTCTTGAATGCAGCAAAGGAAGCTTGTGAAAAGCTGGGTGTTGAATGTGTATTAAAGACCAACATTCCGGAAGGTCAGGAATGTTATGAGGCAGCTTGCGAGCTTGCCGATGCAGGCTGCGATTTCATTTTCGCAGACAGTTTTGGTCATGAAGATTATATGATCGAGGCTGCAAAAGAATATCCGGATATACAGTTCAGTCATGCAACCGGAACCAAGGCGCATACAGAGAATCTGGATAACTATCACAATGCATTTGCTTCCATCTATGATGGTCGTTATCTTGCAGGTATTGCAGCAGGCATGAAATTAAATGAGATGATCGAGAGCGGTGAAATCACTGAGGATCAGGCTAAGATCGGATACGTTGGTGCTTATACCTACGCAGAAGTTATTTCCGGTTATACCTCATTCTTTTTAGGAGCTCGTTCTGTTTGCCCCAGCGTTACAATGGAAGTAACCTTTACCGGTTCATGGTATGATGAGACTGCTGAGAAGGAAGGTGCTAACAAGCTGATCGAAAACGGCTGTGTATTAATTAGCCAGCATGCAGACTCTATGGGTGCTCCTACCGCATGTGAGACCGCTGGTGTACCCAATGTTTCCTATAACGGAAGCACTGTCAGCGCTTGTCCTAACACCTTTATCGTATCTTCCAGAATCGACTGGGCACCTTATTTTGAATACGCTCTTGGATGTGTAGCTAATGGTACTGCAATTGATGCTGACTGGTGCGGTTCTCTGGAAACAGGTTCAGTTGTGTTGACAGAGCTTGGTTCTGCAGCAGCAGAGGGAACTCAGGAAGCAATTGATGCAGCTAAGGATGAAATCATTGCAGGAACCTTACATGTTTTTGATATTACAACCTTTACTGTAAATGGTGCAGCTTTGGAGAGTTATGAAGCAGATGTGGATACCGATGCAGATTATACACCTGATCATGAGGTAGTAATTGATGGATATTTCCAGGAGTCAGGTGATGGACTCCGTTCCGCTCCTTACTTTGATGTGCAGATCGATGGAATTAACCTTCTGGATACTGCATTCTAGTTTTGCTTGAAGCCTTGCAATTGAGTTTATGATATAATTGCAGAGGGCGGCACAGCGATTTTCGCCGCGCCGCCCTTTTTCTATATGGTTAAGGGAAAGACCTTGACAAAATAGAAAAAGGGCGGATCAGTCAACAACTCGAAAGGGGACAAATAATGGAAACGAAAACAGCCGCAGTTTCAATGAGAAACGTTACGAAAACTTTTGGAACAGTAATCGCCAATGAGAAAGTTAATCTGGATATTTATAAGGGCGAAATTTTAGCTTTGTTGGGAGAAAACGGAAGCGGAAAGACAACTTTGATGAATATGCTCTCTGGCATTTATTTTCCTGATGAAGGAGAAATTTTCATCAACGGAAAAGAGGAAGTTATCAGATCACCCAGAAATGCACTTGATTTGGGCATTGGTATGGTACATCAGCATTTTAAGCTGATTGATGTATTGTCTGCAACAGAGAATATTATTTTGGGACTGGGCGGGAAACTGAATATCAAAGAAGCCTCCCAAAAGATAGAGGAAATATGCACAAAATATGGATTTGAAGTGGATCCCAAACAAAAGATATACGATATGTCCGTTTCGCAGAAGCAGACTGTAGAAATCGTCAAGGTACTGTACCGTGGTGCGGATATACTGATTTTGGATGAACCTACGGCGGTGCTGACGCCTCAAGAAACAGAAAGACTGTTTGATGTATTGCGGAAAATGCGGGATGACGGCAAGGCAATTGTCATTATTACCCATAAAATGCATGAGGTAGAATCTTTGTCTGACAGGGTTGCAGTGCTTCGTGATGGCAAATATGTTGGAAGTATGGCAACCAAAGATACCAATGTAACGGAGATGACCAATATGATGGTGGGTCATGCGGTAACATTGAATATTGAAAGACCTGATCCGGTTAATCCCAAGCCCCGTATTGAGGTTCAGGGTCTGACAGTTCGCAATGAGGAAGGTGTGCTGAAGCTGCAGGATGTAAGCTTTACCGCAAACAGCGGCGAAATTCTTGGAATAGCCGGAATTTCAGGCTGTGGTCAGAAGGAGTTGTTGGAGGCGATTGCCGGTTTACAGGTTACGGAATCTGGTACCATAAGTTATGTGGAGGATGACGGAACCAGAGAAATGCTGATTGGCAAGGACCCTCTCAAGATTGCGGAAATGGGAGTTTCGCTTTCCTTTGTTCCAGAGGACAGGCTTGGAATGGGGCTGGTGGGCAATATGGATATTACCGACAATATGATGCTTCGTTCCTTCCGTTATGGACATAGTCCTTTTACCAATCGTAAGCCGCCCAGGCAGTTGGCAACGGAGGTAGTGAAAAATCTGGATGTGGTGACATCCGGTATCACCACTCCGGTCCGCAGACTTTCCGGAGGCAATGTACAGAAAGTGCTGGTAGGCCGTGAAATATCTTCCGTCCCCACCGTATTGTTAACTGCGTATGCAGTACGGGGTTTGGATATCAATTCTTCTTATGCTATATATGAATTGATCAACGAACAGAAGAAAAAAGGCGTGGCTGTAATCTTTGTGGGAGAGGATTTGGATGTATTGCTGGAGTTATCCGATCGAGTTTTGGTTCTCTGTGGTGGACAAGTCAGCGGTATTGTGGATGCAAGAAAGACAGATAAAAATCAGGTTGGAATGATGATGACCAGAGTAGGAGGTAGCGGGGGATCATGCATGAAAAAAATAAAGAGCCGTTTTTTCATATAGTAAAAAGGGATGCGCTTCCCTGGTATCAATCGATAGGTATCCGCGTTGTAGCAATTTTACTTGCATTGATGCTTTGTGCTGTTGTGACCACTATCACCACCGGTATTAATCCTATTCAGGTGTATGAGTCCATCTTTGTTGGTGCTTTCGGAACCGCCAGAAAAACCTGGGTTACCCTTCAGAATATTTCTATTTTACTTCTAATTTCTTTGGCGCTGACTCCGGCTTTTAAGATGAAATTCTGGAATATCGGCGGAGAGGGGCAGGTGTTGATGGGAGGTTTGGCCGCTGCAGCCTGCATGATTTGTCTTGATAACAAGCTGCCCAATATTCTGGTGATAGTTTGTATGGTGATTGGCAGTATTGTGGCAGGCTCCGTCTGGGGATTTATTCCCGCACTTTTTAAGGCAAAATGGAACACGAATGAAACGCTCTCCACATTGATGATGAACTATATCGCCACACAGCTGGTTGCCTTTTTTACCATTGTCTGGGAGGTGCCCAAGGGGTCCGGTAAAATCGGTATTATCAATCAGGATTCCAACGTAGGATGGCTGCCGCAGGTTTTTGGTTCCAAGTATCTTTTGAGCATTCTGGTGGCTGTAATCATCACCGTATTTATGTACATTTATTTGAGTTACTGCAAGCAGGGATATGAGATTTCTGTTGTAGGTGAAAGTGAAAATACAGCGAAGTATGTAGGTATCAAGGTGGAGAAGGTCATTATCCGCACTATGATGCTTTCTGGTGCCATATGCGGTCTGGTAGGGCTGTTGTTGGTGGGAAGCATTAATCATACCATAACGACCACGATTGCCGGAGGACAGGGATTTACCGCTGTACTGGTATCCTGGATGTCCAAGTTTAATCCACTGACCATGGTTTTGTCCAGTTTTATGATTATCTTCATGAATCGGGGAGCCAACGAGATTTCTACCAACTTTGGATTAAATCAGTCCTATTCAGATATCCTGACAGGTATTATCCTGTTTTTCATTATCGGATGCGAATTTTTTATCAGCTATCGAATTCAGTTTCGTAAAAAGGCAGAAAAGGAGGAACAGTAGTCATGTGGAGTTTCTTACTTGCGTTTATTCCGAGAGCAATTGTACAGGGAATTCCTCTTTTATTTGGCAGTACAGGGGAAATTGTTACAGAGAAATCCGGTAACCTGAATTTGGGAATCCCCGGTGTCATGTATGTAGGTGCTATCAGCGGTGTCATCGGTTCCTTTTGCTATGAGAGATCGGCAGCAGATGCTTCTGCCATGAATCCTGTGCTGTCCATATTGATTCCAATGGTGTGCTGTCTGCTGGGTTCTCTGCTTATGGGATTGTTGTATTGTTTTCTGACGGTAACATTGCGGGCTAATCAGAATGTAACAGGTCTTGCCATGACTACCTTTGGAGTGGGCTTTGGTAACTTCTTCGGAGGTTCTCTGATTAAACTGGTTGCCAGTGATGTGCCTTCTATCGCACTGACTGCCACCAGCGGATATTTCAGCAAGGCGCTTCCCTTTGCGGACAAGCTGGGATGGTTTGGAAAGCTGTTTTTATCCTATGGGTTTTTGGCATATTTAGGAGTAATCATTGCCTTGGTAGCTTCCTATATTCTAAATCATACCCGTGTCGGCCTTCATCTGAGATCGGTAGGGGAAAATCCTAACACTGCTGATGCAGCGGGAATTAATGTAACAAAGTATAAATATATTGCTACTTGTGTGGGATGTATGATTGCAGGCCTGGGCGGCCTGTATTATGTGATGGATTATGCATGCGGTGTATGGTCTAATGATGCCTTTGGTGACAGAGGATGGCTTGCAATTGCGCTTGTCATTTTTACGATCTGGCGTCCCAATGTGAGCGTGTTGGCATCCTTCCTGTTTGGCGGCCTTTATATCTTGTATCTGTACATTCCCACCGGTATGGATCATATGGAGTATCAGGAGTTATATAAGATGATTCCTTATGTCGTTACTCTGGTAGTTCTGGTAGTTACCAGTATGCGCTGTAAGCGCGAGAATCAGCCGCCTGCAAGTCTTGGACTGGCGTACTTTAGAGAAGAACGTTAACAGCTGTTGATTCAAAATATCAACAGTGTTTAGAAAGTGAGATATTTACATGCATAAAGAATTTTTAATGGGGAATGAGGCGATTGCCCTTGGCGCACTGTCAGCGGGTGTTAATCTGGTTGCGGGATATCCGGGAACGCCCTCAACGGAAGTGCTTGAGACCATTGCTAAGAAAAATCCGGGTACAGTTTATGTGGAGTGGTCAGTCAATGAAAAGGCCGGCTTGGAGGTTGCAGCCGGTGCAGCATACAGTGGAGCACGGGCAATGGTAACAATGAAGCAGGTTGGTTTGAATGTTGCGTCAGATCCTCTAATGAGCTTAGAATATATCGGCGTAAAAGGCGGATTGGTAGTAATGGTTGCAGATGATCCCGGTCCGATTTCTTCTCAGACCGAACAGGATACGCGCACCTTTGCAGGCTTCTCCAAGCTTCCGCTGTTTGATCCGTCTTCCGTACAGGAAGCTTATGAAATGATTCAGGAGGCATTTGAGTATTCTGAGCAATATCATACGCCGGTATTCTTTCGGTCTACAACGCGTGTTTGCCACGGCTACGCTTCGATTGATGTGAAGGATCAGGAGGAATATTACATAAATACACCGGAAGGCTTTATTAAAGATTCGTCCAAATGGGTTATTTTCCCACGCCTGTCACGTATCAACCATGCAAAGATTGAGGAGCGCAATGCTCTTTTATCTGATGTATTTTCGGAATATGAGCGTAATTTTATCTGGAAGGAAACAGAGGGTGCACCGCATCGAGGCATTGCTGCACACGGTATCAGCTATGCTTATGCCATGGACAATCTGAATAAGGATAACCATGTACGGCTTCTTAAGGTTTCCACGCCGTTTCCCTTCCCGGAAAAGCTGGCGGTTGAGTTTTTGGACGGACTGGATGAGGTGTTATGTCTGGAGGAACTGGACCCGGTTATTGAACGTGCATTAACCTATGTTTGCGGAAAATATGGGTTGAAAACCAGAATTTTAGGGAAATTAACGGGTCATGTGGCAAATGCCGGAGAAAATACCATGGAATCTGTGGGTGCGGCAATAGCTGCATTTCTGGGTATGGAGCAGGAGCCTCAGGAGGCTTTGGATACGCCGCCGCTTCCTGTGCGGCCCCCGGTATTGTGTGCAGGCTGTCCGCATCGTGCATCCTTTTATGCCGTAAAGCAGGCTATGCTTGGAAGAAAGACTATTTTCTGCGGTGATATCGGCTGTTATACGCTAGGCAATGCAATGCCCCTTGATATGGTGGATACCTGTTTGTGTATGGGAGCAGGCATTAATATTGCGCAGGGTGTTAGGCATATAGAACCGGATACCGCGTGCTTTGCGTTTGTGGGAGATTCCACCTTTTTTGCCTCCGGCATTACCGGCGTTGTCAATGCAGTATACAATCAGGCGGACATGACGCTGATCGTGTTGGACAATTCAACTACTGCTATGACAGGTCATCAGCCCCATCCCGGGACAGGTCATACCATGATGGGTGAAATCGTTGAAAAGATTAGTATCGAGAAGATTTTGCATGCAATAGGACTGACAGTGGTAGAGACGGTTAATCCGCTGAATTTGGATGAGGCGGTTGCATGTGTTAAGAACATGGCAGACCAGCCGGGAGTCAAGGCGATTATCTTTAAGTCTCCGTGCATTGCGCTGACTAAGCCTTCTGGCAAATCCACAGTGGATAATGAGAAATGTATTGGCTGTCAGAAGTGTATCAGGCAGCTTGGATGTCCGGCCTTGATTATGAATAATGGAAAAGCGGCTATTGACCAATCACAGTGTACAGGATGCTCATTGTGCGAGCAGGTATGTCCGGTTGGCGCCATTTCTGGAGGTAACAAGAATGAATAAGAATATTGTTTTGTGTGGTGTAGGCGGGCAGGGTACGGTTCTGGCCTCCAAGCTTATGGCTGCCGCAGCAATGGAAAAGAATATTCCGGTTATGACCGCAGAGACGATTGGTATGGCGCAGCGTGGTGGCAGTGTATTCAGTCATCTTCGTATGGGGGAAGGAATATATTCGCCGTTGATTGCCAAGGGAACGGCGGATTTGATTATTGGTTTTGAACCGGGGGAGACCGTGCGCATGCTGCCGTTTCTTAAAAAGGATGGCTCTGTAGTAGTCAGCAGTCGTCCGATTATGCCGGTTAGCGCCTCTATCGGAGATGCAGTGTATCAGGCAGAGGAGATGATTACTTATCTGAAACAGAAGGTCATGAATCTGACTGTTGTTGACAGCGAAAAGGCCATGAAAGAGTTGGGATCCTCCAAGGTGCTGAATGTAGTTCTTTTGGGAGCTGCAGTGCGAAGCGGTGAGCTGGGACTGACATTGGAAGATATTCAAGCAGCAATTCAAAATAGGGTACCGGAGAAATTTCAGGAGCTGAATATAAAGGCACTGACTTATACAGAATAATTACATAGAAAGGCAAAGGTTCAGGCAATATGAAGATTAAGCAAGTACAGTTGGAACAGGTAAATAAACAGATTTCCCGTTTGATAGCAGCGGACAGCTTTTATGGCAAACGCTTAAAGGAAGCAGGAATCCATGAGGTCAAAACAGTGGAAGATTTTACGAATCTGCCTTTTTCCGAAAAAAAGGATCTGCGTGATGCATATCCATTGGGGCTGATGGTAGCGCCGGAGGAAGAAATTGTTCGTATACATTCCTCCTCAGGAACAACCGGTCTTCCCATTATTATTCCATATACGGAAAAGGATGTGGATGATTGGGGAGAGATGTTTAAGCGCTGCTATGAAATGGCAGGTATTACGAATCTTGACCGTATTCAGATTACACCGGGATATGGTCTGTGGACAGCTGGAATTGGATTCCAAAACGGTGCGGAAAAGCTGGGTTCTATGGTTATTCCCATGGGGCCAGGAAATACCAATAAGCAGCTGCAGATGATGCTTGATCTAAAGACTACGGTTTTGTGTGCCACTTCCTCCTATGCTCTTTTGCTTGCAGAGGAAATAGAAAAGCGGGGCATCAAGGATCAGATTCATTTGAAAAAGGGAGTCATTGGATCAGAACGCTGGGGAGAGAAGATGCGTAAGCGCATTTCCAATGAATTGGGTATTGAGCTTTATGATATTTATGGTTTGACGGAAATCTACGGCCCCGGTATTGGCATCAGCTGTAAATATGATGCCGGTATGCATTATTGGGATGATTATTTGTATCTGGAAATTATTGATCCGGTTACCGGTGAGCCGGTGCCGGACGGAGAGATGGGTGAAATTGTAATTACTACATTGGTAAAGGAAGGAGCGCCGTTGATTCGTTACCGCACACATGACTTGTCACGCATTATCCCGGGAGAGTGTCCATGCGGAAGCGAATTCCCTCGTATCGATGTCATTATGGGCAGAACGGATGATATGATGAAGATCAAAGGTGTAAACGTATTCCCAAGCCAGATTGAAGAGATTTTACAGGCATTTCCTGAGATTTCCAGTGAATATCAGATCCGTATTTCCCACTTAGACGGCCGTGATACTATGCGAATTTATGTGGAAACCAACGGAAGCGTGGATTTTAACGCTCTGAGTAAAAGCATTGCGGAAGTGGTAAAGAGTAAGATCGGCTTTACGCCGTTAGTTAAGGTGGTTGAGCTTGGTGTATTGCCGCGCAGTGAAAAGAAATCGCAGCGTGTCATTGATGAGCGGTATAATTGATATTAAAATTTATTATGGTGGGGTAATACTACCCCGCCATTTTATGTAATAGAAAAGTGTCGTAATCGCAGAGGAAGATTTAAACTGCCAAAGGCAGTTATGGAGCATCGGAGGATAAAGTGATGGACAGATTATAGTAGATAAAAACAGGAACCCTATTATACCATTAGACTATCCGGACCCGGATGTAATCCGTGTGGATTATGTTTATTACATGGTCACTACCACCGTGTATTTTATGCCTGGTTGTGAAATTTTAAGATCCTATGATCTGGTAAACTGGGAGCATGCAGGCTATGTATATGACAGGCTGGACAGTACGCAGGAGCAGACATTGTATAACGATAAAAATGCCTACGGAAAAGGAATGTGGGCTGCCAGTAAGTGATGAAGGAAATGACAGACTGGGATATGAAGGAACACACTTATATAAAATAAACGGAAAATATTATCTGTTTTTTATCCATTCATTACGGGAAAAATGGCGTAGAGTGGAATCCTGTTTTGTTGCGGATTCTTTGGAGGGAGAGTTTACCGGCAGAGATGTTTTTAATGAGGATTTAGGATATTGCGGTCAGGGAGTAGCGCAGGGTGCTGTTGTGGACACACCGGAGGGAAAATGGTATGCAATCTTGTATCAGGACAGGAGCGCAAGCGGCAGAATGCCGGTTCTTATTCCCGTGTCCTGGGAATGCAGGGCAGAATTTGGATGATCCGAACCCCAATATACGTGAATTTAATTCAGGAAACGATATAGATGCGGCCAAATACAGGGAAGCTCCCATTTTTAATGAGGATACCACGTACAGATTTGAAGCAGGCCGTCCCATGATTCGAGTGTATACCTCTATTAATTCCAGATTTATATTAGAAGATTTTATAAGTAAACTGGAGATTTTGTATGGAGAAAAATGAGAATTTAAATTTATAGATATCGTGTTTGGTGAAATGATAAAAGTGTATTAGGTTTCAGTGTTATGAGGTGATAGCAAGATATGTTTGAAGAAATTATAAATCAGATAACAGAGAAGGAACTGAAGGTATACGGCATAGAGGTTTTCCATAACGGCGAAGTGATATTCAGGCATAGCTTTCTGCCTGACCAGCGCTATCCGATTTATTCCGCAACCAAAGCCTTTACTGCGGCTGCGGTGGGTATAGCTTCTAACGAAGGCAGGCTTTCTGTGGATATGCCCCTTTATCACTTTTTGGAGCAGAAGTATCTGCAATGCATTCCGGCACCTCAAATGGAAAGTTTCAAAAAGCTGACATTTCAGAGGTTTTTGACTATGTCCGTACCGGGCTATCCGTTTCGACCTGAGGGAAATGACTGGCTTGAATATGCTCTTTCTCTGCCTGTGAATTACGATCAGCCGCCTGCCTTTGACTACTCAAATATTCCTGCTTATCTTGTGGGAGCTGCGTGTGAAAATGCTGTCGGAGAGCACCTTGTGAAGTACCTTACTCCAAGGCTTTTTGAGCCTTTGGACATTGACGCTCCCATATATCAGGATTGTCCTCAGGGGCATTTTTATGGTGCAAGCGGAATGGAGTTAACCGTTCATGAGCTTGGCAAACTGGGACAGCTTTACCTGCAAAAGGGACTTTTTGACGGTAAAAGAATTTTATCCGGGCAGTGGGTTAAAAAGGCAGTTTCCAAACAAATCATGAATCGTGAGGGAGGATACGGTTATTTTGTTTGGGTTATGGACGACGGGTTTAGAATAAGTGGAAAATGGGGACAGAAATGTCTTGTCTATCCTCATAACAATCTTATGATAACCTATCTTTCGGATTTGTCGGATAACGCTGATACGATGTTGACAATTGCCGGACAAATAAAGGAATGCTTCCCATAATAGCCATTAAAAATAAGGGTTGCAACCTGCAGTTGTCCGATTGACAGCATTATGGTTTTTTTAACATTAGAATAGCAAGCCATGAGTATATGAGGGAGAAATGATTTAAAAATGGGACTTTCTACAAGGCAGGATGATAATATTATGCCTGCAAAATGGACACGACGAAATAAAGCGGCAAATATTCTTATTATTGTTTCAGGTGTAGTACTTTTAATGGGCATTATTTTCGCAGTACATCTGCCGGAAAGAATGAAGGAAGAGGCAGTCAGCCGTTAAAATCGGATAGCGGCGGATGCCCTGGAGAAAGGCTATAGGTGTTATAAAGTGTTGTCCAAGCTTCAATTTGCGGGAACGGAAAATAGAGGTGATATTTTAGTAGCATCTACGGAAACAGGTGAGACCTTTGCGGTATTGATTTCCGTAAACACAGAGGAAAACCGCACCGGAATGCATGCCTCTTATGTGGATGTTTTTGTGCGGGAGGATTCTGCGGAAACCCGTGTTATTAACAGTACCGAGATGAAGCTTTATACAGACTGCTATGCAACCCTGGATTATATAGGACAGGGCGAATCGCTGGGCGGAGCCATTCTGGCAGCTTTTCTGATCGTTGTCTCAGTGCTTTTGTTTTTGATTTTTACTTGTTGTGGGAATTGTCATTAAAGTATTAGCTTATAAGAGTAAAAATTAATATATGAGAACTAAGCTGATGGAGGAGCATGATGAAAAAAAGTTTTATTATCACGTTAATACAGATATGTCTGGTATTATCTGCCTGCTCGGCAAAATCCGGTCAGGGGACAGCAAATGATGAGTATTTGGAGGATTCGGGATATCCCTCTGCGGAAGTGACAAGGCATGATCCGTTGTTTTCGGAATATGGCGATTTGAATTAGTTTTGTTACCAGGCATTTGCCAATGGTATGGATGAAACCAATCCGGTTCTTTCTCCTGTATCAGCTTACATTGCGCTTGCAATGGTAACAGTGAGTATGTTTCCGGGCTGGAACAGATTTATGACGCACAAATTTACACAAGAGATTTAGCAACTGAGGATACCCAAAAGGAAGTCAATCAATGGGTTAGCCGTAACACGAATGAAATGATTAATGAAATTTTGGAGAAACCGTTTCATGAGGATGTGCGCATGGCACTGTTTAATGCGGTGTATTTTGAGGGAATCATTTTGCCCTATGAGGATTCCTCCTACAGCTTTATAGCTTTGCTCCCCAAAGAGGGAGAAACAGTAAGGGATATGTACGCAGCATTTGATATGCAGATGTTAGGCAAGGTCATGGATTATGCGGAATACGAGGACATTAATCTGCAGATGCCTAGATTTGAAGTGTCTTCAGAAAAGGACTTGATAGAAGATTTACAGAGCATGGGAATTTTGCTTGCTTTTAATGATAAGGCTGATTTTTCGGGAATAACAGGTAATACAGGCCTACAGATTTCTCAGGTTTATCAAAAGGCAGTCTTCGCAGTGGATGAGGAGGGATGAAAGGATAAGTAGAAAAATTTTTTGGATAATGTGAAAAAAACGCAGAAGTTTATAACAGGTTCAAGGAAATTGTGATTGATAACAGGGATGAAAAATGAAAAAATTTAGTGAAAAGTTTAAGAATTGACCAATTAAGAAAAAATTGTTGTATTCGCATGGAATTATTATTGTCAGCACATTTGTGTTGATTGTTGTGTTGTTATGTTCTATTCAGGATGCTTCCCGCCAGGTAGATACCGGTTCAGAAGAAATTGCACATGCTGCAACAGATTTATCTGAAGGAACCGGTGAACAGGCAAGCGCTGTTGAGGAGCTTACAGCTACCATTAATACGGTAAGTGAAATGGCAGCAAACAGCGCAAAGCAGACAGAAGCAGCATATGATAATGCTTTGCAGTCTGTGCAAACGGCAGAAAAGGAAAGAGCCCATCTATTGAAGCTGCACGGGCAGGCGATGCCGGAAGGGGCTTTGCCGTAGTCGCTGATCAGATCGGAAAGCTGGCAACAGACAGTGCTCAGGCTGTAGTCAATACAAAGGAGCTGATCGGAAAAACTGTTGAGGAAATTGAAAAGGGAGATAAGATTACAGAAGAAACTGCAGACAGCTAGGCAAAGGTATTAGAGCAGGTAGAAGCAGGTATTGAACAGATATCTGTGGTAACACAGCAGAATGCAGCAGCATCTCAAGAGTGCTCAGCTATCAGTGAAGAGCTGGCAGCAAGAGCAACAGAGCTGGATAATCTGGTAGAAAAATTCGTATTACATAAGAAATAAATGGTTCAGGGAGTAACCATTTCGAACCGTTCCCATATGATATTTTAGGAAATGGCAATAATTTGTCACATATGGGAAGGAGATTTTTATGAGTAACGAATTTGACCAGGAAATGGTATATGAAGAAATGGATAAGAAGCCTCATGACGAGATAGATAGAGTAGGCTGTTCTGCAATAGGGTATCAGGATGTAAATGTTTGCATTCCTATTACAATTAAAACCTTTGGAGAAGCCGGTAATGCTAAGACACAGTGCTTGGGAAAAGCCGTTGTGGTATCCGGTTGTGATTATTGTCCCGGCAAAACAAATGATGTATGCAAATTTACAATCAGTCAGAGGCTGCGTGTAGAAGTGCCTGTTATATTTGGCGCAAGGGCAGAGGCCGGCAAGGCATCTGTAGATTGTGGCTGTGTTGAAAGCGCAGATGAGTGCGATTCATGTAAGTAATGTGAGATCACATTGAAATAAGATATCAGATCACACACAAAACAAAGACCTGAAACCTTGATGTTCAAGGTTTCAGGTCTTCTTCCTGTGTGAAAGCTTTTATATTGCAGTTACCGGTTCAGGTCATTTACTCCGCCCCGGAGGCATAATCCACAAATTATTTGATTCCCCAACCGTTTGTTACTATAATAAATAAAGAAAGAAAAATTTTTGGAAAGGAACAATTGGAAACTATGATAAGGGAACTTGCCAAAAGTATTCGAGAGTATAAGAAAGCCTCAATTGCCACTCCTGTGGCTGAAATTTTGGAGGTGATAATTGAGTGCATTATTCCGTTTCTCATTGCTATGCTGGTCAATGAAATTAAGAACGGCTGTGAAATGAGAGTGCTTCTTAAATATGGTTTGATGCTGGTTATTATGGCAGCGTTTTCTTTGCTGTTTGGTATATTGGCAGGTTTTTATTGCGCCACTGCATCATGCGGACTTGCCAAAAATCTGCGGAAGGATATATTTCACAGTATTCAAACTTATTCATTTGAAAATATTGATAAATTCTTGACCTCATCTCTGGTAACACGTATAACAACGGATGTTACCAATGTGCAAAATGCATATATGATGATTATCAGAACTGCGTTTCGCGCTCCACTGACACTGATTTTTGCCTTTATCATGGCTTTTGTTATGGGCGGCAGGATGGCATGTATTTTTCTATTTGTCATACCTGTTCTTGCTATAGGATTGGGACTGGTTATCTATAAAACCCTGCCGTTGTTTAAGAAGGTATTCAAAAAGTATGATAATTTAAACAGCTCCATACAGGAAAATGTGAAAGCAATGCGGGTGGTGAAATCCTTTGTGCGGGAGGATTATGAGCAGAAGAAATTTGACATAGCAGCAGAAGATGTTTGCGCCGACTTTACCAAAGCAGAGCGTATACTGGCATATAACGGCCCGTTAATGCAGTTTTGTATATATACGGTTATGGTATTTGTGCTGTCCTTCGGTTCCTATACAATTATTACCTCACGAGGGCTGGATCTTGATGTGGGACAGTTTTCGGCTCTGTTGACTTATAGCTTTATGATGTTGAACGGTTTAATGATGCTGTCAATGGTTTTTGTAATGATTATTATGGCCGGTGAATCGGGAAAGCGAATTGTGGAGGTTCTTTCCGAGAAAAGCACTCTTACGAATCCGGAAAATCCTGTATATGAAGTGCCCGATGGTTCCATATCCTTTGAACATGTCAGCTTCAAATATTCCTTAAAGGCAGAGAGAATGGTTTTAGCAGACATTAATTTGCAGATCCGGTCGGGGGAAACGATTGGGATTATTGGCGGCACCGGTTCTTCCAAATCAACATTGATACAGCTTATTTCCAGATTGTATGATGCCACAGAGGGAGTAGTCAGGGTCGGCGGTATAGATGTGAAGGACTATGATATGGAGACCCTGCGCAATCAGGTGGCAGTGGTATTACAAAAGAATATTTTGTTTTCCGGTACCATCAAAGAAAATCTTTGTTGGGGAAATAAAGAGGCAACAGACGAAGAAATGGTACAGGCGTGCAAGCTTGCCTGTGCAGATGAGTTTATTATGCAGCTTCCCAAAGGCTATGATACATATATTGAACAGGGTGGCACCAATGTATCCGGCGGTCAAAAGCAGAGGCTCTGTATTGCCAGGGCACTTTTGAAAAAGCCTAAAATTCTGATCTTGGATGATTCTACCAGTGCTGTAGATACCAAAACGGATGCAAGGATTCGAAGCGCCATGCAGGAGTACATTCCCCAGACAACCAAAATTATTATTGCACAGCGTACCGCTTCGGTAGAGAATGCAGACAGGATCATTGTCATGGATGGAGGAACCATTCATGCAATCGGAACACACGCACAGCTGTTAGCGGATGATGATATTTATCGTGAAATCTATACATCTCAAAATAAGGCAGGTGATGATGATGCAGAATAAAAAAGGCAAAAAAGGCATTGTCGGGCGCCTTTTAAAAACAATATTGGAATTTTATCCGGTTATGTTGCCGGCGGCAGTGATATGTATCATATTTAATGCTGTTATCAGTTCTATTCCGTCTGTCTTCATGCAGAATATTATTGCGGCAGTTGAAGAAAGCTGGCAGGATGGAAATTGGAGTGATGTCGGATCGAAGATCCTCCGGCTGGTAGGAATTTTGGCGGTTTTTTATGTTCTGTCACTTTTAGCGGGTATTATATACCAGCAGTTAATGGCTGTTATTACGCAGGGAACACTGAAAAAACTGCGTGAAAAAATGTTTAATGGTATGCAGCGGCTTCCCATTAAATATTTTGACACCAATAACCACGGTGACATTATGAGCCATTACACCAATGATATTGATGCTTTGCGTCAGATGGTTTCACAGAGCTTTCCACAGCTCCTGATTTCGGTAGTAACGGTCGGCACGATTTTCCTGATTATGATTTATTATTGCGTATGGCTTACTGTGGTAGTGCTTCTTGGCGTGGTGATTATGTATATCATTACAAAGAAGGTGGGCGGCCGTTCGGCGCGATATTTCTTCCATCAGCAGACTGCGCTTGGAAAGGTGGAGGGCTTTGCGGAAGAAATCATGAACGGACAAAAGGTGGTAAAGGTATTCTGCCATGAGAACGAAAGCGAGGCAGACTTTAACAGGCTGAATGATATGCTTTTTGAGGAGTCCCAGCGGGCCAATAAATATGCAAACACATTAGGACCGATTCTAAACAATATCGGAAATATCTTATATGTAATTGTTGCCATTACCGGAGGCGGTCTGCTGATTGGCAAAGTGCCGAACCTGAGTATCTCCGGCTTGGCGCTCAGTATCAGTATTGCAGTGCCTTTTCTCAACATGACAAAGCAGTTTGTGGGCAATATTAATCAGGTGTCCCATCAGATTAATGCGGTTGTTATGGGGCTTGCAGGCGCGGAGCGGATTTTTAATCTGATGGATGAACAGCCGGAGCAGGACAGCGGTTATGTTACGCTGGTAAATGTCCGTGAGGAAAACGGTGAATTAAAGGAATGCAAGGAGCGTACCGGTGCATGGGCATGGAAGCATCCGCATCAGACGGACGGAACCGTTACCTATACCAGACTGACCGGAGACGTCAGATTGTTTAACGTTGATTTTGAGTATGAAGAAGGAAAGCCGATTTTGCATGATATTACGTTATATGCAAAGCCGGGACAGAAGGTAGCGTTTGTTGGAGCGACCGGTGCAGGCAAGACAACCATCACAAATTTGTTGAACCGTTTTTATGATATTGCAGACGGGAAAATCCGTTACGACGGCATCAATATAAACAAGATCAGGAAAAGCGATCTGCGCCATTCCCTTGGCATTGTTCTGCAGGACACAAACCTTTTTACCGGAACGGTTATGGAGAATATCAGATATGGAAAGCTGGATGCAACTGACGAGGAATGTATTGAGGCTGCAAAGCTGGCAGGCGCGGATGATTTCATTACCCGTTTACCGGAGGGGTATCAGACACTTTTGTCAGGAAACGGTGCCAATCTTTCACAGGGACAGCGTCAGCTACTTTCCATTGCCCGCGCTGCGGTAGCCGATCCGCCGGTTATGATTCTGGATGAGGCAACCTCTTCCATCGACACCAGAACGGAAGCCATTGTTCAAAGGGGCATGGATGCCTTGATGGAAGGAAGAACGGTTTTTGTTATTGCACACCGTTTGTCCACCGTTAAGAATTCGGATGTTATTATTGTACTGGATCATGGTCATATTATTGAGAGGGGCAACCATGAAGACCTGATTAATCAAAAAGGACAGTACTATCAGTTATATACGGGTGCATTTGAACTGGAATAATATGTGCGGTTTTGCTTATAATAGGCATATCAGCGTCAACAGGAGGATATTGTATGAGACGTCCCGAATTATTAATACCCGCCGGTGATTTGGAAACCTTAAAGATTGCCGTAATGTATGGAGCGGATGCCGTTTATTTGGGCGGAGAAGCCTTTAATTTGCGGGCAAAAGCCAAGAATTTCTCCATGGAGGATTTGAAGGAAGGAATTGCTTTTGCCCATGAGCATCATGTAAGAGTATATGTTACTGCCAATATTTTTGCGCACAATGAAGAGCTGGAGGGTGTACGAAGCTATTTCGAGAAATTGAGGGATGTGAATCCGGATGCATTGATTATATCCGATGCAGGTGTGCTTACGATCGCCAGAGAAGTACTGCCGGACGTAGAAATGCATATCAGCACACAGTGCAGTAACGCTAATTACAGAACCTTCCGCTTTTGGTATGAGGCCGGAGCAAATAAGGTGGTTGCAGCCAGAGAGCTTACATTAAAGGAAATAAAAGAGATCAGGGAGCATATACCGGATGACCTGCAGATTGAATGCTTTGTCCATGGTGCAATGTGTATCTCTTATTCGGGAAAGTGCCTGTTAAGCAATTATTTTACAGGGAAGGACAGTAATCACGGGGAATGCACCCATCCCTGCCGTTGGAAGTATACTGTTTATGAGGATAAGGAGAACGGGGAATATGAACCCTTGACGAACCAGTATGCACATTTGTTCAATTCCAAGGATCTTTGCATGATAGATCATATCCCTGATTTAATTGATGCGGGAATAGACAGCTTTAAGATAGAAGGAAGAATGAAGACTGCGCTTTATGTGGCGACAGTTGCCCGCACTTATCGAAAGGCAATTGATGATTTCCTGAAGGCTCCGTCGCTTTATCAGGCAAATATGAATTGGTATTTGGAGGAAATCTGTAAGTGTACTTACAGAGATTTTTGCACGGGATTTTTTTACGGGAAGCCGGATAGCACCGCTCAGATTTATGACAATAATACCTATATCAAGAATTATACATATCTGGGATTTGTAGAAAGAATCGATGAAGAAGGACTGCCTGTTATCACACAGAGAAATAAATTCTGCGCAGGCGATGAAATCGGGATTATGAAGCCGGACGGAAGAAATATTTATGTGCAGGTGAAGGCAATTTATGATAAAGATCACAGTGCCATGGATAGTGCGCCTCATCCGCAGCAGGAGCTTCATTTGGATTTAACTGAGCAGGCAGAGGTTTATGACATATTGAGAGTAATGAGCTAAGCGGCTGTACACCGGCATCCGGCGCTGAAATTATTGAATAATAATGTTGGCACAGTCAATGTCCCTGGCAAGGTCATAAATTTTTCCGCTTTTCAGACCTACTACCTTAGGCCTGAGAATATAATCAGTGCTGTTTTCAACAACCCTGGCCTTTTCACCGTTGCTGAGTTCCACGGTGCAGCCTACCGGATATAGGATGATACTTCCCAAAAAGCTTTCAATGGCGCTGATATCAAGATCGGGAGTCATGGACATGATAATTTCTATGGCATCCCGCTGAGAGAACGCTTTTTTGTAGGAACGCTCCGTTACCAGTGCATCATAAATATCTGCCACCGACAAAATTTTAGCATAGGGACAGATTTTATCAGCGGTAAGCCCAAGAGGGTAGCCAAGACCGCTGATTTTTTCGTGGTGCTGTAACACCCCCAGAGAAATTGCAGGGGAAATGCTGTCTTTTTCCTTTAAAATCTTGTAACCAAATAAGGAATGCTGCTTCATCAAAGCAAATTCCTCATCATTAAGCCTCCCTGCTTTATTCAGTACCTCATTGGGTATTCGGGATTTTCCCACATCGTGAAGAAGACCGGAGATACCGATCTCATAGACCTCCTTCTCTGACATACCGTGCTTCCTGGCAATGATCATAGCCATGGTTGCAACATCCACACTGTGTTTAAAAGTGTATTCATCACTGACCTTCAGGGTACTGATATCCACAGCAATAGCATCATTTTCGGAAATGGCCTTCATCAGGTCCTTTGCAATGTTATCGGCGGTATCGGTAAAGGAATGGGAATCGGTGTTGCTGTAAAGGTATTGAATGCCTTCAGAAACTCTTTTTTTGACACTTTCCGACAAACTGACATTGGAGCGGTCGGGAACCTTAAGTTTTTCAATGGTATTTAAAATTTGAGGAGCAACAGGAGCATCGTCGCTTTCGGGCTCCTCCTCACCTTCGCGGATATAAATGCTGGTGATACCCAGTTTAAGCAGTGCATCGATCAAATATCTGTCCAAAGAGGTTCCGCGGGCAATCAAAATTCTTCCGGTCCTGTCAATAATAGACTGGTCAATAATCATTCCTTCTTCCAAACATCTTGTTCTGACAAATTTTTTTGTGATCATGTATACCACCGCTTTAGAATTTGATTACCAATTGGGATGAATTGCAGGACATTTATTTCCGGAAACAGCGGCGCGCATTTCCACGAAGCAGCCGCAGACCCGGCACATACCGTTTAGCAGATGTTCACATTTTTTGCACTGGGACAGCCGGTTTTCATACAATTCATCAGGTGTTTTGATATCAGCATCCAGATGGGCAATGTATTCATACATACTTTGAAAGTACTCTGCATCAGGCATCTCTCTGGCGAGACACCTTCTGCAGAGTCTTTGGTTTCCCATTATTCCTTCACTTCCAGATGAAGGACACAGCAGGAAGGAAGTTCCAGTTGAATAATGCCCTGATCTGTAACTGAGTATCCGGTAAAGCTCTCTTCTTTTACGTTGTCAGGTTGATCAAAGGTGTTAAAGGCTGTCATGTTACCTTTTAGGATAGTTCCTGTTACCTGTGATACCTTTCGGTCAGAGAACTGAATTTTTATATTTTTATCGTCAGAAGGCGAAAGATTCCCAAGAGTAATATGAATATTGCCCTCCTCGTCCATGGATACAGATTCACTGATGTCGGGAACCTTGTATTCTTCCGAGCCGATTTCGGCAGTTTCCATATAGCTTTCAAGAAGCTGTGCATTCTGATGATTTTTAAACATACGGAAAACATAGTAAGTAGGGGTCAGCAGCATTTTGGCGCCCTCGGTTAAGATAACCGACTGGAGCACATTTACCAGCTGGGCTATGTTTGCCATTTTTACGCGGTCGCAGTGTTTGTTAAATATATTGAGAGAGAGGCACGCCACCAAAGCATCCCTCATGGTGTTTTGCTGGTAAAGAAATCCGGGATTGGTTCCGGGCTCCACATCAAACCAGCATCCCCACTCATCTATCATCATGCCAATTGTCTTATCAGGATCATATTTGTCCATAATAGCGCCATGCTTTTTAATAAGCTCTTCTATATTATAAGCCTTACTCAGGGTGCAAAACCAGTCTTTTTCATCAAATTGTGTGGCACTTCCTTTGTGCTCCCATGGACCGGGGACAGTATAATAATGAAGAGAAAGGCCATCCATAAAACCGTGCAGATGCTCCGGAGTATGGTCAAATGTTGTCTCCATAACCTTTTCTGTCCAATGATAATCGTCGGAATTAGGACCGCAGCATATCTTGGTGATGCTGCCGTCTCCCGCATAGTCCCTGATATAGGTTTGATATCTTCTGTAAAGATTACCGTAATATTCAGGGGTCATATTGCCGCCGCAGCCCCAGTTTTCGTTTCCTACTCCAAAGTAATCTACCTTCCAGGGTTTTTCCCTGCCGTTTTTACGGCGAAGATCGGCCATGGGGGATACCCCGTCAAAGGTCATGTATTCTATCCACTCAGACATTTCCTGAACAGTGCCACTGCCTACGTTGCCGTTTATATAGGATTTGCATCCCAGCTGCTCGCAAAGTTCCATAAATTCATGAGTACCAAAGCTATTGTCCTCAAGAACGCCGCCCCAGTGTGTATTAATCATTTTCTTTCTGTTTTCTTTGGGGCCGATACCATCCTTCCAGTGATATTCATCGGCAAAACAGCCGCCCGGCCAGCGAAGAACGGGAATTTTCATTTCCTTTAAGGCCTCAACAACATCGGTGCGCATACCGTTGACGTTAGGGATTTCGGAATCTTCTCCTACATATAACCCCTCATAAATGCATCTCCCTAAATGTTCGGAAAAATGTCCGTAAATTTCTTCATTGATTTTTCCAAGTTTTTGGTTTTCATTAATGAATAGTTTTGCCATATTTCTTTTACCTCTTCTAAATTATTTTAATTTTTTCTAAAATATTATATTTTTATTTTAACAAGAAAGAATATATCCGTCAATCATAAAGAAGAAAAGAATGGAAAATCAAATGCCTTTGTGATACTGTTAATTATAGCAAAAATAGTGGAGGCAGGAAACAGAAGTATGAACAAATCTGGGTTGCGATATGCTTTTTTGGATAGATTTCGAGGCCTTGTGCTGATTAGTATGATTATTTATCACACCTGCTGGGATTTGGTATATATCTTTGGTATGAAATGGAGCTGGTATCAGGGGCCGGGCGCTTATGTCTGGCAGCAGAGTATTTGCTGGAGCTTTATCTTCTTATCTGGTTTTTGTTGGTCATTAGGCAGAAATCCCTTAAAAAGGGGTCTGCTTGTTTCTGCGGCGGGAGCGATGGTTTCTATCGTTACATTGGTTTTTATGCCAGAAAATAAAGTGGTATTCGGTGTTCTTACATTGATAGGGACATGTATGTTGATTATGCTTTTGTTGGAAAATATGCTAAAACGAGTTTCAGCCGGCTGGGGGTGCCTGGCGGCGTTCATGTTGTTTGTCTGCACGAAAAACATTAACGAAGGTTATCTGGGTTTTGAAGCATGGAATTTTGTGGAGCTTCCTGAATTTTTGTATCAGGGAAAGATGATGACATTTCTTGGCTTCATGGAACCGGGCTTTTATTCTACGGATTATTTTTCGCTGTTTCCATGGATTTTCCTGTTTTTGACAGGGTATTTTTCTTATCGCATGATAAGGGAAACTCAGGGATTAATGGAGAAATATCTTACGAAGGAGAGAGGGCCTGTTTCGTTTCTGGGTAGGCATTCACTGCCTGTTTATATACTTCATCAGCCTGTTGTTTTCGGATTTCTTTGGATGATAGAGCAGTTGGAGCTGATATAGAAATAAAATAATATATTATAATGGAAAGCGGGGTATATGAGTATGGGACCAAAATTTCAAATGCTGTTTATGGATGGAAAAACGAAGGCATTGACCTTAAGCTATGATGATGGAACCGTGCATGACAGAAAGCTGGTAGAGCTTATGAATAAGTATGGGATGCGGGGAACCTTTAATTTAAATGCAGGAATCTTTTCCGTAAAAGAGACCATAGAAAAGGAAGGAGTCAAAACAGATTTTTCCAGAATTGATGCGGATGAGGTAAAGGGTCTTTATCAGGGACATGAGGTGGCTTCCCATACATTGACCCATCCTTCCCTTACAGAGCTGCCCTCCAATATGGCAGCAGCAGAGGTGATCAGGGACAGAGAGCTTTTGGAAGACCTGACAGGGGAAATTGTGCGGGGATTTGCATACCCATACGGAACCTACAATAAAGAAGTGGAAGAGGTGCTTAAGGTTTGTGGCATAGAATACGCCAGAACAGTGGTAAGCACCAATGATTTTGTTATTCCTCAGAATTTTTTGGAATGGCATCCTACCTGTCATCATGATTCACCAAAACTTATGGAGCTTATTCAGGATTTTTGTGAAAAAGAAGGAAACGGCGTGCGTCTGTTTTATCTGTGGGGGCACAGCTATGAGTTTTCACAAAACGATAACTGGCAGGTGATTGAAGAATTTTTTAAATATGTTTCCGGGTACAGGGATAAAATCTGGATAGCAACCAATCTTGAAATTATGGACTATGTAAAGGCGTTTTCCAATCTGAAGTGGTCCATGGACGGAAAAACAGTGTATAATCCTTCCGGCATTAAGCTGTGGATTAAGAAGGACGGGCAGACTTACTGCATAGACGGAAACAGTAAGCTGTCCTTTTAAGGAAGTATAACGGTGAAGGTGGTGTAGGTTTGGCCGTCGCTTTTAACGCTGATGTGTCCCTTATGAGCCTTTACAATGGACTCGGCAATAGAAAGTCCAAGGCCGTATCCACCGGTTTCACGGCTTCTGGAGGTATCAACTCTGTAAAAACGTTCAAATATGTGCTTCTGGTCATCTTTGGAAATTCCTTTTCCTGTATTGTGTACCAGAAGCTCTTTTTTGTCTCCGTGAGACGAAAGGCGGATTAAAACAGTGTCTTTCTTATCGGAATATTTAAATGCATTATCCAGCAGAATGGTAATAAGCTGCCTGATGTTTGTCTCATTGCCCAAAAAGCTGATATTGTCCTCAATTTCCATGAAAAAGCTTTTTTCATACTCATAGGCAAGACTTTCAAAGGACAAAGCGGTATTTCGGATCAGTTTGCTGAGGTTAAAGGAAAGATAGTGATTGGCTTTGCTGCAATCGTCTAATTTGGCAAGCTCGAGAAGGCTGTTAATCAGGGTTTTCATGCGGGCGGTCTGATCCAGAATATGGGCGAGCCATTTATTTCCGGGCGCAGTTCCCTCCAAAACCTCTGCATTAGCGGTAATAATGGTAAGAGGTGTTTTCAGCTCATGGGAAGCGTCGGCGATAAACTGCTTCTGCTTGTTAAAAGCAAGCTGTACAGGCCTGGTAACCCAGTGGGAAAGGAAAATCACCGGTATCAGGATAACGAATATGCCTGCAAGCCCTACCCAAAGGCAGATCCTGAAAAAACGCATAGACATATCCTTTTCAGGGGTGTAATCCAAAAAGTAAATGCGGGTAATGTCATCACTTTGATGGAGAAGGAAAAGATAACCGGACTGGCTTCCGGTTTCTTTGGAGCTTTTCAGAACCTTGTCTGCCATGGCGCTGAGCATGTCCTCCGTCATATCGGGATTGCCGCTGGCAGATAATTTTGTTATTTCCCCCTGATTATTATAAAACACGTAGGAAACACGCATGTCATTAAACCAATTCATATCCGGACGGTCTTTGTTGTCACTGTCATAAAGAGGAATGACTTTTTCATCGGGAAGAGGGGCGTTGGCATCGGTAAAAGGTTCTCTGTGGGAAAACATACGCTGTTCATAACGCATAAGAGTATCATATCCCTGTCTGCGGGCGGAGTAGCTTACGGAAATGTTGAGAACCAGAAGAACAAGAGCAAAAATGGATCCTACGCTTACCATGGTTATAAAAATAAATCTGTGCTGAAGCTTCTTAATCATATTTATTTTATGCCTCCAACTGGTATCCCACACCCCGTATGGTCTTAATTTGTACGGAGGTGTCTAAAAAATTCAGTTTCTGTCTCAAAAAGGAAATATATACTTCAATGTTGTTGTATTCGGTATCGCTGTCAATACCCCAAATCTTTTCAATCAACAAATTTGGCGGTATGCAGGAACAGACCAATACGGAACAGATTATTCTTTCCGAGGAGGATATCAGTAATCTGGAAAGCGAAATATCCGGCATATCGGACGCCACAATCACTTATACGACCAAGGAGGAAGCGGAGGGCGGAGATTTGGAGGAATCCGTTTCTTATACCATTGCCTGTGTAAAGGAAAATTATGCCGATATCAGCAATTTATCCATGGCAATCGGAGAGTTTCTTACGGAAGATAACGATACTTATAAGGAAAGAACCTGTGTGTTAGGCTATAGCGTTGCCAAGGAAATGTTTGACAGCGTTTTGAATGTTGCCAAATCTGCGGAGAGGATAGTACATATTATTGACGGATGCCTTGAGTGATATGAAATAATACGAAGAAGCTCCGAAGGAGAAGCAGGATTGCAACGTCTTACTTGACAGTGACTGCATGGAAATTTATGACAGGCATATGAGCATTCCCTGCTGCAGGAAGAGCTTGAAAGGGAAATAAGTGACATGGGTGTCATTATTGCGTATGACGGATTGGTAATTGAGATATAAACAATAAGGGCCTCGTATTAAAATACGAGGCCTGAGCTTTCTATAAGAATGCCTGAAAGAACACCGATTGCGTAAAGTAGCAAAGTGATTTTCAAATTTTCTTTTACATCATCATTTACCTTAAAGAGAACTAAAAGTCCTACACCGGAACCTGCAAGCAGTCCGGCAATCATAGCCCCTGCCCCGAGAATACCTTCCAGATAAAGCTGGGTTAAAATAACCGAGGAGGCGCAGTTGGGAATCAGTCCTACAAGTGCCGCAAGGAAAGGTCCTAAAAGAGGTCTTGCCAAAACAAGTGCCGCCAGATTGTCTTCACCCACAAAGCCGATTACAAGGTTAAGCAAAAAGGAAATCAGGACAATAAAAAGGAAAACCTGAAGTGTATGGCTTAAGGCTGACCGGAATATTTTGCCCTCGCCGCAGTGGCAGTGCTGATGATCGCACATATGCTCGATTCGCAGTTCTTCCGGGGCGCTTCCCTTTCTTTTCCTTACAACAAAATCGATGATAAGTCCGGCGCACATGCCTATAATGACCTTCACTGCAAGGATTTTAATAATCACAGCCGGGTTTACCTGCTCCGAGATCAAAATGGGCAGCATTTCATCCGAAGTGGAAAGAAATACCGCAAAGAGTGTTCCAAGTGTAATGATTCGTCCTGCATACAGATTAGAGGCAGCAGTGGAAAAGCCGCACTGGGGAATAACGCCAAGCACGCTGCCCAGAACGGAACCCCATTTTCCGGATTTTCTCATGATTTGTTCCAGCTTACTGCCGGTTTTATGCTCAATATATTCCATTACCAGATAAGTGAGGAACAAAAACGGAAGCAGCTTGACGCTGTCTATTAATGTATCTTCTATAGCATCTAATAACATGGGTGTCTCCTTTTAAACTATTATTTATGGTATCCGGTAAAAGATACCATTCCCTGTCAGGCCATTTCTGCTATTATATAACATGTAATCGTATAAATCCACAAGAGTCTTTCCTGCGTTTTCACTCCTATTTATCCTCGCACACCTGAAAAATATAAAACTTCAAATAATAAGATTCATCTGCCGCCCACAGGATCGGATGATCCGGCGCCTGGGTTCTGAACTCCACCTGCCTTAACCTTTTATGCACATTCCTTGCTGCCTGATTGATGGTTTCCGTAAACAACTCGTAGGACATAAAGTGAGAGCAGGAGCAGGTTGCCAGAAAGCCTCCGTCCCTCACCAGCTTCATGGCGCGAAGGTTTATTTCCCGGTAGCCTTTAACAGCGTTTTTAATGGAACTTCGGGATTTGGTAAAGGCCGGAGGGTCCAAAATAACCACATCAAATTTTTCGCCTTTTTCTTCTAATTCCGGCAGCAGGTCAAAGACATCACGGCACCAAAAGGATACCCGGTTCTGAAGTCCGTTCAGTTTTGCGTTTTCCACAGCCTGACCTACCGCTAGCTGGGAGGCATCCACTCCGATTACCTCTTTTGCTCCGGCAATTCCCGCGTTTAAGGCAAAGGAACCGGTGTGGGTAAAGCAGTCTAAGACCCTTGCATCCCTACAAAGCTTTTGAATGGACAGCCTGTTATATTTCTGATCAAGGAAAAAGCCGGTTTTTTGCCCGCCCTTGACATCCACAATATATTTTACGCCGTTTTCTATAATCTCTACATTGGTGTCAAATTCCTCTCCGATAAATCCTTTGATGCGTTCCATGCCTTCATTCAGTCTCACCTTGGCATCGCTTCGCTCGTAAACGCCTCTTATCATAATATTGTCCTGCGCAAGAAGCTCCTTTAAACAGGAGATAATCACCTCCTTAAGGCGGTCAATCCCGAGAGCAAGGGATTCAACCACTAGTACATCGGAAAACTTATCTATTACAAGGCCAGGAAGAAAATCAGCTTCTCCGAAAATAATACGGCAGCAGCCGGTATCAACAGTTTTTTTCCGGTATTCCCAGGCATCCTTAACCCGCTGCATGAGAAAGGCGCGGTCTATTTCCTGTCTGCTGTTTCTGGTCATCAGTCGAATACGTATCTTTGAATTTTGATTAATAAAGCCTTTGCCCATGGGGTAGCCGTCAAAATCATGAATAACTACCATATCACCGTTATGAAAGCTTCCCATTATGCTGGCGATTTCGTTATCGAAAACCCACATGCCGCCTGATTTCAGAGTGCGTCCTTCTCCCTTTTTCAAAGTTACAATTGCTTCGCTCATAATCCTTTTCCTTTCCGAATTTTAACGCTCTAAGTATATCACAATCCCCAGTGGATACCAACAGAAAATAGAGTTCATAAACAAGGGAAATGGCTGCCAAAAGAAAAGATATGAGCAGCCATTTTAAAAAGGGGATATAAATATGTAAAAGGGGATATAGCAAATAAATTAGAATAAATCGTAATATTTTTTAACCACATCCTGAGCGGGTTTCGCATAAATATCATAACCGCAGTTTGTATCTGCCTTGTATGCGGGGTACTGCTTCCAAGCCCAATCCCAGAGACAGAAGCCTTCTACCCAGCTGCGCTTTCTGCACGCTTCAAACATACCGGTATACCAGTCGGCCTGTTCCTTCAGATTGACCTCTCCGCGCACACGCCAGTCATTGGGAACCTTAGAGGAGCCGGTAGTGGACATACAGCCGCATTCTGCGAAAAAGAAGGGTTTGTTAAATTTCTTTACTACCTGTTCAATACGGTCAAGTTCCTGCTCCCAGGTACCGGAAGGATAATATCCGCTGGAACAAATGTAGTCCACACAATCCCACCAGGTAACATTGTCTTCCTGATATTTGTCGGTGTTGTAGGTGACAGGACCGCTGTAAACACTGCGAATGGCGGAGACCAGTTTTCTCCATTCATCACTTCTGCGTTCGGTCATAACCATCTCACAGCCTGCAATAAACATTTCGCAGCCGGTCTGTTGGGCAATTCTGGCATAATGAAGCTGAAATTCCGTATAAGAGGCAAACCAGTTACTCCATTTCGGTTCACAGTGCACATCCTTGTCGAAAAAGTTAATATGCGCACGCCAGGTTCCGTTCATACAGTTGACGGTAGGTTTTAAGGCAATCATGAGTCCTGCCTTATGAATATATTCTATCATTTGAATTAACTCTTCATCAGACAGGGAAGCGTCCGGTGAAAAAGAGATTTCCTCTGACTGAGGTGTTTCCTGAAGACCGTTGGGAACCAGAGTAATAAAGTTTGCACCGGTTCCTTTTACAAGGTTATCAAAGCTTTCATAGGCTTCCTTTGTCTGAAAGCTTCCTCTGGGACAAAAAGGTGCAAATGTTATTCCCTTTAAAAACTGCATAAAATCCTCCCTTAATAAAAACTTGTTAAATGTTTCATAAAAACTATAGCATGTTAAAAATTTTTTCGCTATAATATTGCCAGACAAAAATTGTAAAAATCTATTCAGGAGAGAAAGATATGCAGTATTTATTTGAATATTGTGATACCCTTGATTCCCCCTATGAAGCTTTTTTATATGATACAACCACTATGCCTTTTCCGATACGTCCCCATTGGCATTATTTTATGGAGATTCTTTATATGCTGGAAGGAACCGGGCTGGTAGAGTGTAATGGGAAGACTTATGTGGTAGAAGAAGGCGACATGATCCTTTTTCACCCTGAGGCGGTTCATGCCATATATACAGCCACAAATATTCCCCTTAAATATGAAGGAATCAAGTTTGACATTAATAAATTATATACGGAAAACAGCTATGCACCCAAGCTTAGGGTTATTATGGAAAGCGCTAACAAAAGCAGTAACGCCGATATTTTCTTTAAGGAGGAGCAGATTCGCACATTGCCGGTGCGGGAGATGCTTGAGGAGTGCCGGAAGGAGCTGGAGAATAGAAATTACGGGTATGATATTATTGTGCACAACAAAATCTGTTATCTGCTGGTATGCCTGATACGGATTTGGAGGGAAAACGGATTTAATACAGACAATGCGGCAGCGCGGTCCTCGGAAGTGGATTCCATTCACGCAATCACCGCATACATAGACGCCCATGCAGGAGAACCTATCCGCGTGGAGGATTTGGCTGATATGTGTAATATGAGCTATTCTTATTTTGCCAAAAATTTTAAGCAGTATTACGGACGTTCCTGCAAGGAGTATATAGAATTTATCAGGGTAAGCAAGGCGGCGGATCTACTTTTGTTTACGGATTTTGATTTAAGCTATATCAGTCAGGAAACGGGGTTTTCAGACAGCAGTCATCTGATTAAAATTTTCAAAAAGTGGAAGGGCGTTACACCCAAGCAGTTTAAGAAACAGCATACCTTACAGTAGGAGGATTTCAGACATACACATAAAAAAAGCACCATCCCCAAGGCTCATATGTCCTCAAAAATGGTACTCGTAAGTGCGTCTTCAGGGGCTCGAACCCTGGACACCCTGATTAAGAGTCAGGTGCTCT
>CAYMUW010000034.1:0-28632 GCA_964393865.1 uncultured Lachnospiraceae bacterium
TCCTTGTACCTTTCCGTATCGTTTTCTAGCGTCATAGGAAATATTGTATGACAGGCTGCCGTTGAAAGACAGCGCGGAATAAGATAAAATGATCTTGATAAGGAGGGCGTAGCCCATGGAAAAAGCATATAAGCTGAAATTTACAGGGGAAAAAAGCGGCAGTTTATTTGTGAATTGCTGCGGCTGTTCCAGAACGGAATCGCTGCACAGCTTTGGACCGGCGCAAAAGCCCCATTACCTGATTCATTTTGTTTTAAGCGGCAGGGGGAAATTTATCATTAAAAATAAAGAGTACAGTCTTGAGCCGGGATATGGTTTTCTGATTCCGCCGGAGGAGCTTGCTTTTTATCAGGCGGATGAGAAGGATCCGTGGATTTATGTGTGGGTGGGGTTCAGTGGTGTTTTGGCGGAAAGTACTGTGAAAGCAATGGGGCTTTCACTGGTTAATCCGATTTTCAAGTCTGACAGGGCAGATGAGCTTTATCAGGCAGTTAAGGATATGATGGAGCATAATACCTATGGAATAGCCAATGATCTTCGCAGAAACGGACAGCTCCAGTTGTTTTTGTCTATTATTGCGGACAGCGTTCCCATTGAAAAGAAAGGGGAGGCGGAAAATGCAGATAATTACGTCAGGCGGGCTGTAGAGTTTATTCAGGGAAATTATTGTAATCCTATTAAAGTAACGGATGTGGCGGATTATGTATGTATCAACAGGAGCTATCTGTATACTTTGTTTAAAAACGGAGTGGGAATGTCGCCCCAGCAGTTTCTTACTACCTTCCGCATCACCAAGGCAACGGAGCTTTTACAGCTTACAGAGCTTCCTATAGAAAGCATTGCCCTGTCCTGCGGGTATACGGACCCTTTGGTCTTTACAAAAGCATTCAAACAGATGAAGAACATGTCACCATCTGCTTACCGCAAGGAGATGCAAAAGGGAGAAACTTGGAGAAATAAAGAATATTTGAAACAGATAGAAGATTTCATCGGACAGGTTAATCGGATTAACAATTAACATTTTGACAGGTTTATGTAACAAAGAAGGCTGGCATCCCGTTAGGGATGACTATATAATTTAAAACATAAGATTTAGGCTTAGGGAAAGGGAAGGTTATCAGAATGAAAGAGACGGTATTAAATAAGTTCGAAGAAGTATTTGGGAATGTGGATGGTGTGAAGGTGTTTTTTGCACCGGGGCGCGTTAATCTGATCGGTGAACATACGGATTACAACGGCGGACATGTATTTCCCTGTGCACTTACCATTGGTACCTATGGGGCAGCAAGAGTAAGGCAGGATAAAAAGCTTCGTTTTTATTCCATGAATTTTGAACAGCTTGGAGTGATTGAGTCAAGCTTAGAGGATATGAAGCCGGAAAAGGAAGCAGATTGGACCAACTATCCCAAGGGAGTTATGTGGGCATTTGAAAAGAAGGGCTTTCAAATTCCCAAGGGGATGGATATTTTGCTGAACGGAAACATTCCAAACGGTTCAGGGCTTTCCTCCTCTGCATCCGTAGAGGTTTTAACAGGCTATATTCTCCGGGATTTCTTTGGCTTTGATGTAAGCAATCAGGATCTGGCTTTGATCGGCCAGTATTCGGAGAACAATTTTAACGGTGTAAACTGCGGCATTATGGATCAGTTTGCCATTGCTATGGGAAAGAAGGATCACGCCATCTTTTTGGATACTGCGGATTTATCCTATACCTATGCTCCGGTTAAGCTGAAAGGAGCAAAGCTGGTGATTGCCTGCAGCAATAAGAAGCGCGGACTTGGAGATTCCAAGTATAATGAGAGAAGAGCGGAATGCGAGACGGCCCTTGCAGAGCTTCAAAAGGTAGCAGACATTAAAGGGCTGGGTGATTTGACGGAGGAGCAGTTTGAGGAGCATAAGGCAGCTATTGCTGATCCTGTCAGAGTAAAAAGAGCAAAGCATGCCGTATATGAAAATCAGAGAACTGTTAAGGCTGTGGCAGCCCTTCAGGCAGATGATATTGCGGAGTTCGGACGGCTTATGAATGCATCTCATGTTTCTCTTCGGGATGATTATGAGGTTACCGGTATTGAGCTGGATACACTTGTTGAAGAGGCGTGGAAGGTAGAAGGCGTTATCGGTTCCCGTATGACGGGAGCGGGCTTTGGCGGCTGTACGGTGAGCCTGGTTCAGGATGAGGCGATTGACCGTTTTATCGATCAGGTAGGAAAGGCATATCTTGCAAAGATCGGTTATGCGGCAGACTTTTATGTGGTAGAAATCGGTGACGGTCCCTGTACATTATAATTGTATTTGTATTTTTTAAGAAAAGCGCCTTATAATTGTGCGGAAATGGAGAAAAATATGATTCAGGATGATATCAGGCAGCTTGTTGCCTATGGATTGAAAACAGGGCTGGTTCCCAAGGAAGATGAGATATATACAACGAACAGACTGTTAGAGCTGTTTGAACTGGATGAGCTTATGGAGCCGTCCGGTGAGGCGCAGGATAGAGACCTTCAAAGTATTCTCGGCAGGATGCTGGACCATGCTTATGAAAAAGGCATTATAAAAGAAAACGGCGTAGTCTTCAGAGATCTTTTTGATACGAAAATCATGGGTATGTTAATGCCCCGTCCCAGCGAGGTGGTTAGAACCTTTTGGGATTATTATCAGGAAAGCCCAAGGAAGGCAACGGACTTTTATTATAAGCTAAGCTGTGATTCGAATTATATCAGAAGGTACCGCATCATAAAGGATGTGAAATGGGTTGCGGCTACGGAATATGGAGATTTGGATATTACCATTAATCTGTCCAAGCCGGAGAAGGATCCCAAGGCGATTGCTGCGGAAAGGTCGGCTAAGCAGACGGGATATCCCAAATGTCTTCTTTGCCGTGAGAATGAAGGCTATGCGGGAAGAATTAACCATCCCGCAAGACAAAACCACAGAATCATTCCCGTAACCATTCAGGGGGATACATGGGGGTTTCAGTATTCGCCCTATGTTTATTATAATGAGCATTGCATAGTCTTTAACGGGCAGCATGTCCCCATGAAGATTGAGCATAATACCTTCTGCAAGCTGTTTGATTTTGTAAAGCAGTTCCCTCATTATTTCGTAGGATCCAATGCGGATCTGCCTATTGTGGGCGGCTCTATCTTAAGCCACGATCATTTTCAGGGCGGACATTATGAGTTTGCCATGGCAAAGGCGCCGGTGGAAAGAAGCTTTACCGTGAAGGGCTTTGAGGATGTGGAGGCAGGTGTCGTGAAGTGGCCCATGTCCGTTATCCGTTTAAGCGGCAGTGACACGGAGAGGATCATTGCGCTTGCCGATGTGATTTTGGATAAATGGAGAGGCTATACGGATGAGGAGGCCTTTATCCTTGCGGAGACTGAGGGTGAGCCCCACAATACCATTACGCCCATTGCAAGAAAGAGGGAGGGACGCTACGAGCTGGATTTGGTGCTTCGGAACAATATTACTACTGAGGAGCATCCCCTGGGCGTTTATCATCCCCATGCAAAGCTTCATCATATCAAAAAGGAAAATATCGGCTTGATTGAGGTCATGGGTCTTGCCGTGCTTCCTACCAGATTAAAGGATGAGATGGAGAAGCTTAAGGAAGCCATGCTTGCAGGCAGAGATTTAAGAAGCGATGAGGTTTTGGCAAAGCATGCCGACTGGGTAGATGAGTTTCGGTCCAAATATGATTGCATCGACAGCTCCAACATTGACAGGATTGTGGAAAAGGAAATCGGATTGGTGTTCATGCAGGTGCTTGAGGACGCAGGCGTTTATAAGAGAACGGCAGAAGGCCAGGAAGCATTTGACAGATTTATAGCCGGTCTATAAAATAAAGACAGACAGAAAAGCACTCTGTAACAGAGTGCTTTTATTTTCGCAAACGGCATTTTTGGTTAACAGGAAGGATTAAGTTATGCAGTTTTTACTGGTGGCAATTAACGCTAAATATATTCATACCAATCCTGCGCTTTACAGTCTGCGCGCCTATGCGGGAGAAGAGCTGCGTCCCTTTGTCTCGCTGGCGGAATATACCATTAATAATCCCATGGAGGAAATATTGGGAGACCTGTATAAGAGGCATCCGGATGCGTTGGGTTTATCCTGCTATATATGGAATTTTGATCTGGTACGGGAGCTGCTTATGGAGCTTCCCAAGGTGCTGCCGGATACGGATATCTGGCTGGGAGGCCCGGAGGTATCCTTTGAGGCGGAAGGCGTGCTTGAACAATTTCCGGGGATAAAGGGAATTATGACAGGTGAGGGAGAGGAAACCTTTAAGGATATTCTGACTTTTTATGCAGCAAAGGAAAAGCCTGATATGATAAGCAAATATCATAGTCTTAGGGAGATACCGGGGCTGGTGCTTCGGGACGGGGCGACGCCGGAAAGGGGACTTGTTGATTTTAATGCCGTGCCCTTTATTTATGATGATCTTAAGGAACTGGAAAATAAGATTATTTATTATGAAACCGGCAGAGGGTGTCCCTTTCGCTGCAGCTATTGTCTTTCCTCTATTGACAAGAAGGTCCGCCTTAGAGATATGGATAAGGTCAAAAGGGAGCTTCAGTATTTTTTGGATCATAAGGTGCCTCAGGTCAAGCTTTTGGACAGAACCTTTAACTGTAATAAAGAGCATGCCATGGAAATTTGGAAATATATCCAAGAAAATGACAATGGTGTCACAAATTTTCATTTTGAGATAGCGGCGGATATTATGCGGGAGGATGAGCTGGTGCTTTTGAAGTCCCTTCGTCCGGGGCTTGCGCAGCTGGAAATCGGTGTTCAGACTACCAATAAGGATACATTGAAGGAGATTAACCGTCCTACCGACATTTCCAGGATTGCAGGAGTTGTAAAGGAGATTTTAAAAGGCCGGAATATTCACGTTCATCTGGACTTGATAGCAGGACTTCCGCTGGAGAATTATGATAGCTTTCAAAAATCCTTCAATGAGGTTTATGCTATGAAACCGCATCAGCTCCAGCTTGGCTTTTTAAAGGTGTTGAAGGGAACCGTTATCTGGGAAAAGGCGGATTTGTATGGAATTGTATACGGGGACAAGCCGCCCTATGAGGTGCTGTATACGAAGTGGATATCCTATGATGAAATCTTAAAGTTAAAAAGAATAGAGGAAATGGTGGAGCTGTATTATAATTCCGGTCAATTTAAGAATACGCTCCTATTCCTTGAGAAGGAATTTGATACGCCTTTTTCCATGTATGAAGAGCTGGCAGACTTTTATGAGCAAAAGGGTTATTTTATCAATTCCCCTGCCCGAAGTCACCGTTATCATGTTCTGTTGGAATTTGCGGAGAGTAAGATTCCTGCAAGGAAGGAGCTGTTTACGGAACTTTTGACTCTTGATTTTTACCTCAGGGAAAATGCCAAGAGCAGGCCTGCCTTTGCTGCGGATTTGTCACAGTGGCGGGACGAGATTTGGAAATTTTATCAGCAGGAGGAAGAAAAGCCGCATTTTCTTACTGCCTATGCCGATTACCATGCCAGAGCGACCATGAAAATGACGCACATGGAGGTTTTCTATTATCCCGTCTGGCAGAACTTTTCATGGGAGGGTGTCTATGAGGATGGAAAAGAGCCGATGAAAATGGAAAGGATGGAGGAGCCCTCGTTTGTGCTTTTCGATTATGGAAAGCGGGATGTGCTGACCGGGGAGGCGGCGGTTTACCGGATTTGACAGAAACAAATTCCTTCCGATTATTGCATAAATGCTGCTAATGTGATATGTTTAAATACAATTGAATAGCAAACATCAGGTGTCAGATAAGCTTTCTGTAAGGCTTGATCTGGTGAAAAGGGAAACAGGTGAGAATCCTGTACGAACTCGTCACTGTATTTAGGGAGTAAAGGCCGTAATGTCACTGGGAAACCGGGAAGGTGGCCGGAGCAATGATCTATAAGCCAGGAGACCTGCCTGAGTGTTGTACAGAAATGATAAATTTCAGCCTACGAGTAATTAGGAGTACGTTTAGATGATACCGAATCAAGGCCCCTCTTTGCCCGTTTATGGGTAAGGAGGGCTATTTTGTATCTTCTGTTTTTGGTGCCTGGAAATGGTTGAAGAAATTCATATGTACCTATTCAAAATAGCCTAAGGGCATTAAAAACGGAGGAACGTATGAAAAAGAAAATGGTAACATTAATGACAATGCTGATGCTTGGAGTTCTTTTACTTGCAGGCTGCGGCAAAAAGGATGAGGGTAAAAAGGTGATTTTGGTTGTAAGCTTCGGTACAAGCTATAATGACAGCAGAGATGCAACGATCGGCGCAATTGAAAATGCAATTACGAAAGCATATCCCGAGTATGAGGTCAGAAGAGCCTTTACCAGCCAGATTATTATTGATAAGCTGAAAGAGCGGGACGGTCTTGAGATCGATAATGTGGAGGAGGCTCTTGACAGAGCAGTGGCAGACGGTGTCAAGACACTGGTGGTTCAGCCTACTCATTTGATGGATGGTTATGAGTACACTGATCTTGCAGATGCACTGGCTGAATATGAGTCCAAATTTGACAAGGTGGTATTGGGTCAGCCTCTTTTAAGCGATGATGAGGATTTTGATCAGGTAATACAGGCAATTACAGAACATACTGCTTCTTATGATGACGGAGAGACAGCAATCTGCTTTATGGGCCATGGTACAGAGGCGGATTCCAATGTTGTATATGCCCAAATGCAGGAAAAGCTTACGCAGGCAGGCTATGCGAACTACTATGTGGGCACGGTGGAAGCCGAGCCTTCCCTGGATGATGTGATTGCAGCGGTAAATGCCAATGGCGGCTACAGTAAGGTAGTGCTGGAGCCTCTTATGGTAGTAGCAGGCGATCATGCCAATAATGATATGGCAGGAGATGAGGAGGATTCCTGGAAAACCAGCTTTGAGAACGAGGGCTACAGCGTAGAATGTGTTTTGGAAGGCCTTGGGCAAATCTCCGCAATTCAGGAAATTTATGTGGCACATACAAAGGAAGCAATTGACAGTTTAGGAAACTAATTTACAGATAGTATTTTGGAGAAATAACGTGAAAAGAAAAAATATATTTTGTATTGCTTTTCTTCTGATGACAATATTTACCGGCGTGTTTGTCACGCCGGTAAATGTTCTTGGGCAGGAAAAGGAAAGCGAAGAACAGGCAGTGTCTGATTTGGTAGCAGGAGAGGATGAGAAAGCGCCTTCCGTAGAGGTGGGAGCTGAGGGGATGATTCCTGTTTATGGAAGTGATATTGCGGACGGAACCTATCAGGTGGAGGTGGAATCAAGTTCTTCCATGTTTCGCATTGTGGAAGCGGAGCTGACAGTATCGGATGGAAAGATGAGGGCAGTAATTACTCTGGGGGGCAAAGGATACCTGAAGCTGTTTATGGGAACCGGAGTGGAAGCCGTTGCAGCCAAAGAATCCGATTATGCCGTTTATGTGGAGGATAAGGACGGCGCATACACCTATGAAATTCCGGTAGAAGCGCTGGATAAGGAACTGGAGTGTACAGGCTTTAGCAAGAGAAAGGAAAAGTGGTATGATCACCAGATTTTGTTTAAGGCAAGCTCTCTTCCAAAAGAGGCGGTTCTGATTACACTTCCGATTTATGAGCAGGAGACGGTTTCCTTAGAGGACGGCGAGTATGAGATTGCAGTTGATTTAGAGGGCGGTACCGGTAAAGCTTCTATTCAGTCCCCTGCCAGGATGACGGTAACAAAGGGACTGGCAACGGCACAGATTACCTGGAGCAGCTCTAATTATGATTATATGCTGGTAAGTGGAAAGAAATATCTGCCTGTCAACACCGAAGGAAATTCTGTTTTTGAAATTCCGGTGATGGTATTTGACAGTCCGATGCCGGTAACGGCAGATACAGTGGCTATGAGTACTCCCCATGAGATTGAATATATGCTGACCTTCCATATGGATTCCGTGAAAAAGGATAACGGCAATATTTTTATGTGGATTTCACTGCTTTTGCTCCTTGTCATATTGACAGTGGCGGTGATTTGTGGAATCGTGGTAAAAAGAAGGAAAGCTGCAAAATGAGAAAAAAAATAATAGTCATGCTTGTTTGTCTTGTGTTTTTGACATCCTGCGGATTATCAGGGGAAAACAGAGATGTCTTAAAGGTGGATGAGGATATCAGCCCGGAGCTTACCTATGACGGCAGGGAGGAGCTTCAATATGCCAGGGAGTTTGCCCTGGATTATTATAACGACTATACGCTGATATCCATATCAGATGGCAGTCGTTTTTTGGTTGTTCCGGAAGGAGCTAAGGTTCCGGAACAGTTAGATCAGGATATTGTAATCATTGAAAGGCCCCTTGACAAGGTTTATCTGGTGGCATCTGCCGTGATGGATATGTTTCGGGCGCTGGATGAGGTTCCGGCGGTGCGGCTTTCCGGCACAAATGCGGACGGATGGTACATTGAAGAAGCCAAAAGCGCTATGGAACAGGGGGAAATCCTTTATGCGGGAAAATACAGTGCGCCTGATTATGAGCTGATTTTGGAGCAGGGCTGCAGACTTGCTCTTGAAAATACCATGATTACCCATGCACCGGAGGTCAAGGAAAAGCTACAGTCCTTTGGAATACCGGTGCTGGTGGACCATTCCAGCTATGAGACCCATCCTATGGGACGGGTGGAGTGGATCAGGCTGTATGGAGCCCTTTTGGGGAAGGAAGAGGAGGCTCTTGAAATCTTCCGGCAGCAGGAACAGGAAATTGCGGAGGCGGTAAGCAGTGACCGGGAGGAAAAGACGGTTGCTTTCTTTTATATTACTGCCAATGGTTCCGTAAATGTCCGCAAGAGCTCCGATTATATACCGAAGATGATTGAGCTTGCGGGCGGCAGATATATTTTTGATGATTTAGGCAGTGATGACAGTCATTCCACATCCATGACCATGCAGATGGAGGAGTTTTATGCAACGGCCAGGGAAGCTGACTATTTAATTTACAACAGCAGCATAGACGGAGAGGTGAAAAGCCTGGAAGAGCTTCTTGCAAAAAGCAGTCTGCTTAAGGATTTTAATGCCGTACAGAAAGGAGAGGTCTTTTGTACCACAAAAAATCTGTATCAGGAATCCATGTCCATCGGAAGGATGATCAGCGACATTCATCTGATGTTAATGGGAGAAAAAGAGGAGAACATGCAGTATCTGTATCGCCTGGAATAAGATACTTTGCTGCTTTTATCATATTGGCGGTATTGCTGACAGTGTTGCTTGTGCTGAATATCTGCATTGGAAGCGTAGCTGTCAGCATTTCCGATATTATAGGAAGCTTTGGCGGCGGGGAGGTAGGGGAAACCGCTCGAACCATTATCCGTGAAATCCGCATGCCCAGAGCTTTGGCGGCGGCAGTGCTTGGCGGAGCGCTGGCGCTTTGCGGATACCTCCTTCAAACCTTTTTTCATAATCCCATAGCAGGTCCCTTTGTACTGGGCATATCCTCCGGCTCTAAGCTTGTGGTAGCGCTTGTTATGGTGTTTTCAATCGGGCAGGCGGCTGCTCTTAATTCTTTTACGCTTATTTTGGCGGCCTTCGTGGGGGCTTTTCTTTCCATGGGCTTTGTGCTTCTTATGGCAAGGAAGATGGATCGGATGTCCATGCTGATCGTAAGCGGAGTAATGATCGGATATATCTGCTCGGCGGTTACGGATTTTGTGGTAACCTTTGCGGAGGATGCGGATATTGTCAATCTTCATAACTGGTCTAAGGGGAGCTTTTCGGGGATAACCTGGGGCAATGTAAGTACCATGACAATTGTGGTGTTTGCTGCATCGGCAGCGGTATTTCTGATGGCAAAGCCCCTTTCAGCTTATCAGCTGGGTGAGGCATATGCTCATAACATGGGAGTCAACATTAAGCTTTTGCGCATTGCTATTGTGCTGCTTTCCAGTATTCTTGCAGCCTGTATCACTGCTTTTGCGGGACCTGTTTCCTTTGTGGGAATTGCGGTTCCTCATTTGGTAAAGCAGCTGCTGAAAACCGCAAAGCCTATTCTGATGATACCTGCCTGCTTTCTTGGCGGAGGGGCGTTCTGTCTTTTTTGTGATCTTCTTGCCAGAACGCTGTTTGCACCTACGGAGCTTAGTATCAGTACGGTAACGGCGGTATTCGGAGCGCCCATTGTGATTGTAATTATGCTGCGCAGGCAGAAGGAGAGCCGATAAAGCGGCAGAATGAGAGGGGAAATGGCTGATTATTATTTCCGAACACAAAAAATGACTGTGGGATATCAAAATATCCCTCTGATCAGTGACATGGATTTCGGGCTGAACAAGGGAGAGATTTTGACCTTGATCGGACCCAATGGAGCAGGGAAATCTACCATTTTAAAGAGCATAGCCAGACAGCTGTCTCTTGTGGCGGGGACTGCCTTTTTGGATGGAAGGGAGCTGGCTGAATACAGCGGGGCGGAATTGTCCCAAAGGATGGCTGTGGTTTTTACGGATAAGGTGCATGGGGAGCTGATGACCTGTGAGGACGTGGTGGCAACCGGGCGTTATCCTTATACAGGGCATTTCGGTTTGTTGTCGGAGGAGGACAGGCAGGCTGTGAGAGAGGCCATGGAGCTGGTTCACATTTCGGAGCTTAAGGATCGCCAGTTTGGACAGGTAAGCGACGGCCAGCGGCAGCGCATCATGCTGGCAAGGGCGATCTGTCAGGAACCGGAAATTATTCTGTTGGACGAACCCACCTCTTACTTAGATATCAGATATCAGTTGGAATTTCTTAAGGCTCTGCAGGAGATGACGGCCAAAAAGAAGCTATCGGTGATTATGTCCCTGCATGAACTGGACCTTGCACAGAAGATTTCGGACAAGGTGCTTTGCATTGGAGAAGGGGGTGTGGAGCGGTTTGGAACGCCGGAAGAGATTTTTGCGGGGGATTATGTCTGCAATTTATTTCATGTAGAAGGAAAGCTTCTTGATTACGCCAATTCGCTGGGTTACTTTACCACCGGCGAAGTACAGTACATGATGAAAAATCAAAAACAGCTGCGCTGCGGAATTACTACGGGCACCTGTGCCACCGCTGCGGCGAAGGGAGCGGCAGCGCTTTTAATTGCGGGAGTCAGTCAGGAGGGTGTTAAAATACACACCCCAAAAGGTGTTACTGTAACTGTTCCGGTAAAGATATCCGAAAGTTCCTGTGACAGGTGTGAATGTATGGTCATTAAGGATAGCGGGGATGATCCTGATGTGACAAACCATGCGGAGATTTATGTCAGTGTGGAAAAGCTTTCGGATGATGCGGAGGTGTCCCAATCTGCCTTTACAGATCAGGAATATCCGGGGCTTTGGCTGGACGGAGGAGAGGGCATTGGACGGATCACCAGACAGGGACTGGAGCAGCAGATCGGTCAGGCCGCCATCAACACGGTTCCAAGGCAGATGATTTTTGAGGCAGTGGGAGAAATCTGTAAGGCGTATGAGTATAGAGGAAAGCTTTTGATTACCGTAAGAATACCGGAGGGAAGGAAATTGGCGGAAAGAACCTTTAATCCGGTGTTGGGAATCGAAGGAGGGATTTCCGTTCTGGGGACCAGCGGTATTTTGGAGCCTATGAGCGAAAAGGCCATTGTAGATACCATTGAGGCGCAGATACGCCAGTTAAAGGCGCAAGGAGGGAAAAGTCTTCTCATAACACCCGGAAATTATGGACAGGGATATGTTTCAAACTATTTAAAGCTGGATCTTGGTCAAAGCATCAAATGCAGTAATTATATCGGAGAAACTCTTGATCTTGCGATTTCCTACGGGATGGAGGATTTTCTTCTGGTGGGCAATATCGGGAAGCTGATTAAGCTTGCCGCAGGCATTATGAATACCCATTCAAAGGTTGCCGACGGCAGAGGTGAAATTATGGCGGTTCATGCGGTTTTGCAGGGAGGAACCGGTGAAATGGCAAGGGAGCTTATGAACTGCATTACCACTGAGGAAATGCTGGGCAAATTGGAGATGTGGGGACTTAAGGATGCGGTAATGGAAAGCCTTTGCGATAAAATTCAGGAGCATATGAGCCGCAGGGCTGGAAACAGACTGCGGTTTGGAGTTATACTGTTTTCAGAAAAGTATGGGTTTTTAGGACAGACAAGAGACGCACAGGCAGTACTTGAGGCGATGAAGGAGGCAATCTGATGGTTCATTTTGTGGGGGCAGGGCCCGGAGCAGAGGATTTGATTACGCTTAGGGGAAAGCAGTATCTGGAACAGGCGGATGTGATTATTTATGCAGGTTCTCTGGTTAATCCGGCGCTTTTAAAGTGGGCAAAGGAGAGCTGCGCTATTTATAACAGTGCGACTATGACCCTTGAGGAAGTGCTTCATGTGATGGAGGATGGGGAGAGGAAGGGGCTTACCACCGTTCGCCTGCATACAGGAGACCCTGCAATCTACGGTGCAATTAAGGAGCAGATGGATGGGCTTGCAGAGCGGGGAATAGATTATGATATCTGTCCCGGCGTCAGCTCCCTTTTTGGAGCGGCGGCATCTCTTCAGATTGAATATACTTTGCCTCGGGTATCTCAGAGTGTTATTATTACAAGAGCGGAGGGAAGAACCCCGGTGCCGGAAGGAGAGTCCCTTAAGGAGCTGGCGTCCCACGGCGCCACTATGGTTTTGTTTTTGTCATCCGCATTGGCAAAAAAGGTTCAGGAAGATCTGACGGCAGGAGGTTATGGGCCGGATACGCCGGTGGCGGTGGTTTATAAGGCTACCTGGCCGGATGAAAGGATTCTTCGAACCACTTTAGGAGAGCTTCCCGAAGCCATGAGGCAGGCGGATATACAAAAGACGGCGCTGATTGTAGTGGGAGAGGTGCTTTCCGGTGATTATGAGAAATCTAAGCTGTATGATCCGGCCTTTACCACAGAATACCGAAGGGGAAAAGATTGAATCATATGAGGCTGCTTTTTATTGCATGCAGCAGGCGTGCCTGCGAGCTTATGAATAGAACTGCCGGGCTGTGGCTAAAGAGCAATCCGGCAGATGAGATAATCTGTAAGGTAAAGTGCAGAAGCCTTCCTGATATTTCCGAAGAAAAGAGTCTGACGGAATGTGTGGGAGAGTGGTTTGATAAGGAGGATGCACTGGTATTTTTCGGTGCGGCGGGGATTGCCGTCCGCTGCATTGCACCTCATCTTGGTCACAAGTCTACAGATCCGGCGGTAATAGTCATAGATGAAAGCGGAAGCTTTTGTATTTCTCTGCTTTCCGGTCATGTGGGAGGAGCCAATCAATTAACCCGGCAGCTGTCGGAGCTTTTAGAAGCCGTTCCGGTGATTACCACCGCAACCGACAGGGAGGGGAAGTTTGCTGTGGATGAGTTTGCCAGGCGAAACGACCTTGTGATTACAGACTGGAAAAAGGCCAAGGAAATTTCCGCCCGCATTTTGGAGGGAGAGACGATTGGGCTTTTGGTGGATGCTCCGTTCCGACTTGTACCGGAAGGAGAAGTACCGGAGCAGATTCAGATCATGGAGGCGGAAGGGAAGGAGAACTTTTCTGCGGAGCAATCCTGCGCCCAAAGCGGGCAAAAGCTGCAGGCAGGGGTATTCATTTCTCCCTGTGGGACGGATGAGCAGCCCTTTCCTCTTACGCTGCAATTGATACCGAAGGCGGTTACGGTTGGAATCGGGTGCAGAAGGAATATTTCCAGGGAAAAGATTGCGCAGGCGGTGGAAAGCTGCCTTTTGGAGAACCATATTCTTGGTCAGGCGGTTTGTAAGGTGGCAAGCATTGATTTGAAAAGCAGAGAGGAAGGTCTTCTTGCTTATTGTCAGGAAAAGGGACTGCCCTTTTTGACCTTTTCATCTAAGGAGCTGGAAGCCCAGGACGGAGAATTTACAGGCTCCGGTTTTGTAAAGCAGATCACCGGGGTGGAAAATGTGTGTGAGAGAAGCGCAGTGGCAGCTTCCGGCGGGAAACTGCTGTGCGGAAAAAGGATTTATGACGGAGTAACGGTGGCATTGGCAGCAGGGAAAGGAAGGATTACATTTTGAAGGAGCTGTTTATCGTAGGAATTGGACCGGGAAGCTTTGATCAGATGACCATAGAAGCAGGGAATGTGCTGCAGGAATGTGATTTGGTTATCGGTTATACGGTATATGTGGAGCTGGTGAAGCCCTATTTCCCGGATAAGGAATATCTTACAACAGGAATGCGGCAGGAAAAGGAGCGCTGTCATATGGCATTGCAGGAGGCGGAAAAGGGAAAGAGAACGGCCCTGATCTGCAGCGGGGATGCAGGCGTGTATGGGATGGCGGGAATCCTTCTGGAGCTGTGGGCGGATTATCCTGAGGTGGACATCCATGTGATTCCCGGAGTGACGGCTGCTCTTTCGGGAGGAGCCGTGCTGGGGGCGCCGCTGGGACATGACTTTGCGGTAATCAGCTTAAGTGATCTTTTGACCCCGTGGGAAAAAATAGAGCAGAGATTAAAAGGCGCTGCTATGGCGGATTTTGTGATCTGCCTTTACAACCCATCCAGCAGGCAGAGGAAGGATGATCTCCAAAGAGCGTGTGACATTTTGCTAAAAGAGAAGAGCGGGCAGACCGTCTGCGGATATGTGCGGAACATCGGAAGGCAGGGGGAGAGCTGCCAAATTTTAAGCCTTAGTGAGCTTCGGGATACACAGGTAGACATGTTCACCACGGTTTTCATAGGTAATTCCCAGACGAAGCAGGTTATGGGGAAAATGGTTACCCCCAGAGGCTATGAAAGGCAGGTGGCGGCACAATGTCCACAGTTGTAATTTTCGGAGGAACTGTTGAGGGCCGCAGAATATGTGAGGCGTTAAAAAGGACAGAGCTTATGCTGCATGTGTGTGTGGCAACGGAATATGGAGCTGATCTGCTTTTGGAGGATAGCAGAACGAAAGTTCATGTAGGTCGTATGGACAAGGAGCAGATCAAGGATTTTTTGAGGCAGATAAGCCCGCAGCTGGTGGTTGATGCCACCCATCCCTATGCGGCTTTGGTGACGGAGAATATTGCCGGAGCCTGCACGGAGCTTCCGGTGCCGGTAATCAGAGTTGTCCGGGAACAGGATAAGAGCAGTGCCGCATACGGGGAGGATATCCTGTATGTTGACCATGTGGATGAGGCGGTAGACTATTTACAGGAAAGCACAGGGAAAATATTCATTACAACGGGAAGTAAAGAACTTGAATATTTTACCCGGCTTTCCGATTATCAGGAAAGGTGTATTGCCCGGGTGCTTCCGGTGCCTTCTGTCATAGAAAGCTGTAGCAGGCTGGGGTTTTCCGGCAGGAATTTGATAGCAATGCAGGGGCCTTTTTCCGAGGAAATGAATTATTGCATGTTGAAACAGGCAGACTGCAGGTTTCTGGTTACCAAGGATTCCGGAAAAGAAGGAGGCTATCAGGAGAAATGTAAGGCGGCTATGCGGGCCGGTGCGAAGGTGATTGTGATCAGGCGTCCGGGAGTGGAGCAGACAGTTTTTGGAGCAGATAATAGCAGCGTGATGGAGTTTTATGAGGCTGTCAATTATATCAAAAATTATTTTGGTATCGAGGAGAAACGGGCCGTCTATCTGATTGGAGCAGGCCCCGGTGCAGAGGAGCTTTTGACCGCAGAGGCAAGAAAATGCCTGCTGGAATGTGATGTGATGATCGGCGCAGGCAGGATTCTGGAGGCTTGTGGAAGGATCGCACAGAAGCCCGTGTTTGAATCCTACCGCAAAGAGGAAATAGTTAAATTCCTAAATGAGAATAAAAGTTACAGGAAAGCGGCACTGGTATATTCAGGAGATATCGGGTTTTATTCCGGCGCAAAGGGAATCAGGGAGCTTCTTTCCGGGTATGAGGTTATTCCGGTTTGCGGAATTTCTTCCCCTGTCTATTTGTTAAATAAAATAGGAGTGGCCTGGTATCAGGTGCCTTTGGTAAGCTGTCATGGACAGGAACGGAACCTGATTTCCATCTTACTGGAAGAGGGAAAGGTCTGTGCACTTTTGGGGAAATCCTCTTCGGAAGGCGGAGAGGTTTCCGGGATATGTAAAACACTTTTGGACTTTGGCCTGGAGGGTGTAAAACTGACGGTAGGAGAGAGGCTTTCTTACCCTGAAGAAAGAATCTTAACAGGTTCCCCAGGGGAGCTTGCAGACAGGAGCTTTGATGCGCTTAGCGTGCTTTATATGGAATATGATCATGTAAGGGAGCATAGATCGGTTCCCGGTATTGCGGATGAAGTGTTTGTCCGGGGAAAGGTGCCCATGACCAAACGGGGTGTGCGCACGCTGTCCCTTTCTGCATTGGAGCTTTCGAAAGACAGCGTGGTGTACGATGTGGGAGCGGGAACAGGTTCCGTATCGGTGGAGGCGGCCCTCTTATGCCGGGAGGGAAGGGTGTTTGCCATTGAGAGGAATCCCGAAGCGGTAGAGCTGCTTTATGAAAACAGAAGAAAATTCCGGGCAGAGAACTTAGAAATTGTGGAGGGAACAGCCCCGGAATGTCTGAACAGGCTGCCTGCGCCGACGCATGTCTTTATAGGAGGAAGCGGCGGCCATCTGGCAGAAATTATTAAAGCGGTAAGAGAAAAGAATCCTCATGTGCGCTTTGTGTTAAATGCGATCACATTGGAAACGCTGGCAGAGCTTCCCGGTATACGGAAGGAATATCCCGAATACCGGGAAATGGATATTATGCAGGCATCCCTGTCTGCCTGTCAGGTTCTTGGGGGATATCATATGATGAAAGGTGAAAATCCTGTTTATATTGTAAGCTTTGGAAAAGCAAAGCCTGTGCAGGAATAGAGGAAGAAAGGAACGAAGCTGGATAGATGAATGACAGAATTCTGTTTACGGCGCCTAAAAGTGGCAGCGGAAAAACCCTGATTACCTGCGGAATGATCGAGGCGCTAAAAAGGCGGGGCAAAAAGGTTGCATCCTTAAAGTGCGGTCCCGACTATATAGACCCCATGTTTCACAGAAAGGTTCTGGGGATCTGCGCCGGAAATATTGACACCTTTTTTACGGATCAGGAGACCACCCGTTATCTTTTGAAAAAAAGGTCCGAGGGTGCGGATATTACCGTACTGGAGGGCGTTATGGGATATTATGACGGTCTGGGCGGGCAGTCGGAGCAGGGAAGCACCTACGAAATCGGGAAGGTAACGAAAACCCCAGCGGTTTTGATTGTGGACGGAAAGGGCGCCAGTGTTTCGCTGGCGGCGCTGATTAAAGGCATTGCGGAATACCGGGCGGACAGTGGGATTAAGGGTGTGATTTTAAACAGGGTATCGGCAGGATATTATTCCCGGTTAAAAGAGCTGATTGAACGGGAATGCGGTCTTTTGGTGTTTGGTTATCTGCCCGATCTGCCTGGGCTTCATGTGCCATCCAGACATTTAGGATTACAGTCCCCGGAGGAGATGGATGCCTTTGAAGGGTGGCTTAAGCAGACAGCCGATGCGTTGGAACAGACGGTAGATATAGAAGGAATTTTAGAGCTTGCCGGAGGTGCATCCCGGTTGTCGGGGGAAAAGCCCCAAATTCCCGTGCTGAAGGAGAAGGTGCGGATTGCCGTGGCCAGAGATGAAGCTTTTTCTTTCTATTATACCGAAAATCTGGAGCTGCTTCAGGAGATGGGAGCGGAGCTGGTGTACTTTTCTCCCCTCCATGATGAAAAGCTGCCCCGGGAAATTGACGGTATGCTGCTGGGAGGCGGATACCCGGAGCTCTATGCTGAAAAGCTGGAGGCGGCAGCATCCATGCGTCAGGACATTCGAACCAAATGCCAGAACGGACTGCCTACATTGGCGGAATGCGGCGGTTTTTTGTATTTGCAAAAAGAGCTTGAGGATGAAAAGGGAGCTGTCCGGGCTATGGCGGGGGTTCTGCCGGGAAGGGCTTATCGCACAGACAAGCTGTGCCGTTTCGGATATATCAGCGCCTGCAGTAAAACAGGCGGCGTGCTGGGCGGCGCAGAACAAAGTATAAAGGGACATGAGTTTCACTATTGGGAATGCACGGAAAACGGAGAGGATTTTCAGGCCAGGAAGCCTATGGGAGGACAGGGCTATCCCTGTATGGTACATACCGGGCGTTTGGCAGCAGGCTTTCCTCATTTTTATTACTACAGCAACCCGCAGATGATATATGAATTTTTAAAAACCTGCCTTTACTTTCAGGCAGGAAGAAAAGCCCGGCAGCACTGGGACGGAATCGCCAAACCCATTGACGGATTAGGGCTTTTGGAACAGCATGTGGTTAAGCTGTGTAGTATTGCGAAAACGCCGCTGCCGCCTGAAATTGAAAAAAGAGCGCTTGTGATAATGTGCGGGGATCATGGTGTGGTGCAGGAAGGAGTAACCCAGACAGGCAGCGAGGTGACAAGGATTGTAGCGGAGAACTTTGCCAGGGGATGCTCGACCGTTAATTTCATGGCAAGACAGGCGAAGGTGGATGTGTACACCGTGGATATCGGAATGAATACGCCCTGTTATCAGGAGAAAAATCTGGTTTTAGAGGCTGTCATTGACAGAAAGGTGGCAGCCGGGTGCGGAAATATTGCAAGGGAGCCTGCCATGTCAATGGATCAATGTATCCGGGCTGTGAATGTGGGAAAGGATATTGTCCGGGAGCTTGCAGGAAAGGGATACCGCATTTTTGCCACCGGAGAGATGGGAATAGGAAACACTACCCCCACCAGTGTGCTTGCGGCGTTGTTTTTGCAGCTGTCTGCCGGGGACGTTACCGGACGTGGCGCAGGGCTTTCTGATGAGGGCTTTCAGCGGAAGAAGCAGGTCGTCCAAATGGCAGTTGACCGGGTGAGGGCGTTCTGTGCAGAAGGGGAATTGTCTCCCATGGAGATTCTTGCTCAGGCGGGAAGCTATGAGATTGCAGGTATGACCGGCCTTTTCTTAGGGGCTGCGGAATATGGGGTGCCTATTGTGGCGGACGGTGTTATTTCTGTGATTGCAGCGCTGGCGGCAGACCGAATGGATGGAAGAGTGGGGGATTATCTGTTTGCCTCTCATCTATCCAGTGAAAAGGCAGCGGAAAAGGCGCTGAAGGAGCTTCAGGCTGAGGCGGTTATTCACGGAAGGATGCATCTGGGAGAAGGAACGGGAGCTATGACGCTTTTCCCGCTGCTTGATATGGCAGTCAGCGTGTATCAAAATATGGGAAGCTTTGAGGAACATCAGATCGGAGCCTACGAAAGGAATACCTAAGAAAATGCTGTATGTGATTACGGGTGGAAGCGGAAGCGGAAAATCTGAATATGCGGAAGAACTGGCAGTGCATATACGAAAGGAGCATTTTGGCGGCGGGAAGCTTTATTATGCAGCGGCAATGTATCCTCAGGATGAGGAATGCAGGCAAAGGATTGAGCGCCACCGCAGGATGCGTCAGGGAAAGGGATTTCTTACCGAGGAATGCTATACCGGGATAGAAAGGCTTTCTGTGGAAAAGAAGGATGTGGTGCTGCTTGAATGTATGTCCAATCTTCTTGCCAATGAAATGTACCTTGGAGAAGGCAGGATAAAGAGCCGGGCCGGAGAAGTCTGTGAACAGCTGCAGGAGGCAATTTTGCGGCCTGTGTTGGAGTTGTCCGGGCGGGCAGGATGTCTGGTTGTGGTGACCAATGAGGTGTTTTCCGACGGAAGAAGGTATGAGCAGGAGACCCAGCTATATCTTGAGCTTTTAGGGAATATTAATCGTTGTCTTGCACAAAAGGCGGAAGGGGTAGTGGAGGTAGTTTACACCATACCCGTCTGGGTGAAGGGAGAAAAGCTATGCTGAGATCGATCATAATTGCATTTTCCATGTACTCCAGAATTCCTATGCCCAAGGTGGAGTGGAATGAGAAAAATATGAGCTACAGCTTGTGCTTTTTCCCCTTGGTGGGAGCGGTGATCGGATTTTGTGAGCTGGGGTGTTATTATGTGTTGAATGCCCTTTCAGTAAGCAGGGTTACGATGGCTGCCTTTATGACAGTGCTTCCGATACTGATAAGCGGAGGTATTCACATGGACGGTTTTCTTGACACAGTGGATGCCAAAAGCTCTTTTAAGCCCATGGAGGAAAAGCTGAAAATTTTAAAGGACCCTCATACGGGAGCGTTTGCAGTGATTTATGCAATTGTGTATCTGCTGGTAACCTTCGGCTTGTATTATGAAATCACAAAAGAGGGGCTTGCGGTCATGGCAGCCGGTTATGTTTATGAAAGGATTCTAAGCGGTTATTCTGTTGTATCCTTAAAGAAAGCCAAAAAGGACGGTACGGCAGCGGCGTTTGCGGATGCCGCAAAGCAAAAGGGAAAGTGGATTAACAACGTTATTTTTCCAGTGGAATTTTTGATCTGCACGATTGTCCTTTGTATGATTAATCCTGTTTATGGCGGTGCCTGCATATTAGCGGCGCTTCTTGCGTACTGGTATTACTGGAATATGTCCTACAAGGTATTCGGCGGAGTTACCGGGGATATGGCGGGATACTTTCTGCAGGTATGTGAGCTTATGATGTTAATTGCGGTGATTTTGACGGAAAAGCTGTTAATGGGCTGAGAGTTTTTAAGCAGAGCTTGGAAAGGCGGACAGATAGGAAATGATTTTGGTAATCGGCGGAGCTTATCAGGGAAAAAAGGATTATGTCAGGAAGCATTTTGGGGAAGGCTATGTGGTCATCAATCATTATCATCAGGAGATCAGGAACCAGCTCCGGCAGGGACTGGAGCCTTTAAAGGAAGCGGAAGGGCTTTTTGTTGAGGATGAAAAGCTGATTATAATCTGTGATGAGGTGGGATACGGGCTGGTACCTATGGAACCGGAAGAGCGCCTTTATCGGGAGCAGGTAGGAAGAGTGGCAGGATATCTTGCAAAAAGGGCAAATCAGGTAATCCGCGTAGTATGCGGAATAGGAGTGAGAATAAAATGAAAATACTTCTTGTAAGGCACGGAATGACAAAGGGAAACAAGCAGCACCGGTATGTGGGAAGCACAGATGAAGAGCTGATTTCGGAAGGGAAGGAAGAACTTTTACAACGGGCAAAGGCGCTGCGGGAGGAAAGGTTTCTTTGGGAAGATCAGGAAGCAAACCGCATGAAGGAGCCGGAGCATATTTTTGTAAGTCCTATGCTGCGCTGCCGGCAAAGCGGTGAAATTCTGTTTCCCAAAAGCAGGCAGATCGAGATTCCTGAGCTTAGAGAATGTAATTTTGGAGAGTTTGAATATTTGAATTATCAGGACCTTGACGGAAACATTGATTTTCAGCGGTTTATCGATTCCGGCGGGAAAGCTGGATTTCCGGGGGGAGAGGATTTGGCTTCCTTTCAAAATAGGTGCATAGAGGGATTTGAGAAGGTCATGGAGCAGCACCAAAAGGAAGGAAAGGAAGAACTTTTGGTATTGGTAGTGCATGGAGGAACAATTATGTCTTTGTTGGACTGCTATTCCTCGCCTCACAAAAGTTATTATGACTGGCAGGTAAAAAACGGCGAAGGCTATGCGGCTGAAACAGAAGGAAGCATAGAACAGGACGAATTTGCTTTCCGCAACATCAGGAAGGTTTAACGGAAGCCTGAAATCAGGCATTGCAGGTGTATGGCAGACATGGTGAAATGCCTGACATGGAGGATTGGTATGTGGAAAAGGATTCTTGTGCTGTGTGCGGGGTATCTTCTGGATCTTTTGTGGGGAGATCCTCAGTTTTTGTGGCATCCGGTACGGGGAATAGGAAAAGTAATTGAATATACCGAAAAACTGATATGCCGCATTTTTAAGCCGGCACAGGACAAAGAGGCTGACAAGAGAAAAAAACAGTTATCTGGTGTGCTGCTGGCAGCCATAGTGCTTACTTTTACGATGGGGTGCTGTATTTTGCTGTTATATGGAGCAGGGAAGATACATCCCGCTCTCAGGATTGGATTGGAAATTCTTTTGTGCTATCAAATGCTGGCTCAAAAATCATTGAAAGTGGAGAGCATGAAGGTATATAAGCATCTGGTCAGGCAGGATGTGGAGGGAGCAAGATATGCTGTTTCCATGATTGTGGGACGAGATACGGACAGGCTGGATGAAAAGGGAGTTACAAGGGCGGCAGTGGAGACGGTTGCGGAAAATACCTCCGATGGGGTGATTGCTCCGATGATTTTTATGTTGATTTTCGGTGTGCCCGGAGGGCTGTTTTACAAGACCGTGAATACCATGGATTCCATGATCGGATACAAAAATGACAGGTATTGTTATCTGGGAACGGCGGCAGCAAGGCTGGATGATATCTGCAATTATATCCCTGCAAGGATTTCTGCATTATATATGATTGTGTCGGCTTTCTTGCTTGGATTGGACGGAAAGAATGCATTCCGTATTTTTTGCAGGGACAGATACAACCATGCAAGTCCCAATTCCGCACAGACAGAAGCTGCCTGTGCAGGGGCGCTGGATGTCAGGCTGGCAGGGGATGCGTGGTATTTTGGTGTGTGGAAGAAAAAGCCATATATCGGCGATCCGGTCAGGGAGATAGAGCCGGAGGATATCAGGCGGGTCAATCGACTGATGTATCTTACAGGGCTTTTGGTGTTTGTGACGGGAGTTGCGGTGCTTGCAGTAATCGGCGTATATATGAATTGCAGGTAATTACAGAATTTGAGCGGAATATATTGTCTGGAGATTAGGAAAGTTTACGAATCCGAAACATTGGTTGGGAAGGAGAACAAATGGAGCAGCTTCATGGAGGCGATATATACAGAAATAAGGTGGAGTATGATTTTTCCGTGAATGTAAATCCCCTGGGAATGCCAAAGAGCTGCATGGAAGCGGCTAAAAGAGGGGTTGAGCTTTCTGTGCATTACCCGGATTGTCAATGTGAAGAATTGTGTGGGAAACTGGCTCAAAAGGAAGAAGTGCCTGCAGACTGGATTGTGCCAGGGAATGGCGTTGCGGAGCTTCTTTATAGTTTGTGTTATGCAATCCGCCCGAAAAAGGGATTGATACCGGTTCCCGCTTTTTTGGAATATGAAAGGGCGCTTCTGGCAGCAGGGGGGATACCGGAGTTTTTGTATTTAAAAGAGGAGGAAGATTTCCGCTTTGGACATGAAATTTTGGAAAAAATCCAAAAGGATACGGATATTCTTTTTGTGTGTAATCCGGGAAATCCTACAGGCATAGTGATAGGGCGGGAACTTCTTTACAGTCTTGCCGAAAGGTGCAGGCAAACGGAAACTATTTTGTGTTTGGATGAATGCTTTCTTCCCTTCCTTCGGAGGGAAAAGGAGCTTACCATGAAGCGTTATTTAAAGGAATTTCCTAATCTGGTGGTTTTCCGCGCTTTTACGAAGCTGTATGCAATGCCGGGACTGCGCCTGGGATATCTGATGATGTCGAACAGAGAGCTTTCCGGGAGAGTAAAAGGCTGTATGCAGCCATGGAGCGTATCGCTGCCTGCACAGCTGGCAGGGTGTGCAGCCTGTGAGGAAGAGGACTATGTAAAGAGGGCAAGGGAAATCATTGATACGGAACGGGACTATCTGGTCAGGGAGCTGTCAGGCGGACTTACAGATAAAATATATCCCTCAGAGGCAAATTATATCTTTTTTAGGGCCGGGACAGGACTTAAAGAAGCATTGCTGAAGCAGGGAATTTTAATCAGAAGTTGTGAAAATTATCGAAATTTGTCTGAGGAATTTTATCGGATTGCGGTCAGAACGCATGAAGAAAACAGGGAGTTGATTTGCAGGTGGAGAGCCTATGGCATGAAGGTTTAGGATTTGAAAAGCCTGCGGCATGAGTTTTAGCTTGGAAAGGAATGTCTGGAAAATGGCAAAATCAATTATGATACAGGGAACCATGTCGAATGCCGGAAAAAGTCTGGTTGCGGCAGGACTTTGCAGAATTTTTAAGCAGGATGGCTACAAGGTGGCTCCCTTTAAATCACAAAATATGGCGCTGAATTCTTATATTACCAGGGACAATCTGGAAATGGGAAGGGCGCAGGTGGTGCAGGCCCTTGCCTGTGGAGTGGAGCCGGATGTAAGAATGAATCCTATTTTATTAAAGCCTACCACGGACATGGGCTCTCAGGTGATCGTAAACGGGGAAGTAATGGGCAACATGAGAGCCATGGATTATTTTAAAAAGAAGAAGGATTACATTCCGGTTATCCGAAAGGCTTATGAGCAGTTGGCGGCAGAATATGACATTATTGTCATAGAGGGAGCCGGAAGCCCTGCGGAGATTAACCTGAAGGAGAATGATATTGTAAATATGGGAATGGCCCGTATTGCGGATGCTCCGGTTTTGCTTGTAGGGGATATTGACAGGGGCGGCGTGTTTGCGCAGCTGATCGGCACGGTGATGCTTTTGGAGCAGGAAGAGCAGGACAGGATCAAGGGGCTTTTGATTAATAAATTCCGGGGAGACCGAAAAATTCTGGAGCCCGGTTTATCCATGCTTACCGAAAGGTGCGGCAAGGAAGTACTTGGAGTAATTCCTTATATGGATATTGATATTGAGGATGAGGATTCACTTTCCGAAAGCCTTGAAAGAAAGGAAAAGGGAGAAAATGTGGATATTGCGGTTATCCGGCTTCCTAAGATTTCCAACTTCACCGACTTTCAGGCATTTGCCTTAGAGCCCGATGTGACGGTAAGATATGTGTCAAGGGTATCGGAGCTGGGTAATCCTGATGCGGTTATTTTGCCCGGAACCAAAAATACCATAAGTGATATGCGTTTTTTGCGGGAAAGTGGATTGGAAGGAGCGATCCTGCGTCTTGCCGGTACAGGAGCCGTTATTTTCGGCATCTGCGGCGGCTATCAGATGCTTGGTGAAATCATTGAAGATAAAGAGGAAATAGAGGGATCTGGCAGCATTCGGGGAATGGGACTTCTTCCTATGAACACCTGCTTTGAGTCGGAAAAGGTAAGAACCAGAGTGGAAGGCAGAACCGGAGAGCTGACAGGTGTTTTCAAAGCTCTTTCAGGCCAAAAGGTAAGCGGATATGAAATCCATATGGGAAAATCCGTATGGAAATCGGAAGAGCATTTTTTGCTTGAACTGTCGGGTAAAAAGGATGGCGGTTATGCGGAAAATACTTTAGGAAGCTATCTTCATGGTATTTTTGACGAGGAGGAGTTTCGGTCAGCATTTGTCCGTATGTTGTGTGAAAAAAAGGGTATACCGTATCATAGCGGAAATATGGTTTCTTATGATGAATACCGGGAGAAGCAGTTTGACAAGCTGGCGGATATTCTGCGGGAAAGTATTGATGTGGAGAAGATTTATGAATTGATTGGTGGGGGTATTTAGAACACTTGTAAAATTTAGATTTTCAGCAGTTGTGAGAAAAGTGATTTTAAATTTTTAATAAAGAAGCAGGTCACAGGAAGAGGTGTTAATTATGAAAGAAGGTAATAAAATGATGTTTCAACAGGTACTCCCTGCGGAAATAGAAAAAAGAAGCTTTGAGATTATTACACAGGAGCTTGGAGATACGAAGCTCGATCCCCTGCAGGCACCAATTATTAAGAGAGTAATTCATACCACAGCAGATTTTGATTATGTGGAAAATCTTTGCTTCTCCCATGATGCGGTAAGCAGATTTCAGCAGGCTATCTTAAACGGAGCCTGTATTGTTACCGATACGCAAATGGCTAAAGCCGGAATTAACAAAAAGCGACTGGAGAAATATGGTGGTGAAGTATCTTGCTTTATGAGTGATGAAGATGTGGCCGTCATAGCAAAGGAAAATCAGACAACCCGTGCGGTTGCCAGCATGGACAAGGCATCAAAGCTTCAAAAGCGGTTGATCTTTGCAATCGGAAATGCTCCTACCGCCTTAGTCCGTCTCTATGAATTAATGGAACAGGGCAGGATCAGACCGGAAGGAATTATCGGTGTTCCGGTAGGCTTTGTTAATGTGGTGGCAGCCAAGGAGCTGATTATGCAGTGTGATGTTCCCTATATTGTGGCAAGGGGGAGAAAGGGCGGTAGTAATGTGGCAGCAGCAATCTGTAATGCGCTGATGTATGAGATGGAGTAATGGAAAATGACCTTACATAGTCTTTTGAGTATCCTTTGGAAACAAAATCTTCGATAGTGCCTCCAAAAGACATGATATCCATGAACTGCTGTAAATGCCTCGAAGTAACCGTTTTGAGCTTCCGTCTGCTTACAGGGTGCTGCTTAAAGCGGAGGAAACAGTTTGCAGTACCGGATGATAGTTTTGTTCATTTTGATATTCCGCTGACCTTGGAGCATGAAAGAGAATTGTTGCAAAACGCAGGGTTTGTGATTGAAAAAGTTTTGGACGATCCTGATGGCGCAACCAGTATAGCAGCTGGAAAAGGAGACTGATTTATGGACTATAGCAGAAAAATATCGGAACGATTGTGGAATATGCCGGATAAAGGAGAACTTGAAAGTCATCGTGAAGAAACCTTTATTGATGACATAATTCAAAAAAGCCATATCGAAAAGGAATTACTCTCTCATTTGGATGGGGTAAAAACCGTGTTTGACGGTGGTGCAGGATGCGGCAGATTTTCCATTCTTCTTGCAAAGCATGGTTGTGAAGTTACACATTTTGATATTTCACAACCTATGATAAATAAGGCAAAAGAGTTGGCAGAAAAAGAGGGGGTTCTTGACAGAATAACCTTTGTAAAGGGAGCCTTAGAGGACTTGAATGATTTCAAAGATAAATTATTTGATATGGTTATTTCTTTTGACGCCCCTATTTCATATACCTACCCCAATCAGGAACAGGTTATTGGAGAACTCACGCGAATATGCCGCAAGCGAATTATGATAAGTGTGTCGAGCCGTTTAGGTTACCTACCGTATTTGGCAAATCCGATACAGAAAAATCAGTTTATATTAGATACTGACTGTGATGACCCATTTGTCAAATGGTGTATCGACAATAAAACAAATGCAATGGAAGCTTTTCGTTTCAACAAAGATATTGTTATGAAACTGTGGAAAGAGGGGCTTATGGGAGGTGATGAGGAAATTGCCGAGTATGAAAACGGAGGTGTACCGTGGTGTATTACATACACCTTTATGCCAGATGAATTGAAAGACATATTAAAACGTTATGGCGTAAAAAACATCCAATTGGCAGGTCCTGGTGCATATGCAAGAACTCTTCCAAATGAAGTACTTGTAAAAATCATGAAGGATTCAAAGCAACGTTCTGATTTTTTGGATTTTTGCTACTATTATGATTCTAATCCGTTTGTATGCGGCATGGGTAAAGACAACCTGTTAGCCCAAGGAGAACTTTAATCCCCCACCGCTTCACAGCGCAAATGCGGCGCAAGAGACACTTTAATCAGCGGTTCCCTAAATATATCAAGAGAGGAGAATTTATTTTATGACTACACCGGTTTACTTTGCATAGCGTGGCTATTGCAAATAAAACAAACAAATCATGTAATAGCCTGCGCATCATACCGCGAAATGAACAGGAGATGCAAATGAGCTATTTAAAGAAAATTGAATATGAAATTGTCCCGAAAGATTCATTTCGGGTCATTCGGAATTGTCCTAAATGCAGCAGGAAGATATATTTTAAAAATACAAAGAAGTTCCGTGTCAATGCCAATGGCAATAAACTGGATATCTGGTTGATTTATCAATGTGAGGAATGTAAACATAGCCTGAATCTTTCAATTTATGAACGGCAAAAAGTTTTTTCTATACCAAAGGAGGAATATCAGTGTTTTTTGAACTTTGTAAAACTGCATGAAACTATGGAATATGGTGATTTCGAAGAGCAGATTGTAATTGCAGTAAATAATCCTTATCAACTGAGAATTCGTCCAGAAAAACAAATTGCTGAAATTTTGGGATTGTCCAGAAGTCAGGTAAAAAACTTGTTGGAGAAGGGAGAAATGGAAGTGGGGACAGAGATGTCGCAATTTATTTCTGTTAGTATCAATGCCTGCCGGTTTCATATGGATAAATAAATGGTAGAAAATAAAATTTACGGAGGTTTTGCTTATGGAAATTGAAACGCACCGATTGCTAATACGAGATGTAAAAACAGAAGATGAAATACCATTTGTTAAAATGGCAGCAGACGGAAGCTTAAATGATTGCGGTTTTGATAGAGACTGTGGTAATTGGATAACAAAATGGATAGACGAGGCAAGAAGCTTTGCATTTAGAGATAATCCCAATAAGGATTATCTGGCTTATACAATTACTTTAAAGGCCGAAGCTGCGGTAATCGGCTCTGTTGGATGTTCTTATTATGAAGATCTTCAGAAAACAGGTATTACTTATTTTATTGGGGCGCAATATAGAGATAACGGTTACGCAGTTGAAGCGGTTAAAGCATATACTGACTATTTTTTCAATCATTATAATGTAAAAAGAATGATCGCAACAGTGAGAGATGAAAACAGACCATCTTGGAAAGTGATTGAAAAAGTGGGATTTATCTTGAGCGAAAAAAGAATGTATAAAGATTTAAACGACGATGAAGAGAAACTATATCGCTTTTATGAAAACACTAAATAAAGAACAAATAAAACATTACTGAATAATTTTCTAAAACAGATTGACTATTTTTGCATATATGGTATTATACTCTCAAGTTTGGAAGCAAAATCGCCGCAGTCCCGATAAATAAAGAGCTGCGGCGA
>CAYMUW010000035.1:0-27394 GCA_964393865.1 uncultured Lachnospiraceae bacterium
ATACTAACTGGTCTGCTTGTCGTCCATTGATAAGGGGTGTCTGAACTGTTACGAAAAAGGCTTTGCAAAACAATTGTATTACTATATAATAGGTGTGTTAGTCTTTTGACAAAAGGCACCAAAAGCGAAAGCTTTGATGGAAATAAACTTAAGAAAGGATTGGTATATTTATGGAAGCAAAGGCAGAAATCAAAGAAAATAAAATGGGTGTTATGCCGGTAAATAAGCTTCTTATCAGTATGTCGCTGCCTATGATGGTCTCCATGCTGGTGCAGGCATTATATAATATTGTGGACAGTATTTTTGTGTCCCGTATTAATGAGAATGCCCTGACTGCTGTTTCACTTGCGTTTCCCCTTCAGACTCTTATGATTGCCATCGGCGGAGGAACAGGCGTAGGTGTGAATGCTATGCTCTCAAAAGCATTGGGGGAAAAGGATTATAACCGGGCTGACAGAACAGCGGTAAACGGTGTGTTTTTGGCGTTAGTAAGCTATATTATCTTTTTGATAGTAGGCTTTGTGGGCGTGAAGCCCTTTTATATGAGTCAGACGACAGATGCTCAGATTTTGGAGTATGGTTGTCAGTATATGACAATTGTGTGCTGTTTTTCTTTTGGAATGTACATGCAGTTCATTTTTGAACGACTGCTACAGTCAACAGGAAAAACTTTTTATACAATGATTACGCAGGGAACCGGTGCTGTTATTAATATCATTTTGGATCCGATTTTGATATTCGGTTATTTTGGAATGCCCAAAATGGGTGTGGCAGGAGCAGCGGCAGCGACGGTGATCGGGCAGATTATTGCAGGTATTCTGGCAATGATTATTAATGAAAAGAAAAATACGGAGGTTAAGCTTAAGCTGAAAGGTTTTAAGCCTGATCTGACGATTATTAAACAGATTTATGTGGTAGGCATTCCTTCTATTATTATGCAGGCTATTGGGTCGGTGATGACATATGGAATGAATAAGATATTGATGGGCTTTACCTCCACTGCGGCGGCGGTGTTCGGCGTGTATTTTAAAATACAGAGCTTTGTTTTTATGCCTGTATTTGGCATGAATAACGGTATGGTTCCGATTATTGCTTACAATTACGGAGCAGGCAAAAAGGACAGGCTCATTAAGACCATAAAGCTTGGTATCGTGTATGCCGTTGGAATTATGTTGATAGGGTTCTTAGTATTTCAGATGTTCCCGACACAGATTTTTGCCCTGTTTGAGGCGTCAGATACGATGCTTTCCATTGGTGTACCGGCTCTTCGGATTATCAGTGTGCATTTCCTGATAGCCGGCTATTGTGTTATTAACAGTTCCATGTTTCAGGCATTGGGAAACGGGGTATACAGCATGCTGGTATCCATTGCAAGACAGCTGGTTGTACTGCTTCCTGCGGCATACTTATTGTCCCTTACAGGGAATGTAAATAATGTATGGTGGTCATTTCCCATTGCGGAGATGGTGAGTGCGGTTATGTGCACAATCTTTTTAATCCGTATTAATAATAAGGTGATTAAGCATATCGGAGAAAAAGTTGACAGTTATGATTTAGAATGATAAGATTTCAATATCCGCCAAAAATATTTTGGCGGTATAAGCGGATATGGCGGAATTGGCAGACGCGCCAGATTTAGGTTCTGGTGTCCCGAGACGTGCAGGTTCAAGTCCTGTTATCCGCATTGGACAGTAAGAATCTGACCCCGGATTTAACCGGTGACGGCTTGGAATTTTTAGGATTTTTTGATTGCGAAAAGTGAGAGCGGCGGTATTGCGAGAGTACTGCCGCTTTTGTCATGTGCTCCTTTGACGATGACTTTTGACACTTGTGTCATATGTTTGAAAGGCAGGAAAAGCGGCTGAAAAGAAGTTATTTTCCCGTTTCGGGAATTGTGATAGAATGGAAAAAACAGGGCGATAAATTGGAAGTCAGTAAAAACAGGAGATGACAAGGATGGGATTATTTCATTTCAAAAAAAGCAGAGAAAAATGACGGCACATTACTTGCAGGCTTTGCACTTACGGAAGATACCGATTCACTTTTTCCGCTTCTTCCAGAAAAGCAGTGGGCATTAGAGGGAAAAACAATTAGTGAATGGGTTATTACAATGGTCAGCCTTACCAATCCCAAAGGAGGCATAATAGGTCAAATGGAATATCACGAGGCAATAAAACGCCTGGAACCTTTTATGATAACCAAAATGGATAACTGGGCGCTGATCAGAGCAATGTCACACGAAGAGTTGGACAGTCTGTTTGACAATCTGCCTCGTAAATTGTATTGATACAGTCATATTTTTGAAAAGCAGGGAGGAAAGCAATGCAGCAGGATAAAGAGCAGCGCATGGCCACAGAGGGAATCGGAAAGCTGATGCTTACTATGGCAGTGCCCTCTGTTGTGGCGCAGATAATCAATATTTTATATAGTATTGTGGATAGAATTTATATTGGCCATATTGAAGGGGTGAATATGGAGGCTCTTACAGGAGTAGGAGTTACCTTTCCTATTATTACATTGATTTCTGCTTTTTCTGCTTTTGTTGGAGCGGGCGGTGCCCCTCTTGCGGCAATCTGGCTGGGAAACGGAGACAGGAAAAAGGCGGAGAAGGTTTTGGGAAACGGCGTTACCATGCTGTTGTTTTTTACAATCCTTCTGATGGGCTTTTTCTATGCTTTCGGAAGACCGCTGCTGTATCTGTTTGGCGCCAGTGATGCGACGATTATTTATGCTGTGGACTACATTAATATTTATTTGGCAGGAACGGTGTTCGTTCAGCTGGCTTTGGGCCTGAATACCTTTATTATTTCTCAGGGGCAGTCAAGGATTGCAATGCTGGCGGTGTTGATTGGGGCAGCCACCAATATCATTTTAGACCCTATATTTATTTTTGTATTTCAGATGGGGGTTAAGGGGGCGGCTGCCGCTACCGTTATTTCGCAGGCATTAAGCGCATTGTGGACAGTTGGATTTCTGATGGGTAAAAAGTCCTCTCTCACCATAAAGCTGTGGGCTATGAAGCCGGATTTCCGTATTATCGGAAGCGTTATGGCTCTTGGTGTGTCTCCCTTCATTATGCGCGCAACGGAAAGTCTGATCAGCGTTGTTTTAAACAGCGGACTGCAGAGGTATGGAGGGGATATTTACGTGGGTTCCCTGACCATCATGCAAAGCGTGATGCAGATGTATTCGGCTCCTTTAGGCGGCTTTACCCAGGGGGTACAGCCGGTTATCAGTTATAATTTCGGGGCGGGAAATTTTGAGAGGGTGAAAAAGCTTTACCGCAGTATGATTGCAGTTTGCTTTTTATTTGCGGCAGGGGCGACTCTGGTGATTATGATATTCCCGGGATTTTTTGCTAGAATGTTTACGGATGATGCGGCCCTTGTTGCGTTGGTAGAGCAGATGATGCCGATCTTTATGTGCGGAATGCTGGTATTTGGACTGCAGCAGGGAATTCAGCCCACCTTTTTGGCATTGGGGCAGGCCAAAATATCCTTATTTATTGCCATATTCAGAAAGGTGATATTGCTGGTGCCTCTGGCGCTGATACTGCCTCTTCGTTTTGGGGTAATGGGGATTTATTATGCGGAGCCTGTTTCCGACGTGTTATCAGCAACGGTGGCAACTGTCTTATTTTTGACACATATTAAGAAAATTCTTTCTAAAGAAACTTTGCAGAAAATTATTTGACAAAGGCAGCTTTTTCTGCTAAAGTTTTGCTTAAGTTAAAAGGGAGTAGTAAAAAGGGTCGGTCAACAATCCCCGGTAATAACCGTGGTCGGCCACTTCCATAGATTAGGAAGCACGAGACTTTTGACGCACAATCGGTGTGTCAGAAGTCTTTTTATGTGACAGGAGTAGATTGTCAAAAGGTAACTGTTCTATTTTGAATTGATAAATAGCATAAAGCTGTTATAAAGTCGGCAGTGCGAAGGAAATTGCTTGAGAGGTAATAAGAAAATCAGGTATCACCTGCCTTAAAAGGTGGAATACTTAAGAGGAAAGGAAAAAGAAAAATGGTAAAAACTGTAATTTTATTTGTGGTAGGACTTATACTGATTTGTCTTGGAGGCGACAGGCTGGTGGATGCAGCGGTGGCGATTGCAAAAAAATTAGGTATCCCGCAGATTGTTGTAGGAGCAACAATTGTCAGTCTTGGCACGACACTTCCGGAGGTTTTGGTTTCAACGACTGCGGCCTTTGACGGATCGGCGGCCATTGCGGCAGGTAATGCATTCGGTTCAATCATCTGTAATACGGCATTGATTGCCGGACTTACGCAGACCATACGTCCGGCAAAGAAAGTGGAGTTTTCGTCCCTGTCATGGCGAAGTATCTTTTTCTTCCTGACACTGATTGCGTTAAATATATGGGGATATGTGACAGGTGTATTTAACCGCCCCGTGGGTATTGTACTTTTGGTATTGTTTGTGGTTTATGCATATATGAATGTAATACATGCGTCCACGGAGGGTGACGGGAGCGAGGAAAGCAAGGATGACAAGGAGATTTCCGTTCTTGTTCAAATACTGATTTTGATTGTGTGTGCAGCGCTGCTTTTCGTGGGGGCCAATCTTTTGGTGGATAACGGAATTTTGATTGCGCAGGCGGTGGGAGTGCCGGAGCGCGTGATTGCAGTTACTTTTATTGCGCTTGGAACGTCATTGCCGGAGTTGATGACATCCATCATGTCTTTGGCTAAGGGATACGGAAATGTGGGTCTTGGAAACGTGATTGGGGCGAATCTTTTGAATATGCTTCTTGTAATAGGCATTCCTGCGGCGATTGCGGGAATACCCCTTGAAAGAGGAACGGTTGTAGTGGATATGCCTCTTGCATGCCTGGTTATGGCAGTGCTGATTGTTCCCATTTTGCTCAGAAAGAAGTCCTCCAGAATCCAGGGAATTGCGCTTCTTGGTATTTATGGGGTCTATTGTGTGGCTTCCTTTGTGTAAGAATCGTATCCAGGACGGCGCATGAAGAATGAACTATTACGCCATCGGCAAAAAGTGGGAATGGCTCTTGTCAGAAAAAACGGAATCTGATATACTTCTAATGGTATATGTAAAAGTAATATCAGTAATCAATAAAAGGAGAGGTTTAAAATGAAAGGTAATATTGTAGTTGGACAGTCCGGCGGACCTACAGCCGTAATTAATTCATCTGTAGCAGGTGTATACGCAGCAGCTAAGCAGTTGGGCGTTAAGAAAGTATACGGTATGGTTCATGGTATTGAAGGATTTCTGGAGGACAAACTGATCGAGCTGGAAGAGTATCTCGATGACCCCACCGGAATTGAATTATTAAAGAGAACACCTTCTGCATTCTTAGGCTCATGCCGTTTTAAAATGCCCAAGATTGAGGGACATGAGGATGTTTACGAAAAAATATTTGAAATCATGGAAAAGCATGACATCGAGTGCCTGTTCTATGCTGGCGGAAATGACTCCATGGATACAGTAAAGATGTTATCTGATTATGCTGCAGCACATGGAAAGCCCCAGAGATTTATGGGCGTTCCCAAGACCATTGACAACGATCTCCCTGTGACAGATCATTGTCCCGGTTACGGCAGTGCAGCAAAATACATTGCAACCAGCTTAAAGGAAATTATTCGTGACAACGAGTCCTTCGGCGCTAAGAAGCCTACTATCTGTATTGTTGAGATTATGGGACGTAACGCAGGATGGCTTACCGCGGCAGCAGCTCTTGCAAAGGGAGATGATTGCAACGGATGTGACGCTATTTATTTACCTGAAAAGGTATTTGATCTTGATGCATTTATGGCTAAGGTTAAAGAGCTGGCAGCAACCAAGTCTTCTGTAGTTATTGCTGTTTCTGAGGGTATTCACATCGCTGACGGTCGTTATGTATGCGAGCTTGCAAATGAGAACGTTGCAGTAGATGCATTTGGACACAAGCAGATGTCCGGTACAGCAGCTTACCTTGCACAGAAGGTTGCTGAGGAGACAGGACTTAAGACCAGAGCCGTTGAGTTTTCAACACTTCAGAGAGCAGCTACTCATCTTGCTTCTCTTACAGATATTAACGAGGCATTCCAGGTTGGACATGATGCTGTTGTAGCAGCTGAGGAAGGCAAGACGGGCATGATGATCACATTGGACAGAAACGGTGATGATCCTTATCAGTGTGGTACAAGCGCATATGATATTCATGCAATTGCTAATGTTGAGAGACCTGTACCTGCAGAATGGATTACCGAGGATGGATGCGGACTGAACGACGGATATATTAAGTATGCAAGACCCCTTATCATGGGCGAGCTGCTTCCGATCTTCGTAAACGGTGTTCCCCGTCATTTGGTAAGAAAATAAAGTACCAACAGAAATAAACAGTTTAAGATGGCTCCAGCTTGTATGCCGGAGCCGTTTTGCTGTACTGGAAAAGTGCTAGGAAAGGGTTGGCTTTTGCAGTTGGGCTATTTGCAGTTCCAACTGTTTCATGTGTTCCTTTAATTAACAAAATTCAGTAATAAAGTAGTATCTTCTTAAAAATTATGATAAAATAAAAAACAGTTAGTTAATTTCACGACAAGGAGACAGGTTTTGTTGTGTCATATGATAATAGATTTGAGTGCTTTACTCTGTACAAGGTCTGATGCTTGGACGAAGCTTGTACAGAGATAAATAAAAAATATTCGTCCACATTGGATTTTGTACTTATAGAAGGAAATCATAAACTATAAGGAGATAATTCAATGAACAATAATTTTAAAAAGTATATTATTTTTTGGCTTAGTCAGTATCACAGTTAGGAAGCGCAATGACAAGCTTTGCCCTGATTTTGTGGGTATATTCTATTAAACATTCTGCAATGACGGTTTCCTTGATGTCATTTTGCAATTATGTTCCCTATGTTATTGTAAGCTTGTTTGCAGGGGCGTTTGTGGACGCTCATAGCAAGAAAAAGATTATGCTGGCGGCTGACAGTGTAGCGGCAGCAGGTACTGCGCTTGCTTTGGTATTAAGTGTCATGAACAGCTTGCAAATCTGGCATATTTATCTGGTTAATGGAGTCATTGGTGTGATGAATGCTTTTCAGGCTCCGGCATCAAGTGCAGCAATTGGCAAAATTGTACCTGAAGATAAATTGTCAAATGTCAGTGGAATGAGTTCCTTTTTCGGCAATACAGTACAGCACGATTCCGGTTGGTATTCTTTTAGGAGGTTTTTTGGCGGACTATGTATTTGAACCGTTTATGCTGAAAGAAAATGCGGTTGCAAAGGTGCTGCATGTACTGGTAGGAAGCGGATCGGGAAGCGGAATGGCAGTTATGTTTTTATGTACGGGACTGTTGGGAAGCCTGTTCAGCTATTTTTCATATAAGCGAAAGGCTATTCAGGATTTAAGGGATGTCTAATCAGCCTTGAGCGAAAGTCCCCAAAAGCGTTTTTATTGACTAAATTGCTAAAATATTATATTCTTATACTATAATGAATACAGGAGGCGGAGCGCTATGGTATCAAGTATCGTAGGGAACTATCTGATAGATCATAATTTGATTACTGTGGAGCAGTTTGGCGATCTGGTAAAGGAACAGCAAAAGGTTAGAGTTAAGCTTGGATTGATCGCAGTAGCAGAAGGGCTGCTGAGTCAGGAAGAAGCAGACAAAATCAACAGATTACAGGCATTGATGGACAAGAGGTTTGGAGATATTGCGGTCGAGAAAGGTTACTTGACGCAGGGGCAGGTAGAAGCCCTTCTCAAAAAACAGGGAAATGCTTATCTTGCCTTTGCTCAGGCTCTTGAAAATCAGCAGCTTATGAGCATTGAGCAGCTGGAACAGTATATGATAGATTTTCAGAGAGATTACAATCTGACGGTTTCTGATATTGAAGATTTGAAGAGTGATGATGTAGACAGAATTCTGCCTTTGTATATGCCTGCCGGCAGTGAAAAATATTTAAATGCGGTAGGAACTGCACTTCGAACAATTTTGCGCTGTGTAGATACGGAAGTCTATCCTGAGAGGGCATACTTAACAAAGCGGTGTGATGCGGACAACGGAGCGATTCAATTTTTAGAAGGCGAGCATAATGTTACCTGCGCTATGACAGGAAAGGGACAGGCGCTTCTTCGGACAGCATCGATTTTTGGAAAGGAAGATTTCCCGGAGGTAAATATGGATGCGCTGGATGCCATCGGTGAATTGCTGAACTGCATTAACGGATTATATGCGACATCATTGAGCCAGAGTGGAATTTCCATGGAGCTTTATCCACCGGAATTTTCGGATAAAATCAGTGGAATCGAAGGAGAAGAAATGCTGATTATTCCTTTGTATATAAAAGGGCAAAAGGTTGAATTTGCGGTGGCAATCGATCATAAAATCAAGATGGAGCAGGAGGCGTAGAGATGGCAGATATACTGATTGTGGATGATTCAAGAACATCCCGCAAAATTTTAAGGGAGATACTGGAAGATGCCGGGCATACTGTAGCAGGAGAAGCCCTGGACGGCGAGGAAGGGTATTTGAAGTATAAGGAGCTTAAACCGGACCTGGTAACGTTGGATATTACCATGCCTAAGCTGGATGGAATTGAGGCTCTTCAGTTAATTAAGAAGTTTGATGAAAATGCTCGTGTTGTTATGATTACAGCTGCAGGACAAAAGGAAAAAATGATCCAGGCAATTAAACATGGTGCAGCGGAATTTATATCCAAGCCCTACGAGGGGGATGATGTGAAGGAAGTAATTGCCAAGGTATTGAATAGTTAAAAGGAATATAATTTAATGTGAGAGAAAAACTGACACTGATCTGTAACGTTCGGTGTCAGTTTTTGTTGTAAGAAATGCTTGCATTTTTGACTGATTGCGAGTATTATGGCTTTGGAAATCGTTTTCTATGAATATCTCAGGAAAGCAGGAAAGATTATGGTATCAATTAAGGATGTGGCAAAGTATGCAGGAGTAGCAATCTCTACAGTTTCCAAGGTGCTCAATAATTACCCGAATGTCAGTGAGGAAACCAGGGTAAAAGTTAATAAGGCAGTGGAAGAATTGAATTTTGTGCCCAATTCTGTGGCGGCGGCACTTTCCTCCAAACAGGCAGGACGGGTAGCACTGTTAATGAACCTGAACAAAAAAACCCAGGCAATTGACGAGATCGGAATGCAGTATATTGCCGGAGCGCTGAACAAAGCCATGGAATTAAATCTGGATGTGATCACCCTTTTCCTTTTTATGATTAAAGATAAAACGGTGGAGGAGTTGATAAGATATCTGCAGTCCCAGAGTATTACCGGAATTATTGTTTACGGGATATCTAAGGAAGATCAGGTACTTCATAAGCTGATAGAAAGTCAGACCTTCAAATGTGTTGTAATTGATGCGCCTCTTGTCAATGAGAATACCTCATCCGTCTGGATTGATCACCGTAAGGCGCAGTATGACGTTGCAAAAAAGACGGTTGTGGAAAACCACTGTGAGAATATTCTTTATATTTCCGGCAAGAAAAACGGTTATGTGACAGATGAGCGTTTGGCAGGAATGGAGGATTTGGCAAAGGAGTTGGAATTGACTGTGACGGTCAAAGGAGGGGAGTTCTCTGAACTGCAGGCGAGAAATATAACCAGGCAGTTTGCCGAAAAAATGGATGCGGTGGTATGTGCTTCCGATTTGATGGCAATCGGCGCAATGAAGGCATTGACGGAAATGGATATTTTCAGACCTGTATGCGGTTTTGACGGGATTATCCTGATGGGTTATGTGGGGAAACAGATGAATACGGTAAGCCAAGACTTTTCCGGCATATCTGAGAAAGCAATGGAAGAGCTGCACCTTCTGCTTGGCGGTGAAAGCGGAAGATGCGTAAGAACTCCCTACAGTCTGGTAAGAATGCGATATGAAGACATTATTTGTTAATGACAGGGAATGTTGAAAAAGTATTTGTCGAAAACGTTTTCTTCTACTACACTCAGTATGTCACGTGAGAAAATTTGAAATATTATAGTGAATGTTATCGGTCACGGATAGAATATGTTGACTGATGAAAATAAATATTTACATGTTAATTGAGGAGGAAATTATGGCAGCACAAACAAATTTGCAAAAGGATATTCTGGTTCTTAACATGGAGCAGCAGTTGGAGGAAATTGCACAGTCCATGTTTGGCAAGGTGTTTTCTGCGTTGACAGATCAGGAAACCTACTATGTGATACTTGTTTTTATCAAGAGATTGATGACTGTTTCGGACAGTAATGAAGGTGAAAAAAAGATTTACTATATTTCCGCAGAGTTTCTGATTGGTAAGCTTTTATCCAATAATCTGATTAATCTGGGGATCTATGACAGAATGGAAAGCATTCTGAAAAGTAATGGAAAGAGTCTTTCTGTTCTGGAGGAGATTGAGCCTGAACCATCTTTGGGAAATGGCGGACTGGGACGACTGGCAGCATGCTTCCTTGATTCCATTGCAAGTCTGGGACTGCCGGGAGAAGGAATAGGACTTAACTATCATTTTGGCCTTTTTAAGCAGGTCTTTAAGGACAGACTTCAGACTGCGGAGAAGAATGACTGGATTGAGGAAAATTCATGGCTGACGAAGACAGATGTGACCTTTGATGTGTATTTTGGGAAGGAAAAGGTTGTGTCAAGGCTTTATGATATTGATGTTGCCGGTTATGACAGTGGTGTCAATAAACTCCGTCTGTTTGACATTGAGACTGTGGATGAGAGCCTGGTTAAGAAGGGAATTGATTTCGATAAGGAAGCAATCAAGAAGAATCTGACGCTGTTTTTGTATCCTGATGATTCCGATGAGGCAGGCAATCTGCTTCGTATTTATCAGCAGTATTTCATGGTGTCCAATGCGGCGCAGCTAATTCTTCGCGAGATGAAGAAGAAGAAATACGACCTGCGCAGGATGTATGACCATGCAATTATTCAGATTAATGATACCCATCCCACGATGATTATTCCTGAACTGATCAGGATTTTGGTAGAGGAAAAGGCGTTCAGCATGGATGAGGCTATTGCAGTGGTCAGCAAGACCTGTGCCTATACCAATCATACCATTTTAGCGGAGGCGCTTGAAAAATGGCCTCTTAAGTATCTGGAGAAGGTTGTTCCTCAGCTGGTTCCTTACATTAAGGAGTTAGACAAGAGGGTTGCTGCAAAGTATAAGGATCCCAAGGTGCAGATTATTGATAAGGACAAAAGAGTGCATATGGCTCACATTGACATCCACTACGGATTTTCTGTAAACGGTGTGGCAGCCATTCATACGGAAATTTTGAAGAACACGGAATTAAATGCGTTCTATAAGCTTTATCCCGAAAAATTCAACAATAAGACCAACGGTATTACCTTTAGGAGATGGCTGATGAGCTGCAATCGGGAGCTTACGGCATTCCTTTCCGAAACTATTGGCGACGGATTTAAGAAGGATGCGGATAAACTGGAGAAGCTGCTGGATTTTGCGGATAATCAGGAGGTTTTGGATTCCATTGCCCAGATTAAGATGAACCGCAAGAAGGACCTTGTGGCATACGTACAGGAGAAGGAAGGCGTTACCTTAAATCCGGATTCCATTTTTGATATTCAGATTAAGAGACTGCATGAGTACAAACGTCAGCAGATGAATGCGCTGTATATCATCCATAAATACCTGGAGATTAAGAGAGGAAAGAAGCCTACAAGACCGATTACCTTTATTTTCGGCGCTAAGGCAGCTCCTGCCTATGTGATTGCACAGGATATTATTCACCTTCTTTTGGTGTTGCAGGAGATTGTCAATAATGATCCTGATGTAAGTCCTTATATGACAGTGCTTATGGTGGAGAATTATAATGTAAGCTATGCGGAAAAACTGATTCCTGCATGTGATATTTCCGAGCAGATTTCTCTTGCATCCAAGGAGGCGTCAGGTACTGGAAACATGAAGTTTATGTTAAACGGTGCGATTACACTTGGAACCTCCGACGGCGCTAACGTGGAGATTGATGAGCTGGTAGGCAGGGATAATATTTATATCTTTGGCGAGAAGTCAGAAACGGTTATCAAGCACTACGAGAAAGCGGATTATGTGTCCAAGGATTACTATAAGAAGAGTCCCGTGATTAAGGAAGCGGTAGATTTTATTGTAGGCAAGCAGGCTCTTGCGGTTGGCCATAAGGAAAATCTGACACGTCTTTATAAGGAGCTGTTAAACAAAGACTGGTTTATGACACTGCTTGATCTGGAGGATTACATTGCAGTGAAGGATAAGGCGTTGGCGGATTATGAGGATCGTCAGAAGTGGAAAAAGATGATGCTGGTGAACATTGCAAAGGCCGGTTTCTTCTCATCCGACAGAACCATTGCGGAGTATAACAGAGATATTTGGAAGTTGAAATAGAAACAGAAAAAGGTCTGCCTGATAAGGCGGACCTTTTGAATTGATATGAGCTGTTTTTAGAATACGCGGGTGGTCCATTTGGTGCAGTCCCACACATCAGTGGCAAGGTCTTTATAAAATTCCGGTTCATGGCATACCATGAGAATGCTGCCTTTGTAATCGGTAAGTGCACGCTTTAATTCAGCCTTGGCATCTACATCCAAATGGTTGGTGGGCTCATCCAAAAGCAAGATGTTGGTTTCACGGTTGATAAGTTTACATAATCTGACTTTGGCCTGTTCTCCGCCGGAAAGCACCTTCACAAGGCTTTCAATATGCTTGGTGGTAAGGCCGCATTTTGCAAGGGCGGAGCGTACCTCATACTGGGTAAAGCCGGGGAACTCCTGCCATATTTCCTCTATACAGGTGGTCTGAATGCTCTGATCCATTTCCTGTTCGAAGTATCCGATACTCAGATAATCGCCCTGCTCCACGCTGCCGGAAAGGGGTGGAATCAGACCAAGGATACTTTTTAAGAGGGTGGTTTTTCCGATGCCGTTTGCTCCGGTCAGGACGATCTTTTGTCCGCGCTTCATTTCAAGGTTAAGAGGAGAGGAAAGCGGTTCGTCATAGCCGATTATCAGATCCTTTGTCTGGAAAATATATCTTCCGGGGGTACGGGCTTCCTTAAAATAAAACTCCGGTTTCGGTTTTTCTGAGGAAAGCTCGATTACATCCATTTTGTCAAGCTTCTTTTGACGGGACATTGCCATATTGCGGGTGGCAACTCTTGCCTTGTTTCGGGCGACAAAGTCCTTCAAATCGGCAATTTCCTTCTGCTGCTTATTATAGGCAGCCTCCAGCTGTGCCCGTTTCATGGCATAAACTTCCTGAAATTTATCATAATCGCCGGGATAGCGGTTCAGTTCCTGATTATCCATGTGATAAATCAAATTGATCACGCTGTTTAGGAAAGGAATGTCATGGGAGATCAGGATAAAGGCATTCTCATAATCGTTCAGATAGCGTTTCAGCCATTCGATATGCTCTGCATCAAGATAGTTGGTAGGCTCGTCCAAAAGCAGGATATCAGGCTTTTCCAAAAGAAGCTTTCCAAGCAGAACCTTGGTACGCTGGCCGCCGCTTAAGTCCGTTACATCACGGTCAAGTCCCAAATCAAGCAGACCAAGGGCTCTTGCAACCTCTTCCACCTTGGAATCAATCAGATAGAAATCGTGGTGGGTAAGAAGCTCCTGAATGGTTCCAAGCTCCTCCATATATTGTTCCAGTTCCTCCTCCGATGCAGTACCCATTTTGTCACAGATATCATTCATCTGAGCTTCCATCTCAAAAAGAAAGTCAAAGGCAGAGGAGAGAACATCCTTTATGGTCATGCCTTTTTCCAGAACGGTGTGCTGATCCAGGTATCCTACCCGAACATTCTTAGCCCACTCTATTTTCCCTTCATCAGGCATAAGCTTTCCTGTAATGATATTCATAAAAGTGGATTTTCCTTCGCCGTTAGCGCCTATAAGGCCGATGTGCTCGCCTTTTAAAAGACGAAAGGATACATCCTGAAAAATTGCACGATCACCGAAGCCGTGGGTAAGGTGTTCAACATTTAAAATACTCATGATTGCTGTTATTCTGCCGCAGATGCAGCGCTCCTTTTCGGTAAAATTATAGAGGGAAAAGTGCGGAAGGTCAAGAAGAAGGTAACTGATTAAACTGTTACTTGACATTTTTTCTCAAAAAGTATATATTAAAATCAGGAATAATTACTATTTTAAAAAGGAGGGCTTTATGGACAAAAGTGCTTTTTACAAGCTTTCTTATGGGGTTTATGTTGTCAGTACATGGGATGACAGAAGGCCGACGGGATGTACTGCCAACAGTGCCATGCAGATTACATCTGCGCCGGCGACCATTGCAGTGAGCATTAATCATGACAATTATACCAATGAATGTATTGTGAAGAACGGAAGATTTGCGATTTCCATTTTGGCGGAGGACTCGGACCCGTCTATTATCGGAACCTTCGGCTTTCAGTCGGGGAAGGATGTGGACAAATTTTCCCAAGTGAAATATTCCGTGGAGGATTATATGCCCGTTGTATCGGATTCTTGCGGATATATTGTGTGTCAGGTGATTGACAAGATGGAAACCTCCACGCATACAGTATTTTTGGGAGAAGTAATAGGAGCGGAGTTGTTTGGTGACAGGGAAGCCATGACTTATGCATATTATCATAAGGTAGTTAAGGGCAAGAGCCCTAAAAATGCGCCTACCTATATACCGGAGGAAGAGGAGCAGAAGAATACCGATACAAGGAAGAAATTTAAATGCTCTGTATGTGGTTACATTTATGAAGGAGAGGAGCTTCCTGCGGATTATAAGTGTCCGATTTGCGGAATGGGAAGCGATAAGTTTGTAGAGATATAACAAAGGAGGACAAAAGAATGGATTTAAAAGGAACGAAAACAGAGGCTAATTTAAAGACAGCCTTTGCAGGCGAGTCAGAGGCAAGAAACAAATATACTTATTTTGCATCCAAAGCGAAAAAGGATGGTTATGTGCAGATTGCAGCTATCTTTGAGGAGACGGCCAATAATGAAAAGGAACATGCAAAGATGTGGTACAAGCTGTTAAATGATGGAATCGGTTCTACCGTTGAGAACTTAAAGGCAGCAGCAGAAGGCGAAAATTATGAATGGACCGATATGTATGCTTCCTTTGCAGAGGATGCAAGGCAGGAGGGCTTCGAGGAGATAGCCGAGTTGTTTGAGGGAGTGGCGGCCATTGAGAAGGAGCATGAGGAGCGCTACAGAAAGCTGCTTGCCAATATTGAGGGCGATCTGGTATTTTCCAAGGACGGCGATGTTGTATGGCAGTGTGCCAACTGCGGACATATTTGCGTAGGAAAGAAAGCACCGGAAGTATGTCCCGTATGTGCCCATCCTCAATCCTATTTCCAGATTAGGGCAGAGAATTATTAAGATAAAAGACTTGTACAATAACGGATAATCTATTTATAATGATAAGAGGATACTCACATAAGGGGTATCCTCTTAAAAATTGGAAGGAGAATTTTAGCGTGGAAGAGACGATGAAGGATTATGAGAAGGAGCTGGAAGCTTCTTTTCGGACAATCAATGAAGGAGACGTGATTTCCGGTACAGTTATTGATGTAAATGAAGAAGAAGTGACTCTTGACCTTAAATATTATACTCAGGGGATTATTAAGGCGGCAGATATGAGCGATGATCCGGGATTTGCGGTTTTGGAAGAGGTTCGTATAGGCGATGTGCTGGAGGCTGCCGTTGTGCGGATGGATGACGGGCAGGGAAATATTCTGCTTTCCCGCAAGGAAGCCAATGCAGTGTTGGCATGGGACGTGCTGAGTCAATATTTGGAGGAGAAAACTGACATTAGTGTCAAAGTGAGCGAGGCCGTAAACGCAGGCATGGTTGCCTATGTGGAAGGGATTCGGGGCTTTATTCCTGCATCCCAGCTGGCACTTTCCTATGTGGAGGATACGGAAAGCTATGTGGGACAGAAATTGACTGTCAGAGTCATAACTGTGGATCAAGAAAAGAAAAAGCTTGTTCTGTCAGCTAAGGAGATTTTGAAGGAGCAGGAAAAGGAAAAGCATGATCACAAGGTGGCTATGCTTGTCCCTGGGACGGTTCTGGAGGGAACGGTAGAAAGTCTGCAGCCCTATGGCGCCTTTGTGGATTTAAAGGATGGATTGACCGGATTGGTTCATATCTCACAAATCTGTCAGAAGAGGATTAAGAAGCCTTCCGAGGTTCTTAAGGTGGGGGATAAGGTTAAGGTGAAGGTTCTTAATACCAATGACGGGAGAATATCCCTAAGCATCAAAGCCGCCGCAGAGGAGCAGGAGGTGGAGGAGGCACAGAGCCTTGATGTAAAGCAGTTTTCTTCAGAGGAAAATGTCGGCACAAGTTTGGGAGACTTGTTTAAAAAGCTGGGACTATAAAAATATTTGAGAAAACAGAAATGAGGATATGATGTTTCAATATTGTTTGTTTGATTTGGACGGTACGCTTACCGATCCGAAAGAGGGAATTACCAAATCCGTGCAGCATGCCCTGCGCTATTTTCATATTGATGAGCCGGATTTGAAAAAGCTGGAACCCTTTATCGGCCCGCCGCTTAAGGATAGTTTTATGGAGTTTTACGGTCTTACGGAGACGCAGGCAAAGAAAGCAATTGAAGTGTACCGGGAGAGATTTTCGCCTGTAGGAGTATTGGAAAATGAAATGCTTCCGGGTACCGATCACATGCTGCGCCGGGCAAAGGAAAGCGGAATACGTCTTGCGGTTGCATCCAGTAAGCCGGAATGCTACGTGCGTCAAATATTGGAGCACTTTCACATCCGCCGGTACTTTGAGGTGATTGTGGGAAGCGAGCTGGACGGAACCAGAGGCACCAAGGAGGAGGTAGTGGAGGAAGCACTGCGGCAGCTTGGTATTTTGAATATGGAGGCAGATGCAAGACATCGTTTGTGTGCCATGGTAGGTGACCGAAAGTTTGATATTCAGGGCGCAAAGGCCCATGGCCTGATCGGAATCGGTGTGCGGTTTGGTTACGCTGCGGAAGGAGAGCTTGAGGCAGAAGGGGCGGATTATATTGCAGAGACTATGGAAGAGCTGGAAAAGCTGCTTTTGCACGGTGCATAAGGCTTCTCGCAGAATATATGGTCTGAATATTCAACTGATTTAATTAGCTTCGCTATTATATTTTTACAGTGGTCAAAGAGGGCATGGAAGGATGAATTTTTGGAAAGCAATGAATACCAGATGGGATTCGGAAAGCATCAGGTCATGGAGTTCCATAAAAAAAGCGGTTTATATATTGTTTCCTTTGCTGGTTTATTTTTTGATTCATGATATGGCAAAGGTCATTTTAGGGGTAGGGCTCAATTTTTTTATAGGGAGAAATCCGGAGCGGGCGGTGGAGTTTCTGAAAGGCAACGGATACACCATAAGCGGAATGATTAACGGCGCAGCCATCTTATTTGGCGTGGCTGTGATCTGGCGGGGAATCTCGGCTGAGATTACAGGTGATAAGCCCCGGATGGAGAGTGCCGGGATATGCAAGAATGAAGAAATAATCAGTAAATATATGTTTCTTGCAGCACTGGCTTTTCTTTCTGCTATAGGATTGAATGCATTGTTTAACCTGGTGGGATTGACGGAAAGCTCACAGGCCTTTGCACAGACCACAAAAGCGCAGTATGGCGTGGAGTTTTGGATTGGGTTGGTTTTGTATGGTGTTTTGTCTCCTTTTGCGGAGGAAGCGGTATTCCGCGGGCTGATTTTCAACCGGATGAAGCGGTGCTTTCATTATGGAATTGCGCTGGTGGTATCCTCTCTCTTTTTCGGATGCTATCACGGAAACCTGGTCCAGGCAGTGTACGGTTCCCTTCTGGGACTTTTGATCGCCTATACCTACGAGAAATATAAAAGCTTTGCGGCGCCGGTACTGTTTCATGCAGTTGCCAACGTAAGCGTCTTTACAATGACCTATCATAACGGCTTAAGTAATATAAGTATGGGGGCAGAGATACTGTTGACGGCAGTGGCTCTGTTTGGAGCAGCAGGATGTCTGTTATATATAATGAAAAAGTACTGACAGAACCGAAAAAGACCCCTGAAATTGTGCGTGCAATTAAGACAAATTAAAAATCATGCCTATATCAAAGAACTTAATGAAAAAATTTTTAAAAAAGAAAGTGCGGAAAAGAAATGCGCTTTCTTTTTTTGAAATTTCTTGTCAAGTATTTTAAAAATATGCGTGAATACCTGTAAAATTAAGGGATATGTAAAAAAGGATAAGATGATTTCCAGTGGAAGAAGGGAATAAGGAAAAGACAGAAAATTCATAAAAAATTCAAAAATATATCATGTAAATGCCAAATAGTCAGAATTTCAGACAATTTAAGAAAAATAATTGTTTACAGAATGAAAAAACAGGTGTATATTAGTAGCATAGGTCGCAAAGAGGCGGGTTTAAGTCTCTTTGCGACCTTTTTTGTACCAATCAGGCGGCCTGCAAAGCATGTCGGCGTTTGGTTAGTAAAATGCAATTGTGTGGTGTGCATTAAGGGAGGAGAAATAGCTATGTTTGATGTTAAAAGGACAGTTCCCGATGCTCCGCTGCATCGTCCGGAGTTTGAGCATGACAACTGTGGTATCGGTGCCTGTGTCAATATCAAGGGCGTAAAGAGCAGGGAAACGGTGGAAAATGCGCTTAAGATTGTAGAGAATTTGGAGCATCGTGCCGGTAAAGACGCGGAGGGCAAGACAGGCGACGGCGTCGGTATTCTGACCCAGATCCCTCATAAATTTTTCAAAAAGGTGACGGAGCCTTTAGGTATCATGCTGGGGGGAGAAAGGGAGTACGGTGTAGGTATGTTTTTTTTCCCGCAGGATGAGCTGCGCAAAAATCAGGCAAAGAAGATGTTTGAAATTATTGTGGAAAAGGAAGGTCTGGAGTTCTTGGGCTGGAGAGAGGTTCCCACAGATCCGTCGGTGCTTGGCCACAAGGCGGTGGAATGTATGCCTCATATTATGCAGGCATTTGTAAAAAAGCCTGTAAGCGTGGAAAAGGGCGTTGCCTTTGACAGGCTTTTGTATGTGGCAAGACGTGTGTTTGAGCAGTCCTCGGATAATACCTATGTGGTATCCTTATCCAGCAGGACGATTGTATATAAAGGAATGTTTCTGGTAGGGCAGCTTCGTACCTTCTTTGCAGATTTGCAGGATAAGGATTACGAGTCCGCCATTGCCATGGTGCATTCAAGATTTTCAACCAATACCAATCCCAGCTGGGAAAGAGCGCATCCCAACCGTTTTATCGTGCACAACGGTGAGATCAATACCATCAGAGGTAATGCCGACAAGATGCTGGCCCGCGAAGAAAATATGGAATCCGTGCACCTTCACGGTCTGCTTCACAAGGTATTGCCGGTGATAAACACTGCAGGTTCCGACTCTGCCATGCTGGATAATACACTGGAATTTTTGGTAATGAGCGGCATGGAGCTGCCCCATGCGGTGATGATCACTATCCCGGAGCCTTGGGCCAATAACAAAACCATGTCCCAGCACAAGAAGGATTTCTACCAATATTATGCAACCATGATGGAGCCCTGGGACGGTCCCGCTTCCATTTTGTTCTGTGACGGAGATGTGATGGGAGCAGTGCTTGACAGAAACGGTTTAAGACCCTCCCGTTATATGATTACGGATGATGACACATTGATTCTTTCCTCCGAGGTAGGCGTGCTGGATATTGACCCTGCGAAAATTCTGGTGAAGGAGCGTCTGCGTCCGGGCAAGATGCTTCTGGTAGATACGGTGCAGGGAAGGGTAATTGATGACGACGAGCTGAAGGAGTCTTATGCTTCTAGACAGCCTTATGGTGAATGGCTGGACAGCAATCTGGTTCAGCTTCATGACTTAAAGATTCCCAATGAAAGAGTGCCGGAATTTACTTATGAGGAAAGGCAGAGAATGCAGAAGGCATTCGGTTATTCCTACGAGGAACTGAAAACAAGCATTCTTCCCATGGCGAAAAACGGCGGGGAAGCCATTGCGGCTATGGGTGTGGATACACCGCTTCCGGTGCTTAGTAAGACCTATCATCCTTTGTTTCATTATTTTAAGCAGTTGTTTGCTCAGGTTACCAATCCGCCCATAGACGCCATCCGTGAGGAGGTAGTAACATCTACCACAGTTTATGTTGGAACGGATGGAAATATTCTGGAGGAGATACCCAAAAACTGTAATGTGCTTCGGGTAAATAATCCGATCCTGACCAACACGGATCTGATGAAGATCAAGAGTATGAAAAAGGATGGCTTTAAGGTAGAGGTCATTCCCATTACTTATTATAAAAATACCAGTCTTGAGCGTGCAATCGACCGATTGTTTGTGGAGGTGGACCGTGCTTACAGGGACGGCGTAAATATTATGGTGCTTTCTGACAGAGGGGTGGATGAAAACCATGTGGCTATTCCTTCCCTGCTGGCTGTTTCTGCACTGAACCAGCATCTGGTTGTGACCAAGAAAAAGACCTCCGTTGCGCTGATTTTGGAATCGGGAGAGCCCAGAGAGGTGCATCATTTTGCTACCCTCTTAGGTTATGGTGCCTGTGCCATCAATCCTTATCTGGCGCAGGAATCCATCAAGGAGCTGATCGATAATCATATGCTGGATAAGGATTATTATGCGGCAGTGGAGGATTACAACAATGCAATTCTTCATGGTATTGTCAAGATTGCATCCAAAATGGGTATCAGCACCATTCAGTCCTATGAAGGCTCCCAGATTTTTGAGGCAATTGGTATTGATAAGGAAGTGATTAACAAATATTTCCCTCATACCGTATGCAGGGTAGGGGGAATCACCATTAAGGATATTGAAAAGCAGGTGGATGTGCTTCATTCACAGGCCTTTGATCCGTTAGGACTTGCCAACGATCTGACTCTGAACAGCCTGGGTCATCACAAGATGAGAAGCGGTGCGGATGAGCATCTTTATAATCCTGCCACCATCCATCTGCTTCAGGAATCCACCAAGCGGGGAGATTACGAGATGTTCAAGCAATACACGGCGCTGGTGAATGATGAGGAGTCCGTGAAAAATCTGCGCGGTCTGATGGACTTTAACTATCCGAAAAAGGGTGTGCCTATTGAAGAGGTGGAAAGCGTGGAGTCCATTGTGACCAGATTTAAGACCGGTGCAATGAGCTACGGCTCCATTTCCAAGGAGGCCCATGAGACCCTTGCAATTGCTATGAACAGGCTTCATGGCCGTTCCAATTCCGGTGAAGGCGGTGAGGATTTGGACAGACTGACCGTGGGAGCAGACGGAGTAAACAGATGCTCCGCCATCAAGCAGGTTGCTTCGGGTCGTTTTGGTGTAACCAGCAGATATCTGGTCAGCGCCGATGAGATACAGATTAAGATGGCCCAGGGAGCAAAGCCCGGGGAGGGCGGACATCTTCCGGGAGGAAAGGTTTATCCCTGGATTGCCAAAACCAGACATTCAACGCCCGGTGTAGGGCTGATCTCCCCTCCGCCTCATCACGATATTTATTCCATCGAGGACTTGGCGGAGCTGATCTATGATTTAAAGAATGCCAATAAGAGAGCAAGAATCAGCGTGAAGCTGGTTTCTGAAGCGGGAGTGGGAACTGTAGCGGCAGGCGTGGCCAAGGCCGGCGCGCAGGTTATTCTGGTATCAGGCTATGACGGCGGAACCGGTGCGGCGCCCAGAAATTCCATTCACAATGCGGGACTTCCCTGGGAGCTGGGGCTTGCGGAGACCCATCAAACACTGATTATGAACGGACTTAGAAATAAAGTAAGAATAGAGACTGACGGCAAGCTGATGAGCGGACGTGATGTGGCTATTGCTGCAGCACTTGGCGCAGAGGAGTTTGGTTTTGCAACAGCGCCTCTTGTAACCATGGGCTGCGTGATGATGAGGGTCTGCAATCTGGATACCTGCCCGGTAGGTGTGGCGACACAGAACCCGGAGCTTCGCAAGAATTTCAAGGGTAAGCCGGAGTATGTGATGAACTTTATGCGGTTTATTGCTCAGGAGCTTAGAGAGTATATGGCAAAGCTTGGCGTGCGAACCTTAGACGAACTGGTAGGCCGCACAGAGCTTTTAAAGATAAAGGATCACCTTACGGATGAACAAAAGCAGGTTGATTTAAGCTTAATTCTGCAAAATCCTTATGCGGGAGGCAGGGAAAAGGTTACCTTTGATCCCAAACAGGTATATGATTTTAAACTGGAAAATACGGTAGATGAAAAGGTACTTCTAAAGCAGCTGTCCAAGGCAATGCAGACGGGAAAAAAGAGAAGCATTGAAGTGGATGTGAAAAATACGGACAGAGCCTTCGGCACGATTCTTGGTTCGGAGATTACCAGAACACTGGGAGACCAGCTGGAGGAGGATACCTACAGGGTTCTCTGTAACGGCGCCGGTGGACAGAGCTTCGGAGCCTTTATTCCTAAGGGACTTACGCTTGAGTTGGTAGGTGATTCCAACGATTATTTCGGCAAAGGTCTCTCAGGAGGTAAGCTGGTTGTTTATCCTCCCAAGGGAAGCCGGTTTAAGGCAGAGGATAATATTATCATCGGTAATGTGGCACTTTATGGAGCTACCAGCGGAAAGGCTTTTATTGCCGGAGTGGCCGGAGAGCGGTTCTGCGTTCGAAATTCCGGTGCCCTTGCGGTAGTTGAAGGCGTGGGAGATCACGGCTGTGAGTATATGACAGGCGGACGTGTGGTTGTGCTTGGAAGAACCGGCAAGAACTTTGCCGCAGGTATGAGCGGCGGTATTGCCTATGTACTGGATGAGGACAATGATTTGTATATCCGTTTGAATAAGGAAATGGTTTCCTCCTATGAGGTAACCTCCAAGTATGACGTGATTGAACTGAAGGAAATGATTAAGGAGCATGTAGCGCTGACCAATTCCGAAAAGGGCAAGCTGGTTTTGGATAACTTTAAGGATTATCTTCCCAAGTTTAAGAAGATCATTCCTCATGATTACGAGAAGATGCTTGCAACCATCGTACAGATGGAGGAAAAGGGCTTAAGCGCTGAGCAGGCACAGATTGAGGCATTTTACGCTATTCAGGCAGCTAAATAGAAACGTGTGTTACACGTAAGAAGAATGGCAGGACATTCTTCCAGACAGCGCTTTAAAAAGCAGTAAAGGAGTAGTAAAAATGGGAAAACCAACAGGATTTATGGACTATAAAAGAGAAGTGTCAAAGGATGTAAAGCCTAAGGAAAGAATCAAAAATTTTAATGAATTCCATGAGCATCTTCCACGTGAAAGACAGCAGCTTCAAGGTGCAAGATGTATGGAGTGCGGCGTTCCTTTCTGCCAGTCGGGAATGACAATCTGCGGTATGACAAGCGGATGCCCCCTTCACAATCTGGTGCCGGAGTGGAATGATCTGGTGTATACGGGAAACTGGCAGCAGGCCTACAACCGTCTTACCAAAACCAACAGCTTCCCGGAATTTACCTCAAGGGTGTGCCCCGCGCTTTGCGAGGCGGCATGTACCTGCGGGCTGATTGGCGAGCCGGTATCCACCAAGGAAAATGAATATGCGATTATTGAATATGCTTATGAGCAGGGTTATGCGGCTCCCAAGCCTCCTAAAGTGAGGACAGGAAAAAAGGTGGCAGTTGTGGGAAGCGGTCCTTCCGGTCTGGCAGTTGCCGATCTGTTAAATAAAAGAGGACACAGTGTAACGGTTTACGAACGCTCTGACAGGCTGGGGGGACTTTTGATGTACGGTATCCCCAATATGAAACTGGAAAAGCATATTGTAGAGCGTAAGATTAAGGTGATGGAAGCAGAAGGCGTAACCTTTGTTACAGGTGTGGATGTGGGAAAGGATATGAAGGCCGATAAGCTCCTTAAGGAATATGACAGGGTAGTGCTTGCCTGCGGTGCATCCAATCCAAGAGATATCAATGCACCGGGAAGGGACGCAAAGGGAATATATTTTGCGGTGGATTTTTTAAAGGCAAATACCAAAAGCCTTCTTGACTCAAATTTTGAGGACGGTCAGTTTGTGGATACGAAGGGCAAAAACGTGGTTATCATCGGCGGCGGTGATACCGGAAATGACTGTGTGGGAACCAGCATTCGTCATGGCTGCAAATCTGTAACCCAGATCGAGATGATGCCTAAGGCTCCCGATCAAAGAGCAGAGAATAATCCATGGCCGGAGTGGCCCAAGGTCTGCAAGACAGATTACGGTCAGGAGGAGGCTATCGCCGTATTTGGACATGATCCCAGAATTTATGAGTCTACAGTGAAGGAATTTGTGAAGGACAAAAACGGTAATCTGAAGGCGGTTAAGATCGTAAAGCTGTCCTGGGAGAAGAATCCTGAAACAGGCAGAATGGACATGAAGGAGGTGCCCGGATCGGAGCAGACCCTTCCGGCAGAGATCGTGCTGATTGCGGCAGGATTTTTGGGAAGCCAGAAATATGTCACCGATGCTTTTAAGGTGGAGTTGAACCAGCGCACCAATGTAAACACGGCGCCCGGGCAGTATGAGACCTCGGTAAAGAATGTATTTACCGCAGGCGACATGCACAGGGGGCAGTCTTTGGTGGTATGGGCCATCAGGGAAGGAAGGGAAGCTGCAAGAGCAGTGGATGAAAGCCTGATGGGATATACTAATATTATGATACAATAAGTCAGGCAGAACAGAAGTTCCTATCTACAGAAGGCGGCAGCGTCTTAATTTATGGAGGCGCTTCATGATGAAAATAACAATGTTAGGAACGGTGGCGATAGGCTGCCCGTTGGCAATTTGTGCATCCGAAATGTCTGCAGAGTATGAGCGATGGGTTTTCCGGTATGAGAATACAGATATACTGATTATAGAGGACAAAATAAATTAAGTGCTCATTCCAAAGGTATTCAGGCCGAGGGGAAATGGAGTTCGGTATTTATACAAGCAAAGCGATTGAGGAGGGGTATCATGAAAAATCTGACAAAGGGAAAGCCGCTTAAGGTGATTCTGCTATTTGCCATTCCGCTGTACGTTGGACAGTTGTTCCAGCTGTGCTACAGCCTGATCGATACGAGAATTATCGGAAGTGCACTGGGGGAAGCCTTCCTTGCCGTAGATATTGAGGGCTTTAAATGTTTCAGAGAATTTATGGCCCGAAGCGTCTGCCTACATCGGAATCATTATTGCGGGGCTTACTGCAACTACCCTGTATAATATCTGCGCTGCTATTCTGCGTGCTATAGGAGATTCTTATACGCCGTTATTGTTTCTGATTATTTCTAACGTTTTAAATGTGGGGTTAGATTATTTGTTTGTACTGATTTTCGAAACAGGTGTTTCCGGTGCGGCGGCAACCGTATTGGCACAGGCGATATCGGTAATATTATGCTTTATTTATTGCCTACTGGTTTATTTATGGGCTTTATGATATCCTTTGTAACCTTGGGATCACTTGCTCTGCAGACGGGAATTAATCTGTTGGGAACCAATATTATTGTTGCCCATACGGGGCAAGGAAGGCGACTATGATCTTTTTGATACCAGTAAGGCACAGCCCAATATTAAAAAAGATGTGACATTACCAAAAAAGTATGGTATGATAATTAGAACATATGTTTTGATTCGCGTGAGGTCATGTTTGTGCTATGGAACAGTTATCGCTTTTTACACAGGAAAACAATTTAAGTGCACCGCTTGCCAGCAGATTACGCCCTCAAACACTTGATGACTATATTGGTCAAGAGCATTTGGTGGGAAAGGGGAAGATACTTCGGCAGATGCTGGATACTGACAGGGTGTCCTCTATGATCTTTTGGGGGCCTCCCGGAGTGGGGAAAACAACGCTGGCGCGGATTATTGCAAATATGACACATTCGTCATTTATAGATTTCAGTGCTGTTACAAGCGGCATCAAAGAGATCAGGGATGTGATGAAGCAGGCGGAAAATGACCGCATGATGGGCATGAAAACCATTGTGTTTGTAGATGAAATCCACCGCTTCAACAAGGCACAGCAGGATGCCTTTCTTCCTTATGTGGAAAAAGGAAGCATTATTTTGATTGGCGCCACCACGGAAAATCCCTCCTTTGAGATTAATTCGGCTCTTTTGTCCAGATGCAAGGTGTTTGTGCTGCAGGCGTTGACCGAGCCGGACATACGGAAGCTTCTGCACCATGCACTGGTGGACAGGAGGGGACTTGGGAACAGTACCGTTATTATAGAAGAAAGATTGTTGGAAGCTATTGCTGTTTTTGCTGACGGGGATGCCAGAGCAGCTTTAAATACACTGGATATGGCAGTGCTTAACGGAGAAATTCAGCCGGACGGTTCTATTGTGGTGAAGGAGAATATACTGGAGCAATGTATCGGAAGCAAGATGCTTCTGTATGACAGAAACGGGGAAGAGCATTACAATTTGATCTCGGCTCTTCACAAGTCGATGCGAAACAGTGACCCTGATGCCGCCATTTATTGGCTGGCACGGATGTTGGAGGCCGGCGAAGATCCTCTTTATGTGGCCAGACGGCTTGTGCGGTTTGCAAGCGAGGATATAGGAATGGCGGATTCACAGGCTTTGCAGGTGGCGGTGGCAGCTTATCAGGCATGTCACTTTAACGGAATGCCGGAGTGTGATGTAAACCTTACTCATGCAGTGGTCTATCTTTCCATGGCGCCTAAGTCCAATGCATTGTATGTGGGCTATGGCAAAGCCAGGGAGGATGCGAAAACCATGCTGGCAGAGCCGGTTCCCTTACAGATTCGAAACGGGGTGACCAAGCTGATGCAGGAGCTGCATTATGGGGAAGGATATCAGTATGCTCATGATACCGAAGAAAAGGTTGCCAGAATGGACTGCCTGCCCGACTCCCTGAAAGGGAAGGAATATTATGTGCCGGGAACGGAAGGCGCAGAGAAGGCGGTCAGGGAAAAGCTTGAGAAAATAAAGGAATTTAAGAGGCAGGAATAGTTTAGATTTACTTTTGAGATAGTTGTTGCTCCAGTTGTCGAATGTAATCCTTAAGAGCTTGGTTTTCGGCATCTTTTTCTTTTAAAGCGTTGTCCATTTCTGCCAACTCTTGTTCATGCTTCTTCTCAATAATATCAATATCCAGCATCAAAGATTCGTCTGTCATTTCGTTTAGTTCCTCCAGTTCCTCATAATGGGAGTAAATGTGTTCATACAGCTTGTGGGTATAGCGTCTCAGTTTCCGTGCATCCATCTGGGTGATATTATTAAGCCGCAGATTTTCCTCTATGCTTTCCAGTATATCATGCTGTATCAGATTTTTCAATGCCTCGAGGTTATCTTTTGAACGGGATTTCGACATTGCGTCCCGAAGCTTTAACAGCATAAAGGGAATTAAGATAATCATTTTCTTCTGATTTAACTCCTGTGTCGAAATCTGATTGATGTGATATGTTGTGAACTGTAGATGTAAACATTTCCGGCAGACGCAGTATTT
>CAYMUW010000036.1:0-26568 GCA_964393865.1 uncultured Lachnospiraceae bacterium
AAGAGGCTCGCCTTCTGTAAAATTAGTGCGAATTATTTTTTCCTTTCAAGGCTGAAACCTGTCAGAGAGGTTCAGTCTGCCTCAAATCCTCCGTCCGTCTGGAATTGGCACTGTGAAAACAAAGCATTTACCGCACCTTCATATTCTGCTGCCGTCCAGTGCAAGGGCAAATGTATCCAGTAATCCCCCTCCAGCGGGGCAAAATAAAATTTCATCCTCTGTGTTCCCTTCCCTGTCCAAGATACCTTTGTATACTCCTACACTTTTATCAAAAAGGAAGGTAAAAAGCAAGCAGCATTGAAAGAAACACAAAAAATAAAAACTGCATAAAAAATACAGAGATCGGATTCTTTTAAAGCAAAGAATCCCAATCCCTGTATACCGTTATTCTGCATTCTTAAGGCTCCGCAATTCTGCTGACCCCGACATAAATGTTGGAAATACTGTACCATGTAGGGAAATCCACAATTCCGCTCTGCGGAAGATTGAAGATCCCCTGAAAGGTTTTTACTGCCTGTGCCGTCGCCGGTCCGAAGATTCCGTCCACCGCAATTTTGGGAATAGCCGGATAGTTTTGAGCAATCCGGTTTAACTGCTGCTGCATTTGTCTGACCTTATCGCCTGTAGAGCCGATAGTCAGGTTATATCCCGGCCAGGAAGAAGGTACGCCTGCAATGCTTTCTGCGGTATTGATATACATGTCTGAGCCATAATAATAGCGGATAATCTCAATCGGCGAGTAGCCCTCCTCTCCCAGATACTGGGACCCCCACTGACTTAAGCCGTCGCAGGTTACCCTTTTGCCGTCACAGTAGGAAGTAAAAATAGGCTGTCTTACCCCCGGCCTTGAAAGAAAATTGGCAAAAATACTGTCCACAACCCTGTCAATGTTGGTGTAAATATTCCTTCCCCGCATCCATTTCTGATCATATGCGGTAGAGGATGTGATAGTAAAATCATAACCCTTGTTCCGGTACCTCTTTATCAGTAGTTTTAAGCAGTAAACCGCCCGGCCGGAGCTTACATTTGACAGTGACATCATTGTCTTTTACTTCTATCCACTCAATCAAGGCTGATAACAGCATCTTTCTGGTTGCCGAATCCGTATTATGAAATTCTCCCTTCCAGTCCGGCGCACCGGCGGTCAGCCTTTCTATATCGGAGTTTTGTTCCCCGAACTTTAAAAGCCTGCTTGTAACAAGGTCTGCTTTTTGCTCCAGCTCCGCATAAGCCTGCTCCTTTTCTTCTATGATATCGGATAACCTTTCCGGGCTGAAACAGTAATCCCCTCTGATTGCCTCCGGCAGCTTTCCCTCCAGTGTTTGAATATCAAGCCTTAGAGCCGCTTGTTCCTTTCGAATAACCTTTAATTCCTTTTGAATGGCCTCCTTTTGGCGGCTCTTTATCTTTTGCACTTCTTCCGTAAGGTCTATGGACTTAAATTGCTCCATGAATTCTTCCACAACCTTCAGCACCACACCCTCCAGGTATTTTTGAGAATAACAATACCTCTGCGGACATTTCTCCGGACAGATATACCTGCCCACAAAGGCTGCTTTTCTTTCTCCTTCTCGGGTAGTCCAGTGGCTGCAGTAGCTTCCGTTTTTCAGTTTTTTCCCGCAAAACCCGCAATAGACTAATCCAGTCAACAACAGTCTGCCGCTGGTGTTAAAGGGCACATCCGTATGCACTTTATACTCTTTCCATGTCTGTTCCTCCAAACCATGGAGCCGCGCTTTTCTCGCTTCCCTGATCTCCTGGGCCTTTTCCCAGATTTGCTGTGATACAATCACCAATTCCCCTATCTGCTCATTGGAATAAATCCAGTCTTTTCTGTCCAGCCTTACCATGCTTCCGTGATTCGCCCGCCTGCCTGTTGCCAGATATCCCATGTAAACAGGATTAGTTAAGATACTTCTTATCGTCCCTGCTTTCCATCTGTCGGCTGTAATTGCGGGGATACCCCGGCCGTTTAATTCCTTGGCAATCTTCTCATATCCCATGCCCCTGTGTACGGCAAGTCCGTAGATGGTTCTGACCACTGCGGCATTTTCTTCCACAATTTCCAGCTTCTTTAACAGTCTTCCGTGATTGCTGACCGTTCCCGACGGGACCAGACGGTATCCATAGGGCGCCCTCCCACCTACAAATTTTCCTGCCTTTACCAGCTCTATCTGTGTATCTCTCACCCGCATGCCGGTCTTCTTGCTTTCACCTTCATTCTGCCAAAAACGAATATAATTCAGCAGCTTATCTATATGCTCCTGGGTTTTCAGCTGTCCGTCCTTAATCGTCCACACTTCAATTCCAAGCTGATTCAGCGCAGCCACATAAAAGCTGTATTCCTCCTGTCTTCCAATTCGATCCGACATATAAGTAAGCAGAATGTCAAACTTCCGCTCTCTGGCATCCGCCAGAATCTCCTGCAGAACCGCTCTGTCCTCCACTCCGTTTTTGTAGGCGGACACTGCCTTTTCTATGTATTCCCTGTCAAACACCCAGTCTTTGTGAAGCTGGATATATCGTTTTGCTTCCGCCCTCTGAATCGGTATGTCGTTGTCATGCAGCTGCTGTCTGGAGGAAACCCGAAGCAGGGTTCTCACTCTTTTGCCTTCTGCCTGCTTATCCATTTCCGCTCACCTTGCCGTTTGCAGGCAGACCAAACAAGTCAATCCTTCTAAGGTACATTTCCTTTAATCTTTCGATAAATTCACGTTCCGCGCTATTGTTCACCTGTGTCGGAAACTCTAATGTTACCCTGACTTTCTTGACTCCAACTGTCATTTCTGTGCAGATACTGTCTTCCGTGCCATAAACCATGCAGATTTCCCTTTCATTGTTTTTAATACATGGCTATGCGGTTTCGGTTTTCGGTATTCGTCTTACCACATTCCTCTTGACTTGCACTGCTTTTCAAACACTTTAATCCCATCACACTAAAAAAGGAAACGTTCCCTTTGGAGCGTCTCCCTTTCATAAACCTTTCTATTGCACTACACCATTGCCGCCTCTTGTCCACATAATATTCTGGCTAATCATCTCGTCAATATCCATGCCGATAATTTCAGACGCTCTCTCCTTCGCAGCCGCTTCATTTGCCGTGCCTAAATTTTTATAAATCTCGTAAGCAGGCTTTTTATTTCCGTTTAAGTCATATAACCCAAGCGCCAGATTGCTTTCCATCTCGGAAGCCTCATCCGTCTGTCTAAACAGGATGAATGCATCCACATCAGGAAGGGAAGCCGCCTTCAGGTATCCGTAGGCAATGGAAGCCTCCTGCTCCTTCGTTCCAAAGCTGGAGGTATAACCGATTTCCGCAAGGGAAATACTTCTGACCTCTCCACCGGGCGTCAGGAATTGATCCTGATGCATGTAGTCAATCAAGATATCAATATTCTGCATCGTGATATAGGGAGTCGTAATGCTGTCCTTAACCCATACCGCCGGGCCGTTCCACGCATAGGGATCATACAACGGAGAGTTATAAGGATGATAAGAAAGACTCCAGTCAATATTTCCTTCCCTGATCATATAGTAGTTGAACCTGTCCAAATAATCCCTGGCAAGAAAGCTTCCGGGATTGGATTTGCGATTCCACTCCTGATCAATGGAATTATAAATCCGCACATTGGCATTCATGCTCTTCATTTCATTATAAATGATACGAAACGCCTTGACATATATGCTCACGTTCAGCTCCAGTGATGTGGAACTCGTGTACCACCAGGATGTGCGGGCATTTACTTCATTTCCCACGATCCAGTTATCTACCTGTCCGTTGCCGCATTGACCTGAGTACCGCTGTCCCAAAAACGCACCGATCGCCTTTAAGTGATTCGTTCCTGCCTCATCCGCCACATTTAAGGCGTATCCCGGGCAGACGGTGCCATCCTTTGCCAGCGGATGTATCAAATCCTGAGCATAGGGATTGGTTCCCCCGTTTAACAGAACCATGGTAATCTGTATTCCATAATGAGTAAGACTTCTGATAGTAGAATCATAATTAGCAAGGGTTTCCCCATCAAAATAATATGTTTGACCATTATAGTCAAAAGGAACCGCTCCGGGAACGGATGCATCCGAACAGATTGCATCCACATCCATATTATAGACTACCTGCTGAATCCCAAGATCCTGAAGTTCCCCGTTGGAAACTTTTGTGACATCCGGCAAGATTCCTTTAATTCCGGTATCCTTGCGGGCAGAGGTAAAGGCCGCTATGGCTTCCGGATTGGTAATATAATGTTCATCACTGACCTGAACCATCTGACCGTTTCGTTTCACCGCAATCAAAAACTTACGGCTTAGATTTGACCCGTCTGTATTGTAATTCAAAGGAAAGCTTGCGGAAACGGATTTACCCGCATCCACCTTTGCCACCACGCTTCCCGTAGGTCCATCCTGATAAACCTCATCCGCATAAACATAAAGCTTTCCGTCATCGCTTGCGGGAACAGCGGATGCACTGATCTCACATACCACATCCGTTCCCGAAATCAAGCAGGACGTAATTGCAACAGGGCGTCCTGCCGCCTCGGCCTTTAGACCATTCCCAAATAGGGTATTTCCGCCCAAAACCAACCCCACTGCCAACACTGCTGCCGTTATCCTTACTAATATTTTTTTTACTTTTTTCATTCCCCGTCCCGCCGTTTTTCTTTTGTTTAAAATTTCCTAAACTTCTTTTTCAATTATATCTAAAAGGCGGCTCAATGTCATTATCTTTTTAAATCCCAATTCCTTAACAATTCATTAAGCTTGTGCCGGGCAGCCGCTCTGTAAGCAGTATAATCAATTGAATTTTCCATGAAACACAAATATAATATATTTATTAAATTTACCTGTGCAAATATAAAACCGTGAGAGGAGTGAGGTCTTATGAGACGTAAATTGAGATCATTCTATCAAAACGGAGTTAAGAACTTTGCAGCCCATGCAGAATAGCAGGCATATAGAACTCTGTATGGGCCAATAACACTATATGTGCTGCTGTTTCTGCACTTTATTTATTCCAAAATAAATAAGGAGCGGTAAGATGGACCTACTGGCAAAAGTAAATAACCTTTTTCACTTGCATCTATTGGCTTCGGTACCACTCCGTATATACCCTGTTTAATGTAAATGACATAATGACAAGCACATTTGCGTAAATTGCATTTTCCGACCAGGTAGCATAAATCTCCGAGGAAGCTACATTTTTAATGTAATCTCTGTATTTGACATAATAATTGGAGGCCGTGTAATCGTCCGGTACCCCGTCATGTACAATCACATACTCCGGCACTACCACCCTGCTGAGAACAATCTCGCCGCTTTCGTCCATGGGTTTAATTTCATCCTCAGGAATTTTAGGCGGATACTCGCCATAAAGCGTATGATCGGGAATCACAATCAGCTCCTCCGCCTCATCTTGAGAAACTTCCAACGGTGTCATTTGAATACCCTGAAGCGCTGTCACGTCGGGAAGAATCTCCGTTCCAGATACCATTACGGGTTCGTAGCCGGGCGCTTCCACCTGAATATTGTATTCCGAATAGGGCATCTGCTCCACCGGCTCCTGACTGTATTCCAACGGCGGTGCAGGCAAATCTATTGTCTGTGTCTGTCCCGAGGAATCCGTGTGAAGCTGTTCTATGGTCACATTCGGCACCCCTTTATAGGAAATGGTCACCGTTGCATCCTGAACGGGAATCAACCCCATCGTGGAGGTTACGCTGATTTTAAGCTGTCCAAGATCCGTCGTGTCCGTCTGTGCACTTTTTAAATTCTTTTCAGGCATAAAAAACCTCTGCACATAATACTTAAGATATCATATGCAGAGGTCTCATCAATTGTCAAAGCAGTAACGCAATTTATTTGGTCAGCAACATCATAATGTCGTTGGTTCTTGCCACAAACTTGCTCATTGCTTCCGGCTCAAGGGGAGCATGCTGCAAAAGTGCCAGATCATAAAGCTGTTCGCAGATCATGTTCACATTGCTTCCCTCGGTGTTCTCCATAATATACTGTACCAACGGATGGTTGGCGTTCAGAATCAGTGTCTCCCCTTCCTTGCCAAATCCGCCCATGTCCATTCCCGGCATGGAATACATCTTCATCATATCCTGCATTCTTCTGCTCTCCTCGGAAAGCGTAATCATGGAGGATATCTTCTTGTTTTTCAGCTTTTCAACCTTAATGGTGATCTTATCCTTCTTAAGAGCCTTCTTCATCACCTTGCCGATGGCCTCGGCAGCCTCTTCAAGCTCCTTTTCGGCCTTCTTGCTGGTCTTTGCTTTAAAGGTGCCCGTCAAATCCGCATCAATTCTCTGGAACTTAATGCCCTCGTTCTTTGCTTCCAGCTGAGAAATGAAGGGCTGGTCAATGTTGTGGGTTAAAATTACCGCATCCATCTTTGCAGCCTTGAACATGCTGATATACTGTCCCTGCTGCTTTTCGTCGGTTACATAGTAGATGACCTTTTCCTTCTTTTCTTCCTCATCCTCCGACTCCTCAGAGGCTTCTGTGCCCTCTACCACATTTCCGTCCGCATCTACGACTTCTGCCTCCGGCTGCTTTTCACTGTCTCCTTCTTTATTTTCCTGCTCGTTTTCTGCCTCGTCGGGATCAATCTTGTTCACCTCAAGGCACTCAGGCAGAGTGAGATATTTTCCGTCCAGATTCTTGAACAGAATATAGTCTGTCATCTTCTCACAGAACTTGTCGTCCTTCAGACAGCCGAATTTGATGAAAGGACTAATATCATCCCAGTACTTATCGTACTCTTCCTTTTCCGTCTTACACATACCGGACAGCTTATCCGCAACCTTCTTGGTAATATAATCGGATATCTTCTTTACAAAGCCGTCGTTCTGCAAGGCGCTTCTGGAAACGTTAAGCGGCAGATCGGGGCAGTCAATCACGCCCTTTAAAAGCATCAAAAATTCAGGAATAACCTCTTTGATGTTATCGGCGATAAATACCTGATTATTGTAAAGCTTAATTACACCCTCGATAGACTCATATTCCATGTTAATCTTCGGGAAGTAGAGAATACCCTTCAGGTTAAAGGGATAATCCATATTCAAATGTATCCAGAACAACGGCTCCTTGTAATCCTGAAATACCTTGCGATAGAACTCCAAATACTCTTCCCTGGTGCACTCGTTGGGATGCTTCATCCAGAGAGGGGTAGTCTCATTCAGAAGCTCGGGACGCTTAACAATCTTGTACTTAAGCTGATCCTCTTTCTTCTCGGGCTTAATCTCCTCTACGACTGTGTCCGTATCCAGCTTTTCCTCTGCGGTAACGATTTGGGTTTCCTTAGTATTTTCCTTGGAAAGATATATTTCCGTAGGCATAAAGGAACAATATTTCTTGATTACCTCACGCGCCTTGTACTCATTACAGAATTCCAGCACATCCTCATTGATAAACAGGGTGATGGTAGTACCTACCTCGGCCTTATCCCCTTCTGTCATATCAAATTCCGTACCGCCGTCACATTCCCAATGAACCGGCTTTGCGCCCTCCTGCCAGGAAAGGGTGTCTATATGAACCTCATCAGCCACCATGAAGGCTGAATAAAAGCCCAGTCCGAAATGGCCGATAATCTGATCCTCGTTGGTCTTGTCCTTATACTTTTCAATAAAATCCGCTGCTCCAGAAAAGGCAATCTGATTGATATACTCTTCTACTTCGTCTGCGGTCATACCGATACCGTTATCGATAAATTTCAGGGTCTTTTCCTCAGGATTTACAATCACCTGAATTTTACCCTTATAGCACTCCGGCAGGGTATACTCTCCCATCATATCCAGCTTTTTCAATTTGGTAATGGCGTCGCATCCGTTAGAAATCAGCTCTCTGAAAAAGATATCATGATCCGAATACAGCCACTTTTTGATGATAGGGAATATGTTTTCACTGTTGATAGATAAGTTTCCGTGTCTTTCTGCCACGATAAATCACTCCTTTTCAATCTTTTACTATGTTCTTTTTTATACGTTCCATAAACTAAAATAAAGTGTAGTTCTCTTTTTTTTAAAAGTCAAGACAAAATTAGCACTCATTTTTAATGAGTGCTAACAACTTCTCAAAAACCTTGATTTTATGCGGGTTTCACAAATCTAAAATTTTTATTAACTGAGGTATTCGTTATAAATATCGAAGAAATTTTGAGTGGTCACTTCCTCGTTCTCAATAAAGGTTACCTGCTCCCACAAGGGTTCATTTAAGGTTCGGGTCAGAGAAGTAATAAAAGCATCATACTCCTGCCCAAACACCTCTTCCCGCCTTTTCTCCACAATCTTTATTTTATTTTCATCGGTCTCTTCCCTGTTAAAGGTATTGATACACTTAATAATATTGTAGCCGTAAGACGTTTCCACAATCCCGCTGATTTCTCCGGTCTCCAGATTAAAAGCAGCTTTCTCAAAAGCTGGATCAGTCTCTCCTTTTCCGAAGGAATAATTTCCCTTTTCGCCCTCACTGTACTGGAGAACCAATTCTTCGAAATCAGCATCCTCCGCTCTCGCCATTTCAAGAATTTCCCGGGCCTGCCGCAGGGCATCCTCCTTAGCGCTTTCCGAATAATCAATTCTCTTTCCGGTACCGTCTCTGGTATAGTTTTTAATCAATACATACTGTACCGTTATCGTTCTTGCCTCATCATCGCTGATTTCGGGATTAATATCCTTGATAATATATTCGTACACCTTATTGGCAAGGGCAAACTCTGCATAGAGCTTTTCGATGGTCTCCTCATCCGCCTGCAGCACCTCCCGTTCCGTTTCATTCAGGGAGGCATAATAAGCCGCTGCCGCTTCCTGTACCTTCTTCCGCTCTCCTTCATCCAATGCCACTCCGTGCTTTGCGGCAAGCAAATTCATGGTCTTAATCTGAGCCAGCTGTGCCAGTACGGTTTCCTTCACATTTTCCTCCAGCGTCACTCCGTTCAAATCCGTCTGCCAAATTTCCTTTCCAAATACGCTCTCATACTGATCCTGCGTATTCGTCAGATAAATCATGATCTCCGGAAGCATGCAGGACATGGTCTCAATGCGAAACACCTCATCCTTTTTAAAGCCCGTATAAAGCACCAGCTTGGTATCGGCCTCCGCATTTCCGCAGCCGCTTTGTGGAAACAGAAGAAGCATGCAAAGAAAGGCAGCTGTAAGTCGTTTCCAGCTTTTCATACAATTACCCCTTAATATCTCTTAAGAATACTTCTTGCTACGCTGATTCCGTTTGCAGAGGCCTGCTGAAGTCCTCTGGTTACACCGGCGCCGTCACCGATTGCCCGAAGTCCTTTGATACTGGTTTCAAAATCCTTATTTACGATTACCTTATTGGAATAGAATTTAACCTCCACGCCGTAAAGCAGCGTCTCATCTCCTGCAATACCCGGTGTGATTTTATCCAGTGCAAGCAGCATTTCCTCGATATCCACCATAATTCTGTGAGGAAATACCAGCGAAAGATCTCCCGGAACCGCATCCTTCAAGGTGGGAATCAGATTGTTGCGGCAAAGTCTTTCCTCTGTGGTTCTGCGTCCTCTCCGAAAGTCTCCGAAGGTCTGCACCAGAATTTTGCCGCCGCAGAGCATGTTGGACAGCTGCGCAATATGCTTACCATACTCAATGGGCGTCTTAAAGGGCTTGGTGAAATTCTTGCTCACCAAAATTGCAAAATTGGTGTTGTTGGTCTTAAAATCCTTGGATTTATAGGCATGACCGTTCACCACCGCCAAACCGCCTTCATAATACTCCGTGGCAACCTCCCCCGAAGGATTGGTACAAAAGGTTCTGACCTTATCATCAAAGGTAGGCGTATGATAGATTAACTTTGCCTCATACAGGTTTTCATTCAGGAACTGCATAATCTCGTCCCTGACCTCCACCCGCACGCCGATATCAACGGTTCCCGGAGTAGTTTCAATCCCAATCTCCTCGCATTTGTCCTTAAACCAGTCGGCGCCCTCTCTTCCTACCGCAGATACAATTTCATCCGCAAAATAAGTCTCTCCCTTATCGGTTCGCACGCCTTTGGCTCTGCCGTCCTCCACCAGAATTTCTTCCACCATGGTGTTAAACAACATAGTTACTCCCTGCGCCTCAAGGTGGTGCTGGAGCTTCTCATAAATCTTGTAGCCCTCCTCTGTTCCCAGATGACGGATAGGACACTCCACCAGCTTCAAATTAGCTACAATAGCCTTTCTTCTGATTTCTCTGATTTCCGCCTGCTTATCCACCCCATACACGCTGGTGTCCGCACCAAATTTCAGGTAAATATTGTCAGATTCCTTAATCAGCCTTTCCGTTTCGTCATAACCCAGAATGGAAGGCAGATTACCTCCCACATCAGGCGATAAGGAAAGCTTTCCGTCGGAGAAAGCGCCTGCACCTGCAAATCCGGTGGTGATGGAACAGGGCTTACAGCCCACGCATTGCTTGGTTGTACGCTTAGGGCACTGCCTCTTTTCAATGGAACGCCCCTTCTCCACAATAAGTACCTTCAAGTCTTTGTTTTTATCTGTCAGCTCATAAGCACAAAAAATCCCTCCCGGTCCTGCACCTATAATAATTACGTCATATTGATTTTGCATAGAAATCCTCCAAACTAAATTTCATGGTGTCGCAGCACGCCTTGCTGCTTTTCCCATATCAGGATACCACAACTTCAATGCTGCTTCCAGCATTTGTTTTGCTGATCTGTATCTGGTTTTCAATCTTTTCCGCCAGTTCAGGAACATGGGAAATAATGCCGATTAGTCTGTCCTTCTCCACCAATGTCTGCAAGGTGATACATGCCTGATCCAGAGATTCCCCGTCCAGGCTACCGAATCCCTCGTCAATAAACAGCGCTTCCACCCGGATACCGCCGCTTCCCGCCTGCACCACATCGCTCATGCCAAGAGCAAGCGCAAGGGAAGCCTTAAAGGTCTCGCCGCCTGACAAGGTTTTGACGGAGCGGTACCTTCCGGTATAATAGTCCAACACCTCGATCTCCAGATTATCCTTGCTCCTTCCGTCGCTGACCTGCTGCACACGCCGCAGCTCATATCTGCCCGCACTCATCATCCGCAGCCTGATATTTGCCGCCTGCAGAATATCCTCAAAATAGGAAGCAAGCACATATTGCTCAAATACCAATCTTTTCTTATTATTGCCATTTGCTGCGTCATCCAAATCCTTTAGCAGACTGTACCTGTCCATCAGCTCCCCAAGCAGCTCCTGCTTCTCCTTCAGGGAAAGCAGTCCCTTTTCCACGGTTTGCAGCCTCGTTCCCAGTCTCATCTGCTGGTCAAAAAGCTGCTTTTTCAGTTCATTTAACTCTGACAGCTTTTCCCGAATTTTACCGATATCTTCTTTTTTCAGCTTTTCCGTTTCCTTTTGAAGATGGGTAAGCATTTCCTGACTGGCATGACATTCCTTGGCGTAATTTTGGAGTGCTTCTCTCTGTTCCTTAAGTTCCTCCTCCGTAAGCAGCCCCTCCAGATAATCCTTTTCGCTTTTAAAACCTGCATCCTGCAGCTGTCTTAACCACTCCTCGCATCCTGCCTGTGACTCTTCCCTTTTGGCCTGCAGCTCCCTGCGCTGCCTTCCTAAAGCGGCCTCTTTCTCATCCAGAACTGCAAGAATGTGCTCATACTCCTTCAATCCTTTTTGGAATGCCGCTTCCTCATTCTCTGCCAGATAATCCTGAATATACTTATTCTCTTCCACAAGCTTATCCTCTAATTCCTTCTGCTTCAGTGCGCTTTCCTCCAGCTGCTTTCCAAGTTCCTCCACTCTTGACCGACATGCCGTGGCTTTGCCGTGAAGTTCAATCCTCTTTTGCTGTTTCTTCTCAAAAGCCTCTTTCAGCAGATTGATCTGTTCCTCATCCGGCATATCCTGTTTTCTTTCGGCAGGCCTGGGATGATGAACAGAACCGCAGACCGGACAGGGAATGCCCTCCTGAAGCTCTTCTCCCAGAATTCCCGCCATACCATGCCGGTAAGCCTTCTCCGCCTGCTCATAGCTTATCTTCTCTATTTCTTCTGCCTTTTCAGCCTGCAGATAGCTTTCTTGCAGTTTACATAACTCTTTACTTTCTCTGTCCCGCCGCACTCTCAGTTCCACGCAGACCTTACTAATCTCCTGCTTTTCATTCTTCCACCGGTAAGCAGTCATTAAGCTGTCCTTTTGTTCATAAAAGGATTGCTCCTGCTTCTTCTTTTCCTGCATTTTAAGCATTTCATTTTCGGCATCCCCGATCATCTTCTCCAAATCAGCCACATATTTCTGAGCCGCATTTTTCCGGGCTTCCGCCGTCTGCAGAACGGCCGCCGCTTCTCCCCTTAACAGGCGCTTTTCCAGTTTGTTCATATCCGAAGCCTTTTTCTTCAGCTCCGCACAGCGTACCTTTTCCGCTTCCAGCTTTTCAAACAGGCTCTGCGTCCTCTCCGTCTTAGCCGCTCTTTCGGTATATTTTTTGACCTGCTCTTCACTTTTTTCAAAGCTCTTTTTGCTGTCCTTCCACTGCGCCCTGCATTCTAAAAGCTGCTTTTCAAGGAAACACACGATGCCTTCATAATAGTAGCTTTCCGAGCCGGTAAGCTCCTTCCATTCCTCCCCGGCTTCTCCTTCGAACAGGCTTCCCCTCTGCAGCATTTCAATGTCTTCGTCCATCTTGTGGCGGCATTCCATTACCTGCCTGTAGGCGAAGGCTGACCGGCCTTTCAAATAGGACGCCATTCTCTCATATAGATCCGTGCCGAAAATCTCCCGGAAAATTTTCGTCTTGTCGGAAGGGGAGGCGGAAAGCAATTTGGAAAACTCTCCCTGGGCAATCATGGACAGCTGCTTAAACTGCCGGCAATCCAGACGAAGCAGCTCCATGATGCGTTTCGTCACCTCGCTGCTTCCCTCAATGCTGCTGCCGTCAGGCTCCGTAAGCACTGCTTTCTCCTTTTCCTTAGTCATTCCCTCTGACCTTTTTCTGGGTCTTAAATACTCGGGATTTCTGTATATGGTATATTCCTTCCCGTCATGAGTCATCACAAGCTCTACATAGGTAGGCACATCCGCTTCGGCAAAATCGCTTCTTACGGTGTTCTTTTCCCGCACGCTGCCGCTTAAGCTGCCATACAGCGCATAGGTAATTGCATCAAACACCGTGGTCTTTCCTGCACCTGTAGGTCCTGTAATCAGAAACAGACCTCTTTTGTCGAGGCCTTCAAAATGAATCTCCTGTTTTCCTTTATACGGTCCCCAGCCGCAAATGATCAGTCTGACCGGCTTCATACGCTTGTTCCTTCCTGTGCCTCCACATTTTTCACAGCCTCTGCTGCAACCTTTTTACCCTCCTCTGAAAGCTCCTCTCCCCGAACCTCCAGATAAAAATTCTCAAACAAAGCCAATGCGTCCTTCTTCTCCGCCAGTTTCCTGCTTCCCGTAAGGACAAAAGGCTCACTTTCCCCGGCCTCCCTATCCTCCTGCCGTACAATCTGCATCACATTGGGATACACATTCCGCAGCGTTCCGATGGGGTCAATCAGCTCCCCTTTATCCAAAAGAACAGCCTGAATATAATCCTGTTTTCCTCCGGTTTCTTCCTGTCCCGCCAAAAGAAGCTCCTGAAGGGTTCCCCTGATCTTGCGGAACTCCCTCATGGGATAAAGAGGCACCTGCCTGATCTTCTGCAGACCTGTTTCCCCCAACGTAACCAAAAGTGCACATTTCGTCTGACTGACCTCCCCAAAGGAATATTTTAAAGGCGATCCCGCATACCAGACGGGATGCTCACCAATCTGCTGCGGCTTGTGAATATGCCCCAGTGCCGTATAGTCAAAGCCCGCAAAAAGGGATGCATCCACATTGTCCAGTCCGCCTACATGTATGGTAGTTTCACTGTCCGAAAGCTCCGGCTCTCTGCCGCTGTCAGTGACAAAAAAATGGGTGACCAGCACACGGTTCTTCCGCATAACATCTGCTTCCTCCCCCTGCTCACGGTTCCAATAACGGGCCAGCATTTTTTCCACAGCCTCACCGCTGTTTGCCGCCCCTGCCTGCGCTGGCTTCACAAACGGCAGTAAAACAAACTCCGTTACCACATCCTTATCCGGGGATGAGGCCGCCTTTTCCCGAAACTCCACCACTGCCGGACCGTCCTTCACAAGCCCTGCAATATGAACTCCCTGCCTGCCCAGCAGCGTTTCCCCAAAGCTTAACCTTTCCGGTGAATCATGATTGCCGCTGATCAGGATTGTTTGAATCTTTCTTTCGGACAAGCCGGTTAAAAAGCTGTCAAACAGAGTTACCGCTTCCCCTGCAGGAATTGCCCTGTCATAAACATCCCCCGCTATCACCACTGCGTCTACATGGTTTGCCTGTGCAATCTCCTGAATTTGACTTAAAATATAGCGTTGATCCTCCAGCATGGAAAAGTCATTGACACATTTTCCAATATGCAAATCCGAAATATGCAAAAAAATCATAAAGGTTCTCCTGTCTTATCAAACCATGTATCACCGTTGGTCAAAATATAATCCTCCCCTGTTAAGATCGCACGGCAATAATCCTCTACGGAGGAAAGCTTTCTCTTAAACGCTACCCCACCGCCAAAGATCAACGTACTGTGTACATCCGAACCGGCAGTCATGGGCAGATAATGCTCTCTGGCATAGGCAACCGCCATGGTATCCCACTCAGGGTCGTTGTGATTTTGACTTAAATGGCAGGAGTGCGTCGCATTGATGCCCTCCACCCCGTCCACATCCTCAGGGAACAATCTGATTTCCGGAATATAATCCTCCTTCCGAAAAGGATGCGCCTGTATTACAAGCCCTCCCGCCCCATGGATGATCCGATATTGCTCCTGTATGGAAGCGTCCTTAATTTCGGGATGGGCTTTCAGCCAAAGCTTGTCAACTCCGTATATCAAAAACTCCGTTCCTCTATAGTTGGCCTCATAGCCGAAAAAGACCTGAAAATCATTTTCCTTTCCCCAGCTTTTGGCATCCTCATAGCCCTGACAAAATTCCTCCACCCACTGCTCCCATGGCAGTTCAGGATCAATGCAGTTATTTCCGTACCAGTTGTGGTCGGTAACAATAATCCCTGTATATCCGGCCTCCTTGGCCGCCCTGGCCATTTCCTGTCCTGTGGCATGGGCACATCTGCTGGATTGGCTGGTGTGCAGATGGGTTTCATATAAATATGGGTAGTCCTCTTTTTTTATCATAATTTATCTGTACTGTTTTCCTTTCATAATCTGTGATTTCTTCACCATTAGTATTTTACCCTCTGCGGGCCTGCATGACAAGGTAGAAAAAGACAGTATATTTTCATCTACTTGTTTCCATTCTCAGTATCAATGTAATCATGTCATTTATAAAATAAATCAGCGGAAGTCTTTGTAGCATTAAATAAGACATACCAGATAACTTACTATCCGATATGTCTCTAAGCGCATAACAACCAAGCTATTTAAACAACTTCCCAATTTGTGTCCGGAATTAAAGGCTTAAAATATCCCTTAATACAATTAGGATTAATAATGCATATTTGAACATGGGTCTTCTCCATTATTCCTGAGTGCTCATACACTGGATTGCCTTCAAGGAAAATCCCGCGTACACTATCAAAACTTCTCTTCCCCTGTTCTTTATTATATTGATGTATACGTTGTATAACGGCACAATCTAAATCACGATATAGCAAATCTGTATTTCCTTTTATATCTTTATTGACCGGCAACACTTTCCCGTTTATTTCCAGTTCATACTTTAATATTTCATAACCCATTTTGAGAATATCACAGCTTTTATAATCAGCTAAATTCAAGCAATTTCCCAAAGAGATAACTGCACCGATTACAGCCGGTTTTTTCCCTACTTCATTAGGATGTTTTTTGTTATACCGATCACATGAGGAAACCGCCCATTGTTGCGCTCTGGCCAAACTGTCTTCCCAAAAATAAATCCCATTTCCTAACCAATCATATGTATTGCTACTTGGTAATAAGCTTTCATGATTATATAAAACCCTTTGATAAATTTCTTCGTCACATCCGTGAAACCCCAATACTAAGTTAGGTAAAATACTATACATAACATTACCTCATCTCCTGCAACGTTATCTTTGCATGCTCGTAATGTTCTGTAAATTCTCCATTTTCATGAATAATTTGACTTTGTACCAAATTATCAAAAGATTTCTTTTGGGCATCACTTTTCTTCATTCGCTTTAATTTTGAGAGATATTCTTCCATCTCTTTTACATAGGCTACTCTTTCACACTCAATCATTTCCATTGTCGGCATGACCTTCACCTCCTTATCTTTCGTATAGGCTCCTTTGGAATTTTCCCTTTTCATCACATAATCCTTCTCCTTGCAGATGGATTATACCACATAAGCCTTCCAAAAAAATTCTTAAAAAGAAAAAGCATCGTTCTATAATTTATTATATGACAAGCATCTACTAAAAACAACAATTTTTCCTTTTTTTAAAATAGCTTAAATATATTGAAACTATGACTTTTTCTCAAAGTTTAATACAGCATTATTCGACTAAAATATATCCGCTCATAATGCCCTAAAATGCATTTTGATGGTTTTATTATGAACGTGCATGCATTGCAGCATGCTCCTTCTTCAATTCTGCCAAAAGCTCATAAGCATTCCATTTTTTATTGTTATCCGTCATGATTGCCTTATACGGTATTTTTCCACAGGCCGGATCAGATCGAAGCAGCACCAGTGCTCTGTTCAGCTCATCTTCCGACAGATTGGCAAATACAATCATCTGTCCGTCCAACTCATTATTTAACTCATTGCTTTTGGGCGGCATCTCTCTGTCTGCAAGCTGCCCAATAACCAGACCATACTCTTCCCTTCTCACATTTCTTACCGTTATCTGTGTGTGAAAAAGCGCCCTGCACACTGCTTCAAACTGTAGTCCTTCCTCAAAGTGGAACAATAAAATGATACCTTTTCCGGTTGTACTCATTTCTTATAAGCTTCCTTTCTTAAAATTGGGCAACACCCTAAAGCTATTATATTAATTTAAAAACTGTTAGTCAACAAAAAATTAACATTATAATGTTTAGCTTTTCATAAAGTGCTGCTGCCGGCAGTGAAGCATCCAGATATGCTCTATCGTATTTTAGGGCAATTTGACCTTCTATATTTTTCATGATAAATGTTCCATAGCCCTTTTTCTGATATTCCGGCAGCACATAAACTCTTGTAATATGGTTCTCCGAAAAACAGCCTGTTGCAATAGTTTTTCCATCTATCTTAAGCACACTTACATAACCATTTTCAATATCCTTTAATATAGTATTTTTATTGTGATGCTCACAGAAAAAATCCACTACTTCTGCCGGATAATATTTCGGATAAATTGTTTTTATCGTATGCTGCACTACATCATATACCGCCTTTACAAATTATCGGGAAAGATCCATCTCCCGAATCTTTTTTCTCAACTTTAATACCATGGAAGGTGCCACAGACAACTCATCAAGGCCCATTCGCATAAAGGTTTCCGTCAGTTCCGGATCTGCACCCAGTTCGCCGCAAATGCCGACCCACTTTCCTTCCGCATGCGCATGGTCGGTTACCATCTGTATCATCCTGAGGACAGCCGGATGGTGCGGGTCATAAAAGTCATCCAGCTTCGCATTCTGACGGTCGATTGCCAGAGTATACTGAGTCAGATCATTGGTACCGATGCTGAAATAATCCACATGCTTTGCCAGTTCATCACTGATCATAACGGCTGCCGGTGTCTCGATCATAATCCCCTGCTCCGGCATGCTGTAAGGTATCTGCGCTTCCTCCAGCTCCTGCTGCACTTCACTGACGATTGCCTTAATCTGCTCCACTTCATTGACGGAAATAATCATAGGATACATAATGGACAGGTTCCCGTACACTGCCGCACGAAGCAAAGCACGAATCTGCGTTTTAAAAATATCCGGCTGCTTCAGACAGATACGGATTGCACGATAACCAAGAGCCGGATTATCCTCTTTTCCAAGCTTAAAATAATCCACCTGCTTATCCGCACCGATATCCAATGTCCGAATAATTACCTTTTTACCGGCCATCATCTGTACGACCTGTTTGTATGCGGCAAACTGCTCCTCTTCACTGGGAAAATCATCTCTTCCCAGATACAGAAATTCACTGCGGAATAAGCCGATACCGTCTGCATCATTCTCCAGCACATAACCCACATCACTTACACTGCCAATATTAGCACAAATATGAATTTTCTTTCCATCCAGAGTAATGTTTTCCTTGCCCTTTAAGGTCTGCAAAAGAAGCATTTTTTCCTTCTCTTCCTGCATGCGCTGCGCTGCCTTTGCACAAAGCTCCCGGTCAGGGGCAAAAATCACTTCTCCTTCAAAGCCATCCACGACCGCCTGCATACCGGTACTGATCTGTTCCAGATCCATCGGAACACCAATCAATGCCGGAATATTCATCATGCGGGCAAGAATTGCCGTATGGGAATTGGTAGAGCCATGTACCGTAACAAATCCCAAAATCTTCTCTTTATCCATCTGCACCGTCTCACTGGGACTTAAATCATCTGCTACAATAATCGACGGCTCCATGGATGAAAAGTCCACATCACCCTCACCTGATAGATTCCTGACCAGGCGGTTGGAAATATCCTTCACATCAGCGGCTCTTGCCTTCATATAATCATCATCCATGTTGGCAAACATATCCGCAAAATTATCGCCTGTCATTGCCACCGCATACTCAGCATTCACAGCCTCTGTGCGAATCATATTGTGGATCGCATCCAGATAATCCTCATCCTCCAGCATCATCTGATGTACCTCAAAGATCGCCGCACTTGCCTCTCCCACTTCCTTTACAGCCTTGTCATATAACCTCTGCAGCTGCTCTCTGGCCTGCTCTATTGCCCTTTCCAGTTTGGCAATTTCAGCCTCCGAATCCTCCGCTTTTTCCCTCTTTACCTGCACATCCTTGCTTTTGAAAACCACAACCGGCCCCAAAACAATTCCCTTGTAAACAGATTTACCGGATAATTTCATCATATCCTTGTCCTCCCACACCGTTCTTACAGATTCTGCTCAAAAAAGGCTTTGATACCCTCCATGGCTGCATCTTCATCCTCACCGTCAATTTCCACCTCTACGGATTGTCCGCATTTTGCTCCCAATCCCATAACCGCCATAAGCTTGGCAGCTTCAGCCGATTTCCCATTAATTGTCATCACAATCCGGCTTTGGTATTTCTTTGCCTCTTTTACCAGCAGCCCGGCCGGTCTTGCATGAATCCCTACTGCATCTTTTATTGTATAACTAAATGACTTCATTGTTTTTCTCCTTTTCCTTCCAATTTTCCTTACGAAAAATTACCAAACTAATCCATATCCGCTCCGTTCGTGGCAATCACCTTTTGGTACCAGTAAAAGCTGTCTTTACGGCTGCGTTTCAATGTGCCGTTACCCAAATCATCCTGATCCACATAAATAAAGCCATAACGTTTACTCATCTGATTGGTGGATGCAGAAATCAAATCGATCGGCGCCCAGCTGGTGTATCCCATCAGCTCCACTCCCTCGTCAATCGCCTTTTCCATTTCCTTAAAATGACGGCGGAAATAATCAATACGATATGGATCATGGATCGTACCGCCAGCCTCTACCGTATCTTTGGCTCCGACGCCGTTTTCAACAATGAACAATGGCTTTTTATAGCGGTCATACAGCTCGATCAGGGAAATCCTCAGGCCCACCGGGTCGATTTGCCAGCCCCAGTCGTTGGATTCCAGATATGGATTCTTAACTCCCAGAACCGTATTGCCGGGCGTCCGCTCGGCATTGGGGTCCACAGACTCTGTCATGCTCATATAATAGCTGAAAGAAACAAAGTCAACCGTTCCCTCCTTCAAAATTTCCTGATCTCCCGGTTCTGTCTTAATTTTCAGGCCGCGTTTCTCCAGATCACGCAGAATCATCCGGGGATATTCCCCAAACACCTGAACATCGGCATAAAACATATTTTCCAAATTCTTTTTCTGCGTTGCAGCCACATCCTCCGGGGCGCAGGTTCTGGGAAAAGTCATCAGCTTCGTCAGCATACAGCCCATCCATGCTCCGGGAACCATTTCATGCAGCATTTTTGCCACAATACCGGCAGCAACCAGCTGGTGATGCAGCGCCTGATAGCAGCATGCCTGTTCACCCTTTTCACCGCACAAATCGGGAATAATCCCTGCCGTAATAAAAGGATGGCGGATAATACTGTCTACCTCATTGAAATTCAGCCAATATTTCACATATTTGCCAAACCGCTCAAAACACACCCTGCAAAACCGGACAAAATAATCAACCACACACCGGTCTGTCCAGCCGTTGTATTTGGTCGCCAAATTCAGCGGCATTTCATAATGAGACAAGGTAACCAAAGGCTCAATATTCAGCCGCTTTATCTCTTTCAAAACATCCTCATAAAATGCCAGGCCTTCTTCATTGGGTTCCGTCTCTTCGCCGGTGGGAAAAATCCGGCTCCACGCAATAGACAGGCGAAATACCTTAAAGCCCATCTCTGCCATAAGCGCCAAATCCTCTTTATAATGGTGATAAAAATCAATGCCGCGGCGTTTCGGATAGTAGGTATCATCCTTATCCGCCATTGCCTTTTCAATACTCTCAAGGGAAATTGCCACATGTGCCTTATAATCCTTCACATCCACATTGGGTTTATAGGTCGCCACATCCGCAACACTGGGGCCCTTACCACCCTCATTCCACGCCCCTTCTATCTGATTGGCGGCAACAGCGCCGCCCCACAAAAATCCTTCGGGAAAACTCATATCAATAACCATTCCTTTCTCTCAATCTGCCTGCTCCTCTTTTGCTTTAAAACAAATAATTGCCGCTCCGGCCTTGACCGCCCCACCGGCAGCCTTTTGCAGATTGTACTCAACGGAATTGGTAATAACGACAGGAGTAACTATATCATAACCTGCTTTTTTAATGGCAGCAACATCAAACTTCATCAACAAATCTCCGGCCTTAACCTTATCTCCGGCCCTGACCTGAGGTTCAAAATACCGTCCCTCCAGTTTGACCGTATCCAGCCCGACATGAAGCAGGACCTCCGCCCCGTTTTCACAGGTCATGGAAATTGCATGCCTGGAAGCAAAAACGGTTTCAATAACAGCATCGGCAGGTGCATACAGTTCCCCTTTGGACGGGATAACCGCCACACCGTCCCCCATAATACCGGCAGAAAATACTTCATCGCTCACTTCGGTGATATCAATCAGCTTACCTTCCAATGGGCTGACAACCGTTTTGCCATCAGCCAGAGCCTTCGGCAGCTGTGCCTCGACAACCGCTTCATCCTTGTAAAAGATCAGTGTAAAAATAAATGAAGCGACAATAGAGATAATAAAGCCGATAACCGCATAAACAAAATTCATTCCATTGTCGGCATCAATAAACATCGGCATGCTTGCAATACCGGGGCCAACAGCTGCAAAGGCTTTAATTCTTGTCAAACCGATGAACAAGCCGCCGATAAAGCCGGAAGCACATATGCTTGCCAAAACCTTTTTATGCTGCAATGTAACACCATAAAGAGCAGGCTCAGTGATTCCAAACAAACCGGATATACCGGCAGAAATGGCCGTTGAACGCAAATCCGGATCCTTGGTCTTGATCGCAACGCCCAGACAGGCACCGCCCTCGGATATATTATGCGCCAAAGAAGCAGGTAAATACAACATATCAAATCCGGGATCGGAAATGGAAGTTACCGCATAAGGTACCAGCGCCTTGTGCATACCCAGGGAAATCATAAAGGGCAGGATTGCCGCAACCAAAGCAACAGCTAACCATCCCAGTGAATGATACAAAGCTAAAATTGCAGTTGTCAGCAAAGCACCGATGTTATATCCCAGCGGTCCAAGAATCAACAAAGAAACCGGAAAGGTAATCGCAAAACACATCAAAGGAACAAAAAACACCCGGATCGCTTTAGGACTGATTTTGTTAAAAAACCGTTCAATCAACGCCATAAATGCAACCGTCAAAATCGCCGGAAACACCTGAGACGTATATGCCACATTCTGCAAATGAATGCCAAAGAAATACGCTCCCTCTTCAGCAGCCAGCATTGCAGATGTATCGGGATAAATCATTGCACCGACAGTAGCAAGTGCCACCAGCTTATTACAATTCAGCTTTGCAGCGGTAGTAACAGCCACCAAAAGAGGCAGATAATACAATGCGGCATCTGCCACATAGCAGAACACCTGATATGTGGTGCTGTCAGCTGACAACAGATTAAAAGTAGTCAAAACAGTGAGAATGGCTTTCAAAATACCTGCGCCTGCAATGGCTGGAACCAAAGGTTGAAAAATACCCACCAATAAATCTAAAATTATTGCGCCGATATTTCTTTTGCCGCCTGCTGCCGGAGCCGCCTTGCCGCCTTGGTCAAAGGTACCAAGCTTTCTGATTTCATTATAAACTTCAATAACATCATTACCGATTACGACCTGACATTGATTCCCGCTGGCAATCACACCCATAACACCAGCAGTTCCCTTCAGACCTTCTTTATCCACCTTTTCAGGGTCCGCAATGGAAAAACGCAGACGTGTGGAACAATGTTCAAAATGTGTGACATTTTCTTCACCACCAATTAGTTGTAACACTGCTTTTGCAGTGCCGGCATAGTCTTTTGCCATGATAATCCTCCTTTTTGCTGTAATGCATTAATAGTCTTTCCAATTTTGTCAAAAAATTACAATAAAAAAGGATCAAGCAAAAATATGCTAAAACTATATCTTTAGTCATTGCATTATTTTTGCTCGATCCTGTCTGTCATGCTTCAATTAATTTTTATCAATACCACTATTGCTTATCAGTCATCCCTTCTCCTGAAAATCAGAAATGCTCCAATTACAAGGGCTATGCTTCCAAGAAGAATAACTGCTATAATACCGGCTGCCTTAACCGGCTCCTCGGCAGGCTTTTCATTGGCTGAACTGTCTGCCTCTTCCTGAATAATCCTTTCCGCTTCTTCCATTTCCGGCGCTCTTGCTTCCGGCAAAGTATCCTGAACTTCATCGCTGATGATAATAATATAATCCGATGCATGTGAAAACTCAAATGCTGCCACATTGTTGCTTCCTATCAGAGCGGCACACATATATTCAAACTCACCGGTCTGCTCATTATAGTAGAACAGGTTTGCATATTGTCCTGTTCTGGCCCCGTCAAGAGTAACATAAAGCACTGTTGTAAATCCAAATGCTCCGTCATGGGCCAGTGAAAGCTCTACATAGCTTTCTCCTTCTGTCAAGGCATCTCTCTTTTCCTTCGGAATATTACTGCTTCCCAGAGTAACCTTGAAGTCAACATCCCCAAGCTCACCGTCTCCCATAGTATTACCGTCTATGCTCCAGCTTACTCCATCTCCCATCTCCAGAACTACCTTTTTACCCTGATCCCTGATCTGTTCCAGTGTTTGGGCATAAATTTTGCTGTTCTGATCCATTTCCATGGTAATAACGGATTTATCCCTGGGTGCTGTCTGGGGCTGCGGTGTTGCCGCCGCTACCGTAATTCCTGCGGCTTCCTCATGCTGTTCCTGAGGCTGGTTATTTTCAACGTTCTGGGGCTCTACTGAAACCACTGCGGGATTTTCTGTTGCTGTCGATGCCTCAGCGGGATTTTCTGTCGCCGCTGTCGTTGCTGTCCCGTTAGACTCCTCCGATGACTTAGCAGCCGGGGCTTCCGTGGGTTTCGCTGTGGGTGTTACCGTTGCTGTGGGCTTAACCGTTGGCGTTGCGTTCTGCGTTTCTGTTGCCTTCGCTGTGGGCGTTGCCGTAGGTTGAGCCGTTGGCGTCTCTGTTGCCTTCGCTGTGGGCGTTGCCGTAGGTTGAGCCGTCGGTGTCTCTGTTGCCTTCGCTGTGGGTGTTGCCGTAGGCTTCAACGTAGGTGTCGGCGTTGCCTTCGCCGTGGGTGTTGCCGTAGGCTTCAATGTCGGTGTTTCCGTAGGTTTAGCCGTCGGCGTCTCTGTTGCCTTCGCTGTGGGCGTTGCTGTAGGTTTAGCCGTCGGTGTCTCTGTTGCCTTCGCCGTGGGCGTTGCTGTAGGTTTAGCCGTCGGCGTCTCTGTTGCCTTCGCTGTGGGCGTTGCCGTAGGTTTAGCCGTCGGCGTCTCTGTTGCCTTCGCTGTGGGCGTTGCCGTAGGCTTCAACGTAGGTGTCGGCGTTGCTGTAGGTGTCGGTGTGGCACTGGTTCCCGGCACCAGACATGCTGTCGCAGGCATACTGTTATACACCGGTATCTTAAAAACAAACGGATTATCCAGCGAACCGGTTTCCGTATACGCCCGTTTTACCATCTGTGACTCCGTATAGGGCGCCATAATATTTTGCATATACTGATGCCAATATAAGCCGTTGTAATTGGGATCTACATCAAATTTTTGAAGATAAAGCGTATCCTGTCCCTTTAAAATATAATCTTTAGACAAAATCACTGCTCCACCCTGAAGAGATGCATAGGGGGTATTCCAGCCTTCCTGTTTCGCTCTTTCCAGCCCACTCTTTACAATAGCCGCTGTAGTACTTCCCGATGCGCCAATGTTGTAATAATTATAATAGCCTTCATATCCGCTGTATGTACCGGAAATTAAGGCAGAAGTGCCCTTGCCCTGCTCCTGATAAACACGGCATGCCAGATGAAAGGGACTGACACGCAGCGAAACACCAATCTCATAAAATGCCGATGCATAACTCATTCCGGCACCCGGAAGCTCCCCACTCATAAAGGTGGTGCTTAGAATTTTATCCACCGCTGCTTTCGAATGATAGGAAGAGTTATAGGTCAGCTGCTCAAACTGGAATATTCTGGTCTCATCCAAAAAATTTCTGGGGTCCAGGTAATACTCTACCGCTTCCTCGGACGCATAACTCCATCCTGAACCATAAGTCCCGTTTTTGTAAGCTTCTCCCATGGTAGAACTGATCAGGTTTCTGTCCTGATAATTTTCATTATCCACTACAGTCTGCCAATTCAATCCGGTATTTTGTTTAACAAAAATCCAGTTTGGGTGCGCCTGCTTTAACCTGCGCAGCTTATCCTGATAAGATGCCGGAAACTGCTCCACATCGGGATAACTGTCATCTAATGACGCAAACATGGCCATTTTAGGGAAATAGGTATTTTCCCATTGAAGAAACAGCTCATTGGAATAGGCCAAATAGCTTCTGTCTATATACCCCGTATAAGACTTATCATTATAAGTGAACCGGGTCAGGTAGTATATATTCCATTCCTCATCAAGCGCTACACCCGTAATCTCAACCGTAGTTCCTGTAGGAACCTGCACACAAACCTCTCCTGTTTTTCCGGGAGCTGTTCTCACTTTATAGGTATCGCACAAATACACCAGTGCCATAATTACATTCTGGTCTGTGATTTCCTCAAGGGCCTCCCTTGCTTCGCTTAGAAAAGCCTCCAGCTCCGCATCCTCATCATATTCTTCCAAATCTTCATTTGCCGGCGCAGCAGAGACATTAAGCACCGGCTGTAAGAGCAATAAGAAGCTCATGATAATCATTATTATACGTTTACTTGTCTTCATTGGTATTTTAAAATCCTTGATCTGTATAGGTATTTATTTACATAATATACCATACTATAAACGAAAAATTATGTCAACCAAGACCATCCGGTTATTTCCAAACAGTTTTTCTTATATTATAATTATGTAAAAAATTGAAATGTACAACTTGAGGAGGGGAATATCATGTACAGAGATCTGAAAAAATATGCTGAACAGAACGACATGACGGTTGACGAAAAAGCCGGAATTGTTTACGGAAAGTTTCACGACTATTTTGTAGTTATTCTTCAGAGTCCTTCCGGCGCCGCCCATCACACTGTGCGGCTTTGGGCCAAACAGGGAAACGCCGCTCCCCTCTTTCTGTCAGAGACGTGTTGTCAAGTGTATTTGTAAACTTTCCCTATAAAATCAAAAGGTATAAACGGAGTCCATAGGCTGTAGACATCGATTTATACGTTTTCGTTTATCCCACCGTCAAACATCCACAGTTCATCTATTTCAAGCACTCTTCGTGTAATCTGAGAAATATTCAATCCGTCTATTACGATCTCGTCTCCAAGGGGGTCTACGTAAGTAAATTTCTTTTCCTCGGCGTTTGTCAGTTCAATTCCCCACATACCAGCATCACACACAAAGTCTGAAGTATACGGCTTTCCAAAATAAAAGGCCAGATATTCCATCAGCTTTTCTGTCGGCTTACCTCTGTACCTTCTCATAGTCTTAGTGCCCTCTGTGGGAGGGACTTTAGAAAAATCTCCAGAAAAATACCGTGTAAGAGAAACATTTCCGTTTCTTCTCATTGTGAGTCTTTGCCTTATCTCTTGTCCTGGAGCAGGTGGACAATACACACTATCCTCGCATTCGATAATTATTTTTAGGCGTTTGCGAAACGCCGCAGCCCGCATGAAATCAGGCTTTTTTCTTTGCTAAAATAGAACAACTCCTCACAGGTTTGTGGTAAAATTGA
>CAYMUW010000037.1:0-25231 GCA_964393865.1 uncultured Lachnospiraceae bacterium
CAGCATTTTGACAATGATTTTTTATTCAGTTCAGCCGGAAGGCTGAACTGTTACCAGCAAATTGTTACGCAAATTGTTACGAATAATCATTGTCAATCATTTCTGTTACACCAATGGCAAATAAGGAATCTCTCCTTTATATTACCCATTCTCCTGCCATTCATACACTATCAAATCATTCCAATCCCCTGACATATGACCGTCACGGGGCATAAAAAAATATACCTTATCTGTCGTACTGCGCAATTGTTTCTTCTATTCTTCTTTTTACTTCTTCCGCAATATCCACAGTTTTCATGTCTTTATATTCTTCATAATATATAGGCTTCATATAAATAATTTTCACTGTAACCGGACGAATATTATTTTCATCAAAGGGTTTAAAAGAGTCAATCAATGCACAGGGCACAATAGGGCATTTGGCTTTTGTTGCACTCTTAAAGCTTCCGCCCTTAAACTCCAACAGCTTATTTCCTTCCCTGCTTCTGGTTCCTTCGGGGAAGATCAGAAAATTCTTTCCATTTTTGACATCCTCCGTAACAGCATTAATAACCCTCATTGACTGCCTGACATCCTCACGATCCATGGCATAGGCGCCGAGAGCTTTAATAACCTGTTTCAAAAGAATAATATTGCTTGCTTCCTTCTTAGCCACAAAGGAAAAAGGTCTTGGACAGGAGTCCAAAAATACAAGTACATCAAACATGCCCTGATGGTTGGGAAAAAAGATAAATCCATCCTTTTCCGGAATATTTTCCAAACCATGCACCTCAATCGTTACCCGTCCCGCATGATTTGCCTTTTTAGTTATCATTTTAATTAATTCATATGATTCCTCATAGGAAATCTTATTGCTTACTCCGCATCTCCAGATTTTAAAGAAATAATAAGGCACTTTCAAAATCAGCCTTAAAACCATTAATGCAATTCTCATGGCGCCTCCCTATATTCCTCTATAGCAGTTTCATACAAATTATTCCCCTCGGTATCAATCACAACAATTACCGGAAAATCTTTAACCTGCAATTTACGAATTGCCTCCGTTCCCAAGTCGTCATATGCAATCACCTCGGAACTGAGAATCGATTTAGATAGTAAAGCACCTGCGCCACCCACTGCGGCAAAATAAACGGCTCCATTTCTCACAATGGCCTGTCTGACGGCATCCGTTCTTTTTCCTTTACCGATCATCCCCCGCAATCCAAGATCCAAAAGAGAAGGAGCATACTTATCCATCCTGCTGGCGGTAGTAGGGCCGGCAGAACCAATGGGATGTCCCTCTCTGGCAGGAGACGGCCCCATATAATAAATTACATTATCTTTTATATCAAAAGGCAGTTCTTCTCCTCCGGCTAACGCTTCATACATTCTTTTATGCGCAGCATCACGCGCTGTATAAATCGTTCCCGTGATGTATACATAATCACCGCTCTTTAATTGTCTGGCAGCTTCTTCGTTAAAAGGTACCTCTATATGCTTATCCATGCTTTCCTCTCATTCCGCTATTCTACAATATGATATTTCTGCTTTAAATCTTTATGGATTATAAATTCACATAAGATATCGTTTTTCAAATCCAAACGGTTCGCAAACTAATATGATTTCATTAAAGAGTTCTGACGCAGTGCCGATTTACATGACAGCAAATATTAACTGCCACGGGAAGACCTGCAATATGGGTAGGATATGTATTAATATTGACGGCCAATACTGTTGTACTGCCACCCAATCCTCCGGGTCCTATACCGGTTTTATTAATTTTCTCCAGAAGCTCCTTTTCCAGATCGCAGACATAAGGGATTTGCGAATGCTCTCCCACAGAACGGGTTAACGCCCTCTTAGCCATAAGTGCACACTTTTCAAAGGTTCCCCCAATTCCTACTCCGACTACCATAGGGGGACAGGCATTCGGGCCTGCATCCTTTACCGCCGTAAGAATTGCGTCCTTAACACCTTCTATTCCATCCGCAGGCTTTAGCATAAAGACGCGACTCATATTTTCGCTCCCAAAGCCTTTGGGTGCAATTGTTATTTTCATCTGATCACCGGCCACCAGATCATAATGAATCACCGCCGGCGTATTATCCTTGGTATTCTCACGAATAAGCGGATCGCCTACCACAGATTTGCGCAGATAGCCTTCCGTGTAGCCCTGTCTGACCCCTTCGTTAACCGCATCCGTAATCAAACCGCCTTCCACGTGAACATCCTGCCCGACTTCTATAAAAAATACGGCCATTCCCGTATCCTGGCAAATCGGAATCTGATCCTCTGCGGCAATATGCAGATTATCCTGAAGCTGACATAAAATTTGTTTTCCAAGAGGAGATTTTTCCGTATCCGCCGCCTGCCTCAACGCCTTGTCCATATCGGCAGTCAGATAGTGATTGGCTTCTATACACATCTCCTTCACATTCCTGATAATATCTTCCGCTTTGATTGTTCTCATATAGATGTCTCCGCCTGAATTTATTCTGTAATAGTTCGTTTAATCTGAGCCAGTTCCTCCTGACTGGGGCTTCCTGCAACATATTTCAAAATTTCCCCGTCGTTATGATATCTGGGAATTAAATGCATATGGTAATGTAAGACTGTCTGTCCTGCCACCGATCCATTATTCTGCACAATATTAAATCCGTCACACTTCAGCTTGTCTGTCATCCGCTGCATCATTTTCTTAGCAAGCCTTATGGTATCTACCGAATCCACCTCGGGCTGCTCATAAAAGTTTGCATAATGATTCTTCGGAAGAATAAGCGCATGTCCTCTGGTGGCCGGATTCACATCCAGTATTACCTTAAACTGCTCATCCTCATAAATCGTATGTGACGGAATTTCTCCTGCAATAATCTTACAAAAAATACAATTATCCTGTTTCATGACTCAATTTGCTCCTTTCTTTATTCCTAAAGCGTTTTTTCCATAAAAACAAAAATCTGATCCAGTGTGCGGAGAATTTTAAAATCCCCTTTCATTTTCATGGCCCCTCCCATGAATGCTCTCTGGAAGGTCATTCTCGCAAAAACAATATCATCCATGGTTTCCCTGCTTATCTGGATCTCCACATCTGCGTTATCTATATTTCCATAATAATAATTATTAGCCGCACCGTTGATCTCTATAACAAGAGGCTGCCTTTTTCCTTCCACCTGAATTTTGTACACAGCTTTAAATCCCGGCTGGGGAACAAAGTGCTCCTTAAATTCCTTAATAAATTCTTCTTTCTGCTCCTCCTGCTCACTGCTTCCCATCATATCTCTAAACAGACTGGTCAGCTCCTGAATATCTTCCTTCTGTCGCTTTACATAGCTGTCATCTGACGCATATTGGGATAGCTGTTCTGACTCCTGAGGCGTTAAATCCGTATTCTTGGTACTGGACACCATCTGCTTAACCGCTTGATTGCTGGCAGGAAAGCTTGCCATCTTCTGATTGATGGTACGATACATATTCTCCGCTTTCTTTTCTATGATCTTATTGTATTCCTCATTCCCTTCAAAAATAGAAGTATCCGCAATATAACCGCAAATGCCGCTGCAAGGACGCCCGCCTAAAATCTCCCATGCTCCCGCAAGCGTCAGCTTTCCTTCTCTTTCTCCATAGGTTGTTGACATTACAATGGGACACATGTAGGTTTTGGAAATTTTCTCCTTATCACCGTAAAGCCAGCATGAATCTAAAAACTGGTGCATATAACCGCCTATTCCAAACCATTCCACAGTGGCAGCAAGAATAATTCCATCTGCCGTTTTTAAAGTCTGCGGCAATGTAGTAATACTGTTTTTAAGCTCATACAAATTAAAACGTTCAACTGTTACATGAAGCTCTTCCAAAACTTCCTGCATCTTATTAATCACATACAGCGTGGGATCATCTATCAATCCTCTGCCGCCATAATAAATATTGATCTTCATATCGCCCCTGCCTTTCACCAGACTACTATATTTAGTATAAAGCGGTTTTTTCTATCTGTAAATAAATTTTAGCTTACCCAGACGAATTTCATCTCCCGGCTCTATGATCTCCGATGAATTTGGTTCAAGGCGCATTCCATTTCGAAAAGTTCCGTTAGTGGAATTTAAGTCTGTAATATAAACCTTATTGCCGGACCGAGAAAATCTGGCATGCATTCTGCTAATGCTCTGCTCATTAATTACCATATCCACCATCCCAGCCAGCTTACCCACCGTCAGGGGAAGTCTTACCAGATCAATGTGATATTTGTTTTTTCTGTCTATTCCGTAAAGCTTATTTTCGCAATTCTCGGTCCATGGGAGAAAAACAGTATTTCCCACATCTGCTTCCTGCGGCACATGATTTTCACAGGTAGGCATAAACAGGCGATCCTGCTTTTCCAGCCTTTGATCCTCCTTTCCCTTTCCAATTCTTACGATCACAGGCAGAAAATACCATATTACGGTTCCAAGCAGAATAGCTGTTATGACACCCCATCCCACAATCAAATAAATCTTTTCCTTATAAGAAAACTGAAAAGTACACATTAAATAAATCAGTACACCGGCTCCCACTGCCGCTATTGCCACGGGAGGGATAACTCTAATCAGGTTTCTGTCACTTTCAGGCTCCCTCTCCCATCCGTTTGCCTCCCATGATATGGTTTCCTGCTCTCTCATGGCATCTGCTTCATGCAAGTCCTCCGATTTACTTTCTGCGCAATCCTCCGCATCATTACTAAACCATTCCAGAATTTCATCCAGCACAAATTGCTCTCTTCCTATCAAATCAGCTATTTTGTATACTGTCTCTACCGCTTCCGTATCTTCCTCTTTTACCCTGGAAATAAAGAAATCTACCAGCTGTAACAGACTTCCCTCTTCGGGATCGGGATAATACAAAAAGGAAACCTCCTCCGTTCCAATATCCTGAAAAATATATTCCGGCAAAAGCACCAGACAGCTTCCATCCAACAAATATTTCTGTAAAGCATCATTTACCATTTTAAGCTGAACAAAAAACCTTCTCAGAAATGCCATATCAATGGGCTTTCCCTCAAACAAGCTTTGCAGGCTTTGTTTGGAGGTTATCTCACAATAAAGCAGCAGTTCCCCGTTTATATGCTTTTCGCTCGTAGGTAAAATTCCCTTGATTTTGTTTTCCGTTACCATCTTTCTCTGATAAACATTCTCCAACAGACAACCGTTATCCTTGATAATTAAATAATTGTGTCTGTAATTCTTATAGTATTTCGTGTCCAGCATATTAACCTTTTCTCCCTTCTCTGATTATTGCTATCGGATTACGCCTACGCACCTGTTTCAACATTGTTTCTCCGCTTCCCTCATTTATAGTTTCTATCGATACACTTACTGCATCCATTAGACAGCTGCCTGCGCTATAGGAATAAACCGGATAGGAGCTTTTTCGCTGTTCCAGTCTTTCCTCCACATACGCATACGGGGACCATCCTTTTGTATTCGCCTCATTATAAATTACTTCTCCATATCCCTCTTCTCCGTATGTAAAACTACCGGCACGCATTCCAAGCAGAAAGGTATCCTGCGAAATCGCACAGCGGCAATACATGTATAATGCAGCTAAAATAATGATTAAATAAAGAAATAACACAATCGGCATAATAATTGATGCCTCAATAGTAAAATATCCTTTTCGCCATTTACGCATAAAAAAGCAGTACCTCCATTCCTAATAACAAAAAGGGAATCAGAGGAATAGTATCCTCCTTCCTCCTGAACAAACATATTACTGCAAATAACCCGGCCAGCATAATAGCCAGACTAACCACCAGCAGCGTCCAAAATCCACCCAGCCACAGTCCCAGCACCATAACCACCAGACCATCCCCGTTTCCTATACTCTCCTGAAAAACAACTGCCAATAAAAATATAATCATCCCCGGTAAAAGGCTTCCTGCCAGTTCCGCAAGTTCCATTTGTGCCGTCAGCCCTCTGCAAATCAGTGCCGACAGCATACCGATTATCAGCTTTCCAACAGATATTTTTCTTTCTCTGATATCATCAGGTGTAAGCACCGCCAGAAAAAGAAGTCCTCCACAACTCGCTGTCCATTCCATAATCTTACTCCCAATGCCTTTCTATCGATCTGCAACACTTCGGATGCTTTAGCGCCAATTCAGAACATAAATTTGCGTATGGATACGCTTCTGCAGATTGTTTACAATCTATCCTCCACATTTACTGCATGGACTATATCCGTCAGCTTTACTTAAAGGAAGCATGTAGACTGTTCTCTTTAAGGCAGAGCAGTCTGCCCTGCTGTGATACCTGCTGCCGTCAGACGTGATAAACACCAAGCCTGTTCCGTTTGGCTCACACCTTTCACAGGCATAGTATTTTCCTCCATAAGAATTTCTGACCTCCGCAAGACGGCTGCTGTCTATTGCGCTTACCGGGACTCTCAAATAGCTGCAGTCCGCTGAGTAATGATACTTACTTCCTGTTTTGGTAATATAAACATAAATTTCCTGTTCTTCCAAATTTCCGATAAGTTCATTGCTGCTAAACCCAGTCCATGCATGACCGAAAAATTTGTCCTCAAACAATATCTCTCCAATCGGTATCCAATTAATAAACGGCTTTAATCCGTAATCTACTTTTAGATTTACATATCCGTTCGTCTCCACGGATGAGGAATCCTGTACTTTAATTCCGTCTGCTCCTCCTGATACGCACAGGTATGGATGGGGCTGCTCCTCCATATAAGCTCTGACAAAAGCCCCTGCATCCACGTCCTCGCCGGAACCATATTTCATCTGATAACCTGCAAGGGTCTTTTCGCCTCCCGCCTGGTAAAGCGCTTCTCTGACATTGGATTGAAGCCTTACCGCCTCTATGCTGAGCAGTATCGTCATCATATAAAGCAAAAATATGGGAAACACCATACATCCTTCCAGCGCCATACTTCCTCCGGGCCTTGCAAAGGAAAAGAAAAATGCCCTCATTTTAGACATGTATATAGTTACCTTAAGCGCTTTGAGAGAAGGGATAGATACCGTAGAATGATTTGATGTGTTCCGTTTAAAAGAGAGCATTTTTCCTTTCCTTTGCAAATAACTAAAAATACCCATATTTTCTTCTCAGCTGCATAGATGAAGCCGTACTTCCTCCTCCCGTAATGTTTACCTCATACCGCTCGATGCACCAGTCCATGCTAAATCCCGTATTTCCCTTCCGAAACCGCATATCCGCTTCCATCATGTCCATTGCCCTCAAATTCAGCTGTTTTTCTTCCATCAGCACCAGCATCCCCGCCAGATACTGGCTGTAGGAAAGACCTGTACCGCCGCTTTGGCAATGGATATTGCCGCTTAACAGCTTCTCTACAGACATTTGGTGGGAAGTTTTTCTTAAAGGAACCGACTCTTGACTGTAAAGCGCTCTCAAATCTCCAATGCTTTCCAGAAATGCACATGCGTATAGAATGCTTTCTGTCACCGGTGCTTCAAACTCATTCTTAAGCTGCACTGCCAAAAGCTCATTTGCCGCCTCATTAGCCTTAGCACGCAGGCTGCCGTCTGCCAGCGCAAGACTTGCGTTATCCGCAAACCTCCATCTTAAAATTCTCTCCGCCACCGCCTCCATATTTTCGAAATCGGAGCTTTTACCCGCTGCCACATATTCCAACTGGCAGCACAAAATTGACCCTTCCTGAAAATCCCCAAAATATCCCATCTTTTCATACAGATAGGTTAAAAACAGGTCCTCATTCCTCTTATAGGACCGATGGGAAGCCGTCCCGTTTACAACGCCCCTACGAGAGATGAGATTGGAAGTGTCAATGCTGATCGGACTGATCGACTGCATATCCGCTTCTGCCAGATAAAGGACATCGCTTCCCACCAGGCCATAGGCCCAATCAGCGGGATTGGAAAGAGGCACCTCCTCCCACTCTCCCTGTTCATTTTGAATCAGCGGCAGCTCCATTCCCGCCAATTGCTCCATAATGCCTCTCCATTCTGCCATAGGATCGGCAGCATCCAACGACAGCAGCTCTTCCTTCTTATCCGCCATTATTGCTTCCTCTCTCAGGATGCCTTGATCCTCTATGTAACAGACCGCCTGATTGCGCATGGATGCTCCCCCGTCAGCCGCGGCGGTTTCAAAGGAAGTAACTTTTACCTCGTCAATTCGCAGATTACCCCAGGGAGCATTGCTCTGCATGAAAATACCGGAGCTGTTTTTTTCCACATATAACCGCAGCCGCTCCTCCACCTTTTCCACAGCAGGATAGTCTCCTAAATAGGAAGCATCCACATAAAGCAGTCCATACCGTTCAAAAAGCTCCATATGATATTCCGATAATACCGCATTCATACCGATATCCGCCGCACATTCAAACCGCACCTGATTTCCTCTTTGTATCAGACTGTAGGTAAGAAGAAGGATAAACCCGGTTAAAATGGACAGGGTTAATGCGAGAAACACCGTCAAATATCCCTTCATCACGATAAAATGACGGAGCTGTCTGCCGCAATCTTTTCAAATATGGTTTCCGCAAGCTGCTGTATCTGAGTCTTGAAAATCAATACCAGACCAATTAACACCACAATAATCAAAATCATTTCCACCGTTCCCATTCCCCTGTTGTTCTGTTTCCATCCAAATAAATTCCAAAATCTTTTTCTCATTTTTTGATCTCCTTTCCGTTGTTTGTTCTACACTTATATACTTCCAAAATCCAGATACGCAGGCAAAAGCACGAGCAGCATAATGACTATCATCATCATTACCATGGGAAGCAGCAGTCTAGTTTCCGCTTCCTCCCCTGCCTTTCGCGCATAATTTTTGCGGTCCTCATCGGCGCTGTCTGCTTCCTGGGCCAGCATTTGCAGAAGCCGGTCATTTCCCTGCCTTAAATAGGAAGCAAGCAAAAAGCTGAGCCGCCGGTATCGCATTTCACCGCAGCGCTGACCCCACTGCTGATAAACCAGCTCTTCCGCCACGCCATTTTCCAACCGGTGACAGGCTGTTTGCATCTCTTCGTACAAATACTTTTTCCCCTTTGATTCCCGCTGTCCGGCATAATCCTCCGTCATCCTGATAAAGGCATTTCTTACGGTAAGACCTGCCGACAAATACAATCTCAGCCTGCTTACAAAACCGGCATATTCCAATGACAGCCATTGGCTTCTCCTTCTGCTGCTTCTTTTCAGGTCCTGATCCATTCCCCTCCCAACCAGTACGCTCCCAACCAGAAAAAGTAGAAAAACAAATATGCTGTTGTCAGCCTGTTGCTCCTCCCAATCTACATCTATCCCTTGTAAGCTTTCAGGAAGCAGGATTTCTTTCCTGTCAGTTTCCGTACCCTCCCGGCTTAGCAGCGTATTTTCCAAAGATTTGAAAAACTCCTCTTCCGGGCTTAGGCTTTCCGGGATAACAAATACCTGTAGCTGCATACTGTCTGCTTCCGTTCCCTCATCCTTTATGCTTACCCACAGGGTAATCCATTCTCCTTCAGGTGACATTCCCTCCCTCGTTACTTTTCCGTCAATTCCTATTCTTGCCGGATTTTCACTGTCCCAGCTTAACCGAAAGGGATATCCCTCTGCGGAAGTAATCAATTGAAGATCTGACTCTACATGATTCAAGTCCTGATTTTCTCCCTTAATCAGTTCCGGCAAAATCCGGCAGAGCTGCTCACTTAATTTCTCTTTTTCCTCCTCTGTGTATTGCCGCTCTCTCACCTGTAAATCAATCTTTTGACTCCATTCCCCTGCCTTTGCCTGCAAAATAACCCTGTAATCACCTGCACCCCATTCATTTCTGATTAACCGTGCCCCGTCTGACAGCTTAGTCTCCATCCGGCTGCTTAGATGAAGACTTAGCGCAGACACTAACCCAACAAAAAGCGTCAGTCCCATAATTTTTATTTTTTTCTTTTGATAATTCCGGTACAGCTTGTCCTTACTTTCTTTGGGATGAAGCTGCACCAGCATCTTTTGAACTTCCGTATTTTCATTCTTACCGTCCAACATATTTCCCCATAACATAGCTTTTACACTTCCTTCAAACTTCGATAGCGGCTATTTTTCGGGCTAAAAGATACGCCACCAGATATATTGACAGACAAAACGTCATAATCAGCGCCCCTCCAAAGGAATGATACAAACCGTCAAAATATCCGGGAGAAGTGATGCTGATATAAAGCATAATCAGAAAAGGCATTACATTCATAACCTTTTGTTCTAACCTTCTGGCACTGAGCATTACCTCTATTTCCTTCTCCGTCTCCAGCTTTTGAATAATAATGCCTGCGGTTTTCTCCATAATTGCTGCTGCATTTCCACTGCTCTTGCCGGAAATCTCATACACAACCGCAAACTCCCGTATCTCGGAAATGCCGGTTTTATCGCCCATTTGATACCAAAGCCTGGCAAAATCGGCCTGATTTTCCCTTCCCACCTTTAAAACATGCAGCATCTTACAAATAGTGCTGTTTTTCCCGTATAAAAGTTCCATATCCCCATAGCTTGAAAGAAAAGCATTTTCGGCTGAATATCCGGCTTTTTGCCCCGTTGACACCAGCAGCATTAATTCCTTAAACTGCTCCCGTGCCTGTGCTTTCTTTTTTGCAAGAAGGGCTTCTCTCTCCATTCGCAAATAAACGGCTCCCGGCAGAAGCAGAACAGGCATCGCCCAGACAGTGCCATAAAAGAAGTAGTTGAGCATCAGAATTAATAATCCGCTTTTGACCAACATCAGCATCCATTCCCCGGAGGTAATATTAATCAGAGATTCCCTTTTCTTTCTTTTATTATGCTTCAATTCTTATCAGGCCTCCCGCACTGTTTTCTGCCGCCGTTTGAAACTGGTAAATGGTTTTCATCTGCACTTCCCCATTTTCAAAACCTACAGGCTCCGCAATCTCCAGCACCTTCCTGCTGCCGTTCCGTAATCTGCCAAGATGAACCATAATATCAAACCCTGATACAATCTGCTTTCGGATTGCCGTAACCGGCATTTCCATTCCCATCAAAACCATAGTCTCCAGTCTGCTTACCACGTCTCTGACACTGTTGGCATGCACCGTTGTCATGGCGCTGTGTCCTACATTAACGCTTTGCAACATATCCACAGCCTCCTTCCCTCTTACTTCCCCAACAATGATTCTGTCGGGACGCATACGCAAAGATGTCTTAATCAAATCCCTGATAGTAATCTCCTTACATCCCTCCACGTTGGCATTTCTGGTTTCCAGACTGACCAGATTGGGAATTCCATTCAACTGCAGCTCTGCACTGTCCTCAATGGTAATGACTCTCTCCTCCTTGGGAATAAACTGGGACAACACGTTTAAAAAGGTGGTTTTTCCTGATCCTGTTCCTCCTGATACCAAAATATTACAGCCTGCCTCCACCTTGTCCTTTAGCCAGTCCCGACATTCTTCCGTTACAGACCCCATAGCAATCAGCTGCTCCATGGTGATTGGCTTTGACGGAAAGCGGCGGATCGTAAGAATCGGACCGTTGACTGCCACCGGATCCAGAACCACATTTACTCTGGCGCCGTCGCTTAATCTGGCATCCACAATGGGAGAAGCTTCATTAACCACACGATTGCATTGGGACGTAATCTGGCGGATAATCTGTTTCAGCTTTTCCGCAGAATCAAATCTTATGTCCAATTTTTGCAGCCGCCCTTTCTTCTCAACAAATATTCCGCTGGTTCCATTGACCATAATTTCCGTTATATCCGGATTATCAATTAATTCCTGCAACAGGCCAAGCTGTCTGACGGCATGAAAAATATCCCCTCGAAGCTGCTCTCTGGCAGCAATCTCCAAATACTGTTTTTTGCTCTCCTGCCTGATCTGCTCGTCAATCAGCTCTCTGATCTCTTCCTCTGACATATGCTTAGACAAATCGAGTCTGGCAATAATCTCTTCCTGGAGTCTGCCGGTCATGAATTTATTCATTGTTCCCATCACCCTTTTCCTTTAACAGATCGGGAAAAACCTGCGTTTTGATATAGGCAGCCAAATCACCGTAGGTCAGTTCCTCGAACCTGGCCGGCAGTTCTTTAAATACAGGCAGCCGCCACTTGGTAGTTTTTACGTTGATATCTCCATAGTTCATGTATTCCAGAGCCTTCTCATATTGATCGATTTTGGCCATGGCGAGCCCGTCATCTCTGGATATGGTGTAGATATATGAGCAGTTCCTTAAAATGTCCCACAGGTCCATAACACCGTCCGACAAATCCAGTATCAGAAATTCATATTGACTGACCTTCTCCAGTTCCCGAAACAGATCAATCCATTGCTCTCCCCTGATACCGGCCATATTCTGATATATTTCCGACGGCGGAATAAAATCCAGACCATTAATCCGCTCCACCATACTTTCCAGCCTGTAGGAAAGCTTTTCCCTTGCACACTCAAAATAATACATAAGATCGGAGAGATCGCTGTTATACTGTTTGTTTAATATTCGGGAAAGTCCGGAATAGGTTTCGAAATTCAGATAAAGCGTTTTGTGCTTTTTAGCCAGCATTTGTCCAAGAGTCAGGGAAAACGTAGTCTGCAGGCACCTGCCGATAGGCGTATAGACACCGATGATCTGCATTTTGGCAAGTCCGGTCCGCAAAGCAGCGGGTACCGTTTCCGCCTTGTCCGTATAATATTCCATGATTTCATGAAGGATATTTTCACTGGATTGATATTTGTTGATATGATGTAAAGCCTTATTCAGATTTTTGCCGCTTTCGCTTAAGATAATGATATGTGGAATTTGAAGGGCTTCCACGTCCCTTCCGTAAACACTTTCTGAGATGAGAAGACATTCTATATCTTTAATTCTGCTACAGGAATAAAACCTGTCTTTATCGGTAAAAACATATATTTCAAAAGGCAAGTTTGTCTTTTCCCCGATAAAGTCCATCAACCGATACGCATAACTCTCCTCACCGTCAAAAATCGCAAGGATTTTTTTGTTCAAAATTGACCCCCTTTGTAAATAGCTTATCAAAGTACTTTCTCAAATTCTGTAAGTATTTGAATTAAAAATTGATTTTCGGAAGGACCCCTTCCAATGAATTCAAAATCAGACACGCACCTAAAAATATGCTGTTAAAATGAATTTGATTATATAGAACGTTCTTATTTGTAAAAACGATTATATAAAAAACAAACCGGTTTGTCCAGTTTATTTTTTCAGATTTTTCATTTTTGGTAATTTTTTACAATAACATATAAAAATTTATGCCATAAAGTACTGCAACCCCCGGAAATCCAAGGATTGCGGATGTCAAAAAGGTTGCTATATTATAACCGATCTCCATCTCCGGCATATACTTTGTCAAAAAGAAATTGACAAAATAAATCAACAGCATTCCTGAAATTCCTCTAAGCAGAAAATTGACAATCCACTCAGCCCGGCTCCTTAAAACACCAATCAGCAATACTATCGCCAGTATTCCTATAATAAAGATCGTACCCATATATTTATCCATAAGCACTCTCCCTTTCCAATTTAATATATGCCCCATTTTTTTGCTCCATGACGGAATAAGAAGAAATTTTTATGCTTATACTCATAACATACAGGTAATTATTGGATAATCTCGGAATAAGATGTAATGAGAACCAAAACCCGCATTTATGATGCAGGTACATTGGCCGGAAAGAGGGATACCATGAAAACATATTTTAGCCATAGCTCCAGAGTAAACCGTACACTGTCGGAACAGGAAATTGAGCGAAACGCTTTGCTGGCAGATCTGGAAAAAACAAAGAAAGCATTGGAAATTGCTTATGCCGGATTCGATAATGTGACAGAACCTGATTTAATCGACTGCTATATCTATGAAGTTAATTCGGTTCTTAAGCGATATAAATTTTTAATGGAACAGGCAGCAAGACTTGCCCTGCTGCCCGAAGAAAAATCCGATTCTTTAACCTTAAGCACGGAAACCCCGGCTACTTCCCTGATCGGCTAAATTTTCCGTCAGATTGCCTTTATCGTAGGTCAGCCCGGCATACACCGTCTGCGTATTTGCCATTACCGGCTCAGACTGATCCTGACTGCTGACAGTCTCATACGCTTTATGGAGCTTTTGAATGACCATTCTTACATGAGAAAGCTCTTCCTTGCTGTTCCGAATATCAGCCTTTACCAGCTCTCTGTTAGCATAAAGGTAAAGCTGTAAAAGATTCAGCGCCGGTTCATATTCAAAATGCAGAGATGCCATTAACTCCTTAAGACAACCCTCTGCTTTCCTAATTCCATCCCTAAAGCCCGGTCTGTCATTATTATCATGTGCACTCTCGGCCTCATCCAAATAGGCAAGGAGCATTTCATACAAGATCACTATCAGTTGTGTTTTGTTGGCCTGCGTAATCTTCAGTGTAAATTGCTGTTTCAATTCCTTCGTCATCTCATATCATCCTTTCTGAAATTACTGTAACAGCTGCAGCACCTGAGAGGGTCTTTCGTTCGCCTGTGCCAGCATGGAAGTGCTTGCCTGTGATAACACCTGCACGGTTGTATACTCTGTCATCTCCTCCGCCATATCCACATCCATAATTCTTGAATAGGCTGCTGTCATATTTTCATTGCTGATATCCAAACTGCTGATGGTATGCTCAAGTCTGTTTTGGTAAGCGCCAAGACTGCTTCTTGCAGCGGATACATACTTAATTGCATCCCCCATTCTGGAAAGTGCATCCAATGCGCCATCCTCTGTACTCACGTCAATAGAAGAAATTCCCATAAGCTCCAGAGACATTTTGGGAATACGAATTCCCAGCTGTTGTCCTTCATTGGCGCCAATCTGCGTATCCATAGCGCCAAAGCCGGTCAAATCGATAGCCACATCAGAATATGTAGTCCGTGTTACTCTGAGCTTTAGTTCAAAATCATTGCTTCCGGTAATGGTCAATATCTTACCGTCTGCGCCGGAAACCTTTGCATCTGCGGGGAAACCGTCCCCCGGTGTCATCGCAACACTGGTAGGATCAATATTTCCGTCTGCATCGTAAGCTACGGTAAGCGACGTAATCGTATAGGTACCACTCTTTACCTTGTCACTGTAATACGCTACCTTCATATCCACATCACTGGTGTAACCCTTCAAATCAAACGATCCGTCCAGAATTTTCTGTCCGTTAAATTCTGTTTCAGAAGAAATTCTTGTAATTTCCTCCTTAAGCTGATCCACCTCTATCTGAATAAGTCTTCTGTCGTCATCCGTAATGATTTCGGTGCTTGCCTTTACAGCCAGCTCGTTCATTCTTTGCAGCATACTGTGAATTTCAGACATGCTTCCGTCAGCAATTTCAATAACGGAAATACCGTCTCCTGCATTTTGGGTAGCCATGGTAATACCTTCAATCTGAGCATTCATACGCTTTGACATTGCAAGACCGGAAGGGTTATCCTTCGCATTCACAATCTTAAGACCGGAGGACAATCTTGCAAGGGACTCCTGCAGTCTGTTATCATTTCTGGTTAATGCGTTGTTGGCAATTACTGCCGATGCGTTAAAACTGATTTTCATATTCTGTACTTCCTTTCTTCATGCCTATTTCCTGTACATATCCGATAAATGCTCTGGCCGATCTGTAAAGGGTTCCGGTATCCGTACCCTGCACTCTTCCTTGAGACTGTTTTAAGGAAAATTCCTCTAAATTTAAAGTTTGATTGGCTGCAAAATAAATCTCACCAAAACCAATATTTTCTTCCGAAAGCCTGCTTTCCAAGGATTCCTTGCCTCCCTTTAACAACCTGGAGCCTTCCTCTTTGCTGCAAATGCAAAATCCTTCTATTCCCTGCTCTGTCATCTTAAGCTCTGCGGCAATCTTTCCTATCTCTTCGGTTTCCAGCGTAATGGAGGCTTTACTTTCCCCATCGCCGTTATGTATGATTTTCAAATTGATAGAAGTTAAGGAGCCGTTAATCTGTGCGGGAATTTCATAGTTCTCTTCCCTTGCCATCCGGCCAAGGAAGGACATCTGCTTATAAAGCGTACTCATTGCCCTGACATCAAGAGCCGTCTGATCTTCCCGATAGACTGCTTCCTCAATCAAATCCTGCACCATACTACACAAATCATTGTAAGCCGATTGCATCTGTTCAGAATCCTCAAGAGATTCAATAACTCTTTCTCCCATTTTCTCTGGAGTGTCCGTCTGATCTCCTAAATCGGCAGCCCGCTTCCAAATCTCTTTGGGCGTCTTCAGCATAAGAGAGGCTGATAAAAGATTATCTGCCATAACAGGCTGTTCATAATCAATAAGCTGCCTGATAATTGCATCCTCTGCTTTCACCGCTGCTCTTATCTGCTCTCTTTCCGCCTGATCAAACTCCTCTCCGGCTTTCTCATCTCCCGCATTTTCAATCAGCTCCTGCAACTGCTCTCTGCTGACTGTTTGAGAAAGCGGAAATCCTTTGGCTATTTGACCGGTGATGCTCTCTATTCTGGTGTCTTTCCTTTGAACACCGCCAAAGCTGTCATCCACCGAATAATTCATATTCTTATGCTTGCTACTTCTCACTGCACTGAGCAGATTTTCCAGTGTGAAACCGGCACCGCTTTTCCAGATAGCTCCTACTGCCGCATCATCCGCCTTTTCAATCTGGTTCACCAGCCTGTAAATTCCGATATAGGCACTTCTCTCCTCCTCGGAAATACCGTTCTGCCGCTCCAGTTTATAGAGGAATTTGCTGTAGGATTCTATTTCCTCTGCCGGGTCTTCCTGCTTTTGAAGATACTGAGAAAGCTCTTCCACCGTCATATGTATGGGATTGACCCCTTCTCGAATCATCTTTAGCACTCTGCCCGGCTTTAACTGGCTGATTGCTCCTACAAGCAGCTCATCCATTGCCTTTACCTGAGAAATATTTTCTTCTGTCAACTCTATTTGGTTATAACCAAGTATCCGTACTGTCCGCCTGTTCTCATCCGTGAGCTCAAGCTCCATATCGGAAAGAATATCATCCACATTGCGAAATGCCTTTTGAATGGTATCACCCATATCATGACGTGGTGCAGTCATCAGTTCTTCATATCTCTCTCCTGCCTTTTCATAGGAAATTCTTCGCTCATTTCCTGTTTCGTAAATTTCCTTTAAAGTGTTACTGTAAGAAATTCCGGGTAATATTTCCACCGGAGAGGATTTAATTCCCTGGATGACATTCAGCGTTTCCTCATAAAGCTTCGCCTTCCGGGAAGCTGCCACATCCTCTGTCTCTCCTGTCAAAGCTTTGGCAAATGTAGCCTCCGCTTCCTTTAGCTTTGATACCAATTCTTCCAGCGGAGCGGTTTCTATCTGATAGCCCTTTCGAAGAAGTCTTAAGTTGGCCTCCACCGTCATGGACAGCCGAACCTCCTCCAAAAGTCTTCTCCCCCGTATATCCACAGGCGCTTCCCCGGCCTGAGCTGCCAACAGATTTTTCAGTGTCAAAGGAAGCTTCCCTGCCGTAATCACATCCGCCACTTCATCCTTAATCTGAGAAACCTGCCCGCTTATCCTGACAGCCTGCTCATAGATCGTTTCCTGAACATTTAAATTCATCTTAGAAGGCTCAGTTCCGCTGGCAATGGCTCCCGCAGCCTTTTTCATAAACTCCTGTATATCAAGAGGAAATTGCAATTGTTTAATATCCTTTAACATGGAAAAGGTGTCTGCCGTTAAGGGAATCCCCTTTTCTATCAGCCAGCCTGCATCGGCCAAATCACTTTCATCTCCGGCATAACCCGCTTCCTCTATAACCTTTTGCATCTGGGGAAGGAGCTTTTCAATATCTACGATTTCGGGCTTCCTGGCATAATACCCGGACACTTCTCCGGCCGCATAATAACCCTTTCCCTGACGGCTGCCGGCTGCCGATGCGGAATATCCCGCAGTATAAAGATTTTCGGGAGTAGGCGGAAGATGATTTTCCACCATATATTTCATACTGCCGTCCGTCATAGCCGGAGCACTTTCCAAAAGCTCCCATGCTTCCTTTACCGCCGCAATATTTTCTTCCGTAACCGGTATATCCCGCTGAATAAACTGCTTCTCCAGCTCTCTTGCAAAAGCCTCGCTTCCGGTAATTTCCTTCAACACATCCTCTGATATGTCATCGGTATAGCCTATTACCTGCGTACCGCCCTTTACAAGCGCCGCCTTAATATGATCGACAATGGTAACAACCGTCTCAACATCCGTACTTCCGGGATGAAAACCTTCCTTCTGCAGTCTGGCAAAATCTTCATCAGACATAGTATTAGACATAACTGCCATATAATTCCGCCGGGCAGTAACATCCACCTGCCCCGCTTCCAGCATAACCTCTTCTGCGGTCCGTCCGTGACCTGTATAAGCGCTGTTATCCATAACTGTGCCAGAAATGTCTAATGCAAATCCGGGGGTTGTGGAAACATCCGCACTGCCCGGAGTACGATATGAAGTTGTTTCCCTGCCTATATTTGTATGTGTTCTGGCTGTATTGTTATCAGCCGCATCCAGTAAAATGTTCATGCTCATCCTCACACACGCATTCGCGTAAAAAATGCAAATATAAAAAGGGTAAATGCAAGATGCATTCACCCTTTATTTCGGCATATCTTTAAATTTTCTTAACTGCAATTAAAAAACAAATACAAATGCGGCATAAGGAGGCAGGTCAAGAGTAATGTTATAATCTCTGTAATCCACACAGCCTTTTTTCGCCATAATTTCCTTAGGCACAACTTCTCCGTTACCCCCAAATCTTTCCTCTGTGCTGCTGAGAAGAAGTTTGTATTTCTTTTTGGCAGGTACTCCTAATTTGTAATTCTCCCACTTAACCGGAGTCATGTTGATGATAAACAAAAGATTATTTTTGCCGGTTGTGGACTTTCTGAAGAAACTGTATGTACTTCTTTCCTTGTCGTCACAATTGAGCCACTCAAAGCCTGCCCAGGTGTTATCAAGCTCATAAAGGCATGGATACTTGCGGTAAAGCTTTAAAAGCTCCTTCACATATTCATGCATACCCTTGTTTAAGTCCTCTCCAAGCAGAAACCAGTCAATCTCTCTTTCCTCGCTCCATTCTCTCTCCTGTGCAAAATCCTGCCCCATGAAGAGAAGCTTCTTGCCCGCATGTCCAAACATATAGGTATATCCGCAGCGCAGATTGGCATATTTATCCACCTGATATCCCGGCATCTTATTTACCATAGAACACTTCAAATGAACTACCTCATCATGGGATAAAGGCAGAATATAGTTTTCGCTGTCATTATAGGACATGGCAAAGGTCATGGCATAATGGTTATCTTTCCGGAAATAAGGGTCCAACTTCATATACTCACAAAAGTCATGCATCCAGCCCATATTCCACTTAAAGGAAAATCCAAGACCGTCATCCTCCACCGGCCCGGTTACCTTAGGCCATGCGGTAGATTCCTCCGCAATGGTAATAAAACCGGGATAGGTTCCCAGCACCACCGAATTCAGATGCTTGAAAAACTCAATTGCTTCCAGATTCTTATTTCCGCCATACTTATTGGCAACCCATTGTCCATCCTGTTTTCCGTAATCCAGATACAGCATGGATGCCACTGCATCCACACGAATGCCGTCCACATGATATTCCTTCGCCCAGAACAATGCATTGGCTATTAAAAAGTTCTTTACTTCTGTCTTTCCGTAATTGAAAATCTTGGTTCCCCAGTCAGGATGCTCTCCTTTACGAGGATCAGGGTCTTCAAAAATACATTCACCGTCAAATCTTCCAAGGCCATGAGCATCCGTGGCAAAATGCGCTGGTACCCAGTCTAAAATCACACCGATCTTATTCCTGTGGAGCTTATTCACAAGATACATAAAGTCCTGCGGCTCTCCGTAACGGGAAGTAGGTGCATAGTATCCTGTCACCTGATACCCCCAGGAACCGTCAAAGGGATATTCCTCAATTCCCATCAGCTCAATGTGGGTATATTTCATTTCCTTTAAATACTCCACAATTCTGTCGGCAAATTCCCGGTAACTGTAAAATCCCTTCTCCTCCGGTCTGGGATGACGCATCCAGGAACCGATATGACACTCATAAATAGCAAGAGGCTCCTTATTATAGTCCTTACTTTCCCTTTCCTTAAGCCACAGATCATCAGACCACTTAAAACCGGAAATATCCACCGTGCGGGATGCTGTTCCGGGACGCATTTCGGCGCTGTTGGCAAAAGGGTCCGCTTTATAAAGCTTTTCCCCGGAAGGTGTTGTGATTAAAAATTTATACAGCTCTCCTGTGGAAACACCGGGTATAAACAAAGCATAAATACCGCCCGGTCCAAGCTTTTTCATAGGTGCGGCGCTCTCGTCCCAGCCGTTAAAGGTTCCTATTACATGAACACTGGCTGCATTAGGCGCCCAAACGCCAAAGAACATTCCCCTTTTTCCGTTCTGTACGGAAGGATGTGCTCCCAGCTTTTTGTAAATATCATAATGTGTTCCCTGTGCAAACAAATACTGATCTGCTTCGGAAATAAATACTTCGTCTGTCTTTTTTCCTTTTATATCCATGCCCTAAACCCCCGGTTTATTTTAATAATGCATAAAATCCTTTTCCCTTAAAATAATCATATCTTCATCATCATAACGCTTTCCGAGAAGAATATCAAAGAAATGGCCGGGCGTTTTTCTGTCCGCATAGTAAATCGCCTCGTCTATTAATTCCTCAATTTCAGCAAGCGTAACTTCATGATCGCTGGTCTGCATATCCGCAATTCTGGTGTGAAGCGCCAACACGCCCAGCTCATCAATAGCATACTCCTGATCCAATGCATATTTCTGCGCATATTTCACCAGCGTTTGGTCATCCAATGCCTCAACGTCAACTCTGAGATTAAATACCTCCGTTGCCGCCGGATACTTTGCCAGATAATCGTTGATTCTTGCTTTTGTATCCTCAAGAAGAACAATCAGACCCTTTTCCTCCTGATTAAGCTCCTTCAAAAGCTGCTCAGTAGCCGCTTTTTTCATGGAGGCAGCTTCTTCTATAATTAATGCGCCTCCCGAAAGCTTAGCCAGAGTGGCTCCTATATCCTTTTTATTCATGGTTGAGCCTGATATCTTAGCTACTTTACCGGAAAAATTATTGTCGGAAAGCTGTACTTCCTTTACAAGAAGCTTGGCTAGGGCCGTCGCTTCGGTCCCCTCCTCGCCGGTAATAATCACATTTCCCGTATAGGATGCCATACTGATATTGTCAATAGCCTCAACAATCTGCCTTCTGGTACGCTTGTGATGAATAAAGGGCGCAAACTGTTCCTTTTCACTGTCCGTCATTTCTCTGACAGTCTTCCCGCCTTCTGCCCTCTCTGACGTCTTTTCTTCCGAAGGCTTTTCTTCTGAGGATTTTTCTTTAGAAGTCTGATCCTCTGCCTTCTCCTCAGAAACTGCTTCCTCCACAGTTTCCTCTAAGCTGTCCGCAACAGCTTCCTGCTCCTGTTCGGAAGCTTCATCTGTCTCCGCTTCCTGTTCATCACTTTCCTCTGCAGCTTCCCCGGAGACCTCATTCAAAGACTCTTCTGCAGGTTCTTCCACAAGATTATTCTCTAATTCTTCTGCATCAGGTTCTTCCAAAATCTGATCCAGTTCCTTGGTCAGAATTTCTTCTGCCTGATCCTGCTCTTCTGTCTTAGCCGCTTCTACTGTCTGCTGCGCTTCCTTCTTTTCAATGTCCGCAACCTTAACGACCTTAGGCCGCTCCTGCTGCGCCTTAACCTTTTCTTCCTTTATGGCCGCCGTTACCATGGCCTTCTCAAGCTCTTCCAAAAGCCCGGACTTGGTTGACTCGTCAAAATCCGCAAAAAGGGCATCTGTCTGCTGATGTACGCGCCTACGGATTTCCTCCATCCGCTTGCGTTCATTCTCCTGCTTGATCCGCTCCCACTCAACCATTACATCATCGATGCTGAGCTGGCCTGTGATCTGCTTTTCTATCTTCGTCTCCTCAGGCATAACCAATGATATCTGACCGTCATACTCCTGAGAAAGGATGTTATCGTAACCAGAGGGCTTATGAAAGGTTCTGATCACTCCCGTGTTGCTGATTGCCGGATTGGGACTTGCCGTCGGCAGCACAGCCTTATCAGGCTTCTCTTCCTCAATAGCTGTAAAGGGCGTCTTGGCAATGCTCTTTTCTACCAGCTCCGAAACCACATCCTGAATATTTACTTCCTCCGTATTCCCGAAAAATACTTCTTCAGAGCTGTCCGGCTGCGCTTTCTCCTGCGCTATTCCCAAATCCTGATCCGTAATAAGCTGCATCTCATCGGTATCCTGCCGAAGCTCAACTACCGGTTCCTCCTGGAGTTGCTCCTGAGGCTCCGTTTGAATCTCCTCCTGAATCTCTTCGTCAGGCTCGGCCACTGTTTCCACGGCAGCCTCCCCGGAATCTAACCCTGCTACAGGTTCAAACACCTGTGTCTGCAACGCTTCATTGGTTTCCTCCACAGGCATTTGCTGGGTTTTATTATTTTCCAGAAATTCCTTCATGCTCTCTGCAAGTTCCTTTTGCAGATTCATGGTATTATACTGGCTGACATCCACTGTCTTAACCTGAATATCCATATCAGCAGACGGAATTTCCTGAGTATCCTCTGTGAGAATATTTTCCTGAAGGCTGAATTCGTTATCCTCCTCCTCTTCCGTCTCCTTATCGGCCTCCTGCCGGATCTTCTGCTGATCAACCGCATAATCAGAAGCTATAAAGCCTCCGTTTTCCTTCATCTGCTCATATTTGGCCTGCTGTTCCCCACTCAAAGGTTCATGCAGCATCTTAAGTTCCATTGCCTTCATAACATATCGTCCCTCTCCAAACCACAGGAACATCTCATCACATTCCTCAACACATTTGGAAGCAAGGCCTACCCTGTGATAAAGATATGCAAGCTCATAGGCCCATTTTTCACGGTAATCCCGCTTCTTAAGCTCTTCCAGAACTTCTATCCGCTCTTCAAGGCTTACCTCCTGCGCCTCGTAAAGCTTATATTGAAGAATATATCTGCCACTGTCCTTCGGCGCCAGCTGAACAAATTCCTTGTAATACTCAAGCGCCTGCACATATTCTCCCAATTTAATGGAAAGCTCACACAGCGAATAAACAATCAGTCTCCCGCCGGTATGCCTCTCATATGCCAACAGTAAAATATCCCTGCTGTCCTCATATCTTCTGTTAATTTTATACAAATCACTGATGGTACACAGCATCATAACGCTTTTTACTCTGCGCCAATCAATGGTATCCGCTATCTCTACTGCTTTGGCATATTCACCCTCTGAAATAAGCGATTTAATTTCATCCGCACGCACTTTATATTCGTATTTATCCAAGGTACTCACCTCATCCGTCTTTTGTCACAAGACACTATTATCCTATTATCAATTTCTAAGTTTACCATATGCCTATTCGTATGTCAAAAGAAGCATTTAAAGTAAATCAGATAATTCCGCAAACTGTTCCAGCGTAAGGGCTTCTCCTCTGATGCTTTGACTAAGCCCCATTTTATTCAGTGCTTCGCACACATCCTGCCTGCTTACATTTATCATATTTCCCCCCTCATCCTGGTAAGCTAATCCATGAGAAAGGGCATTTGCCAATGTTTTCCTTCTTTGATTAAAGGCTGCCCGGATAATGAAAAACATTTTTTTCTCATCCTTCGCCTTCACAGGCGGCTCATCAAATCTGTTAAGCCGGATTACCGCACTTCCCACACCGGGCCTCGGCATAAAGCAGCTGCTGGGAACATTCAAAACGATTTCCGGCTTGGCATAATACTGCACAGCAAGGCTTAAAGCCCCGTAATCCTTAGTTCCCGGACCCACCTGCATTCTTTCCGCAACTTCCTTTTGAACCATAATAGTGATGCTTGACAAGGGAACATGGTTTTCAAACAATCCCATAATGATCGGTGTGGTAATATAATAAGGCAGGTTAGCCACAATCTTAATGAGCCTCCCGCCATTTTGCTCCTCTGCAATTTTTTTAATGTCCACTTTTAAGACATCATCATTGATAATCATTACATTATCATATTCCTTCAATGTGTCATTTAAAATAGGAATTAAATTCTTGTCAATTTCAATGGCCACAACACATCCTGCGCTTTCCGCCAGATATTGAGTCATGGTACCGATACCGGGGCCGATTTCCACAACACAGTCATCCCTGGTAATCTCTGAACAGCGGATAATCTTTTCCAGAATATTTGCGTCAATCAAAAAATTCTGTCCATATTTCTTCTGAAAGGCAAACCCATACTTTTTAATAATTTCCGCAGTGGCTGTAGGTGTTCCTAAATACGCCATTATATTTCTCCATTCATTCCGTAAAATGTTCTTGCATTTTCACCTGTTATACGAAGCACTTCCTCCCTGCCAAGGCCTTTCAGCTCTGCCAGCTTATCCGCCACATAATAAATATACTCCGACTGATTTCGCTTCCCTCGGTAAGGCTCCGGTGCAAGATAAGGACAGTCCGTCTCCAACAAAATTCTTTCCATAGGAATATGCTCCACCGCTTCCACCAGTTTTCTGGCATTTTTAAAGGTAAGAACGCCTCCTATCCCAAAGTAGTAATCCATATTAAGATATTCTCTGGCAATCTCCCATGTATAGGAAAAACAGTGAATCACTCCCCTGGTTTTTCTGTCGTTCCAATCCTGCAAAATCTCCAAAGTATCCTTTGCCGCATCTCTAGAGTGAATTACCACAGGCAGACCAAGCTCCCCGGCTGCTTTGAGCTGTTCCTTAAACCACTTTTGTTGTGTTTCCCTATCAGGCTCCGGCCAGTGATAATCCAACCCAACCTCTCCAATGGCAACGATCTTTTCTCTCCCTGCCTCTCTTTTCAGCCAGTCCAAATCTTCGTCGGTCAGCTCCTCAGTGTCGGAGGGATGAATCCCTATGGCTCCATATACAAAAGGATATTTCTCTGTAAGCTCCAGAGTCTTCCTGCAGGAATCAAGGCTTGCGCCTATATTTACAATACATTCCACACCCTTTTCCTTCATGCCGAAAAGGAGCTCTTCTCTGTCATGGTCAAACGCATCATCATCATAGTGCGCATGTGTGTCAAATATCATTCTGTTTCACCTTCAAAAATTTTTAAAAAATACTTGCAAACCAAAAGACATTATACTATAATAACTCTTGCGTTGTAAATGAAGCAATTTTTTGAATAGCCTATGCGTCTTTAGCTCAGTTGGTAGAGCACCTGACTCTTAATCAGGGTGTCCAGGGTTCGAGCCCCTGAAGACGCACT
>CAYMUW010000038.1:0-23007 GCA_964393865.1 uncultured Lachnospiraceae bacterium
TCAGCTGGATAGAGCAACGGCCTTCTAAGCCGTGGGTCGGGGGTTCGAATCCCTTTGGGCACATTGAAAGATATGCCTGTCATATCTTTTTAACACATGGTGGGTATGGCGCAGTCGGCTAGCGCGCCAGATTGTGGCTCTGGAGGCCGAGGGTTCAAGTCCCTCTATCCACCCTCTACCAATTGTCTCTAAGACAAGCTTGGTGTAATGATGGGCTATCGCCAAGCGGTAAGGCACAGGACTTTGACTCCTGCATTCGCTGGTTCGAATCCAGCTAGCCCAGCTACATACTTTTTCGGGCCACTAGCTCAGGTGGTAGAGCACTTGACTTTTAATCAAGTTGTCCGGGGTTCGAGTCCCCGGTGGCTCACTTTAAGGGAAGAAGACCTAAATGCGGGGGCTCGAACCCCTGTTGATGTTCCCGGTGGCTTAAATCCTTTCTAAATGTTAAATCAGCGCAGCAGGTATTTTCTGCTGCGCTTTTCATATTTGTCCCTATACATTTTTCTTATACAAAATTAATCGTAAAATGCGCCTCTCCATTTCTGTCCAAATCCATGAGAATATAAGATGGTTTCCTTCCTTCCTGTCTGGGATAGGTAAGACTTCCGGGATTCACCGCAATCAAATCGGATTCTACATCCACTATCGGTCTATGGGTATGTCCATACATGACAATATCCACTCCCCTGCTTCTCGCTTCTCGCTTTATGGTCTCATTGCTCATGGAAACATAGTAATTATGGCCATGGGTCAGCCAGACCTTATACCTTCCGATATTAAATTCCTTTTCCCTTGGAAGATCGGAGAAAAAATCGTTATTACCAACTACCATCTGTACCGGACAGCCCGCCGCCTCAGCAATCAGATACTCACTTCCTTCTATATCTCCGCAATGTACTACCATGTCAACAGGTGCAACTCTTTCCAGCACCTTTATGTAATTATCATTTTTACGATGGGTATCGCTGACAATCAGTACTTTCATCTCAGTTGTTCCTTCATTGCTCGTAATGCTTTTCCTCTGTGGCTAATCTCGTTCTTTTGTTCCTCTGAAAGCTCTGCAGTGCTCTTTCCGTACTCCGGCACCATAAAAATAGGATCATAGCCAAAGCCGTTTTGGCCTCGCTCTTCATAACCAATCCTGCCCTCTATGGATGCCTCACTGCTTAAAAGCTTACCCTCCGGCATAACGCAGGCAATTGCGCAGACAAAACGCGCAGTCCTTTTTTCGTCCGGCACTCCTTCCAGTCTGCTGATCAAATCAGCATTTTTAACGGAATAAGGAGTGTCCTCTCCCAAATATCTTGCCGAATAAATTCCCGGCTCTCCGTTTAAACAATCAATTTCAAGCCCCGAATCATCGGCCAGCACTATCGCGTCCTTGGCACAGGCCGCCACCGCCTTTGCTTTAATTATCGCATTTTCCAGAAAGGTCTTTCCATCCTCCACGATATCAGTCGTCACGCCCGCTTCCTTCATGGACAAAATTTCTACCGGCTGTCCCGAAATCACAAGGTCAGATAAGATCATTCTGATTTCCTTCATCTTTCCGGCATTGCCGGTGGCAAAAATAATCCGCTGCATCCTTTCCTCCATCTCCTATCCGCTTCTTTCATCTGATTGCTAATCGTAAATCACCTCATAAGACGCCAAAATGGCCTGATAAATTCCCTCCGCAATTTTCTCCTGATACTCTTCTCTGGCAAGAAGCATTGCCTCCTGCTTGTTAGTAATACAGCCCACTTTGACAGCCGCTGCCGGAACCGTCGCATTTCTGATCACATACTCCTCGGCCCCCGCCTCGCACAGTCCCAATGCTTTCCCTTTAATACTGGTTACCACTTCCCTCTCCAGGGCATCAGCCAGTTCAACGCTTCCAAAACCCGGAATAAAGTAATCTCCATTATAAACCGTGGTAGTTCCATATACGCTGCTGTCCTCACCGGCATCCGTCTGAATGCGGATATACATATCGGCCCGGATTTCATTGGCCAGCTGCACCCGGTCTTCTTCCGCCGGATTTACATCGTCCATTCTCGTATAATATGCTTTGATATCGGTTTTATCAAGCTTTTCCTTTAGCTTTCGGGCAACACCGAGATTAATCTCCTTCTCCGAAAGTCCTTCTGCAGTATACCCCGCATTCACTCCTCCGCATGCCGGGTCGATCACAACTATCTTATCATAAACCTCTTTCGGATTCAAAAAGCTGATATACAGGTCATTGTTTTCCAAAACAGATCGATATTCAAATATTCCTTCCAAATAAAAGACAATCTTAATACCGTCGCTTTGCTCCTCATAAAGCCCCTGTTTTATCATCTGCCGGTTTCCCGAAATAGCATTCGACGCATAAAAATCCTGCTGTGCGCCCTTAATGATGATACAAAGCCGCTTGTCCATATAATGATTTTCAATTGTAATGTTTTCCGCTCCGCATTTTGCCGGCAGCGGAATACGCAAATAGCTTGTATCTGCCTCACCAAGCACAAAGGTTAATACATGTTCTTCTGCTTCCGCATCTGTCTGATCTGTCTGTCCCTGCGTCCTTTGTCCCTGAACCTCATCCTGCGCCACATTAGATATGGTAATCACCTTATTGTCAGACAAATACAGAATAACCCCCATGGCAATCAAGCATAAAACGCCACTAAAGATTGTCATTCCTCTCATTACATTACGCTGCATTTCTATACCCTCTCCTGCAATCTGGCAGGCGGTTTGGGACCGGGAAATTGGTAAAAATATGTTTTCATCATCCCATTATAAATCTTTCTGTTTTTCGCCGCCTTAAGGCCTAATGCACTCTCGGCCTGATCGTAAGCCGTAATCAAATACATGGACCATGAATCCAACGCTTTATACCGTTCTCCAATCGTCCGATACAATACCGGCAAATTCTTCTTTTCTTCAATACGCTCTCCATAAGGGGGATTGGTAACAATAAAGCCGTATTTTTTGCTATGACTAAGTTGGTCAACTCCTCTTTTCTGGAAATGAATCATTTTATCAACACCTGCAAGTCTGGCATTTTCCCTTGCAATACTGACCATACTGTCATCAATGTCATATCCCTGTATATCGGTATCAATATCCATGCTGATCATTTCTCTTGCTTCATCCGACGCATCATACCACTGCCTGCTGTCAATCAGATGTGACCATTTTTCCGCCTGAAAACTGCGGTTCATTCCCGGTGCTATATTGGCAGCCATCAATGCCGCCTCTATGGGAAAAGTACCGCTTCCGCAAAAGGGATCTACCAATATCCTGTCCCTTTTCCATGGGGTCAGCATCAGCAGCGCCGCCGCAAGGTTTTCGGCAATGGGCGCTTTGGCCGTCAGCTTCCGGTATCCTCTCTTATGTAAAGAATCGCCTGTAGTATCCAAAGCCGCTGTCACCTGATCCTTCATTAAAAAAACACGAATCGGGAAAGCTTCACCATCCTCTTCAAACCACTGTATATGATATATCTCCTTCAGCCGCTCTACCATGGCCTTTTTCATCACGGACTGTATGTCAGAAGGACTGAACAGCTTGCTCTTGATACTGGCCGCTTTGGTTACCCAAAACCTTCCATCACGTGGAATAAAGTTTTCCCACGCTATATTTTTAGTCCCCTGAAAAAGCTCCTCATAGGTTTCCGCATGAAAGCTTCCCACCTTAATCAATATTCTCTCAGCCGTGCGAAGAAAAATATTGGCACGGCATACCGCCTCAGCATCACCGATAAACGTAACACGTCCGTCTTCTACCAGACTGACATCATATCCCAAATCTATTATTTCTCTTTTTAACACTGCTTCCAACCCAAAATGACAGGGCGCTATCAGTTCATATCGATTCATCGGTATTTCATTCTCCCAAGGCTTAATTTATCAGAAGTAGTATATCACAAACCTTGCTCTTTGTACAGAAAAGGCACCCCTTTGGGTGCCCTTTCTCCAAAACCATTAATATTCGTTGTTCTTCTTGTTATTGTTGTTAGAACTGTTAGAAGAGCTGTTCTTCTGGCTGTTCTGGCAGTTCTGACCGGACTTGTTTTCCTGGCTCTGGTTGTTCTGATTGTTCTGGTTGTTCTGGTTGTAATCATTCTTAGACATATTTGTTTCCTCCTGATTCTTTAGGTTACAGGAGTAGTATTTTCATTTGCCTCTAACTTTATGCTTCCACAGTCTAGTGCTTTAGTACTATTTTTTTATTAATATTACACAAATTTCAGGCATTATTTTTGTCGGTACTTAAGTACTAATTTTCATTGCCTAATTTTTAAAACAGTGCTATAATAAAAACGTAAGCAGAAAACCCCTTCAATTTTCTGTTTATAACCCTTATATTAATTATTTATACTCCCCAGAAAAGACCTGTCCCTTGGCAGGTTTTTTCATTTAAATACACAACCATCAATCGAACAATATTGGTAACTCTATTTCAAACCGTCAAACCAGTTCTTTGCCTTTCTCCCTGCTTTTCCTGCCCAATCAGCGCATACGCTTTTTAAACGGGTCCCCAGAGAAAAAAGTGTGGCTTCATCCAGATGGCGCTTGCTGTCGTATTCCGCATTCAAAATGCTCTTTGCAATAAGCTCCGGGGCGCCAAGAGTTTCAATCACCTGCTCCTCGTCCCCGCCTTTTCGTACCAGAACCTCAATGTACTCCTCGTAATATGCTGTATGTTCTGCTATTTTGCTGCTTTCCAGTTTTCCGCCCAGAGCTCTCTGCAGTTGCGTCACAAATTCCCTTTTCGTCATCCTGCCTCCTAAAGCCGGTCCATTCCCTGACCGTTTTCAAGCTTCTTTCTGCCCTCCAGCGGGTCAGCCATAAGATCCACCAGGGTGCGGAAGGCCTGCATGGCCATCTTTTCTTTGTTGCAGGTTCTGGAATTCTTTCCGGTATCCTTAATCAGATTATAGCGGCTCATCTGCCATACATACAAATCACACAGGGAGTAGCCGCACACCTTAAATCGATCAAGAAAGGTATGATGCTCTATATAATAAATTAATTCCTCATATATCTCCGGATGGGTCAATACATCCTTCCACAACTCATCTGACCACTGTCTGTCAAGCTCCGCATAATCACAAATTTCATAAAAGGCCTGACATATTTTTATTTTGGTCGCATCATATAATATTCCCGACATCCAATCACTTCCCAGCATGATAGAGTAAGCAGCCCGCACATTCACCAGATGCCAGATCATTCAGGCTGATCTCTACATTGATCTTGTCAGCAATATACTCATTGATCGCATCCTGAACCTTTGCCACCTGTTCGCTGCTAGGGCTGGACATATTTTTATTGTTGCGTCTTTTAAGCAGGCGCCCCTGCTTATAAAAAAAGAGAGGATCCTTTGTGAATCCTCTCTTAATTTATAACTTAACTTCGAAAGCCGTAATTACTTCCAAGCGTCATACTGTGCCTGGAACTCAGCTAATACATCCTGGTATCCAGCCTCATCAAGAGCTGCCTGGTAAGCTTCGATCGTAGCAGGAACATCTGCTGCTGCGAAACCACCGTTCTCAAGAGGGAAACCATACTCTTCGAATACATTCTGGCATGCGCTGAACTGAGCTGCTACAGGCTCCTTGTCAAAACGGAAACCAGCTGCGCAAGATGTGTTAGCACCACCATTGAATGCTTCGTAAAGCTCTGCCTTGTTAGCAGGCTCATTTGAAAGAGGTGTAACGATTGTAGCAGAAGCGGACTCCCACATGGAGTGGTTGTACTTATCACTGGTCTGATCTACAAGACCCTCATCATTGTATGTGAAGTCTTCACCTTCAATACCGAATGTCCAAAGGTCAGCAAGATAGCTGTCTGTGTACAGAAGTCCCATGAAATCGATACAAGCCTGAGCTTCTTCAGCAGAGCTGTTAGCTGTTACACAGTAGCAAGAACCAAGAGCTGATGTAGAATGTGCCCATCTGTCTGTGATAGGTGTCATAGCAACATCCTGGCCATAACGGCTGTTAGCCTCTGCATTAACCGGGATATCTGTCCACCATGAAATAGCCCAATCCTGTGTCTGAGTTGTTGTATCAGTTGTGGTCTTTGTAACATCATCTTCTGAGATGTAACCAGCCTCAGCCCACTCAGCCATTAATGTACAGAACTCTTTGTATTCATCTGTAAGAATAGTATCAACTACAGAATTTGACTCTCTGTCAACTGCAACCCAGTTAGCTGTAGCGTCAGCTGTGAAGAAATCAAAGCTGTCAATGTAGAATCTGTAGAACATAGCTGTCTTCTGTGTAAGGAAAGGATATTTAAGTCCTTCTGCCTTAGCATCTGCAAGCATGGGCTCAAGATCAGCAAGTGTCTGAACAGAAGAAAGATCCCATCCGTACTTGTCAACCAGTTCCTGACGAGCCATAATGTCGTAACCTTCTACGTTGTCCTTGTATACAGGAATGAAGTAGATCTTTCCATCATACTTAGTAGCTTCCCACTGGCCTTCATCCATAGACTCATAAAGAGGTGTGCCAGGAAGCAGATCTGTAATATCATAAACAGCGTTGTTGGGAACAAGATCGTTGGTTCCGATTGTGCTTTCCCATGAAGCTGTCCACAGAAGGTTGATCTCGTTGTTTGCTAATGCAAGGTTAGCCTTGTCAGTAAACTCACCGGATCCGATGTCTGTAAGAGTAATCTGAACATTGATCTTGTCCTTGATGTACTCATTAACTGCATCCTGTACCTTCTGAACCTGTGCGGAATCAGGAGTAGCAAGGTTGAAAGTTGCTCTTGTTACGTTAATAGTTACTGCATCACCTGAAGCTGCAGTGTCTGTTGCAGCATCATCTGTTGTTGCAGCGTCATCTGTTGTTGCAGTGTCATCTGTTGTTGCTGCATCATCAGTTGTTGCTGCAGGCTCTGTTGTGTCGCTTGAGCTGCCGCCGCATCCAACAAGCAATGTTGCTGTCATAGCGCCAGCTAAAACCAAAGCCAAGAGTTTTTTGATTTTCATTTTAAAAAATCCTCCCTGTTTTTTATTTATTTCAAATCCTCCGCACTATTGCATCGGATTGAAACCAAAGTTAACCTTTTACAGAACCAACCGTAAGACCTTTAACAAAGTACTTCTGGAAGAACGGATACACAACCATAATAGGTCCGATAACTACAAGCACGGTTGCCATTGTGGACGAATACTGAGGAATATTTCCTCCCATAGCTGCTCTTGCAGATGCAGGAACGTTGGAGTTGTTCAGCAGGAATTCAATACTCTTCTGAATATTAACAAGCAGCAACTGCAACGGTTTCTTATTATCACTTGTGATATAAAGCAATGCATTCTGCCAGTCATTCCAGTAAGCGGTAGCCATCATGAAACCTACGGCTGCAAGTGAAGGCTTCAGCAGCGGCAGTGTAATCTGGAAGAAGGTACGGTACTCACCAGCACCGTCAATCTTAGCCGCTTCCATGAGCTCGTTAGGAATACTGTTAGCGATATAGGTCCTTAAGATTATAACATTCATTGTGGAAACACACAATGGTAAAATTAACAGCCATATACTATCCTTCAAACCATAATAGGATGTAAAGATAACATATCCGGAAAGCTGACCACCATTAAACAACATGGGGATCAATAAGTATACGGATAAAAATTTGGATAAACGGAATTCCTTTCTGCTGATGGAGTAAGCAAACATACTCATAACCAGCAGACCAAGAAATGTTCCGAATACAGTTACAAAAATCGTGATTCCGTAGGAAGTTAAAAGCTGTGAACCATATCTTAATACGGAATTCACTCCGGCCATTGACCATTTCTCCGGGAAAAAGCTAAATCCGTTTTGGGTAATAGATTTTTCATCGGAAAATGCTGCAATAAATACAAGCACAACGGGCAATGCACAAAACAGTGTATACAGTAAAAGGAAAAATCCAAGAATATATTGTCCTAATCCCTTTTTCTCTTTTTTAGATGGCGCTAAATCAGCGGAATTACCTTTTCTTTTACTCATCTCTCAATCTCCTCTCAAATTAGAACAACGCATTTTCCGGTGCAATCTTGCGGACCATGCCGTTTGCAAACAGCATCATCAATAGTCCCACAATTGACTGGAAGAAACTTGTCGCAGCAGTAAATCCGAAATTCGAGTTCTTGAAGATCGCATTCAATACATAGGAGTCAATAACCTGTGTGGTTGAATACAGCACACCGCTGTTTCGTGTAACCTGATAGAACAAACCGGTGTCTGATCTCATAATTCCACCTACGGAAAGGAGCAGCATAACCGTAATCATCGGGATCAGAGAAGGCAGGGTAATGTGCCAAATCTGTTTCCACTTGTTAGCGCCGTCGATCTGGGCTGCTTCATAAAGCTCTGTATCAATACCGGCTAACACAGACATATATAAAACGGAACCGTATCCTACACTGTTCCATATCTTAACAATTGTCAAAATCAACGGCCACCACGAGGCGGTTGAATAAAATCTTATGCCCATATTAAAGGTATTGTTCAAAATACCGGTATCCGTGCTGATAAAGGCATATACAATAAACTGAACCGCAGCGTATGAAATAAATACGGGGATAATCATAAGCGTCTGCATTACTTTGGCCACTTTCTTAAATACAAACTGGTCAATAGCAATTGCAAGAACAACATTCAGGAATGTTCCCAGCAACGTAAAGATAAAATAATACATCAACGTATTCTTTGTTATGGAAACAAATGTGTTTTTTGATGCCAAAAGGAATTTAAAGTTGTTAAATCCGCACCAGGGGCTGCCCCAAATACCTTTCGAAAAGTCAAAATTCTTAAAGGCCATCACAAGACCGGCCATGGGTACATACATGATAAAAAACAAGATCAGGAAAACCGGTAATGACATTATCACATGTGCCCTATGCTTCCACGTATTTGCTAAAAAGCTCTTCATACTATATCTCTCCTTTTATTGGTTTATAACTACAAAAGCATGCATATCCATATCCCCCTATGCATGCAGCAGTTCAATGAAGTTTGGCAACAGACTTGCCTTGAAACACTGCTCCCCCCACAACAATTTGTTCCGTCAGTGTGGTTTTCGGACTTTCAATCAGGCTGATAAGCTTTAGGGCCGCTTCTCTTCCCAACCGCTTTGTATCCTGTACAATGGTGGTCAGCGGAGGCTCAAAGTGTCTGGCAATTCTAATGCCATCGTAGCCTGCAACCGAAATATCATCCGGTATCTTAAGGCCTCTTGAATTAATTGCGTTGATTCCGCCGAAACAGGAAAAATCATCCGGGTACAAAATACAAGTCGGCGGTTCTGCCATGTCCAACAGCTTTAATGTTTCGGCATAAGTGCCCTGCGTATTGCGGTAAGGGGCTTCTCTGATATATCCGGTGGGAACGCTTATCTTAAGTTCCTCACAGGTTTTATAAAAAGAAGAAAGCCTGCTTTGTGTAACTGCGGAATCGGCACCATGTATGTATGCAATCCGGCGGTGTCCCATTTCATATATATAATGAACAAGATCACTCATACCCTTAATATTATCAGAGACGATTGTACATCTGTTATTAAAAAGATGATCAATCGTTACAACCGGAATATCACTTCTTACCAGTTCCGAAACCTCTGGATCGTCAAAATCCACACAGGCAATCATTACCCCGTCAAAGCCTCTGTATCTGCTGTGCTCCAGATAGGACATTCGCCCCTGTCTGGTCTTGCAGCTGTTGATAAAGGTGATATCGTAGCCCCGTTCCTCCGCTGCGCTTTTAAAGCTGTCAAGTACATGAGAAAAATAATCATGGGTCAAACCGCTCTGCGCTTCATCCGAAAACAAAACTCCCAAATTATATGTACGGTTCGTTTTCAGGGTCTTGGCAGCTGAATTTGGTAAATATCCAAGTTCCTTAGCTACCTGTTTAATATGCTCTTTTGTTTCTTCACCTATATCTCTATGCCCGTTCAACGCCTTACTGACAGTTGCAATGGATACGCCGCAAGCCGCCGAAATGTCCTTCAACGATGTCATAATTCCAAACTCCCCCTCTGCTTTTAAGGTCTGGTATTTTCACATTCAACGTTTCACCCAAACCCTATTACAGATGAGCGATTGCCGCAAAAACATCCATCAAATCACTTAATCGTTTTCGCCTATTAAGTGTATAACAAATTTGATACTTTTGCAATACTTTTTTTCATTTTCTTTATGCAACTTTTATATATTCAGCAATCTTCTACATATTTTTAAACGATTTTTTTGCAGTTTTTTACAATTGATTTTTCAATTTTTCTTGTGATATTTATCAATTGCATATTTTGGGCAGACAAATTTCCTCTGGCAGAAATCATTTTTTGCATAATTTGATCATTTTTCTCCTTCCATTTTTATCATATAATGGAAAATTGCACAATTTTATTATTGCAATACATGGATGTTTTCGGTATAATTCGGTTTATAAGGAGAACTTAAACGTTTTCTGAATTTTATATTGAACAAATAAATCATAAAGGAGAAGGAGCTATGAAATTTGGTTATTTCGACGACGCGAATCGCGAATACGTCATTACCACCCCTAAGACACCGCTTCCCTGGATTAACTATCTTGGCTGTAACGACTTTTTCAGCCTGATTTCCAACACCTGCGGTGGTTACACCTTTTATAAGGATGCAAAGCTTTTAAGACTTACCCGTTATCGTTACAACGATGTTCCTGTCGATATCAACGGCAAGTACATCTATATTAAGGATGGCGATACAATCTGGAATCCCGGATGGCAGCCCACCAAAACGGAGCTTGACGCTTATGAGTGCCGCCACGGTATCGGCTACAGCCGCTTTACCTCTTCCAAGAATGATGTTCAGGCTTCTGTCCTTACATTTGTTCCCATGGGTGATGCCTGCGAGGTAAGCCAGCTTAAGATTACCAACAACTCTTCCGCTGCTAAGACTCTTTCTGTTTTTTCCTATGTAGAATGGTGTCTGTGGAATGCGGACGACGACAGCAGAAACTTCCAGAGAAATTACAGCACCGGTGAAGTTGAAGTAGTTGACTCCACCATTTTCCATAAGACAGAATACAGAGAGCGCCGTAACCATTACGCAATCTACTCTGTCAACACTAAGGTTGACGCTTTCGACACCAGCAGAGAGGCTTTCCTCGGCGCTTACAGAGGCGCAGGCGAACCTGAAGCCGTTGAAAAGGGCGCATGTACCAACTCCATTGCCAGTGGCTGGCAGCCCATTGCCTCCCACCAGATCAATGTTACCTTACAGCCCGGCGAAACCAAATCCTATGTATTCGTACTTGGCTACATAGAGAATCCCGAAGAGGATAAGTGGGAGTCCTACGGCGTTATCAATAAGAAGCCTGCCTATGCAATGCTGGACAAGTACAAAACAGACGCAGATGTGGAGAAGGCTTTTGCTGAATTAAACGACTACTGGAAAAATCTTCTTGCAAAATATACCATCAAGTCCTCCAACGAAAAGGTTGACCGTATGGTAAATATCTGGAACCAGTACCAGTGTATGGTAACCTTCAACATGTCACGTTCCGCTTCCTATTATGAATCCGGTATCGGCCGTGGTATGGGCTTTAGAGATTCCTGTCAGGATCTGCTTGGTTTCGTACACCTTATTCCTGACCGTGCAAGAGAAAGAATTATCGACATTGCCTCCACCCAGTTCCAGGACGGCAGTGCTTACCATCAGTACCAGCCTCTTACCAAGAAAGGTAATTCCGATATTGGAAGCGGCTTCAATGATGATCCTTTATGGCTCATTGCCGGAACCAGCGCTTATGTAAGAGAAACCGGTGATACCTCTATTTTGACTGAGATGGTACCTTATGATAATGATATGTCCGTAGCTACTCCTTTGATGGGACACTTAAAGAGAAGCTTTGACTACATTGTAAACCACAAGGGACCTCACAATCTTCCACTGATCGGACGTGCCGACTGGAATGACTGCCTGAACCTGAACTGCTTCTCCGAGCATCCGGGTGAATCCTTCCAGACATTCGGCCCTTCCGAAGGTCCTGTTGCAGAATCCGTATTCATTGCCGGAATGTTTGTTAAGTATGGTGAAGAATATGCTCAGCTCTGCGAATTAATGGGTGACCAGAAGGAAGCCGATTATGCAAGAGAAGAAGTTGCCAAGATGTATGACGCTGTTCTGAAGGATGGTTGGGATGGCGACTGGTTCATTCGTGCTTATGACGCTTACGGACAGAAAATTGGTTCCAAAGAATGTGAAGAAGGTCAGATTTATATTGAATCCAACGGCTTCTGTCCTTTAGCAGGTATCGGTGTTAAGGAAGGTCTTGCTGAGAAGGCATTAAATTCCGTAAAGGAAAAATTGGATACCAAGTATGGTGTCATGATCCTCCAGCCTGCTTATACCAGATATCACTTAGAGCTTGGCGAAATCTCCTCCTATCCGCCCGGATATAAAGAGAATGCCGGTATCTTCTGCCACAACAACCCATGGGTTTCTATCGCAGAAACCGTAGTCGGACATGGTGACAGAGCATTTGAAATCTATCAGAAGACCTGTCCCGCTTACATTGAGGATATCAGTGAAATCCACAGAACTGAGCCTTATGTATATTCCCAGATGGTTGCCGGAAAGGATGCTAAGTTCCACGGTGAAGCAAAGAACAGCTGGCTGACCGGTACCGCTGCGTGGACCTTTGTAAATATCTCTCAATATATTTTAGGTGTTTATCCTACTCACAAGGGCTTAAGCATAGATCCTTGTATTCCCAAGGGCTTCGGTGATTTCGAGATTACCAGAAAGTTCAGAGAGGGAACCTACAATATCAAGGTTGTAAATCCTGACAATGTAGAGAAGGGTATCAAAAGCATTACCGTTGACGGCGCTGCTATCGACGGCTGTGTCATTCCTTATGTAGTGGGAAAAGAAACCTACGATGTAGTTGTTACCATGGGTTAATTTTCAAAGATATGCATACGAAAAGGAGCTGCCTTGCAGCTCCTTTTTATGTGATTGGAAAGCACTCGAAAATAATGAGAAGCCAACTCTTTTTAGACTACATAAGCGGAGCCAAAAGCTTAAACACTCTGCCTATCAGCTTCTGATACATGGGTATCTTTTTGTAATAATCCAGTGTGATTTCCTGACATTTCAGCAGCGTATCCTGAAAATCCTCTTCCACCTTTCCTACTACCGAGTTTTCATAAAAGTATGCCCCACATTCAAAATGATGGAAAAAGCTGCGGTAATCCAGATTAACCGTGCCTACAACGGCGCAGATATCATCGGAAGCAAACGCCTTGGCATGCACAAATCCGGGCATGTACTCATAGACCTTAATTCCTGCACGCAGCAACTCAGGATAACAGGTTCGTGCAATGTAATAAACAATCTTCTTATCCGGTATATGGGGCAGAATCATGGAAACCTCCACGCCTCTCCCCGCCGCAAATTTCATACTGTCCAAAAATTCCCTGTCCACAATAAAATAGGGCGTCATAATATGTACATATTGATTGGCCGCATTGATGATAGACTCATAAACCGTTTTGGCAACCTCAGTCTTTCTCGTAGGCGTTTCCCCATAGGGAATGACAAAGCCGTCATGGTACAGCGGCTCTTCATATACAACATCCTCCAGATAAGACGCATAATCTTCCTCTTCCTTCTCATAGACATTCCACATCTGTAAGAACATCACGGTAAAGCTGCGCACCGCATCTCCGGTAATTTTAACTGCTATGTCCTTCCAGTGGCCAAAGCGCACGGTTTTGTTAATATATTCATCCGCAAGATTGACTCCTCCGGTAAACGCTACCTTTCCGTCAATCACCAGAATTTTTCTGTGATCTCTGTTATTCTGCGTAGTGGACAAGAAAGGAACAATAGGTGAAAACATTTTCGCCTTAATCCCATATTGCTTCAGCTTTTTAGGGTATCCGTACGGCAGCAGTAAAAGGGAGCACATTCCATCGTACATTACCCGGACCTCCACGCCCTCTTTTACCTTTTCTTTCAGAATATCAAGCACGGCATTCCACATGATCCCCCGCTCTATAATAAAATACTCTAAGAAGATATATTTTTCCGCTTTTCTCAATTCTATCAACAGATCCTCAAACTTATCCTCGCCAAGGGGATAATAACGGGCCTTGGAATTGTGATAAACCGGAAAGCCCACCGTATGCTCCATATAATGGGCAAAGCCCCGAAAGGAGGCGGCGCATTTTTCGACGGCTGTATTGGTTTCCGGTGCAGTTACGAGAAGCTCCTCCGATTCCTTCATGCATTTTTCCAGCCTGGCCCGCAATCCTATTCCGCCAAAATTTCCTACCACAAAAATATAAATCAATGCGCCGAATATCGGAAATACACAGATTGGTATAATCCAGCTGAGTTTAAACTCTGTCGGCTCATCCTTATTGATTATGTAGATGATAAGGATTGCGCCCAAAAAATTCATGCCTTCCCAAATATAGCTGAGATACTGGCCAAGCCACTGAAAGCTGCCAAGCAGCACCAAGATCTGCAAAAGCAGCATCAATATAATAATCAGGGTTCTGCTGAATATAATCTTAAACACGCATCTTAAAAAACATTTCATATTTTTACACTCCATGGCACATACAATACCGCATAACTACACCTTTAATGTATGAAGAATTTCCTCGAAACACACGCCGTTCTGTTGCGGAATATTCATTTCCATTGATTTCATCATACACCTTCTGACAAAAGCAGATGCTTTTCTGACAGACGCTTCAAAGGATACTCCGTTTACCGCGTCCGCTGCAACAATTGTGGCAAACAAATCCCCTGTTCCGCAGCGCTCCGTTCCCTCTCTATGGGTTCTGATCATCTTAGGCTCTTCACCCTCCTGATATAAAAAATTGCCGATATAACCGCCCTGCGGCACACCGGTAATCACAATCCGCTTCGGCCCCATCGCTCTTAATTGTTCCGCCATAACAGCCAAATCCTTCTTTTTCAGGCCCTTCTCCCTGTACGGGGTGTCTGTAAGCTTGCATGCCTCCGTCAGATTTGGCGTGATGATATCCGCCATGGACACCAGCTTTCTCATTTCCAAACACATTTCCTCCGTATAGGTTCCCGCAATTTTCCCGTGGTCTCCCATCACCGGATCAATTACTACCACTGTACTCTCATCCGCAAACTCTTTGATAAACCGCTCTACAATCCCAATCTGTTCCCCGGAGCCCAGAAAGCCCGACATAATCCCATGAAAATGCAGATCCAGCTTTTTCCACATTTCCAAGTATTTGGGAAGCTTTTCTGTATAATCGTCAAAAAAATACTCCGAATACCCGGTATGATTGGATAATATGGATGTAGGCACCGGACAACACTGGATTTTCATATGGGAAATGACCGGTATGGCCACAGTGAGTGCACATCTGCCATAGCCGGTCAAATCATTAATCGCTGCTATTACTTTTTGTTTACTTTCTGTCATTTCCTCCACCTTTACCTTTTAAAGGTTTCTGCTGCCGACCAGCCGCCTATTCCCGAGTCAACTCGGAAGTACAATGAGGACATCTGGTTGCCTCTATGGCAATCTGCTCCTTACAGAAAGGACATTCCTTAGTCGTAGCAGGTGCAGGCTGCTGTTCCTTCTTCGTGCGTGCAGCCAGCTTATTCAGTCCTTTCACCAGTAAAAAAATCACCAAAGAAATTAAAAGGAAATTAATGACCGCCGCAATAAAGGAACCGTAATTAAAGGTGGCTACCCCTTCCCCTTCTCCTAAAACAATACAAAGGGCTGTAAAATCAAAGCCTCCCGTCAGCAGCGACAGCAAGGGCATCATAATATCATTTACCAGAGAATTGACTATGGCGGTAAAAGCTCCGCCTATGATAACACCTACTGCCATGTCCATTACATTTCCTCTTGAAATAAATTCTTTAAATTCCTTCATAAATGCTTTCATCTCAAAAATCCTCTCTCTAAACCATTTATCTGCTGTGTTTTCTTTTAACCAATACTTTAGCATGGTTTGTCCTACATTTCAAGATATTACCGCTGCACTAAAAAAGCAGGAAAGCCCAACAATGGGTTTTCCTGCTGCTTCCGAATAGCGTGCACATACGCACACCCAGCGTGCGCTAGAGGATTCGAACCCCCGACCTTTTGGTCCGTAGCCAAACGCTCTATCCAGCTGAGCTAAGCGCACATCTGCTGCATCCGCAACAACAGATATTTTAGTATAGTATGACCTTTTTGTCAATAGGTATGCTTCATATTTTTTGCATGCTCGTAACAGTTCAGCCCGGCATTCCTGCTCTGTTGTATATCCTCCGCAAAAGCATTGGCAGTCATGGCAATAATCGGAATTTGAGCCGCATTTCCCAGTATATTCGTGAAAATCTGCTGCAGCCTCATGGAGTCACCGACCACACGCTCATGCTCCACGTTTACAATCCGTATATCAAGGTTCTGTCCCTTCTCCTGTATGGAGGGACGAATCATGGTTGCCAGATTTTCAATCTGATCCGACAGATTGATTTCCTCCTCTGCCAGCTTTTCGGTGGTAATATCACGTCCCAATATATTGACAATGGTTTTGTCACCCTGACGTATGTACAGTACATGATCCTCCACCCACATCACGGAACTTCCTCTATGGCGGTACTGACATATCTCTTCCTTATAATCCTGCACATTCTCCGGTCATTTCTGGTACGCTCTTTTTCCTTCCTGGTTCGTTCATCCACATCCTGAAAGGCCCGGATAACATATACTCCGGTCATTTAAAGAGAATCCAGTATCATTTCATATTAACTTGCTTTCACCTTTACGCCTCCACGCCAATTACTCTTTTTATAATTTTACCACCAAAGTACCATATCCGGGAAGCTCAATCCTGCCGGACACCTTCTCTCCGGTATAAAGATCTGTGCCCTCCTTGTGGAGAGTAACAAATGCGCTTTCCTTGCCATAATTCAAAAGGAAAAGATAATCTGTGTCTTCCTTTCTTCTAACTGCAACCTCACAATCGAGAGGTGCCTCCACAATGTCCTGATACGTTTCAGCCACTCCCAGCTTTTCCAAAAAGATTTTTGCGGCCTCCTCCGTAAAAGCACTGCCATAGTACCACGCCTGACCGCTTCCAAAGCTGTTGCACACCAGTGCCGGTGTTCCTGCATAATAATCGGATGTATACACACCCTTTACCTGTGCGTTTTCCCCTGCTGCCTCCAGAAGGTCGGTAAATACTGCCGCTTCAAAGGTACTGCCGTCCCATTCCACCGTCACCCTGCCTGCATCCGGGGCGATAAAGGAATACTCAGGAATGTCCGTACCGGTCAATGCTGACAGCTGTCCCGGAAGCTTCTCCATGACACACTTGCCGGTTTCATCCTTATAACCGCTCCGACAGCCAACCACAAGGATTCCGCCGTTTCTTATGTACTCCTCCAAAAGCCCGCTTCGCTGCCTGGTCATAATCGTTGCATGGGGATAAAACAGCACCTGATACTTTGCCAAATCCTCCGCCTTTATGCTGTCAGTCAGGTAAATATAGTCGAGAGGTGTATGTGTTTTCTGCGCTGCGGCATAGATCGCTTTTTGACTAACAGAGTCAACTCTTTGATGCCAATGATCAATTTCCACATCCCAGATATTGTCATAGTCCTTCAATACGCCAACCCTGGCCTGATAGATGCCTCCTGCCACCTCACTGATCGCTTCCATCTTTTCATGCACCTGGCGGATTTCCCTGATCCTTCTGTTGTCCCTTCCGGAGTAATCCAAAATGCCGTGCCAGTACATTTCCGTTCCAAAGGTACAGGTTCTCCAACGAAAATAACTGATATAGTCCGCTCCATGAGCAATAGACTGAAGGGTCCAAAGAGTAATCTGACCCGGTCTTGGCGTAGGCGCCTCCAGTCTGGTATTCCAGCCGCACGCTCCCGACTGCTGCTCCATGATTCCAAAGATGGGAGAAATGGCACGAACCTCTGACAGGTTTCTGCTCCATTTTCTATCCCGAAGTTCTCCCGGTTTATCCGTATACATATCCAAACAAAAAGCAAAATCAGGATAAGAGTCATAGGTATAAAAATCAAGACTCTCTCTGGTCATCTTATGATTATCTATATGATCAAACAATCCATTGGTAGTGATGAAATCACCTGGCTTACAATAAATTCTAACAATATCACTCTGTAGCTTGGCAAAGCTTCGCACACTGTCCGAAATAAAACGAATATAATCCAGCACCTCATGAGGATTGACCGATCCGCTATAGGTATATCTGGGCACAAAAATTTCCTTCCAGTCAGTATAGGTCTGGTTCCAGAAAACAGTTCCCCATGCCTCATTTAAAGCATCCAGCGTTTCATACTTTTTCTGCAAAAATACACGGAATGCTTTGGTATCACTTTCCGAATAGAATACATCCTTTTCACAGTTCAATTCATTGTCAATCTGCCAGCCGATAATGCATTTTCTTCCACCGTAATGGGATGCAAACTTCTCCGTGATCCGGGCACACAGCTCTCTGTAAACAGGGGAATTATAGTTATAGTGCCTTCTGGTGCCGTGCCTGTAGAGATTTCCCTGAATATCGGCATTTAAAACCTCCGGATATTTTTCGGTCAGCCATGCCGGCGGTGTTGCGGTAGGGGTGCAAAAGATCACCTTCATTCCCGTCTTTTCCGCCAAATCAAGAAAATGATCCCAGAATGTAAAGGTAAAATTTCCCTCTGTAGGTTCCACCTTGCTCCACGCAAATTCGGCAACACGAATCACCTCAATGCCCGTATCCAGCATTCGCTGCAAATCCTCTTTCCAAAGCCTCTCCGGCCAATGCTCCGGATAATAGCATGTCCCCATCACAAGTCTGTTTCCGTTTAAAATTTCGCTCATAAATGCCTCCATTTCTTCGGATCGCTCCCAAGCTCTATTATACTGTTCTCCGTCAAAACATTAAACAGATCCTTTTTCCCCTTTTCACCCCTTCTGTGTTTTAATACTATCATACTATCAAAAGCGGCAGATTTACAATACAAATCTGCCGCTGAATTGTTACCGTCTTATTTATTAATATCTGTAGTAGGGCCCCCCGCCGCAGCAAAGTCCTCCTCCTCCGCAGCAGAGATTGCAAATCAGGTTTGCGATGCACAGCTTTAAGCAAAGACTGTTGCCCACATTATATGGCTGTCCGTAGGTATACTGCTTCTGCCGGTACCAGGAACCGCCATTTTCAAACTGATATACCAGATTACTGTAATCCCTGTTCCCGGGCTCCAGGGCTGCTGCCCTTCTTGCATGCTCAAGTGCCGAAACCTGATTACCCAAGCCTGCATGGGTCAGGGCGCTGTAATAATACCACCTTGCATTTCGGCGGCTCTCCTCCATACCGTCCAACACCGTTCTGGCTTCCTTGTAGTAACCATTTCTCACATAATTTCCGGCCGCACGGAGATAATTGTCTTCCTCATATCCGGTTCCCGTTCCTCCCCATGCACTGCCAAAATCTCCAAAGCCTCCAAAACCGCCGAAGCCTCCATAACCGCCATAACTGCTTCCCGAACTCCCGCCGCTTCCGCCATAACTGCCCTGGTATCCGCCACTTTGATAGCTGTACCCTTCCGTCCTTTCCTTCATGATCTGCTGGTAAGCCTGCTGAATTTCCTTAAACTTCTCCTCCGCTTCTTCCTTGTGAGGATTGTTAATATTGGCATCAGGATGATACTTTCTGCTGAGCGCTTTATATGCTTTTTTAATTTCTTCCTCAGAGGCACCTCTTGAGATGCCTAAAACGTCATACGGGTCGCGCATCATCTTCCTCCCTGACCTTTTCCCTCTTTTGATGTACCATCTCATAACGATACCAGATACCCGAATAAAGAATATTTCGGAGTATTTCTGCATTTTCAATAATTGGAAGCTTTTCAAATTCCCTACAGCATCCCGCCATCATCATAGTGAGAATGGTTTTGATCTCCTCCTCAAAATCCGGCCTCTCAAATCTGCGCTTCAAAGGGTTATATCTATGCTGCCTGATGTCCTCCTCCACATCCTCGTAGGCATCCATCAGGTAAATAAATTTCCCGAGAAAAACTCCCATTGTTTTTAAACTTTCCTGCCATTCATCAGCCCTGGCCGCCAAAATCTCACCCATAATCTTGCCAAACAGACCAGCCATATAATCAATATCCTGATTTTCCCGTTTTTCCTCCAAGGATAATTCACGCATTAAACTGTCAATCTTTTTCGCCTTGGGGCCATAACCGGAGCAAACAGAGCGGTATGCCCGGCGAAGCAGCCTGCCGTATGCCAGGCGTGAAAGCTTCCTGTCATCCTCCCAGTCATCCCTGCATTTGTAATAAGTAAACATTACATTCATGTCTGCTGCATAATAAGAAAATTCATTTCTTCTTACGGTATGCTTTTCGAAAGGATGGACAATGCATTTCACCTGTGAAAGCTCCGTATCCGGTTCGTACAGGCTGGAAAGCAGCATAACCAAAAAGGTCATATCATAGGAAAGACTAAGCTGTCCAGCCTTCCCATACCGCTGCTTTAATGCATCACACAACCCGCAGTAATAGGAATGGTAAATATCAAATTCTTTGAATTTCATATCCCCCTTGTTAATGATTATATATCCAAACATAACATCTCCTGTTTAGCTTTTCTTGATAAAGGTTTGATTACACTTAGGACATCTGATCTCAATTCTGCCTTTTCCTCTCGGCACTCTTATCTTTTGTCTGCAGGATGGGCACTTGTAAATATGATGGGTTTTCCGCTGCCGCATATCCCGCTTCCATGTGGCGAACTTCTGTTTAACACGATACTGGTATTTCAAATATAAGGCGTTTTCGGCACGTCGTTTATACAGATTCTTTGAAAAAATTCTAAAGTAGGCATAAATAAGAAGGGCAATCCCGATTATATAAAAGGGCCTTCCTCCCAGAATGGACAGAAACAAGCAAATCAACACCAAAACCATCAGAAAGCGATTGAACTGATCTGCACCATATCTGCCCTGCATAAAACGATAGAATTTTTCCTTCATAATGCCACATCTCCTTATTTTGCTATAGTATTTATCTTACTGCTTATTATTCCATAAAGCAATTAACGCAATATAAAGGAATATAAAAAAAGTCTAAAAAAGCGCAAGCTCGGCAGCTTGCGCTACAAGAATTGCTTCGCAATTCTTCCTGATCTCCACTACGATTACAGCTTTTTTCTATCACATACATTGCGCAAGCTCGGCAGCTTGCGCTACAAGAATTGCTTCGCAATTCTTCCTGATCTCCACTACGATTACAGCTTTTTTCTATCACATACATTGCGCAAGCTCGGCAGCTTGCGCTTTTTCACCACACCATTAATTAATCGTTTGGTCTCTGATAAAACCTGCCTGACAGGCCTTCCGTTTTCATTTCATTAACAAATGCATTCTCATCAATTTTCTTTATCGCACGGACTACTCTTTTCACCTCATCCTTTGAAACCACAGAATATACCACATCCCGCTCACAATGCTCATAGGAACCTTGTCCCTCCAGAATCGTTGCGCCATGCTTACATACCGCATAAATAGCGTCACATACTTCCTCAGGATTTTGAGTAACAATAAAAAGCGTCTGTTTCTGATACCTTTTATACAGGGTATGCAGTATCTGCGTGGATGCAAACTGAAAAATAATGGAATACAAAGCTTTGTCCCATCCAAACAAAAGGCCCGCTATAGACAAGATGATGACATTTAATGCCAATATCAGGTTCCAGGAATCCATCCCCTTCTTTTCTGAAAGGTAAATGGAGATAAAATCCGTTCCGCCCGTGGTCGCTCCTACAAGCAGACACATACTGATCACAAATCCGTTAATCAGCCCTCCAAAAATACTGATCAGCAAAGTATCATAGGTGATAACATGCGCCGGTATGATATCAGTCAAAAAGCTTGTCAGAAGAATCATCAAGCAGGAATAAAGGGTAAATTTTTTCCCTATATAGCGAAATCCGATGTAAACAGGAACTGCATTCAGCAGCACATTAATTGCCGTATATGGCACTATGATCTTAAAAAATCTTTCAAAAATTGCCTGAATTAATATCGTCAGCCCGGTGGCCCCACCCGGATACAAACCTCCAGTTTTCACAAAGGTCTTGATATTCACTGCCATAAGAAATGCTGCTATGCAAATTACCAGTATCCTCTTTGCATCCTGCTTCAGATCAAACTTCATTGCCATATCCCCCTATGTAAAAATATTACCTTATTGTTTAATTATATCATAAGTGCAGGCTGATTGTAAGGAACCCTGGGCACTAGGCGAAACTCTCGCATTAGTCATAAATAAATACAACCATTGTCATCCATTCGCCTGGCGGATAGGATTCAATGGTTGCATTGCCCGCACCAATTATAATTACTACTCCTTTGTGAATTTAACAACATCATTAGGGGTACAATCTAAAATAGTACACAACCTTTCCAAAGTCAGAAGGGTGATGTTTTTATTCTTCTTAAGGGAATCTAACGTTTTATTATCAATACCATGCTTCAACAATCGATATTGTGATATGTTTTTGTCTGCCATCGTTTGCCACAAAGGGCTGAAATCTATAATAACAATCACTTCCTTCTCAAAGCTCTTGTTACTATTATGTTCGTATTTCTTTAAAATACATATTGTGGATATATTCACAATATTCTATAATTATTCAGAAGGGAGTATTGGAAAATGACTTGCTATGAGTTGACCTTTTGGCTGGAGGATGGGCAGCAAAAACGTCTTTCAAATCTTGCCGAAAAATATAAGTCATATAACAATTGGAATGAAAAAGATCTGTTGCAATTTGCGCTTACTGTTCTGGCTAACAATCGCAACACCATTGAAATGATGCTGGAATTCCTTGAACTTAAATTAGAACAAATGAATGAAACTAAAAATGCCGAAAAGAAAGATTTTTGATTATTTTAAAATTGGAAAGTGATCTTCTATCATAAAAAGCTTAAACCTAACGTTTAAGCTTTTTCTCACTGCCGGCGACCGGAATCGAAC